>NZ_QGAJ01000020.1:0-76983 GCF_005233615.1 Pseudomonas sp. CFBP13528
ATGGTAGTGTGGGGTTTCCCCATGTGAGAGTAGGTCATCGTCAAGATTAAATTCCGAAACCCCAATTGCGAAAGCAGTTGGGGTTTTGTTTTGGCCGTTAAAAAAGCACGGCCTTGCCAGATGCGTACAGCCCCCTGAATCGCTCACCACTGCACCCTCGCTTGCCTGGATGAAATAACCCGCCGTTGAGGGAAATCGATAAAAAGTGTTTCTGCATTTTTGGTATGGTGCAGCACATTTTCACAAGGATTGATCTTTATCCGCAGGACGCGGCGTCGACCTTTTTCAACGAGATGCTGTAGAAATGCCTGAGCCGATACCCATCAAGGACCACGAAAAAGAACACCGTCTGGTCAACAAACGTTTGCTCGCCTGTGCACTCCTGGTGATCGGGATCACCTGCGCCCTGGTGGGACGGATGTACTTCCTGCAGGTAGTGCAATACGACTATCACTCCACTATTTCCGAAAACAACCGCGTTCACGTGCTGCCCATCACCCCCACGCGCGGCTTGATCTATGACCGCAACGGTGTGGTCCTGGCTGACAACCGACCCAGCTATAACCTGACTATCACCCGCGAGCGCACCACCGACCTCAAGGGTGAGTTGGACGCGATAGTCAATCTGTTGCATCTGCCCGCCGAAGATCGCGCTGTTTTCGACAAAGCGCTCAAACAGGCCCGTCACCCGTTTGTTCCTGTGACGCTGTTTTACGAGTTGACCGAAGAGCAGATCGCCGTCTTGGCCGTCAACGAATTCCGTCTACCGGGTGTGGACGTTGAACCCCAGTTCGTTCGCCACTACCCGTTGGGCGCGCACTTTGCTCACTCCATCGGCTATGTCGGACGAATCAACGAGAAAGAGTCCAAAGCCCTCGATTCAGTGGAATACCGCGGCACCCAATCGATCGGCAAAACCGGCATCGAACGCTTCTACGAATCGGAACTGCATGGCCACGTCGGTTATGAAGAAGTCGAAACCAACGCTCAGGGGCGGGTGCTGCGTGTGCTCAAGCACACTGACCCTGTCCCTGGCAAAAACATTGTCTTGAGTCTCGACGTCAAGCTCCAGGAAGCTGCTGAAGAAGCCCTGGGCGATCGTCGTGGTTCGGTGGTTGCCCTGGACCCGCAAACCGGTGAAGTGCTGGCCATGGTGAGCAAGCCGAGTTTCGATCCGAACCTGTTCGTCACCGGCATCAGCTTCAAGGAGTACGCCGCGCTGCATGACTCCATCGATCGCCCGCTGTTCAACCGCGTGCTGCGCGGGCTGTATGCGCCAGGCTCGACCATCAAGCCCGAGGTGGCCATCGCAGGTCTCGACAGCGGCGTGGTCACTCCACAAACCCGCGTGTTCGATCCAGGGTACTACCAGCTGCCGGACTTCGATCACAAATACCGCAACTGGAACCACAGCGGCGACGGCTGGGTAGATATGGACGCCGCCATCATGCGCTCCAATGACACCTACTTCTATGACCTGGCCCACAAACTCGGGATCGATCGCCTGCATGATTACCTGGCCGAATTCGGCTTGGGTCAGAAGGTGTCCCTGGACATGTTCGAAGAATCCGCCGGCCTGATGCCTTCCCAGGCCTGGAAGCGCGCCACACGCCGCCAGCCCTGGTTCCCCGGCGAAACCGTGATCCTGGGCATCGGCCAGGGTTATATGCAGGTCACGCCGCTGCAACTGGCCCAGGCCACTGCGCTGATCGCCAACAAGGGGGTATGGAACCGGCCGCACCTGGCCAAGACCATCAACGGCGTGCCACCGGTGGATGAGAACCCGATGCCCAACGTCGTCCTCAAGGACCCGCGTGACTGGGAACAGGTCAACCACGGCATGCAACTGGTGATGCACGACCCGCGCGGTATCGCCCGCGCGGCCGCGCAAGGTGCCCAATATCGCATTGCCGGCAAGAGCGGTACCGCGCAGGTGGTGGCGATCAAGCAGGGTGAGCGTTACAACCGCAACAAGACGCTGGAGCGTCATCGCGATAACGCCTTGTTTGTCGGCTTTGCGCCAGCCGAACATCCGAAGATCGTGATTTCAGTGATGATCGAAAACGGCGAGGCCGGCGGCCGTGTAGCGGGCCCGGTGGTGCGCCAGATCATGGATGCCTGGCTGCTCGACCAGGAGGGGCATTTGAAGCCGCAATATGCGACGCCGGCCAAAGCGCCTGGCGATCCCCACGTCTAGATCACTGCCACTCCCATGGGCTATCCATGCGATAGCCCACACATTTGTGCAAGGCAACTTCCCTTCGAGCATTCAGTCATACCCTATGACCAAGTCAAGGATGGGCTCATCATCATCGCGCATAACCAAAAGTTGCGCATTGGTCGATGTCGCCTAGTGTTCAATGGAGGAGGTGTCTTATGCACGTATTAGATCGCATCGAACGAAAAGTCCTGCTCAACGCATCACGTAAACAAGTGTGGGAAGCGCTCACGAATGCTGAGCGATTTGGCGATTGGTTCGGTATTGCCCTCAAGGGAAAGACCTTTGTGGCCGGAGAAACCCTCGAAGCGCCGATCACCTACCCAGGCTACGAACATGTAGTGTGGAAGGCCAGGATCGAACGCATCCTGCCGCAAACCCTGTTTTCTTTCTGGTGGCATCCCTTCGCGGTAGATAAACATATCGACTACGACAAGGAAGCACCGACGCTGGTGGAATTCACGGTTGAGGATCGCGCACCGGGCATTCTGCTGCGGGTGGTGGAATCCGGTTTCGACAACGTTCCCCAGGCTCGACGCCAGAAAGCGTTCAAGATGAATTCCCGAGGCTGGGATGAGCAAATGGGCAACATCGAAAACTATCTGAACAAAGCCCAGCGAGCCTGACGCGAACGGGCATCAACGCTGATGCCCGACGTCAACAACCGTGGATTTAGAAATCAATCGTCGCCGACAACTTCGCCACCCGCGGGTCACCCTGGCTCAGGAAGCCGCCTTGAGCCGATTCCCAGTATTTCTCGTTGGCGACGTTCTCCACCGTAGCGCCCAGTGTCATCTCACGTTGAGCCAGCGTGAAGGTGTAGCGCGCGCCCAGGTCGAAGCGGTTCCAGGCGGGCAGGCTCAGGTTGTTCGCCGCGTCGGCATACTGGCCGCCCGTGCGCAGCATGCGCCCATTGAGGGTCACACCTTGCAGGCCGGGGACGTCCCAATCCACGCCGGCGTTGAACTGGAAGGAAGGAACGCCGATGGCGCGGTTGCCGTCGTTGGCACCGTTGAGGGTACCCTTGAGTTCGGTCTTCATCAGCGTCACTCCGCCGAGCAAACGCAGGCCACTTACCGGTTCGCCGAAGACGTTCAGTTCGACGCCTTTGTTGATCTGCTGACCTTCGCGTACATAGCGCGCGGTGGTTGCATCGATCACTTGCGCATAACCTGCGCCTGGCTGCTCGATACGGTACACACCGAGGGTGGCGCCATAGGTGCCCATGTCGACCTTGACGCCCGCTTCGATCTGCTTGGAGCGCGCCGGTGCGAAGGCTTGCCCGCCACCGATGATCGTCCGGTCGCCGGATTTGAGCGGCGAGGTGGGGCCCTGTGCCAGGCCTTCGATGCGGTTGGCGTACAGGGATACGTGCTCCCATGGCTTGAACACAATGCCGTAGACCGGCGTGGTGATCGATTCGTCGTAGTTGGCTGTGCGCGTTCCGCTCATGTAGTTGTAACCCTGCACCACCATTTGCTGGCGACGTGCACCCAATGTCACCAACAGACGGTCATCAAAGAAGCCAAGCGTGTCGGACACCGCAGCGCTGCGCACGAATGTCTTGCCGGTAATGGTCGGGTCGCTGAAATCGGTGCCGGGGGTATTGCGCGGCGTGTTGAGGGTGGGGGCGGCGCCGGTCACAGGGTTGTAGAGGTTGGTTGCCCCCGGTGAACCGTTGAACACATAGGCGTTGCGCGCCTGGGTCCAGATGCCGGCCAGGCCGAAGTTGAGTCGGTGGCTGACAGGGCCGGTCTGGAACTTGCCGTTCAAGCCGGTCATTAAGCTGGCGTTGTCTTCTTCGTGTGCAATGGTCGAGCGGCTGGAGGTGGCATTGCCGAGGTTGTCGGTCAGGGTAATCGAAGAATATCGGCCCATTTCCCGGCTGTGCTTGGCACCGCCTGCGGCGTAAGCCGTCCAGTTTTCATTCAGGTCGTATTCGGCGCGCAGCATGCCCAAGGTGTCCTCCAGATTGGTGCTGCTCCAGCGGGGCGCATAGTTGGTATCCGCTGAAGGCGCATCCGGGACGTGGGTCGCGTTACCCAGGAACACCGAGTTGCGTCCGCCATTGATACGCTGCTTCTGGTACACGAAATCACCCGACAGGCGCAGTGCATCGCCACGGTAATCGAGGCCGACCGCGAACAGCTTCGAGCGCTGGTTTTCGTCGTCAATACCGGTGTCGCCTTCGCGCTGGGACAGGTTGATCCGCGCGCCAAAACGATGATCCTCACCAAAGCGCTGCCCGATATCCAGATGCTCGCCCACCCGGCCATCGCTGCTGATGTCCGTGCTGAAACGGCGCAGCGACACGTCACCGGCACGCTTGGGTTGCAGGTTCACACCGCCGCCGATACCCGAGCCGCCCGGCGTGACACCATTAATGAACGCATTGGGGCCCTTGAACACTTCCACACGTTCCAGCGCGTCAGTGGACATAATCTGGCGTGGCAGGATGCCGTACAAGCCGTTATATGAGATATCGTCGCCATTCAACGGCAAACCGCGAATCATGAAGGTCTGGGCCTGGTTCGCAAACCCTGACGCCTGGCGCACGGACGCGTCATTGAGCAGCACATCGCCGATCGTTTCCGCCTGTTGGTCGCGAATCAACTGCTCGGTGTACGAGGACATGCTGAACGGCACGTCCATGATGTCCTGATTGCCCAGTACACCCAGTTGACCGCCGCGGGCAACCTGCCCACCGGCGTACACCGCAGGCAACGCATCGGGCGCGGGGGCCTGGGCATCGATGCGCGTGGCATCCAGTTGCAAGGTGTTGCTGGTATCGGCCTGCGCAGCAACGCTCAAGGAGCAGAAAAGGGCAAGCACGGTGGGGCGAAAGGGCACGGCGAGGCGGCTACACAGAGGCATGGTCAATCCGGACGGTGAACCGTCAATGATGAGGAAGGGGGCAACACGGTGCGCTTCCTCACTGCGCGAATACGACTCCGGCGCGAATGATAGTAATTGTTATTCATATTCCGCAACAGATTTGTGAGATGACAGTTAACCTGCCGCCTTGACCGGATGCCGAGTAGAATCACGCCCTGAAAGCAATTGCCGAGGTGCGGTACGGTGGATTTACAGCAGGGTTTTGTCCTGACCCGGCATTGGCGCGACACTCCGGCGGGTACGCAGGTCAGCTTCTGGCTGGCGACCGACCAAGGGCCTCGGTGCATTCGCCTACCCGTGCAGACCTCGGTGATGTTTATCCCCGAGATCCATCGCAAGCCGCTGGGCTGGCTGCTCAAGGACGAGCGCGATATCGAGTTGCGCGCGTTGCAGTTGTGCGATTTCCATCATCGACCGGTCCTGGGTCTCTACGCCCGGCAGCACCGCCAACTGATGGACATCGAAAAGCGCCTGCGCAGCGCCGGGGTCGACGTCTATGAAGGCGACGTGCGGCCGCCCGAGCGCTACATGATGGAACGCTTTATCACCGCCCCGGTGTGGTTCGGCGGCACTGCGGATGCAGGCGGCATCCTGCTCGACGCCCAGATGAAGCCCGCCCCCGACTACCGCCCGCCATTGAAGCTGGTGTCCCTGGACATCGAAACCACGGCGCAGGGCGATCTCTATTCCATCGCCCTTGAAGGCTGCGGCGAGCGCCAGGTGTACATGCTCGGGCCACCCAATAAGCGCGATGCGGTGGATTTCAAGCTCGATTATTGCGACACCCGCGCCCAGCTGCTTGAACGTCTCAACCAATGGCTGGCCCTCCACGATCCGGATGCGATCATTGGCTGGAACGTGGTGCAATTCGACCTGCGCGTACTGCACGAACATGCCCAGCGCCTGAACGTGCCGCTCCTGCTCGGGCGCGGCGGTGAAGCCATGACCTGGCGCGAACACGGCAGCCGCAATCACTACTTCGCCGCGGCGGCAGGCAGACTGATCATCGACGGCATCGAAGCCCTGCGTTCGGCCACCTGGAGCTTCGAGTCGTTCAGCCTGGAGAACGTCGCGCAAACCCTGCTGGGCGAAGGCAAGGACATCTCCACGCCTTACCAGCGCATGGACGAAATCAACCGCATGTTCGCCGAGGACAAGCCTGCCCTGGCGCGCTATAACCTCAAGGACTGCGAGTTGGTCACGCGGATTTTCGAAAAGACCGACCTGCTCAAGTTCCTGCTCGAACGCGCCAGCGTCACCGGCCTGCCTGCCGACCGCAATGGCGGTTCCGTCGCGGCGTTTACCCATCTCTACATGCCGTTGATGCATCGCCAGGGCTTCGTAGCGCCCAACCTCGGCGACAAACCGCCCCAGGCCAGCCCCGGCGGCTTTGTCATGGATTCACGCCCGGGCCTCTATGAGTCGGTGCTGGTGCTGGACTACAAAAGCCTCTACCCGTCGATCATCCGCAGTTTTCTGATCGACCCGGTGGGCTTGATCGAAGGCCTCAGGCATCCAGACGACAGCGCCTCGGTGGAAGGCTTTCGCGGCGCGCGCTTCTCCCGCACCCGTCATTGCCTGCCGTCCATCGTCACGCGGGTTTCCGAAGGCCGCGAAGTGGCCAAGCGCGAACACAATGCGCCATTGTCCCAAGCCCTGAAGATCATCATGAATGCCTTTTACGGCGTGCTTGGTTCCAGCGGCTGCCGGTTCTTCGATACGCGGCTGGCGTCGTCGATCACGATGCGCGGGCACCAGATCATGCGCCAGACCCGTGAGCTGGTTGAGGCCCAGGGCTATGAAGTGATCTACGGCGACACCGACTCCACGTTCGTCTGGCTCGGCAGCGGCCATTCCAACGAGGACGCCGGTCGTATCGGCCAGGTGCTGGTGCAGCACGTCAACGACTGGTGGCGCAGCCATCTGCACAGCGAATACGGCCTGCAAAGTGCCCTCGAGCTGCAATACGAAACCCATTTCAGCCGCTTCCTGATGCCGACCATTCGCGGCGCGGAGGAGGGCAGCAAAAAGCGCTACGCCGGCCTGGTGGTGCGCGGCGATGGCAGCGAAGAGATGGTCTACAAAGGGCTGGAAACCGTGCGCAGTGACTGGTCGCCCCTGGCGCGGCAATTCCAGCAGGAGCTCTATCGGCGCATCTTCCATCGCCAGCCCCATCAGGATTATGTCCGCGATTATGTGCGTCGCACCTTGAGCGGTGAACTCGACGACCTGCTGATCTACCGCAAGCGCCTGCGCCGAGCGCTGCATGACTACGAACGCAACGTCCCGCCCCATGTGCGCGCCGCACGCCTGGCCGATGAATACAACGACCGCCTCGGGCGCCCGCGCCAGTACCAGCGCGGCGGCTGGATCAGCTATGTGATCAGCGTCAATGGTCCGGAGCCGCTGGAGGTGCGGCAAGCGCCGATCGACTACGATCATTATGTGACCCGGCAATTGCAGCCCGTGGCGGATGCGATCCTGCCGTTCGTGAACGATGATTTTGGCACTTTGGTGGGCGGTCAGATGGGCCTGTTCTAGGCGAACGCCCGCATAACCCCCGTCTCTCAGGAGCAAACGTCCATGTACACACTCTACGGCACCGACGAGTCCGGTTCCTGCATGATCGAAATCGCCCTGCAACGCTGCGCCGTGCAGTGGCATCGCGTGGAGGCCAGTTCCTGGCAGGACGGCGAGGGCAGCGAAGCCCTTGCGCGCATCAATCCCTTGAAACAGATTCCCACCCTGGTCACCCCCGATGGCCAGGTGCTGACCGAAAGCGCCGCCATCCTGATCCACCTGGGCCTTGAGTATCCCCAGGCCGACCTGCTGGCCGGCAACCGCGCGCAGATTCTGCGCGGCCTGCTGTATATCGCCGCCAATTGCTATTCGGCCATCGGCATCATCGACTACCCGCAACGCTGGCTGGGCGACGCGGATGAGACCCTGCAAGCGCAACTGACCACCGGCACGCGGCGCTATCTGCATCAGGCCTGGGTAGTGTTCGCCGACCAGTTTGCCGACCAGTTGTTCACGCACGACAACATCCCCAACGCGCTGGGCATCATGGCGGCGGCGGTGTCGCGCTGGGATGACGCGCGGGAAGCGCTGCACAATTTGGCCCCGGGTTTTGCCCATACCCTGGAGCGGGTGGACGCCGACCCGGTTGTGCAACCCGTATTCGCCCGGCATTGGCCGGATTGGCAGGTCTCGTAATCAGAGGAAACAATGGCCTCACTGCCCTGCAAACCCTTGCGTAGCGTGCGCCCTGACCTACGCTTCTCAACGTGGCGTAGGAATCATCCTTGAATTTGACTGTCGCAGACATGAAACTCAAGAACCCTGCATGGAATTCAAAGGAGGTGCGCATGCTCATCCGGTCGCTGACCCTGGCTACCTTGATGGCTTTTACGGGGCCGTTGTTGGCTGCCGATGATAATCCGCTCAAGCTGGAGCTGGGCAAAACCCGTCCTCTGGTCGTGGTGGAACTCGATGCGGGTAACCCGACGTTGGCCACGCTCAAGAAACAACTGGAAGAGCCTGCCACCAAGCAGTCCTTCGAAGAGCGCAGCATGGTGCTCTACACCGTGAAATTCGGCAGCATCGGTGCCGAAGGCGAGAAGTTCGCCAAGGACCCCAAGGACAGCAAAAAGCTCACACCGCCTGAGACCAATGCGCTGATCCGCGCCCTCAAACTCGGTGTCGGCAGCGGCACCAAGGTGATCCTGGTGGGCAAGGACGGTGACAAGAAACTCGAGAAGAACGTGCCGCCGGATACGCTCGATCTGAAAGAGTTCTTCAGTACCATCGACCAGATGCCGATGGCCGAGAAAGAGGCGGCTGCTGCGCCGGAACCCGCACCGGTCGAACCCGTGCCAGCGAAGGGCGCGAAACCGGCCAAACCCGGCAGCAAGCCTGCGCCGCAACAACTGGACGACTGAGCGTACAGATCCAAATGTGGGAGGGGGGCTTGCCCGCGAAGACGTCGGCCCAGCCAACATCGATGTTGGTTGACCCACCGCTATCGCGGGCAAGCCCCCTCCCACATCAGTCCTGCTTAAGGTTTAGGCGCCTTGCGCAGCGGAAACGGGAAATAGAAAAACCGCAGGAATGCCACCCGCTTGATCACTTCGCCGATCAGCAATGGCACCACCACCGCCACCACAAAGCCCACACACGCCGCCATGAGCGGATGCAGGCCCAGGCGCTCCATGAGGTCGAAAGTCTTGTGCTGGATCTCGCCGTGGAAGATCAACAGGATCAAGGTGGATTGGCCGATATAGGTCATCACCCGGGTCAGCAGGGTCGACACCATCAACACCCGCGCCAGCGCCCAGCACAGGTACACGCCGATCACCGCCAGCAGGCTGGTCCACAACCAGTGGTCGTAACGGCGCTGCGCCAGGTCCATGGTGTCGTGGCTATAGAGGAACACCGCGGCGAACAGCGCCACCGCAATCAGCAGGGTCAACAGCGAACTCTCATGCCGACGCAGCCAATCGCGCAGCAGGTAGCCGTAGATGAAGTAGGTGCTGCTGATCAGCGTCACGTCGAGGCTGAAGGGCAGGCCGGGCAGGGTCCAGGTCTGCTCGCCGACGCTGACCGGCACTTGCCAGAACCACGGCAGCATCCAGATGCCGAGCAACAGTTGCGCGCCGGCCAGCACGCAAGCGCCCGGCAACGGCAGCTTCAGGCGCTGGATCAGCCGCAGCATCAGCCAACTGAACAGGATCGCCACCCAGAAGTGCGGCAAAAACCACAACGCCTGCCACGGGATGGTATCCACCGAGGCGTAAAACACGCCGCCGATGTCCGGCAGCAACGGCTGCCCGCGCAGCACAGCGCGCACGATCACATACACCAACATGGTGAAGAAGAACGGCTTGAGCAAGCCATCGGCCTTGCGCACCGCCATCTCCACGAACGGCTGCTCGGGCTTGAAGAACACCCCGGACAAAAAGAAGAACAACGGCAGCACGAACGAGGCAATGATCGGGTAGAGCAAATCCACCGAGTTGGCGACAAACCAACTGTGGGCGTACACGATAACCAGGATACCGATGCCTTTGGCGATATCCATTTGAATCCAGCGATGTTTCATTTGAGTCTTCCCGAACAATCATTCACGCCTTGCGCCACGGCTTCAGCCACAGCCCCATACCCAGCAACACTATCGCGCCTGCCAGGGTGCTCAAGCCCAGTTGCAGCCACACGCCTTCGATTCGAAACAACAGCAGCGCCGCCAGCCCCATCAGCACGGTGCTGATCAGCCAATGCCGGGCCCACGGCAGGGCGGTGAGCAACGCCTGGCGTTGCATCAGCAGCAGCGCGGTACAGACCACGCCCGCCAGCGCCGCCAGCGGAATGCCAGCCAAACCAAACACAAACGGCAGCACGCCCAGCAGCAGCACGTTGACCAGGCTGCCGAGCAGTTCGCAGCGCAGCGGCTGACGCGTATCGCCGGCGGCGTAGGCGTAACGCGCGAGCAGGGCGTTCCATGCACCGAACACCAGGGGCACGGCAAACCATGCCAGCAACGGCGGTAGCGGCGAGCCCGCCGCCTGGTTGGGCAGCAGCAGCGCCACCAGGCTCGGTGCCGCCGCCACCAGGCCGACGCCGGCCGGCAGGGTCAGCACGCTGGCGGTTTCCAGGCCGCGCTTGAGCAGGGCCAGGCGTTCATCGCCCTGGCGTCGGCTCATCATCCCCAGCAGGACTTGATTGAGGCTCATCAGCGCAATCAGCGGCAGGTTCATCAGCTTGCGTGCCAGGTTGACCCAGGTCACCGCGCCTTCCCCCAACAGCGACGCCACCAGGCGCTCGATCAACGCCAGGCCCTGACTGGCACCGTTGCTCAGCAACAGCGGGCCGATGCGCTGGCCCAGTTCGCGCAAGGGGACGAGCGACAGCTGCACGCGCCAGGGTCGCCAGCCCTGGCGCCAGAGCGACGGCAGCAGCGCCAGTGGCATCAATGCGCTGCCGACCAGGCAGGCCAGCGCCAGGCTGTGCGGCTGGCTGGCGGTGCCTGCCACTGCGAGGTACGTCACCGGCGGCAGGTTGAACAGCAGCGAGCCCAACCCCGCCAGCACGAAGCGCTCGCTGGCCTGCAATGGAACACTGAACAGCGCATGCAGCATCAAGCCCGGTACACACCACGCCACGATCTGCAGGTTGCTGGCGGCCAGGGCCGTGGCGCCGGCCGCCAGTCCAGGGCCGAGCACCTGTACCAGCCAGGGCGCCAACAGCATCAGCAACAGGCTGGTGAACAGGGCGATCAGCATCAATGCCGGAAACAGCACCGCCAGCCAGTCCAGGCGTTCGTCGTCCTCGCGTTGCAGATACAGCGGCAACGCGGCGGCGCTCAATACGCCGCCGGCCAGCGACATGCGCAGCGCCTCGGGCAGGAACAACGCGATCAAAAACGCATCACTGCGCTCGCCCGCGCCCCAGGCCGCCACCAGCAACCACTCGCGCGCAAACCCCAGGCACAGACCCAACAGAGTTGCCACGGTCAGCCATGCGGCAGAACCGAGCATCAGGACCGCGCGCCATCAAGTACTGGCTTGCGAAACGCCACCGTTTTGACCTGGGGCAGGCGCGCCGGGAACAAGCGGCGCGCCTCCAGCACGTTAATCCCCACCATCAGCCAGAACAGCGCCACCATCACCACGGCAAAGCTGAAGTAGTGGTCAAACAAACCGCTGACCAGCGCCGACAGAATCCCGGCCGTGCTGCCCAGCCACAGCGCATTGTCCTTGGTCAGGCGGATCGGGCCTTTTTCCGGCCGGGCTTCACGCCACCAGCGCACGGTGACGGCGATAAACAACAGCATGCCGACCACGCCGGTCTTGTAGATGAAGTTCAGCCACAGGTTGGAGATCCCCAGCAACTGCGTACCCGGTACCGGCGGGTCGACCTTGAAACCGATGCCGAACGGGTACGCCGCCACGGCCTGCGGGAACATGCGGTACTCGTCGAAACGCACTTCGGTACTGGCGTTGCTCGACGAGAAAATCGTCGCCAGGCGCTCCTGCAACGGCGGATACGCGATGACCAGCGCCACGGTCAGCGCCGCGCCGATCATCAGCAAGCGACCGGTGTAAGGCACGCGCCGGGTGGCCAGCCATATCAGCACCAGCGCCAGGCTGACCATCGCCCCCCGGCTGCTGGCCAGCAGCAATGCCGCCGCCCCCAGGCACGCCACGCCCAGTCCCAGCGCGCGTTTCCAACCCTGTTCGGTCATGCCGTAACAGAAGGCCAGCGGCAGCAGCAGCGCCATGATCCCGCCGATGGCATTCGGGTGCATCCACGGCGAACCCATACGCGACGACATGGCTTCCAGGCCGAATTTCAACATGTCGAAGTTACCGTAATTGAGCAGCGCCAGGATCGGCGCAATTCCCGCCCCGGAGCGCGTGCGCACGAACACCGCGATCGACATCACCAGCATTGCCAGGGTACCCAGCAGCAAGGCGATCACCAGGCTTTCGCGGCGCTTGTAGTCGACCAACAACCTGGCCGCGAGAAATACCCCTGACAGGTTCAGCAACCAGCGCAGCCAGTTGGCCACGCCGCTGGTTTCGGCGTGGATGCTGACCTGACCGACAATGAACGGGAACACACTGAACAGCATCAGCCACAGCAGCATCTGGTCGGTGGGACGGCGGGCCAGGCGCGGCGCATCCGGCAGGCGTGACAGAAAACCGTGCCACAGCACCGCGCCCCAGGTCAGCGCAAGAATCGCTTCGCTCACGGTACTGCGGATGCCCAGGTTGAGCGTGGAGTAGGGCATGAAGGTCGCGACCAGGGCGAACAGCAACAAGCCCCAGAAGGGAAAGCGCAGGATGGTCACCGCCGCCGCCAGGCCAATCACGGCGAGAAACGCCTTGGCCGGTGACAGCACCAGGGCGACCACGCCAAACAGCGCGCCGAGGAGGATAGCGACGAGGCTTGCCAGGGAGAGTCTCATTTCAGCTCCTCGATCAGTTCGGCCAGGCGCCGGCGATAGGCGTGTTGATTGAAACGTGCGGCCCATTGGCGATGGTCTTCGGGGGTGCCTTCATCGCCGCGCTCACCCAGGCTCAGCATCAGCTGTACCAACGCAGGGCCATCGGTGGGCGAAAAGCGCGGCGCCGACGGCGGGGTGATTTCGTCCAGCGAGGTGCCGCTGGCCACGGCCACGGGGGTGCCGACGCTCAACGCTTCAATCACCGGCAAACCGAAACCTTCAGCGTAGGAGGGTTGCCATACACGTGACGCCTGGCGGTACAGCCCGTGCAACTCGGCATCAGAGACGCCACTCAGCGCATGAATGCCCGCCAGGGTGCGCTGGGCGTCGGGCAAATGCTCCAGGCTGCCCACCAGCACCAATTCCGGCACGTTGACGGACAGGCGCCGCGCCTGCTGCCAGGCATCCACCAGGAACGGCACGTTCTTGCGCAATTCACGGGTGCCGACCAGCAGCCAGAAGCCCTTGGGCAGTGGGCGCGCCGACAGGTCCGCCGCCGGTTCGTTGAACCCGTCCACCTGATTGGGCAGCACGCGAATCTTGCCCGCTGCCTGGGGAAACAACCGTGCGGTTTCGTCGGCGCTGTACTGGGAGGGCGTCCACACCCGGTCGGCGCTACGCACGGCATAGGCAATCGACAGCCGATCGGTGGTCTTGTACACCAGTGCCTTCAGGCGGCTGGCGTGGTAGTTGTCCAGGGTGATCTGGAACAGGTCGTGCAGCAGCACCACGGTACGCAACCCTGTGGGCCGGGGCGGCAACGGCAGGCCCATATTGAAGGTGCTGATGTACAGATCGATGTGCTGTTCGCGCAGGGCGCGGGGTAAAAAACCGGCTTCGAAGCGCAGGCGATTCTGCGGCTGGTGCATCGCCGTTTTCGCGCAGCCCCAGGCCGGGCAGTGCGCCTGCAACCGCGTTTGATCGCCCAGGGGCGCCACGGTAAAGCGCTCCAGTTCCAGGTCCGGCAAACTGCGCAGGGCGCTTTCCAGCGCATACACCTGGCGGCTGATGCCCGATTGCGGTGAGGTGCCGACGGTGCGGTAATCCAGGCCTACACGCATACGGGCTCCTTTTGATTGAGCGGCGACAGGGTAGCGTACACCTGCTCCAGTTGGCTGGCGGCAACGCTCCAGTCATGGGCCCGCCGCACATAGGCGCGCCCGGCTTCACCCATGGGCGCGGCGGCTTCGGGCGATTGCAGCAGGCGTACCACGGCGTCCGCCAGGCTGACGGCGGTTTGCCCGCCGAGATAATCCAGGCCGTCCACCAGGTCCAGGCCCGACACCCCCTGTTCGGTGCTGGCCAGGGGCAGGCCGGCGGCCAGCGCTTCGAGCACCTTGAGCTTGGAACCACCGCCATGGCGCAACGGCGCGAGAAACACCGAACAGGTCGATTGCAGGCTCAACAGGTCTGGCACAAAGCCTTGCCATTCGATGCGCGGGTCCTGCCAGCGTTCGCGCCAACTGGCGGGCATGCCGAAGCCGCATACGCTCATGCGCGCGTCGGGGCAGTGTTCCCAGACTTTGGGCAGGATTTCATCCAGGGCCCATTCGATGGCATCCACATTGGGCGCGTACTCATAGTTGCCCAGGAACAACACGCGGCGGGTCGACGGGTCAGGACGGGCAGCGGCGAAGTGATCGCAGTCCACGCCATTGACCACCACCGGCACCGGTTTGCCGGCGATTTTTTCCAGCACCTGCGCATCGCTGTCGGTGACCGCCACCACCTGGGTGGCCTGGCGCATCACGCGACGTTCCCAGCGCGTGTAGCGCCATTGGTCATAGCGAATGAACGGCAGCGCCCAACGCGGCAAGCGGTCGTAGGTGGCCGCACCGAGCGCCGACTCAACATTGTGTTCGGTCAGCACGAAAGGTTGGGATTGACGCACCAGGGCCTCTTCATAAGGTTGGAAGGTGTAGGTGTGCTCGACCTGCACCACGTCCCAATGTTCATTGAGCAGTTGGTTGAACCGGTCCTGCAGCGCGCTCGACAGGCCGTTGACGCTGGCCAGCAACGGGTAAGGCGCAAACAGCCCGGCCACCAGGGTCTTCACGCTGCGCAGCGGGCGGCGCGGCAGGATGATCAATTGCTCGAGAAACGCCTCCAGCACCTGGCGATCGGCCAGCGACACCGGGTGCTTGTCGTGCAGCAGCAGGGTGATCCGGTGCCCACGCGCCGCCAGGCTGCGCAGCAGATGGAACTGGCGCGTCTTGCCGCCGCTGGTGGCGGGCCAGGGCGAGTAGGGCAGGATCCATAAAATGCGCATGGCGAGCTTCAATCCCATAACAGAATTTGCAGGTTCGACTTGACCGGGACAGTCAACCCATTGGTGCCGCTCACCGGTGTCTGCGTGCCGCGCAACGGGTCATACAACGTCGCGCTGGCGAGGTTCGGCAAGTGCGCGTTACCGCCACGGGCCGACCAGAAAAACCACAGCTTGCGCCCGTCGGCGCGGGTCCAGCCGATGCTGAACAGGCCGTCGGGCAATTGGTCGGCGGTGGGCGGATCGCCGGGGGTCATTTGCGGGCCACTGACGTCGAGAAAATTTTTCAACGCGGCGTAGACCGGCTTGGGCTTGGCGTCGATATCAAGCAAGCCGTAGGCGCGGTCGCGCACGCTGGCGCGCTGGTCCAGGTCGCTCAGGGTGAACAGGAAAATCTTGTCGAAATCCAGCGCGCTCATCAGCGCCAGGCGGCGTATCACATAATCGGCCTGGCCCTGTTGGGTGATGATGTCCTGGGCTTCCTTGGGCCCGAGGTAGTTCGACCAGCCCCATTCGGTGCTCCACAGGGTTTTCACGCCGCTGTTGCGCAGCTTCTGGTTGAGGGCGGTGGTCTTGGCCACGAAGTCGAGGTTGGCCGGGTCGTTGCCCTCGGGCAGTTGCGTGTAAGGGTGGTAGGACATGACGGTGTTCAGGCTCGGCACGCCGAGGGCATCGAGGGCATCGAGCATGGTCTGGCCGTTGGGCATTTCGCTGAAAAACGCCATGCCGGCGGCCACCACCGGTTTGTTCGGGGCGACAGCGCGCAGTGCGGCGGCGGTGGTGCGCAGCAGCGTGGCATAACCGGCCGGGTCCGCCGCCGGGCGCCAGAAGCCCAGCAGGTTCGGCTCGTTCCACACCTGCCAGGCGTCGACGCTGGGGTAGCGCTGGGCCAACAGCGCCATGCGCAGCGCAAACACATTCGGGTCTCGCGGCGGGTATTGATCCTGGTAGGGCGCGCCCACCGGCGCGGTGGTGATAAACGGCGCCGAGCCGACCAGGTAAAACACTGACTTGAGCTGGTTGTCTTCAAGCCTGGTCACCAACTGGTCCAGGGTCGCCACCTGGTACTGGTCGGCGACCGGCTCCAATTGGTCCCAATGCAGGTCCAGGCGCACCCATTCCAGGCCCAGCTCCTTGAGGCGGTCGATTTGCAACTGGTAACGCTCGGGGCTGAACCACAGGAACTGCGCGTTGACGCCGAGGAAGTCCTTCCACACCACCACCTTGTTGCCTTTGAGCACATGGCTCTCGGCGTCGGCCTGGCGCCCCCAGATAAAGGCGGTCAGCCCCAGGGCGGCGACCAGCGCAAGGGTGGCGAAATAAGTCCGTTTACGTGCCATACGGGGCCCCCGCAATTGCCTGTTCGAAGAGCTGCTTGAAGTGCTGCGCCGTCAGCGGCCATAAGCGTTCGCGGCCGATGGCGCCGGCGCGTTCGGCCCAGTCGCGGGCCAGGGTCGGCGTACGGGCCAGGCGCAACAACTGCTCGCCCAGCGCAGCCACATCGCCTTCGGGATAGATCGCGCCGTTGCCGCTGGCGACTTCCTCGGCAAACGCCCGCGCATCGGAGGTAATCGCTCCACGTCCGCACGCGGCGGCCCAGGACAGCGCGCCACTGGTGCCGCGTTGGCGGCCGAGCAGGCCGAGTTTTTTCGATTCGCGATACGGCAGCACCATCACATGGTGGGCCTGGATCGTCTGGGCAATCTCGTCAGCCGGCAGGTTCAGCCGCCAATCGATGACGCCTGCCAGGCCGAGGTCGGCGATCTGGCGGTTCAACTGCTCCAGGTAATTGCCGCCCGCGCCAAACGCCATTTCGGCGGCAGTGCCACCGGCCAGGGTCAAGCGCACACGGTCACGCAATTGGGGGGCTTGCTCGAAGACGGCGGCCAGGGCCTGCAACAGGTCTTCAATGCCTTTGCCACGGTAGATGAAACCGAAATACAACAGGTGCAGCGTATCCAGCGGCGGCAAGGCCACGGCTGCAATCGCCAGGTTGGCGTGATGGATGACCGCCACCTTGCCGGCCGGCAGTTGCATACGCTGGCTGAGGCAATCGGCGCCCAGGCGGGTCAGGGTAATCAACCGCGTCAGGCCCCGCGCGACCTGGCGTTCTTCACGCAGGGTCAGCGGGTCTGCCAGCACCACTGCCGCCTGCGGCAACGGGCTGGGCAGGCGCTCCAGCAGGTTGAGCGGGAAGGGCAGGTGCTCGCGCCGCCACACGATGCGCTCGGGGTCATGCACGGTGGCCGTCAGCGGCAGGTCAGGGTAGCCCTTGCGCAACTCGCGCAAGGCCAGGAACTCTCCCAGGCGCCCGCCGCCCAGCTCGGCGTGGACCAGGTCCACGCTGCGCCAGTCGAACGCGGCAACGGCCTGCCTGATCGCCGCGCTCGAGCCTTCCACGCCGCTCAACGGTGTCAGCACCGTCACGCCCAGTTGCTCCAATGCCGTCTTGAAATGGTTCGCATAGTCGGCGATCCCGTTTTTTTCCGGCGGCAAAGGTGCAAGCAGGGCGATGCGCATCAGAACGCCCCCCGGTATTTGGCGATGGTGCGCAGTACCTTGGCCGGCACTTCGAACTTGCGCCGGTTGATGATGATGCCGTCGACTTTGCCGAATGCTGTATTGAGGATCGACAGCGCGTGCTCCACCACCGGCACCGTGCTCTTGCGGGCTTCGACCACCAGCGCGATCAGGTCGGCGCGGCGCAGGTTGACGAAGGCATCGCGGTTGTCCAGCAGCGCTGAGGCGTCCAGCAGCACCACTTCACCTGGCGCCGCCGGATCAACCCCGCCGACGCGCACGGTGATACCGTTTTCCTGGAGCAATAGGCGCAGTTGCTCCACCACGAAGGTCACCCCTTCACCGTGGCGCGCCGAGGTCAGCCCGAGGGTCAGGCCGCGTTCGGCCACCCGGTCCAACTGCAACAGGCCGTACAACCGGTAGATGCTCGCATTGAACGCGTTGGTGCCTTGCGCGGTGCTGGTGTCCAGCTCCGGCAGCGTGGTCCACAACGGCAGGCCGAACTTGCGTTCCACCAGGCCACCATCGTGAATGCGTTGATCAAGCAGGTAGCACAGGTAGACCACCAGCAGGCCGACGACGATGGCGAACGGGATCGCCAAAAACAGCATCAGCAGGGTTTTCGGGAAAATGCGGCCTGGGTTCAGGGTGGCTTCCTCAATCACTGCAATGTTGCTGATCTGGCTGTTATCCAGCTCACGGTCGATGCGCGATTTTTCCAGGTTATCCACGTACAGCGCGTAGTTACGCTCGGTGGTATTCAGCTCACGGGACAGGCGCGCCAGCTCCGGCTCGATATCCAGGGCTTCCTTGCGTTGCGCTTCGAGGTTGACCAGTTGTTTCTGCTGTTGCACCAGTTGGGTACGCAACGCCAGGTTGTTGCTGGACTCATCGAGCAGCACGCGCTGCAAGTGGATTTCGAGCGTGTTCGGCGCGCGGTTTTCCGAGCTTTGCACGGTGTTGCTTTCATTCGAGACCTGGACCTGCATCGCTCGAATCGACGCGTCCAGGGCTTTGACCGGCGGCGCGTTATCGGTGTAGGTGCGCATCATGTCGGCTTTTTCCAGCAGCTTCTGGTTGAGCAGACGGCGCAAGTCCTGCTGCTGCGGGTTCAGCGCAATCTGGCGAACCGTGGTGACTTCCTTTGGCTGGGTCTTGAGCTGGGTGCGCGTGCTTGCAATGGCGCTGTCGGACGAGGCGATCAAGCGACTGGTGTTGAACGTCTCGCCCCGCAGTACGTTGATGCGTTCGGATAAATCTTCCAGGCGATCGGTAATGCTCGCTGCGCCGATCCGGTTCAGGTGAGTGAGGATCTGCTGCTTGTAGCTCTTGATTTCGGTCGCGCTGTTGGCCGCCTGACCTTCATAGAAGGCATACAGGCTCTTGCGTCCCAGGGCCTCGGTGCGTTCGTTGATGTAGGTCTCGACCCAACTCTTGACCACCGCCTGGGCGATTTGCGGGTCGCCCCATTTGAAGCTGATGTCCATCACCGTGGAGCCCGCCGCGTGGCTGACTTCAAAGTTCTTCTCCAGGCTCGCGGCGAGGCGCTCCACCGGTGTGGTCTTTTCAACGATGCCCACGGTTTCCAGCACCACCCGTACGCCGTCGAACACTGCGCCGATACCGTTTTTGACATAGAACTTGGTGCGCTTCCAGACGCCTTCCGGCGGCGGCATTTTGTCGATGACTTCCAGATAATGCTCGGCTACCGCCCGCACGATCGGGCGCCCGGTGAGCAGGCGTTCTTCATCGACAATCGGGTCGCGCTGAGTGCTGGGCATCACCAGCGCCTGACGGTTGCTGATTTCGATCGGCAGCGTCGAGTCACGCCCCGGCTTGACCAACAGGCGCGCGGTGGATTCGTACTTGGCCGGCAGCAGGAAAGCCCCCAGCAAAATGATCACCAGCGCCGCGATGGCCGCCAGCCTGAACTCCTTGCGGAAGATGAAGAACAGGCGCAGAAGATCGCGAAAAGAACGGATCTCGATCATGGGATGTCGCTCCTTTAGTTACTGCCGCCGCTGGTTCGGGTGTAGTTGTAGCCAACCCCGATCGACTTGGTGAATGGGATCAGTTGGTTCAGGTAGGTATCCACGCCCTGGATGCGCTCGCCCACGTTGGATTTGGGCACGAACACCACGTCACCGCGTTGCAGGGGCACTTGTTTGCGCCCGTTGGGACCGGTCTTGAGGTATTGGCTGAAGTCCAGGAAGTAAGCGCGATAGACGCCCTGGGTATCTTCGCGCAGCAGCGCGACCATGCTCGCATTGCCCGCCGGGTTCACCCCGCCGGCGCCGACAATGGCTTGCTCCAGGGTGTTGGCCGAGGCGATTGCCACCGTGGTCGGGTTGTTCACCGCGCCGCCAACAATGATCGAATTGGCCGGCGCCTGGTTGATGTTCACCGTCACCCGCGGCTCGCGATACACCGGCGCGAGCTTGTTGCTGAGCTCGTCCGCCACTTCCGTCGGCGTGCGCCGGGCGACCTGGATCGGGCCCAGGAACGGGTAGTTGATCTTGCCGTCGCTTTGCACCGTGTACAGCGTCAGCTCGTAGATCGTACTGACGTTGAACGCCGACAGCGTTGGCATTTC
Organism: Pseudomonas sp. CFBP13528; assembly: GCF_005233615.1. Taxonomy (NCBI): domain Bacteria; kingdom Pseudomonadati; phylum Pseudomonadota; class Gammaproteobacteria; order Pseudomonadales; family Pseudomonadaceae; genus Pseudomonas; species Pseudomonas sp. CFBP13528. The sequence continues at coordinate 20,498 of NZ_QGAJ01000020.1, forward strand.
CCCGGCGTCGCGCACGATGCGCAACTGATCGCCGACGCGGATGCGTTCCACCGCCGGCGGCAGTTGGGCAAGCTGGTCGAGGGCGCGCTTGCCTTCCTCGACGGTCTTGTCATCAGGCGCGACGATGCGCGCGGGTGTATTGCAGGCGGCCAAGGCCATCATGGCCAGGACGAGCACGGTTCGTTTCATCAAATAGGATTTCCTGTAGGTCATGATGCTCACCTCCAATAACCGGGGAACATGCTGATGCGCCGCTTGAGGGCCAGAGGTAGCCGGCGTTCCTGATGACCCAGCCGATAGCCGAGTAACTTGAACGCGCTGCGCACCAGTACTTCAGGTACGCGGTGCCAGGCACCGGCTGCGCGCAATGCCGCGAATTCAGCCAGTACATAGCGTTTACCTTCACCGCCGGCATCGCCAAAGGCCTGGCGTATCCACGGTTCGCGACCGTAGAACACGCCGATGTCGAAGTAGCGGTGAAACTCGTCCATGAGCCGGTAATCGTGGGAGTGGTACACCTGCGCGGAGGCGGCGTAGCGCACGGTGTAGCCTTCGATCAGCATGCGTGCCGCAACGTAGGCGTCTTCGCTGCCGATGACATCGGCGGGGAAGCCGCCTACGGCTTGCAGGGCGCTGCGCCGATAGACGGAAAACGAATCGGAGCTGAAACAGGTCTTGATCCCCAGTTCCGGCGCATCGGCCAGGCGCTTGCTGCGGCTTTGGGCCGGGTAATTGAAGTGTCGCGACTGCGCCCCCAGCACCCCGGCATCCGGGTGCGGCAACTGGCGCCCGTAGGCCACGCCGTTGAGCGGGTCCTGCTGCAATTCAACGAGCAGGTTGGCAAAGGTTTCCGGGGTGGCCGGAATGGCGTCCTGGGTCATCACGATCAGGGCGTCACCGTTCACCTGTTCACTGGCCCAGCGCCGCGTGCCGCCGTGGTTGAAGTCGCGGGCGTCGATCACCTCGACCCGCGCGCCGTAGTCGCGAAAGCGCGCTACGGTGTCATCGCTGGAGGCGCTGTCGACCACCAGCATCTCGTCCGGCTGCAGGGTCTGCATCTTCAGCGCGGGCAGCAGCCGCGCCAGGTGGCTGGAGGCGTTACGTGTCGGGATGATCAACGAGGTGCGCATGTCACTTCTTCACTTCGGCAGGCGCACGCCCGTAGATGTCATCGAAGCGCACGATATCGTCTTCGCCCAGGTATTCGCCGCTCTGCACTTCGATCATCACCAGATCGATGATGCCCGGGTTGGTCAGGCGGTGTTTGTGTCCGGCCGGTATATAAGTGGATTCGTTGGCGTTGATCAGGAATTCACGTTCGCCATTGGTGATCTGCGCCGCGCCGCTGACCACCACCCAGTGCTCGCTGCGGTGGTGGTGCATTTGCAGCGACAGCGACGCCTGGGGTTTGACCACGATGCGCTTGATCTTGAAGCGGCTGCTTTCCTCCAGCACGGTGTAGGTGCCCCACGGCCGGGTCACGGTGCGGTGCAGGCTGAAGGCCGGATGATTCTGGCGCTTGAGTTCGGCCACGATGTAGCGCACGTCCTGGCTGCGGTTGGCGTCGGCGATCAGCAGGGCGTCGGGGGTGTCGACGATGATCAGGTCACGCACGCCGACCGCACCGAGTACGCGCTTGGGCGAATCGATGTAGCAGTTGTGCACGTCGTGCAGGATCGCTTCGCCATTGACCTGGTTGCCCTGGGCATCGCTGGGGGTGAGCTGGCGCAGGGCTTCCCAGGAACCGATATCGCTCCAGCCGATGTCGCACGGCACCACGGCCACTTGCTGGGACTTTTCCATCAGCGCCACGTCAATGGAGATGTCCGGCGCGCTGGCGAAGGCATCGCTGTCCAGTTCGCGCTGGCGCGAGGTTTTGTTTTGCAGGTGCTGGCTGTGTTCGAGGGCGGCACGCGCAGCAATCAGAACGTCGGGGGCATGGGTGTTCAGTTCATCCACCAGAGTGCTGGCCTTGAAGCAGAACATGCCGGCGTTCCACAGGTGTTTGCCGCCGTCGAGGTAGGCTTGGGCGGTGGCCAGGTCGGGCTTTTCGACAAAGCGCTTGACCCGGTTGCCCAGGCTCAGCGCTTCGCCTTTTTCGATATAGCCGAAGCCGGTTTCCGGGTGGTCAGGCTGGATGCCGAAGGTCACCAGGTAGCCGGCTTCGGCCAGTTCGCGGGCCTGGGTCACTGCCTCGGCGAAGGCGCTTTCATCGAGCACCAAGTGGTCGGCTGGCATCACCAGCAGTTGCGCGTCACCGCCGAAATGTTCCTGCACATGCAGCGCCGCCACGGCGATGGCCGCTGCGGTGTTGCGTCCGAACGGTTCGAGCAGCAGGTCCAGGGGCAGGTGGGCCTTGTTGACGCCGCGGTAGTCGTCCAGGGTGCGAAACAGCAGGTCGCGGTTGGTCACCGTCAGCACGCTTTCCACACCGGGCAGGCGTGCGGCGCGCTGGAAGGTTTTCTGCAGCAGGCTCTGGCCGTCGCGCATGCGCATGAACGGCTTGGGCATGTTCTGCCGGGACACCGGCCACAAGCGTGTGCCCGAACCACCGGAAATAATGCAGGGAATCAATCCGTTGAGGGTATTCATCAATAGACTTCCTTGGTGGAAAGGACGGCCGGGACCGTCATGAAAACGATGTACAAGTCAAACCACACCGACCATTTGGAGATGTATTCCAGGTCGTACTCGACGCGTTTCTGGATTTTGAACAGGGTATCGGTTTCGCCCCGGTAGCCGTTGATTTGCGCCCAACCGGTGATGCCTGGCTTGACCCGATGCCGCGAGCTGTATTCGCTCACCGCCAGTTCAAAAGGAATGCCTGCAGCCTTGGTTGCGGTGGCGTGGGGGCGCGGGCCGACCATGGACATGTTGCCCAGCAGTACGTTGAACAACTGGGGCAGCTCGTCGATGCTGGTTTTGCGGATGATGCGGCCGACGCGTGTGATACGCGGGTCTTGGCGGGTGGTCTGGCGTTCGGCGGTGAAGTCGCTTTGGTCAGTGAACATCGAACGGAACTTGAACACGCGGATTTCATTGTCGTTGTAGCCGTAGCGGTTCTGGCGAAACAGCACCGGGCCCTTGGAATCGAGCTTGATCGCGATGGCCGTCAACAGCATCACCGGAGACAGCACCACCAGGGCAATGCTGGCCAGCAACAGGTCTTCGCAGCGCTTGATAAAGGGCGCCCAGCCGCGCAGCGGTAGCTGCGAGGTGTTGAACATCAAGATACCGCCCACGTCGGTAATGCGGCTGTGGCCGTAGCGCAGGGCGGCCATGTCCGGCACCAGCATCACGTTCACCGACATCTGTCGCAGGCGATTGACCAGCCCAAGGATACGCTGCTCGGCAGACCACGGCAGGCAGATCATCACTTGGTTGACCTGCTCGGCGCGGATCAGTTTTTCCAGGTCGCGGGTGTTGCCCAGCAGCGGCAGGTTGCTCAGCTCCTTGGGGATGCGTTCGGTGCGGTCGTCGATAAAACCAATCAGGCCGGAGCGGATATCGCCATTGCGTTGCAGGTGGTCGGCGATATGCACGGCGGTGTCGGTGAAGCCCAGAAGCACCGTGCGTTGCAGGTATTTGCCCCGGCGCATCAGGCTGCGGTACAGGCGCAGCATCATCATGCGTTCCAGGCAGAACAGCCCAAGGCTTGCGAAGTACCAGGCCACAAGATTGCGCGGGTTCAACTGCGGGAACACCTGCAGGATCTGGTACATGAACAGCAGGATGCAGAACGCCGACGACCAGGCCACGATTTTGGCGCGCAAGCGCAGGCGGTTGCTGAACAGCTCTTCGGAATAGATGCCCAGGGCCTGGAACAAAATAATCGTCAGGAACGCGAAGAACAGCAACAGACCCAGAAAGCGCGAGCGCATTTCAAGTTCCATCGGGTCGATGAAAAACGCCAGCACCAGCGGCGGCAAAATGGCAGTCAGGCCATGGATCAACTTGACAAAAATGACAAAAAATTCAACGAAACCTGCACGAGTCAAAAACAAACTGACAACTGATGACTTCTCTCGCATACGAACATCCCTCATTGCATACCAGGTTCGCTTTGCGACTGTTCAACTGAGCAGGCGGAGCGCTACAACTGGTTAAAACGCAACCATCATCCAAGTGGAACCATCCAAATGAAGGTAGTTTTGCGGGAAAAAGGTAAAAAAAAGACTCCTTATGCGAATTGGCCAATAAATTGACGTCGTGCTGGATTTGGCATTGCTGGGAGGTAGAACAGGCTTTTGCATGTCATATGCTTGACGTTCCTTGTACTGGCACTTGGCACTGGGGGGGGTGATTTTGAGTGTAGGAACAAATGTGAGAATTTTCCTGCCAGCTGTGAAAAGGTTTTTTCGCGTGGCAGGAAAAGGGGACGCGCAGGGGCGATTAAGTGAAGCAATCGCCCCTGGGAAGGGGGGTTAGAACGTGCCTTTCAAACTGACGGTGAAATTGCGCGGTTCGCCATAAAAATTACCCCAGGACGCCGTGCCTACGGTTTGATAATAATTTTTGTCGAAGAGGTTTTTGCCGTTCAGCGCGACGGTCCACGTGTCATCCACACGGTACGCCAGGCGCGCATCCCACAGGGCATAACCGGCTTGCTCCAGCTTGATGCCCTGCAGCCGGTAATTGCTGCTCTGTGCATTGACGCCAGCTCCCACGCTCCATTTGGACAACGCGCCATCAAGCTGGTAGTCGCCCCACATGCGCAGCATGTGCCGGGGCACGTAGGTATTGGACGCGCCACCTTCAAGGCTGCTGTCGATATTCTTCAACGATTTGGTCTGGGTGTAGGTGTAGCCGCCGGATACCTGCAGACGCTCGAGCAATTGGCCGCTGACTTCGGCTTCGATGCCCTGGGCGCGTACTTTGCCGGTGTCGGTATAGCAATAGCCATCGGCGGAGGTCGGGCAAAAACTCAGGAAGTCGGTCTCGGCGCCGTTTTTCTCGATCGCGCGGAACAGCGCCAGCGAGCTGTTGAGGCGCCCGTCGAACCATTCGCCCTTGATGCCCAGCTCGTAGTTGTTGCCGATTTTCGGTTTGAGCGCTGCGCCATCGGCCGTTGCATAGGCACTCTGCGGCTGGAAGATATCGGCGTAGCTGGCGTATACCGACAGGTGCTCATTGAGGTCATAGATCAGCGCGGCAAATGGAGTGACTTCGCCGCTTTCTTTGGTGTGTGCGTCTTGCACGCTCCATTCGCCCCAGCCCAGGTTGTTTGACTGGCGGCGGTTGTCGTACCAGCTTACTCGGCTGCCGACGATAAACATCAACGGCTCGGCCAGACGCAGGCGCAGCGTGGCGTAGGTGCCGTATTGCGTGGCAGTTTCCTTGACCGTGCCGCCGCGGTACATGTTCGGCCAGAAGGTGTCATTGGCCGGTTCCGGGAAATGGTGGTCGGGTTGATAAATGCTTTGGCGCCTGGGCAAGTTCTGGATCGCGTAGATGTCGTCCTGGGTGCCACGGCTGCCGTTGGCGCCGAGGATCAATTCGTGCTCCAGGCCGAACGCTTCGAACTTGCCGTCCACGTAGGCATCGAGGCCGAAGTCCTTGTGGTCGTAATCCATCAAGGCTGCATAGGAATTGGCGGTAGGCAGCGGGTTGCCGTAAGCGATGGTGCCTTCGCTGGCGGCATACTTGGTGTCTTGCAGGTTGCGGCTGTGCACGGCGGCGACTTTGAGTGTCCAGTCGTCGTTGAAGTGATGGGTAAGGTCGGCGAAGAACGTGGCACGCCGGCTTTGCCAGTCGTTCCAGGATTGGCCCAGGCACGTGGAGCGGCTGAGCTTGGCACTCTTGCCGTCGCTGTAGCGCGGCAAGCCACCCCAGCACGGGCTGGCATCGACGTCTTCATAACTGGCGCCCAGGCCCAGAGTGGTGTCGGGGTTGAGATCGATGTCCAGCGCGCCGTAGAACGCGCGATCCTTGCGCTTGGAAATATCCATATAGGAGCCGCGATCCTGCTGGCTGAACGCCGCGCGGCCACGCACGGTGCCGCTGTCATTGAGCGGGCCACCGGTGTCGACATCGGCGCGGTAGTTGTCCCAGGTGCCGGCGGACAGCGACAGGCTGGACGTGGGCCTGGCCTGCGGTCGCTTGCGCACGAAATTCACCGCGCCGCTGGCGGTGCCGGCGCCCTTGAGCATGCCGGCCGCGCCTTTGAGCACTTCCACACGGTCATAAATCGCCATATTGGCGCTGAAACTGTCGGCTTGTACGTAGTCCTTACCCATGTCCAGCGGCACGCCGTCGTACTGGTACTGGCCAAGCATCTTGAAACCACGGGAATAGAAATACTTGCCGCCCATGGGCGATTCATAAGTGGTGATTCCCGGCGTGCGCTCCATCACGTCGTCGATGGTGGTGACGTTCTGGTCGTCCATCAATTGGCGGGTCATCACGCTTACCGACTGCGGCGTTTCGCGCAGGCTGTGTTCGCCTTTGCCAATGGTGACCGCGCCAGTGGTGTAGGCGCCGGTGCCGTCGGTCATCGCCCCCAGGCGTTCACCACTGATCATCGTGGCGCCCAGGTTCAGCGCGCCGGTATCGGCTGTTTGCGGTAGCAGCAGCCAGGTGCTGTTGCCCTGGCGTTGGGCTTGCAGGCCCTGACCCCGCAGCAATTGGCCCAAGGCGTGTTCGGGTTCAAAGCTGCCGTTGAGCCCGCTGCTGTTCTTGCCGGCGACGCTGCTGGCGTCGTAGGACAGGCTGATCCCGGCCTGTCGGGCGAACTGGTCGAGTGCCGAGGCAAGCGGGCCGGGGGCGATCCGCCAATCGCGAACCTGGGTGTCGGCGGCACTTTCGGCCAGCGCCGTCAGGGGCAGGCTGGCCCCGCCCAGGCAGGCGCCGAGCAGGGCGGCCCGTACCGCGTGCTTGAGGGATGAACGTTTGGAGGGGAACGCTTGCATGACCGCGGGTGCTCCTGAAGAAGTGGATAAATCCGGCCTGTTGATCGGCCTTTCCTTACAGGTCGAGCGGCAATGAGAATTCACCTCATTTATTTTTCCGGTTAAGCCCGCGAGGACAGGGTCACCCAATAGCGACTGTGGTAGGTCAGGTTGACCGGCAACGATTGGGCCAGCAATTGGAGCACCTGATCGGTGTCGTCCAGTTGATACGTGCCCGACACCCGCAGCGCGGCCACGGCTTCGCTGCAACGCACCAGGCCGTGGCGGTAGCGGCCCAGTTCGGCGAGGAAGTCATCCAGGCGCATGTTGTGGGCGCTGATGACACCTTCGCTCCAGGCCCAGGGATCGAGACCGTTGACCGGGGCAGGGCGCACGCCGCTGCGGTCGAACAGCACCTGTTCGCCGGGCTTGATCACGTGGCGTGCGTGAGCGGCGTGGCGGTCGGCAAACACCGCCACCGCACCCTGTTGCACCACCAGCAGCGTGCCGTGGGATTCTTCACGCACCAGAAAGCGCGTGCCGAGTGCGCGCAGGTCACCGTCGCGGGTGTGTACCCAGAACGGGCGATTATCGGCGCCGGTATTGATCAACACCTCACCCTGGCGCAGGCTCACCAGGCGCCGCTCGGCATTCAGCGCGACGTCGATAGCACTGGCGCTGTTGAGCTGCAGCTTGCTGCCCTCGTTCAACGCCACCCAGCGCCGCTCACCGGTGGCGGTGCGGTAGTCGGCCATCAGCGCGGGCAGGGGCGTGTAGTCGCGGCCCAGCCAGGTCAAACCGGCGGCACCGGCCAACAGCCCGAGCAGCTTCAAGCCATCACGACGGCTGATGCGCTGGCGCGCGCCATCCAGTGCATGGCGACCGATATGCGCGGGCAATTGGCTGAAATCGTCATTCATCGTCGCCACTCGCTGCCACGCCAGTTGATGCGCGGCGCTGGTGTGCAGCCACTGTTCAAAGGCGGCGGTGGCGGCGTCGTCAGCGCTGTTGAAGCGCAGTTTGATCATCCACTGGATCGCCTGGTCCACCAGGCGCGCATCAACAGTCGGCATAACGCAAGCGATAACAGGCATGCAGCGCCTTGGACAGGTCGCGCTCCACCGTGGCCCTGGACACGCCCAGGCGCACGGCGATCTGCGGGCAGGTCAGGCCGTCCAGTTGCGCCAGCAGGAACGCCTCACGCACCCGCGGTTTGAGTTGATCGAGCAAACGGTCGATGCGCTCCAGGCTGTCGAGGATCAGCAAGCGGGTTTCCTCGCAAGGCACTTCGACCTGTGGGAAATGCGCAAGGCTTTCCAGGTAGGCGCGCTCCAGTTCGCGACGCCGGTATTGGTCAATCATCAGACTGCGCGCAATGCTGCTCAAGTAAGCGCGTGGTTGCTGCAAGGTCTGTTGCCGGCGCGCGTTGAGCAGGCGCACGAAGGTTTCCTGGGCCAGGTCGGCGGCGTGCTCGCGGCAGCCGGTACGCCGGCTCAACCAGCCGCGCAACCAGGCATGGTGGGTTTGGTACAGCTGGCCGATGGCGGCATGGTCCAGTGGTTGATCGCTCGACATGGGCATCCCGGCGCAGCCGTCTTAATTGATAATGTTTCGCATTCTAGTCGTTGAGTGTGGGAATGGGCAATGAGTGCAGTGAGCGTGGCTTGCACCCATCACCGATCTGACGTCGAGCGCAGTCCAAAGGGTGGGAGGGGGCTTGCCCCCGATAGCGGCCTCTGGGCTAACCCGGCGTCCTGCCAGGTTGCCCACGGATTCAAGCCTGTGTTCGGCCAGCGTGGTTTAACGGGGCGCCTAAGATCAAGATCAAGAGCCAGATCAAGAGCGACTCGCTGCGCATCGTGGTTAGCGTTGGGCGCTACAGAGTTGTGTAGATACTTATGCTTATCAGGGGCGAGCCCTCTCCCACATTTAGATCTGCATGCATCAGTGGGAATTCAGGCTCAACCCAGGCGCGCCGCCGCCCGCGCAACAATCTCCCCACGCACCCTGCGCGATTCTGCGGTGCGCTTGTGGGCTTCCTCCAGCACATGACTGGGCGCCGTATCCGGGCGGCCCGAGTCGAACGGTGGGGCCGGCGCATATTCGATTTGCAATTGCACCAGTTGCGCGGCCGCTTCGCTGTACAACTCCGCCGCCAGAGTCAGTGCAAAGTCGATACCCGCCGTGATCCCACCGCCGGTGAACAGGTTGCCGTCACGCACCACGCGCGCTTGCACCGGGATGGCCCCCAGTGGCGCGAGCAGGTCGTGGTAGGCCCAATGGGTGGTGGCTTTGCGACCGCGCAGCAGACCCGCCGCGCCCAGTACCAGCGAGCCGGTGCACACCGAGGTCATGTAGCGCACGGTTTGCGCCTGGGCCTTGAGGAAGTCCAGGGTGCCGGTGTCTTCCATCAATGCCCCAACGCCCGAGCCGCCGGGTACGCACAGTACGTCGAGTTTCGGGCAGTCGGCGTAGGTCATGGTCGGCGTAAACACCAGGCCGGTGCTGGAGGTGACGGGTGCCAGGTCCTGCCACACCAGGTGCAGCTTCACGTCCGGCAGCGAACCGAGCACGTCATAGGGGCCGGTCAGGTCCAGTTGCTGGATACCGGGAAATAGCAGAAAGCCGATGTGCAAGGTCATGATGCAGCTCCGTCAGGGGGTGGACGGTTCCATTCTAGAGGCCTAGGCTTTGGCGAATACGCCATTGAGCCCACAGATCTCGCCAAATATGCCCAGAGTCATTCATGTTCTCGCTTTCGATAATGCCCAGGTACTCGATGTCACCGGGCCTCTGCAGGTATTCGCTTCGGCCAATGACCTGGCCCGCCAGCGCGGTTTGCCTTTGCCGTATGCGGTGAATGTGATCGCTGACCAGGCGAAACCGGTGGTGACTTCTGCGGGCCTTGGGCTGCTGGCCGATCCGCTGCCCGCCGTCGATCAGCCGTGCGACACGCTGGTGATCGCCGGCGGCTGGGGCGTATACGGCGCCGCCGAAGACCCGGCGCTGGTGCACTGGGTGCGGGAAAAGTCGCGGCACACCCGGCGCATGGCCTCGGTCTGTACCGGCGCTTTCCTGCTGGCCGCCAGTGGCCTGCTCGACGGTTGCCGCGTGGCCACTCACTGGACGCGTTGTGAAGAACTGGCGCGCAAGTTTCCTGCGCTGACGGTGGAGTCCAATCCGATTTTTATCCGGCAAGGCGCGCTGTGGACCTCAGCCGGCGTGACCGCCGGTATCGATCTGTGCCTGGCCCTGGTGGAGGAGGATCTGGGGCGTGCCGTAGCCCTGGAAGTGGCGCGGCATCTGGTGGTGTTTCTCAAGCGCCCCGGCGGGCAGTCGCAATTCAGCGTTACTTTATCCCTGCAAAAGAGCGACAGCCGCTTTGCCGAGCTGCACGCCTGGATCGCCGAGAACCTGAGCCTGGACCTGAGTATTTCCACGCTGGCCGCCCAGGCCGGCATGAGCGAGCGCAGCTTCGTGCGCCACTACCGCGCCGAAACCGGCCAGACCCCGGCGCGGGCCGTGGAGCTGATACGTGTCGAGAGTGCGCGCCGGCAATTGGCCGACAGCACCACCTCGATCAAACGCATCGCCGTGCACTGCGGGTTTGGCTGTGAAGAGACCCTGCGGCGCAGTTTCCTGCGGGCCCTGTCGGTGACGCCCCAGGCTTACCGCGAGCGATTTTCACCGCTGTAGCAATTCCAACAGCGCCGCCAGGGTGGCCTGCGGCGCTTCCTGGGGAATATTGTGGCCCACGCCGGGCAGCACTTGCCGTCGATAAAATCCGCTGAAATGCTCGATGTCGTCGTCTTCTGCAGGCGGCGGCCCCACGCCGTCATCAGCACCGCACAGCGAAATGCTTGGCACCGAAATCGGGGGTTGCAGCGCCAATGCCTGCTCGATGGACGCCAGCGCCGGGTCGCCCGGTGCGTACAGGAAGCGATGGCGGTAGGAATGGATCACCACTTCGACAAAATCGGGGTTATCGAACGATGGCGCGGTTTGTGCGTACAGGCTCGGCCCGCGCGTCCAGGACGGTGACCACAACGACCACAACAGCTCGCACAGTTCCCGCCGGTTGGCGGTCAGGCCATCCACGCCGCGCTGGGTGTGAAAGTAATACTGGTACCACAGGCGGTGTTCTGTCTCAGGTGCTCGCGGCTTGAGTGACCGGGCGATGTTCTGGATGTTGTAGCCATCGCCGGTCACCAACCCGCGCACCCGTTCCGGCCACAGCGCCGCGACGATACAGGCGGCGCGCCCGCCCCAGTCATAACCGGCCAGGGTGGCGCAGGGGATGGACAGCGCGTCCATGAAGTCCAGCAAGTCCTTGCCCAGCGCTGCCTGCTGACCGGAACGCATGACCTGCTCATTGATAAAACGCGTGGGGCCGTACCCGCGCAGGTAGGGCACCAGCACGCGATAACCTTGCTCGGCCAGGCCCGGCGCGATGTCGTCGTAGCCGCGAGGGTCGTAGGGAAAACCGTGCAGCAGGATCACCGGCTCACCGTCGAGCGGGCCGTGGGTTTCATAGGCGATATCGAGCATGGACGTGCGCACGTAGAGCAGTGGGGCGAGGGTGGTCATGACCGGCTCCTGAGCAGGGGGGATATCATGGTTGCCATACCGTTTTCGCACCACTGAGTTTACGGTCCAGAAACGTCGCCGCACTGATCAGCGCCAAATGGCTCAATGCCTGGGGCGTATTGCCCAGGTGCCGTGCCTGGCTGTCGAACTCTTCGGCGTACAGCCCCAGCGGGTTGGCGTAGCGCAGCAGTTGCTCGAACTCAAGGTGAGCCTTTTCCACCTGGCCGGCGCGGGCCAGGCATTCGACGTACCAGAACGAACACGCGGCAAACGCGCCTTCAGTGCCTTGTAACCCATCGATCTGGCTGTCGTCGTTGCGATAACGGTAGACCATGCCATCGCGGACCAGGCTTTTCTGGATCGCCTCCAGTGTCGACAACCAGCGTGGATCGGTGGCGGCAACGAAGCGCACCAGCGGCATCAACAGCATCGAGCCGTCGAGGGCGGTACTGCCGATGTGCTGCACGAAATGCCCACGTTCTTCGTTCCAGAAGTTGCTCCAGATATCGGCATAGATCGCTTGGCGGGTCTGGTCCCAACGCGCGAACGGCGCCGGTAACGAGCGCTTGGACGCCAGGCGGATCGCCCGGTCCACGGCCACCCAGCACATCAGGCGCGAGTGCAGGAAGTGATGCTGCTCGCCACGCATTTCCCAGATGCCGACGTCTTGCTGATTCCAGATTTCGCAGACTTGATCGACCACTTCCACGGTGTGCTTCCAGCCTTCGTGGGAGATGGCTTCGCCGTATTTATTGACCAGGTAAACCGCATCCATCAGCTCGCCGTAGATATCCAACTGGACCTGGTCAAACGCTTCATTGCCCACGCGCACCGGCTGGGCGCCGCCATGGCCGCTGAGGTGATCCAGGGTGGTTTCCGACAACTCCTGGCGGCCATCGATGCCGTACAGGATGTTGATTTTGGTCGGCTGGCCGCAACAGTCGCTGACCCGACCCTTGAGCCAGCGCATGTAGGCGTTGGCTTCCTCGACGAAACCCAGGCGCATGAACGCGTAGACGGTAAACGAAGCGTCGCGGATCCAGGTGTAGCGGTAGTCCCAATTGCGCTCGCCGCCGGGTGTCTCGGGCAGGCCGAAGGTGGCGGCGGCGATGATTGCGCCGTGTTTGCGTGAGGTCAGCAACTTCAGCGCGAGGGCCGAGCGGTTGACCATTTCACGCCAGCGTCCGCGGTAGTTCGATTGACCGATCCAACTGCGCCAGAACTTCAAGGTGCGTTCCAGGTAGAGGTCGGGGCAGGCGTTCGTCACGCGGGGATCGTCCTGGCCGCCGAGGACGAATTCAGCGCTCTCGTTCTGGGCCAGGGTGAAGCTGGCCGTCGCGACATGTTCGTCGAGGGTCAACGGGTGGCTGCCCGCCAGCCGTAGTCCGGGCTGACCGTCCGCGCGGAACAACACGCCTCGATCGACGGCCTCGGCGTGGGTCTTGGCGCGGGCGTAGTCATGGCGCACGGCGCAGCGTAGATGGAGCGTCGCCGTGCCGCTGACCACTCGCACGCGGCGGATCAATAAAGGTAGATCATCGACTTCTTCGCTGACGGCCAGCAAATCAGTGATTTCCACCACCGCCGCATCGCTGAGCCAACGGGTTTGCAGCACATTGGTGTCGGGCAGGTAGATCTGCTCGCGGCGTGCATTGGGCAAGTCCGGGGTGAGCTGGAAGGTGCCGGCCTCGGGGCTGTCGAGCAACGCGCAAAAGATCGATGGACTGTCGAATTCCGGCCAGCAGAAAAAATCGATACTACCCCGGTCATTCACCAACGCTGCGCTGCGCATGTCGCCGATGATGCCGTGGGCATCGATGGCACTTTGTGGTTCGTTCTTCAAATCAACCATTGCCACGAAACTCCGGATAAAGGCTCATGCCGCCATCGATGAACAGGGTGCTGCCGACCACGTAATCGGACGCGTCGCTGGCTAGCCACACCACCGCATTCGCCACGTCTTGCACATCGCCGACGCGGCCGTAGGGAATCAACTTGAGCAGCTCCTGTTCTGCGGCGCCTTCAGTGGCCGCACGGTTGATCGCCGTGCGAATCGCCCCCGGCGCAATCCCGTTGATCCGAATGCGCTGCTCGCTGACCTCCTGGGCGAGGGTGCGCATCAGCATCTCCACACCGCCTTTGGACGCTGCGTAATTCACGTGCCCGGCCCAGGGAATCAACTGGTGCACCGAGCTCATATGGATGATCTTGCCGGCGGCGCGGGACACGCCCTCACGCACACCCTGGCGGTTGAAAATTCGCACTGCAGCGCGTGCGCAGAGAAATTGACCGGTGAGGTTGACGCCAATCACCGTGTTCCAGTCCTCGAGGCTCATGTCGACCAGGTTGGCGTCTTTCTGCAGGCCGGAGTTGGCGACGAGAATATCCAGATGGCCGAAGGCATCGAGGGTCTGGGCGAACAGACGTTCGACGTCGGCTTCTTTGGACACGTCCCCAGCGACGGCAATGGCTCGGCCACCGTTGGCATTGATCTGCGCCGCGAGCGTTTCGGCCGGTGCCGCCTGGGAATTGTAGTTAAGCACCACGGCTGCTCCGGCCTCGGCCAGCGCTTTGGCTGCACCCGCGCCGATGCCGGAGCTGGCACCGGTGACCAAGGCCACTTGTTGCTGCAAGGAAATCTGCATCACCCACCCGCTGTTTAATGAGAGTCTTTTGTGCTGACTGATGCGGGGCAATGGAAGTTCAGCATGCTGTTGCGCGGGACGACGGGGAATAACCGATGGAACTGTGATTTCTCACGTACACCAAGGCCCCCTCTGAAGGCGATGTGCCGTTCAAGGGCCGCGACCTGCCGCTCATCCTGCCCAGGGTGAGCGGCGATTGGCGTTGTGCTGTGAATGGGGAAAATTTCGCGGTGTGCCTTTCATCTGTCACGACCTCCTTCCTACCCGCATTCAGAAGTTTTCAACACGTCGAGGAACCCAATGCCATCGCTCTGCCACACAGCAAATGCCTGCTGGTGCATACCTGCGCCACGGTTCATTCATCGCTGGCACAACTGCAGCAGCAAGGCACCGCCCTAAATCAGAACTGGAGCACCACATGTCGGTATCCGCATCCAATCAAGCGTTGCCCTCAGCCATTGACAACCTCTCGCAGCCGCCTGCAGCCGCCCAACCCAGCCCTGCGGCCAAGGGTGCGGGCGCGGCAGGCCCAAGTTTCGAGCAGTCGGCGAGTCAGCCCGGCCCGGTTTTCGATAGCGCAACGCAGTCTTCGAAATCCGGCTTCAATCCAGGCCCACCTCCACGTCCCAACCCCACGCTGCCGGATCCTTATTACGGCAAGCAAAGCAACGAGCTGTTGGCTCAGGGGCTGTTGAATAGCTACAACGCGTTCAAACCCTGGTATGCACCGAACGTCACGCCTGGACATGTCGATAAGTTGGCCGGTCGGCCCCTGACCGGTAACCCGGAGCGGGATGCGAATATCAGGCTGGCCAGGGAGTTGCTCAAGCGCCCAGGCCTGATGCAGGCTCTGGATCGAAATAACGGAACGGGGTCTTTGGACCAGTCCTTGTCCAAAGACGACATCAATAAATTCATTCTTTCGTCCAACCCTCTGAAGCTTCAGGACGACAGGCAACTTGCCCAGAATGTCCTGAATAACTTCAGTGCGTTGAAAGGGCCGTGGTGGAGCGCTGACAGAAACGCCATCGATATCAACAAGTTCGCACAGCTCGCTGCGCGCCCGCTTTATGGTCATGCGCCAACCGACAGCATCACCCAACTGTCTAGGGAAATCATGAATCGTTCGGAGCTCAAGGGCTCGATGGACAACGTTTTCGGGTTCCTGCGCGATGGCAAGATCACTCGAGACGACCTGTATCGGCTCCTGCGCTAAGACCTGGCTTCACTGCGTTGTATCGGCTGGTGGATTCCCCAGCCGCGAAATCGCCCGTCGGCGATGCGGGAACCATTTGCAAGTATTTACCACGAACAGAGCATCCATCGGTCTTACCCTTGGATGCCTTCGTCTACTGGAACAGGTAATGGCCTATGAATTCCACATCATTTGAACCTCGCCAGTCTCACTCCCAGTACGCTGTTGCAAGCTTGCCTGCTCCGGCAACTCCGGTGCAAAGCCCAGGCAAATCTCAGGCAAAGGGGCTCAACCTCACGTCATCGCCCAAGTTCAGTTTCAAGGCGCCTACGACCGAAGACTTTGACAGGGGCTCGCGAACCTCGGAGGACGGGCCGGCGCCTCGGTCTGCGTTGTCATTGCTCGAAACACTCTGGAGCAAATTATCACGTCGACCGTGATCCCTAGACGGACCACGTTGGGGAAAAGTCCGGCCAGTCTGGCTGGTTACAAACGCTCAAGTTTTACCTCGCCCATGCGCAGGACTTCTCGGAACCAATATTTTTTGAGTTGCCACACATCCGTTGCGTGTCTCGTGCTGACAGTCGACGAGGGTTGAAGACTGGGCACTCCAGGTTCAGTTGATGGAATCTAACTAGGGTGGGAATGAACATGACTTACGGGATTACTCCAGGCGCTGGAATACCTCTCATACCAAATCAGGAGCCTGCGCCGGCCAGTGGTGGTTACACGCGACTCAGCGTCGTCGACAAGGCGATCGGCACTCAGCAGCCGCTGGCAACGAACTCGAGTTTTGTCTCGAACAACCTGATGGTCAACGGCGCCAGCCGGCATTTCGACGGTCAAGGCATGTACGGCGGAATGTCGAATGTAGGAAATCCCTATATCAGTTCGGATGACCATCTGCTGGCGACAGACCTGGTCAGCAACTTTTCCATGCTGGATAAGTTCAAGACAGATGGCCATCTGACCCAGGGCGGACTGCAAAAAATTGCCGGTGAGGATGTGCATAAAAGCAGCGTCTCGGAACGCACCATCATGTTGGCCAGGGAGATACTCAATCGCCCCAGGGTCAACGAAGCGATTCTTGTGGATGGCGGTAAAATCACACCGGAAAGTCTGGCCAAAGCAGCCGAATTGCTCACCGGTAATACCAACCCCAATACCCAGAGCGCGGATCCGTTCCATAGCATGTCCAACGCCCAGGTCGTTACGACATTCAGGGGCATGTTTGACCAGCTACGGGATAAGTCGGAAGATTTCTCCTGGCCATGGGATAAACACAGGTTTGTAAAAACAGACACGCTTGTCGAGATGAGCAAGGATCCTGACGAGCTGGATAGTAAAGGTAATGTTGTGCGAGACCCCGCCAACGGTTTCCCGAAAAAGCAATACAGCGAACAGCTGGTGTACCTCGCCAAAAATATCGTTGAAAGGCCCGGCTTGCTGGACTCGCTGGACAATTACAAGGCTAACGGCTTCGCCCTGACGGGAAGTCGTAACAGTGATGGGTGGCTGAAGAACTACAGCATCGATCGATGGTTGGAAAACGATAAGATAGAAAAGGGCAACTGAAGGCGCCGCAGAGGCATGAGCGGGTTGCATGAATCAAGCCGCTCATACAGGCGAATTTATACGCGCAGTATCCTTCCGCTGATCGCCACCGCCGCCAGCAAACCACCGATCAGCAGGAAGGCGGTTGCCATGCTGCTGCCATGGGCAATGAACCCGATCACTGCCGGCCCTGCCAGGATGCCTGCGTAGCCCAGTGTGGTAATGGCGGGTACGGCAATGTGTTCCGGCATCACGCTCTGCTTGCCGACAGCGGTATAGAGCACCGGGACGATATTGGAGCACCCGGCGCCCACCAACGCGTACCCGAGCAGCGCCATTTCCCAGGCAGGGGAGAGCGTCGCCAGGAACACACCGGCCGCTGCCAGCGTCCCACCGCCCACGATCACTCGGGTAGCGCCCAGGCGCCGCACAATAATGTCACCGGTCAGGCGCCCGGCGGTCATGGTCAGGGCGAATGCCGCGTAGCCCAGGCCTGCATACGCTGCGTCCAGCCCGCGCTCGGCACTCAGGAACACCGCGCTCCAGTCCAGTACCGCGCCTTCAGCCAGGAAGACGATGAAACACAGGCAGCCGATAAACAGCACCACGCCATGGGGAATGGCAAACGCCGGCCCCGAGCTTTCACTGCCGTAGGGCAGTAAATGGGGCGCGGCCTTGAGCAGCGCCACTACCATGATGACGATCACTACCAGGGTTGCCTGCAGCGGCGACAAGCCCAGCCCCAGCAGGCCGGAGACACCCGCCGCACCCACGATGCCGCCCAGGCTGAACAAGCCGTGGAAGCCCGACATCATGGTTTTCCCGCTGGCTCGTTCAACAATCACCGCTTGCAGGTTGACGGTCGAATCCACGGTACCCAGCCCTGCGCCAAACAGGAACAACCCCGCCATCAACAGCGGAATCGAACTCACGGTGGCCAGCATCGGCAGCGCCAGGCAGATCATGATAGTGCCGGCGGTCAACACGCGCCGGCAGCCAAAGCGCGACGCCAACACCCCTGCCACGGGCATGGCGAGAATCGATCCGACCCCCAGGCACAACAACAACAGACCAAGCGTGCCTTCGTTGAGTTGCGCGCGTGCCTTGGCGTACGGCACCAGCGGCGCCCAGGCCGCGATACCGAAGCCGGCGATGAAAAAAGCGATGCGGGTGGACATTTGCTCCAGCCGCCCGGGAACCACGGGGGCGGAAGTGGGGATGGCAGTCATGAATAATCCTTGGCGTTGCGTTCAACGAACGATGTCCGGCGCGACATCCTTGCATATCAGGCCTCGTCGGGCGAGCCGGGTTCCGTCGGGATCAGCGGGCGAGGCTTGGTAAAAGACGCTTCCATTCTCGCCGTACGAATCTTCTGTTTTATTTTCAAAGGGCCGTTTTTTTCCTGAAATCGCTAAGCTTCAGAGCGTTCAGGCGCTTTTTCTCGGTCAGCGTTCCAGCAATCAACGGGGAGAGCTTTTAATCAGCGGGTTATTGATGGCGGGTAACAACGGATGGTTGACGCGTTTGTTTCGTCACGTTTCAAATTAATGATTTCAGGCTGTACTGCCAATTTGCAGGTACTCGCTTTCGAAGGCAGTGAGTGTCTTGATCAGCCGTATTTCATACAGGTGCAAGTCGTCAGTGAAAACCCTGACCTGGAGCTGGAGGCGTTGCTGCATCAGCCGGCCTATCTGGATCTGGGCGCAACGGATCAAGGCCTGCACGGGGTGGTCTACGCCATCGGCCGTGATGCCGCGGGGGCCCGGCTCACCCATTACCACCTCACGCTCGCGCCCCGCTTGGCCTGCCTCGCCCATCGCCTTGACCAGCGGGTTTTCCAGCAGCGTAGCGTGCCGCAGATTATCGCCAGCGTGCTTGCGCAACACGGCATCCTCGCAGATGCCTACGCCTTCGAGCTCGGCCCGGTGATTTATCCGCCGCGGCTGTTTTGCGTGCAGTATGGGGAAACTGATCTGCACTTCATTCAGCGACTGTGCGAGGAAGAGGGTATCCATTACCACTTCCGTCATAGTGCCGACGGTCATTTACTGGTGTTTGGTGATGATCAGACGGTGTTTCAGCGTCTGCCGATGCAGCGATACTGCTCGACGCTTGATCCGTTGGCCGCAGCCAACGGCGTCAAGCGCTTCGATATACGCCTGGAAACCCGCAGTCGGCGAACAGTGCGCCGGGACCACGACTTCGAACACCCGTCGCTGCGGCTTCACGACGTCTCTGGCGGTGCACCGGGCACAGACCTTGAGGACTACCGTTACCCGGCAGGTTTCACCCGGCGTGCACGCGGGGCGCAATTGACGCGTCGCAGTCTGGAGCGGCATCAGTCCGACCGCCATCGCGCGTTGGGCAGCAGTGACCAGCCCCTGTTGCGCAGTGGTCACTTTCTTGCGTTGCAAGATCATCCGGATCCGACCTGCAATGACTTGTGGTTGCTCACCTCGGTGCGCCATGAAGGCTATCAGCCACAGGTCCTGGAGGAAGCGGCAGGCGATACGGACGCCTTCGTGAGGTATCGCAACCGTTTCACCGCGACCCCTTGGCGTGCCGTGCATCGGCCCCCCCTCAAACATCCCAAGGCCTCCATCAATGGCAGCCAGACGGCAACTGTTACGGGGCCCGCGGGCGAGGAGGTGCACTGCGACGCGTACGGTCGCGTGAAGGTGCGGTTTCATTGGGATCGGCTGGACAGGTCGGATGATAAAAGCAGCTGCTGGGTGAGGGTCGCAACCGGTTGGGCCGGTTCCGGGTTTGGCGCCATGATGATTCCACGGGTGGGTATGGAGGTGCTGGTGACCTTCCTGGAGGGTGACCCGGACCAGCCGGTGATCAATGGTTGCCTGCCCAACGCATCGCACATGCCGGCCTTTTCCCTGCCGCAGTACAAGACCTGCAGCGTGTTGCGCAGTTGCAGCGTTCCAGGTGGCGCGGGCAGCAACGAGCTGCACCTGGAAGACCGCTGTGGCGAGGAACTGATCTACCTGCGCGCCCAGCGTGATCTGGAGCAGCACGTGGGCCATGACAGCCGTTTGCACGTGCTCGGTGAGCGCAGTGAAGTCATCCGAGGCTTGAGCACGGTTCGTCTTGAGAGCGGTGAGCAGCGCCACATCACGGGCGAGCGCAGGGTTGTGCTCAAGGCAAGCGACCACCTCGCCGTGCAAGGCGACAGCCACACCCAGGTGGCCCAGGTCATGGTGATCGAAGCCGGCCAACAGATTCACCTGAAGGCGGGAGCCAGCCTTGTCATCGATGCGGGCGCTCAGTTGAGTTTCAAGGCGGGCGGCGAGTATTTGCAGATTCAGGCCGGCGGGATTTTCAGCAGCCGGCCGATCACTGTCGGCGGTTCGCCATGCGCTGCAAGGTCGGCCAGCCCTTCGTCTGTTGCGGGCATTCCTGAGGTTTCGGTCGTACAGGGCCTCATCACAGACTTGGCCGGCCAGTTGGATGCGGATTTTTGCCCCCTATGCGAGCGTTGTCGCGAAGGTCAATGCGATAGCACCGGGAGGGCCGCTTGATGCAGGACGTGCCTTATCAATGGATGGCGCAGCAGCAACAAGCGGGGCGTCGTCTGTGCCTGATACTCGAAGCCAGCAACGAGCGTTGCCAGTCGCTCATGGCGGCTCGCGACCTCTCGCAATATTGCCCGCTCTATGCTGAAACCGCGGCAGCGGAGCTGGCAAGCAAGGGCCCGGTGATCCTGCTATTGGAACAGACAGGCGAGCCTGTGTTGGCCAATCTTCTGCAAAACCCAGAGGCAAATCGAGGGTGGCTGGGCAGTTTGCCCAACGATGACTTGGCCAGTGTGACCCGACATTGGCGTGAGCGCCTGCTGGTCGGGTCAGAAGGTGAAAAGGCTCTGTACCGTTTTCACGACAACCGCACCCTGGCCCGTGCCCTGGCGTATCTGCCGGCAGAACACTGGCCGGTCTACCTGGGCCCGCTGACCAGCGTGTGCTGCTGGCATGAGGGACGTTGGTGCAGCCACGACAACCCCGCACCGGGTGAGTACCCGGTGCCCGATCCCGCGCCCTGGTTACAGGTGCCCAATCCCCAGGCGTCGGCCATTCTCCAGGCCAATATCCTGCGCTACCTGCTGGCCGAACACAGTGAAGACCTGGCGGCCCTGGTGGAGTTTCACGACCCCAGGATCTGGTTGGCCGGTGTGCTCGAGCAGGCCCGTCTCTGGCAATGGCGTTCGTCTGAGCAACTTGAATTCCTGGTGGTGCGCCGGCTGGAGGAGGCGACCCGGAGCAGTGTCATTCGCTGGCAGCCGCTTAAGGGGGAGGCACCCGGGCAGCATTTTGAGCGGGTGCGGGAACAGTGGTGCACAGAAGGGCTCGGGAATGCGTAGGTGGATGGGAAAAGTGTTGCTAGGCATTGGGATGGTGTGGCTAACGGGGTGTGCGGGGAGGGCGGCGGATAGCTTTACGTTGGAGGTGGATTTGCCGGCGGGGTTTGACGCGTTAGGTGACGCTTCATATGCACCTGCATCAGGCGAACGCTGCAAACTGCCTGCAAGAAAGGGCAGGCGACCTGAGCTCAAAATATTCAAGGCTGTCAGCAAACCCGTCGCCAATAGGGTCAGTTTTGAGGTGCCATTAATGGAGCAGGTAAATGGCTGCCCTCTGGTATTGCGCAGCCTCGTTTTCGTAATTAATGCCAATTGGGGGCAACGCTGGTCGGATATCGGAAGGGACTATGCCCTTATCTATTTTCACGATAGCTGGGAGCCTGGAGTGCCTTTGATGCCCGAAGCGGGGGTCCAAGAGCTTCTTGGGCAATGCCAGTGGTTATTTCGTACCGCTGGCCCCAGGCATGCCCTTATTAAAAACCTTCGGTGCAAGTCACTGGATGCTGCCGGAACGCTAACTAGGGCGAGGCCAGGGGGGCATGTGCACCGTGACGGATTGTCCGGGAAAACGTTAAGGATGGTGTTGGCGTTCACAGAAGAGGAACAACCCGCTTTTGGTGATAACTGGGTAAAAGTTGCCCGTGGCTGGAAACGCTGCAGGGGCGAAAGTGAGGAGGATTTATTCGCGTTTTGTCGCGGCAATGTCTCCGATTTCAAGACTTTCAAAATGCCAGATGGGCGCTTATGCAGCGTATATCCAACGTGTGATTGATAGGGAGAAGCTTGATGAAACAGGATGCATGGAAGCAGCAGTTTTTTAACGACAGGATGCCTGCTTGCCCATCACGCGGAGATTGGTTGTCCTTGGGTCTCGTTGATGAAACCGGGAGTGGTAAGGCCTACGGTGGCCTGCTTTATACTCTCCAAGACAGTGTTGGACAGCAATACAGGGGACGGCTGGATGGGGACGGTTTTACCAGGCTGGAAGGTGTTTATTGTGGCCCGGTAGTTCTCTTGATGGATGAGCCTTATTCGGGAACAGAAATACCCTATATCACGCTCATGAAGCGGCTTGACTACGCTTTACCCATTACGGAGCTTCAAGTACGCGCGGAGCAAACTTCTTTTCTAAGCAGCGATGGTCAATGTGTCGACGGTAACCCGGCACGGCAAAAAGCAGATCGTTTTTATCAGGTAGAGGTAAGTGATTTGGTTCGGTACAAAGCCCACTTACCTCCAACGTCCTCTGGGGCTCAACGGCCCACACGCAATGCGCTTAAGATGATTGCGGACCTGGGGTTCGGTCCTCCTGAGTCCTTATCCAAAGGGGTGGTGCTGTTCCCAAACCAATTTACGATTTTGGAGGTGCGTCCTCTACGAGCGCTACGGCCAATTATTTCCACTGATGATCAGTTTTGTGCACTGAACCTTTACCAGCTGGCGCTCATGGCGACGTTGAGCTATTGCGAATTTGGTCAAGAGCTTCCAACCGGAGCCACGGATATGGTCACGTTTCCACTGAATCCGAGCATAGGAAACGTGTTTGTAGAGCAGTTGTCATGTTACCGGGAAGCTTGGAAGTTCGACTCAAAACAAGTAAAGCGGTTTTATCCACTGTATGAAGACGTAGCCTATTCCCGTCGCTTCGAAATCTTGCCTTTCGATCCTGAATTATATGAGCGTAACTACCAATCTGGTGAGCATCCGGAGCGCATACACTTTTTTAACGACGTTGAGTTCGGCACCGACACTCAAGCTTTTATCTGCCACCACGATGAGGTTGTACTCATAGCTGTCCGTGGTACTGCCAGTGGCGCGGACGCTTTACGCGACGCAGATGCTCATCAAGTCCCTTTCGTCGAAGGCGTAGGTAAAACTCACCGAGGTTTTTACCAAGCATTTCAAGCTACGTTTCACTTTGTTCTGGATTACCTTTCGCGATATCACATCGGTCAACGCGTTGTCATCTGCGGCCACAGCCTGGGCGGCGCGATTGCCTTGCTGCTGGCTGAAGGGCTGCGCCGAATCCCGGACGCCCATTACAACCCACTCCTCTACACCTACGGCGCGCCCCGCGCCGCCGATTCCGAATTCACCGCAGGCGCCCGCGCCCTGGTTCACCACCGAATCGTCAACCATAACGACCCTGTCCCCAGTGTCCCGGCGCCGTGGATGAACACCACTGCCAAACTGTGGGTGCCGGGGGCTGTCACCTTGTTCAGTGCGCCCACCGCCGGCGGTTTGCTGTTCGCCGCAGGCCTGGTGCGCGTAGGTGGGAATGCCTACCAGCACCAGGGCGAACAACAGCACTTCATGCCCATCACGCTCCCGGATGGCACGCATTCTTCAGTGCTGTGGAAACCTGGCTGTGAATCGATCCAGGAACTGGGCTGCAATCGGGCGTTGCGGTTGCACGGCGACATGCCCGACCGCGACAACCTGTTGAGGCAGCTCTTCCAAACCAACCAGCACTTTATGACCGCCAGTTATATTCCTGCGGCCTGGGCGACATTGCGACGCTGGCAGCAAACCCTGGATAGCCAGGGTCCCCTGGTCACTGCGAGGGAGTTCGAGTTGCTTGATCGGGCGCTCGAAGACATGCGCGAGCAACTGAGGGCCAAGCGCCGCGAACTTGCCCGTATGCGCCCGGCCAACGACCGTGGCCATGAGCATAACGACGCCTTGAACGCAGAGATCGACCGCTTGCATACCAGTCGCGAGCGCTTGGCCAGCCTGCGCTGGCGCCGTCTCGATGGGCGCGATGTGTACGGCAGCCACGCCCAGGGCGCGCACCTGCAACAGGGCCTCAAGCGCTGGTTCACTCACCGCGAAAACCGAGTCTTGGCCCAGGTTGCCAGTATCCCTTCACCTGTCCACAGCGACCTGGGCAAAGTGCAAGTGCTGGACATCGACTCGATCGTCTAGCGCAGCGTTACATAAATTCCACCTGGGCCGGCTGACGCTTCATCAGCACCTTGCCGTTGCGGATCGAATACAACGGCAGGCCCTGGCTGCGAATCACCTCATAGTCGCTGTCTGCCGACAGCACCAACAGGTTGGCCGGTCGGCCGGGTGCCAGGCCGTAGCGGTCGCCGAGCGCCATGGCCTTGGCGCTGTTGTCGGTGACCAGGTCCAGGGCGCTCTGCAGGTTGCGGTAGCCGAGCATATGGCAGATGTGCAAACCGGCTTCCAATACCCGCAGGATGTTGCCGTTGCCCAAGGGATACCAGGGGTCGACGATGGAGTCCTGGCCGAAACACACGTTCATGCCGGCTTCGAGCAGTTCGTTGACGCGGGTGACCCCTCGGCGTTTCGGGAAACTGTCAAAGCGGCCTTGCAGGTGGATACTTTCGGTGGGGCAGGAAACGAAGCTGATGCCGGAGTGACCCAGCAGGCGAAACAGTTTGGCGCAGTAGGCGTTGTCGTAGGAGCCCATGGCGGTGGTGTGGCTGGCAGTGACGCGGGCGCCCATGTCGCGGCTGCGCGCTTCTTCGGCCAGCACTTCGAGAAAGCGTGAGTGCGGGTCATCGGTTTCGTCGCAATGTACGTCCACCAGGCAGCCGGTGCGTTCGGCCAGGTCCATGAGGAACTTCACCGAACTCACCCCTTGATCGCGGGTGTACTCGAAGTGGGGGATGCCGCCAATGACATCGGCGCCCAGGCGAATGGCTTCTTCCATCAGTTCACGGCCATTGCGGAGCGACTCGATGCCTTCCTGGGGAAAGGCCACGATTTGCAGATCGATCAGGTGCGCGCTTTCTTCACGCACTTGCAGCATGGCTTTGAGCGCGGTGAGGTCCGGGTCGGTCACGTCGACGTGGGTGCGCACATGCTGGATACCATGGGCGGCGAGGGTCTGGATGGTTTTCTTCGCGCGAGTCCTGGTGTCTTCCTCCGTGATGGTGGCTTTGCGTTCGCCCCAGCATTCAATGCCTTCGAACAAGGTGCCGCTCATGTTCCAGCGGGGTTCGCCGGCGGTGAGGGTGGCATCCAGATGGATGTGCGGTTCGACGAAGGGCGGGATCACCAGGTTGCCAGCGGCATCCAGGTCGCCGGCCATTGACATCGGTATGCCTGTTTGCGCAGTGATGCTGGCGATCCGGCCATGTTCCAGGTGCAGATCATGCAGGCCTTCACGGTCGCGCAGGCGGGCATTGATGATGTGCATGGTCAAGTTCCTCTTGGCTAAATTCAATCAGGCGACCGTCAGATTACCATTGGCGGTGCTCAGGCTCATGCCTGGGCATCAGCCAAAGGTGCGCGCACGCGCAGTACGGCGCTGAGCAGTATGTAGGTGAGCGACGCGGCCGCGATCCCCACGAGCGGTGCAACCCAAGGCGAGTTGAACGCCAGCAGCGTACCCACCGCGTACGCCGTCAGCCCGGGCCAGTTGAACGCGGGCAGGCGGGCATCCGCCAGGCGTGGGTACTGGCCGCGATAGCGATAGAAGAAGTCCGCCATGATCACCCCGCCAATCGGCGGGATCACCGTGCCCAACAGAATCAGGTACGGCACGAGCATGTCGTACATGCCCAGCAAGGCGAGCAGGGTGCCGATCACCGCACCGGCCAGGGTCACGGTTTTGCGCCGCCGGGTGCGCAGCAGATTGCAACCGGCGACGGCGAAGTTGTAGATGGTGTTGTCCTGGGTGCTCCAGATGTTGAGCAGCAACATGGCCATCGCCGCCATGGCGAAACCCTGCAACAGCAACACTTCCACCACATCCGGTTGCTGATAGACGATCGCGCCGTAGGCGCCGATCAGCACCATCAGGCCGTTGCCGATAAAAAAACCGATCAGGCTGGCCAGCACCGCAACCCTGGCCGAGCGGGAGAACCGCGTCCAGTTGGTGGCCTGGGTTGCGCCGCTGACAAAGGTGCCGAATACCAGGGTGATCGCCGTGGACAGGTCCAGCTCGGCGGTCGGCACCACCGCCAGCAGGCCGTCCAGCCCGCCGACCTTCACGGTGGCGACCCACATCGACAGCAACAGCAAAAGGCCCATGGCGGGCACCGCGATATAAGACAGGATTTCCAGCCCGCGATACCCCACGTACGCGGTCGCACAGAACACCAGGCCAAACACCACCATCAAGGCCAGCACGCTGCCCTGACTTAATGCGAAATACTTGCCCAGCACCACGGCGGCCGTGGCGGTACCCCAGGCGTACCAGCCAATCTGGGTGAAACCGAGGATCAGGTCACTGAGCTTGCTGCCGATTTCACCAAAGCAGAACCGCCCCATCAATACCGAGTTCAGGCCGCTCTTGAAGGCGATGTACCCCAGCCCTGCGGCGTATATACCCAGCAGCAGGTTACCCAGGGCCACGACGCCGAGCATGCCGGTAAAACTGAAGGCCACCCCCAGCTTGCCGCCGGCAAACATCGTTGCCGTAAAAAACGTGAACCCCAGCAGCACCATGGCCGTGGATGCCAGGCCCTTGCGCGCATGCAGAGGCACTTCACTGAGCGGGTAATCGTTGCCGGATTCTTGCTGAGTCATGTGCCTTGCTCCCTGAATGATGACGCAGGCCTGTTGCACCGAGCGTGCCAAGCCTTCGGCAACGGTGTATCGACAGCCAAGCGCAGGGAGATGGTCGGCGCGATGGTTCCAGGTGGCCTATCAAGCGCGAAAGCAGTGCAGCCGTGGAACAAATTGGATCAGTGGCGGCCAGGCGTAAAAAAACCACCCGCAGGTGGTTCTTCAACGCTGGATCGCTTACTCGCCGCGATAAATGCACCCGCTGGTGCACGTCTCATGGATGCGGATCGCGCTGAGTTCCGGCAGCAAGGGTTTCAATTCAATCCAGATCCACTTGGCCAGCACTTCGCTGGTGGGGTTTTCCAGGCCGGGGATGTCATTGAGGTAATTGTGGTCGAGACGCTCGTAGAGCGGCTTGAAAATCGCCTTGATTTCCGAGAAGTCGCGAATCCAGCCGGTATGGGGATCCAGGTCGCCGCTCAAGTGGATCGCCACCTTGAACGAATGCCCGTGCAGGCGCCCGCATTTATGGCCGTCCGGGACGTGGGGCAGGCGGTGGGCGGATTCGAACGTAAACTCTTTGAAGATTTCCACGGTATTTTCAGCTCGGTCAGGTATCTGGCAGGCGGCGAGTTTAACAGCTTGACCTGTCGCCGCGCATACCGCTGGGTCAAAGTGCTTGCAAACGCTCGCCCAGGCCACCGTTGTCCGCCAACTGCAGGAACTCATCCCCCAACCGCCGACTCTCGCTCATTGCCGTCTGCCAGTACCTGTTGCGACTCGGGTCATCGCCCATGAAGCGCTTGAAGTCGCTGCGGTCCGGCAATTTGCCGTGGGGCAGGCGGGCCAGGTAGTCCTTTGACGGCGCCAGCAGCAGGACATCCTGCAATCCTTGTGGGTTGCTGCGTCGCCACGGCAGTCCCTTGTCAAACCAGCCCGGAATGACGCGATCGGTAAAGTGCGGGTACAGCACGATATCGTCGCCGCGGTAGGGCAGGTCGAGGTGGTAGTCCAACAGGCCGCCGTCGCGGTAGGTTCCGACGCCTGCGCCGGGCAGGTCGCGCACACCTTGCATCACCATGGGAATCGAGCCGGACGCCAGCAGCGCCTGGCGCAGGTTGCCCATTTGCAGTTCTAGGAAGCGCGACGGGAAATCCTTCAGCGCATGCACCGGCGGCGCTTGGCGGGGGTCGTGGACGATCAGCCGTTCGAAATGCCGCGACAGCCGTGCGCGGCCGCGCAGGTTATCGGCAATCACCGATGACAGGCCCAGCCCCAGCCGGCCGCGATGGTCATCGGCGAGCAGGCCATGGCTTTTAACCACCATGATGTTCAGGCGATAGTCGGGGTTGTTCAGTACGTGTGCATCGCGGCCGGCCAGCAGGTCATCGAGCATGCGCTGACAGCTCTGGCTGACTTCGGCCATGGTCACGCCTTTGGCGAAACGCTGTTCGTTATATAGGCGGCCCAGGTCGAGCAAGCCTTGCACCGGGTCGGGCAGGCAAGCGCTGGCAAACCGCCAGGAACCAATGGAAGCACCGATCAGCGCCCGCTCCCGAGGCGCGCGCGCCAGCCAGTCGCCGAATAGCGCCAGGTCCAGGCCTTGTATGCCCAGGGCCTTGGGGCCGCCGGCCGCGCCCGGAAGGATGCCAACGTCAGCAGGGGCAAGGCCTTGTTCACGAATGCGTGCAAAGGCGCGTTTGCCGGCCTTGAGCGTCAGGGCGGGGAACTTGATGTGGATTGCAGTCATACCGGTCTCTGTCAAAGCGATCGTAGGCGCGAGCTCGCCAAACATGTCAACGATGCCGCGTGAACCTTTATAAACGCTGCGCCAGCGAGAGCAAGCGCGCGCCTCCAGCAAATTGCCATGGTGGCAATTCAGTTTCAGTTAAGTTGCCGCGCGTACCGTAATCCGTTGTAGGAAAAACATCCTGAAACGGAGACTTATCATGAAGCGCCTCACAGCGCTGGTCGCCGCCGGTATCATTGCGTCCTCGGTCACGCCGGCCTGGGCAATGGACCCCGACAAACCACTGAAATTGCCTGGCACTGTTACAATTGTTGCCTTCGATCAGCTTGAAGCCGCCGCCCTGGCTTTGCATCCGGGTTCGACCTTGCTGGGCACCGACCTGGACGAGGAGTACGGCAAGTACATCTACCAGGTCGAACTGGAAGATGCCCACGGCCTTGAATGGGATGTTGAATTGGACGCGCTCACCGGGCACGTTCTCAAGAATCATCAGGACACGTAATGACGCTATATCGACGCGCCGGTAGTCTGGTGCTGCTGGCGCTCCTGGCCTTTTGCTCAAGCCTGGCCGCTCGCGACCTCAATCAGGATGAAGCCTTGGCGCTGCGACAGCAGGGCGTGATCCTGCCGCTGGAGCTCCTGTTGCATAAGGCGATGTCACGCTACCCTGGGGGCCGGCTGCTGGAGGCGGAGCTGGAGCTCAAGCATGGCCAATACGCCTATGAAGTGGAACTGGTGACCACCGAAGGCGTCGTGCGCGAAATCAAGCTCGACGCCACCGACGGTACATTGATCAAAGATAAGGAAGACTGATGCGCCTGCTTCTGGTGGAAGACAACGTCCCGCTGGCCGATGAGCTGCTGGCCGGCCTGCAGCGCCAAGGCTATGCCGTCGATTGGCTGGCCGATGGACGCGACGCGGCGTACCAGGGCCGCAGCGAACCCTATGACCTGATCATCCTCGACCTTGGCCTGCCGGGCTTGCCGGGGCTTGACGTGCTGGCGCAATGGCGCGCGGCTGGCCTGGCCACGCCGGTGCTGGTGCTGACGGCGCGCGATTCCTGGGCAGAACGCATCGAGGGGCTCAAGGCCGGCGCCGATGATTACCTGAGCAAGCCTTTTCACCCCGAAGAGCTGCACCTGCGCATCCAGGCGCTGTTACGCCGGGCCCACGGGCATGCCAACCAACCGACCCTGCAAGCCGCCGGCCTGCACCTGGACGAAGGCCGCCAGTGCGTGCTGCGCGACGGTGACGAGATCCAGCTCACGGCCGCCGAGTTCCGCCTGTTGCGCTATTTCATGCTGCACCCCGAACAGATCCTGTCCAAAAGCCATCTGGCCGAGCATCTCTATGACGGCGAGACCGAGCGCGATTCCAACGTGCTGGAAGTGCACGTCAACCATCTGCGCCGCAAACTGGGGCGCAGTGTGATCGAAACCCGGCGCGGCCAGGGTTACCGGTTTGGCGCCAGCCCTGCATGAAGTCGATCCAACGGCGCTTGAGCCTGGGGTTGATCAGCGTGATGGTGATCGTCGGCGTAGTGCTGGCGCAAACCAGCCTGTGGCTGTTCGAGGCCGGTTTGCAGCGCTACCTGGAGGCGGGGCTGCGCAACGACAGCGAAAACCTGCTGGTGGCGCTGGTGCGTGGGCCCAACGGCGTACAGCTGGATGAGCAGCGCCTGTCACCGGCCTATCAACGGCCATTCTCGGGGCACTACTTCCGCATTGATTTTGCCGACACACACTGGCGCTCCCGCTCATTGTGGGACCAGGAACTGCCGACGCTTCCCGAGGCCGGGCTCAAGGGCAACCTGCAACTGGGGCCTGAAGGCCAGAAACTGTTGGTATTGCGCTCGGACTACAAACGCTTCGGCCAACCGATCTCCATCAGCGTGGCGCAGGACTACACGCCGGTACGGGAAAGCTTTCGCCTGATGCGCCATATCGGCCTGGTACTGGGGCTGGCGGCCTTGCTGGTGGTGTTGGTGTTGCAGCGCATCACCGTGCGCCGCGCCTTGCGTCCGCTGGAAACCGCGCGCAATCAGATTGCGCAATTGCAGCAGGGCCAGCGTTCGCAATTGGACACCCAGGTGCCGCTGGAGCTGGAGCCGCTGGTGGCGCAGATCAACCATTTGCTGGCGCACACCGAAGACAGCCTCAAACGCTCGCGCAACGCCCTGGGCAACCTGGGGCATGCGCTGAAAACCCCATTGGCGGTGATGCTGAGTGCCGCGTCGAGCGAGGCGCTCAGGGATCAGCCGCAGTTGAGCAAGTTATTGCGCGATCAGCTTGAACAGGTGCAGCAGCGCCTCAACCGCGAGCTCAATCGCGCGCGCCTGGCCGGTGAAACCTTGCCGGGTGCGTTGTTCGACTGTGAAAAGGAACTGCCGGGGCTGTTGGCCACCCTGCGCATGATCCACGGCGAACACCTGGACCTCAGCTGCCATGTCGCCCCCGGCCTGCAACTGCCCTGGGACCGGGAAGATTTGCTGGAGTTGCTCGGCAACCTGCTGGACAACGCCTGCAAATGGGCGGACGCCGAAGTTCGACTGAGCGTGAGTGAGACGCCGCACGGCTACCGGCTGGCGGTCGAAGACGATGGCCCGGGAATTCCAGAGATCCAGCGTGAACAGGTGTTCAGCCGTGGCGCACGCCTGGATGAACAGATCGACGGCCACGGCCTGGGGCTGGGCATCGTGCGCGATATTGTCGAAGTGTGGGGCGGGGTGCTGCAGTTGCAGGAAAGTGAGCTGGGCGGGCTCAAGGCGCTGATCGAATTGCCCAGGCGGTAGTGCAGATTTAAACATGTGGGAGGGGCGGTGCGACGATTCGACTTGCCCCCCCATTGCTACTCGTCAGCCTATGACTATCTTTCTGATGCTCCACAATCCTATGTGGGAGGGGGCTTGCCCCCGATGGCGGCCTCCGGGCTGGCCAGGATGTTGGATCAGACCGAGTACATATCCGTTTCTGCGGTAATGGCTGCTATGGGTTCCGCCCTTACGGCGGCTCACTTTTGAACAGCGCAAAAGTAAGCAAAACGCTCTTGCCCCACCACTCGGCACCTCGCTTAGGCTCGGTGTGCCCGAACGCAGGCTTGAATCCGTGGGCCGCCGCCACGCGCCATCCATGGCGCGGGGCGGCTAACCCGGCGTCCTGCCGGGTTGCCCAAGGATTCAAGCCTGCGTTCGGCCAGCGTGGTTTAACGGGGCGCCTAAGATCAAGATCAAGAGCGGCTCGCTCCTACAGACGGCAATGCCCCCTCCCACATTGAACCTGCGCCAGGACCAGAGTCGTTACACCCGGAACTGATCCATCAGCCCCTGCTGCTGATTCGCCAGACTGTTCAACGCCCGGCTCACCCGCGCCGATTCATTGGCCTGTTCCGACAGCGACTCGGTCACGTCGCGAATCGTCGCCACGTTGTTGTTGATCTCCTCGGCCACCGCGCTTTGCTCTTCGGCGGCGCTGGCGATTTGCAGGTTCATGTCGCTGATCACGGTGACGGCGTCACCGATCTGGCGCAGCGCGGTGACCGCCTGGCCGACCTGCTCGACACTGCCTTGAGCCTGACGATAGCTGTTGCCCATGGCACCGACGACTTCCTGGGTGCCGCTTTGCAATTGCTCGATCACCACGCGGGTTTCTTCCACCGACTCCTGGGTGCGCCGTGCCAGGTTGCGCACTTCGTCGGCCACCACGGCAAAACCCCGGCCGGCCTCACCGGCACGGGCGGCCTCGATGGCCGCATTGAGCGCCAGCAGGTTGGTCTGCTCGGCGATGCCACGAATCACTTCCAACACCGAGCCGATTTTTTCGCTGTTGCCCGCCAGGCCCTCAACCTGGGCCATGGCAGTGCTCATGTCAGCCGCCAGCAAGCCGATGTTGCTGGTGGTCTGATCGATCACGGTCAGGCCGTCGCGGGTGGACTGGTCGGCATCGCGAGCCGCTTGCGCAGCCTGGGCTGCACTGCGGGCGACGTCCTGGGCGGTGGCGCTCATTTCGTGGGAGGCCGTGGCCACCTGGTCAACCTGGCGATACTGCTGCTCCATGCCGGCGCTGGTTTCGCTGGCAATCGCGGCGGATTGGTCGGCTGTGCCGCGGGCGTCCTGCACCGAGCGTTTGACCTCGGCGATGATCGGCTGCAGCTTGTCGAGGAAACGGTTGAACCAGCCGGCCAGTTGGCCCAGTTCGTCCTGTTTGTCGTAGGCCAGGCGGCGGGTCAGGTCGCCTTCGCCGCTGGCGATATCCTCGAGCATATGCGCCACGCCGAGGATCGGCCGGGTCACGCTGCGCGCCATCAGCCACACCAGGATCAAACCGATCACGGCGGCCAGCAGGCCCAGGCCGAGTTCGAGCAGGGTGCCCCGGGTATTGTCGGCGTCCAACTGGGCTTTGAGCGCCTCGGCCGGCGCCACCAGGACTTTTTGCGGTACGTCCAGCAGCACGCCCCAGGGTTTGCCGCCCGGGATCGGTGCAAAGGGCGCCAGCACTTTGAGCTGGTGATCGGTGCGCAGGCTGCGGATCTCGGTGCCGCTCGCCAGGGCACTGATCAGCTGTGCGCCGCTGGCGGGGTCGACCTGGTCCAGGCGTTGGCTGAGCTTGCTGGCGTCCGCGCTGTAGCCGGCGAGCAAGCCGGTCGGGCTCAGAATGCTGACCAGGGTCTGGCCGTCGTAGAGCTTCTGGCTGGCCTGTTGGCTCACGGCCTGCAAGCTGTCGAGATTGATGTCCACGGATAACGAGGCAATGACTTTGCCGTTGACCATCAGCGGGAAGACAATGCTGGTCATCAGCACGTTCTGCCCGTCGATCACATAAAAGTAAGGTTCGATCACGCAAGGCTTGAGGGTGGTGCGCGGGCAGGTGAACCAGGCGTTGGCTTTTTCGCCGCTGGGGCTGACGGACGTGTCGGTCATGTCGCTTTCGGGCAGCGCCATGGAGGTGATTTTGCCGGGCGTCGGTTGCGACCAGTACAGGGCGAAGCGGCCTTTGTCGTTACTGCCCAGTTCCGCCTGGTTGGCGAACAGTTCATCCTTGCCATCCAGCGCATTGGCTTCGAACACCAGGGACAAACCCAGCAGGTCGGGGTTGGCCTGCAGTGCGGCGCGAACTTGACGGGTCAGGTCTTCGCGGGTATCGAAAGCATCCAGAAAGCGTTTTTCCGCCTGCTCGCGCAAAAACAGCACCTGACGCGAAAACCCATGGCCGTATTGGTAGGCATCCATGAACTGCTGACGAATGCCCAGCGCCTGCACTTCACCTTGAGCCTCGATACGCGCCTGGGCGGCTTCATCGAGCATCTGCATGCTCGAAGCCTTGACCTGCTCGGAACTCTGCGCCATGCGATACAGCGAAAGACCCACCAGCAGGGTCACGATTCCCAGCAGGCAAAGGCCCGCGAGCAGGGTGATTTTCCATTGAATGGAGAGCTGCCTGAGCGACATCGGGACATCCTTACCTGAATACACATAGAAAAACCGTTATCGGCTGCGCGCGTTTTTTCTTTATTCAAACAGTCAATTTAAACCTGCCCAGGGTCACAGCTTTTTGACATGGCCGGCCGGCTGCTGCAAAGTGCGCGCCCTCTAATAAGACCTCTTTGAGCCCGTACGCCGGCAGCGCCTTCAATGGCCGCTGCGGCGCGGGCATGCCTGTCTTTTATGTTTCTGTCTTGAGGTAACCATGATTAACGCTGTTATCGCCGCAGTCGGCACCATGCTGGTGCTCAGCCTGTCCCGTGTGCATGTGGTCATCGCCATTATTGTGGGCGCCCTGGTGGGCGGCTTGACCGGGGGGTTGGGGATCGACGCCACGCTCAAGGCGTTTAACAGCGGCTTGGGTGGCGGTGCGACGGTGGCTTTGTCCTACGCCTTGCTCGGCGCTTTCGCGGTGGCGATTGCCAAGTCCGGCCTGGCCCATGCCCTGGCGGACAAAGCGCTGTTGCTGGTCGATCGCCAGGAAGCCAGCGGCGGCAACCACGTCAAATGGTTGCTGATCGGCCTGCTCTGGGCGGTGGCGATCGCTTCACAGAACATCCTGCCGATTCACATCGCGTTCATCCCGCTGCTGGTGCCGCCGTTGTTATATGTGCTGACCAAGCTGCAACTGGATCGCCGCCTGATCGCTTGCGTCATGACGTTCGGCTTGATCACGCCGTACATGTTCCTGCCGGTGGGCTTCGGTAATATCTTTCTCAACCAGATCCTGCTGGCCAACGTGGCCAAGAGCGGCGTGGACATCAGCCAGGTCAACGTGACCCATGCCATGAGCCTGCCCGCGCTGGGCATGGTGGTCGGGCTGCTGGTGGCGGTGTTTATCAGCTATCGCAAAAAACGCGTGTACGACCTGGAGAAAATCGAGCGTGTCGAGCAGGTGGCGGTGCAATACAACCCGTTGACCCTGCTGGTGGCCGGCCTGGCGATTGCCTCGGCGTTCATCATTCAACTGTGGCTGGACTCGATGATCATCGGTGCGTTGGCCGGGTTCCTGATTTTCTCGGTGTCGGGCATCGTGCGCTGGCGCGAGACCGATGACCTGTTCACCGAAGGCATGAAGATGATGGCGATGATCGGCTTCATCATGATCGCCTCGTCGGGCTTCGCCGAAGTGCTCAAGGCCACTGGTGATGTGCGCTCCCTGGTGGAAACCTCGGCGGCGTTCATCGGCCATAGCCGTGGAGTAGGGACGCTGTTGATGCTGCTGGTGGGGCTGTTGGTGACCATGGGTATCGGTTCGTCGTTTTCCACGGTGCCGATCCTGGCCGCGATTTTCGTGCCGTTGTGTGTGCAACTGGGCTTCAGCCCGGTGGCGATCGTGTGCATCGTCGGCACCGCCGGCGCGTTGGGCGACGCCGGTTCACCGGCCTCCGATTCCACCCTCGGTCCGACCTCCGGCCTGAATATCGACGGCCAGCACCATCATATCTGGGACACCGTGGTGCCGACTTTCCTGCACTACAACCTACCGCTGCTGGCGTTTGGCTGGCTGGCGGCGATGACGCTCTGACATCAGCTCCCTCACCTCACTGTAGGAGCGAGCTTGCTCGCGAAAAACGCCCAGATAACGCGTTCATCCAGACTGCACGCGTTGTCGTTGACGACCTTCGCGAGCAAGCTCGCTCCTACAGAAATGACGCATTTGGCCGCTAACCTCTCAAGTCGCCCCTAATAAGAGAGAAAAGCCATGCGTCTGAGCCTCAAGGCCAAAGTCCTGTCCCTTGCCGTCGTGCCGGTGCTGCTGTTCGCCCTGGTCATCAGCCTGACCACTGTGTGGATGCTGCAGGGCCAGGCGCGCAACGAAGTGGATGAAACCCGCCAGCGCCTGCTCAACGACGCCAAGGCCACCCTGAAAGGGTATGTCGAGGTGGCCATGACCACCATCAAGCCGCTCTACGACGCCGCTGCCCCCGGTGATACGGTGGCGCGGGCGCAGGTGGTCAAGTTGCTGTCCAGCACCAGCTACGGCAAGGACGGCTACTTCTTCGGCTACGATTCCGAGACCATCCGCCTGTTCAAGGGCAACAGTCCGGACGGCGTGGGCAAGAGCTTCAAGGACAACCGCGACCCCAACGGCGTCTACGTCAACCGCGACCTGGTCAACGTCGGCAAGGACGGCACCCACTACCTGCAATACAGCTCGACCCAGCCCGGCCAGACCGAGCTGGTGCCCAAGCTCGGCTACACCGAATACCTGCCCAAGTGGGACATGGTCATCGGTACCTCGGTCAACCTCGATGGCATCGAAGCCCAGGTCGCGGTGGTCGAGGCCAAGGTCCACGAGCGCATGGAGGGCGTGCTGTTGAGCATCCTCGGTGTGGCGGCCGTGGTGTTGTTGGTGATCGCCGCCGTCGGCCTGTTGGTGGCCAACACGATCCTGCGCCCACTGAGCCTGATGAAAGCCAACCTGGACGATATCGCCGCTGGCGAAGGTGATCTGACGCGCCGCCTGGCCATTACCAGCCAGGACGAACTCGGCGACCTGGCTGGCGCGTTCAACCGGTTTGTCGACAAGATCCACGGGCTGGTCCGCCAGATCACCGAAATGACCGCGCAACTCACCGGCCTGGTGAGCCAGGTGTCCGAGCAAGCCCAGCGTTCGGAAACCGCCATGGAACGCCAGCGTCACGAAACCGACCAGGTCGCCACCGCGATCAATCAGATGTCGTCCGCCGCCCATGAAGTGGCGCGCAGTGCCCAGGGCGCTGCCGTTGCCGCGCAGCAGACCGATGCCGAGGGCCAGGCCGCCAAGCGCGTAGTGGACGGCAGCATCGCGCAGATCCATGCGCTGGTGAACGATATCCGCAGCAGCGGGGTGTCCCTCGACAGTCTGCAGCAGGACGTGTCTTCGATTGTCAGCGTGCTTGGCGTGATCCGCTCGATTGCCGAACAAACCAACCTGCTGGCGTTGAACGCAGCGATTGAAGCTGCGCGCGCCGGTGAGGCCGGGCGGGGCTTTGCCGTGGTTGCCGATGAAGTGCGCGCCCTGGCCAGCCGCACCCAGACCAGCACCCAGGAAATCCAGGGCATGATCGACCGCCTGCAAAAAGGCACCGAGGCTGCCGTGGACGCCATGCGCCGCTCCAGCGACGCCGGTGACGGCACTTCGTCCCAGGCCAACCAGGCCGGGGCATCGCTGGACACCATGGCCCAGTTGATCGGCACCATCAACTCCATGAACGCGCAGATCGCCAGCGCCGCCGAAGAGCAAACCGCCGTGGCCGAGGAAATCAACCGCAGCGTGCACCAGATTGCCGCGGCGGTAGACAGCGTGGCCGATGAAACCCAACTCGGCGCCCAGACGTCCCGCAGCCTGGCGGATCTGGGGCAGCGCCTGGGGCAGTTGGTGGGTCAGTTCAGGATTTGATCGTTCACAGATCGCGCATCAACAGGCCAAAATCCAGGCCCGCCTCGGCCGGCAAGGGCACGTACACCGTGTGCCCGTCCCCCGGCGCTACCTCGATGGCGTCGCCCTTTGCGTTATGCAACGAGGCCAGGTCAAAGTGGAAGTTGCCGGCCGGCGTCATCAATTCCAGATGATTGCCCACGGCGAAGCGGTTCTTCACCTTGACCTCGGCCAGCTCGCCCCGGCGTTCGCCGGTCAGTTCACCGACAAACTGCTGGCGCTCGGAGACGGAGCTGCCGTGCTGGTAGTTCTGGTATTCATCGTGCACATGGCGGCGCAGAAAGCCTTCGGTGTAACCGCGTTGGGCCAGGGATTCGAGGTCGGTCATCAAGCGGCGGTCAAAGGCGCGACCGGCCACCGCATCATCGATTGCCCGGCGATACACCTGGGTGGTGCGCGCGCAATAGAAGTGCGATTTGGTGCGGCCTTCGATCTTCAGCGAATGCACGCCCATCTGGGTCAGGCGCTCCACATGCTGCACGGCGCGCAAGTCCTTGGCGTTCATGATGTAGGTGCCGTGCTCGTCTTCGAACGCGGGCATCTGTTCATCGGGGCGATGGGCTTCCTGCAACAGGAATACCTGGTCGGTCGGCGTACCGAGGCCCAGCGTCGGTTCAACGGCCTGGACGATCTCACCCGTGGCATTTTCCACCGCCGCGCTGGCCTGGTACTTCCAGCGGCACGCATTGGTGCAGGTACCCTGGTTGGCGTCGCGCCTGTTCATATAGCCCGACAGCAGGCACCGCCCGGAATAGGCCATGCACAGGGCGCCATGCACAAACACCTCCAGCTCCATGGCCGGCACCTGCTGGCCAATCTCGCCGATTTCTTCCAGGGACAGCTCCCGCGACAGGATCACCCGGCAGATGCCCTGTTGCTGCCAGAACTCCACGCTGGCCCAGTTGACGGTGTTGGCTTGCACCGACAAGTGAATCGGCATCTGCGGAAAATGCCGGCGCACCAGCATGATCAGCCCCGGGTCAGACATGATCAGCGCATCCGGGCCCATGGCGACCACGGGCGTCAGGTCCTTGAGGAAGGTCTTCAACTTGGCGTTGTGCGGCGCAATGTTCACCACCACGTAGAAGCGCTTGCCCTGTGATTGGGCCTCCTGGATCCCGAGGGCCAGGTTGGCGTGGTCGAATTCATTGTTGCGCACGCGCAGGCTGTAGCGCGGCTGGCCGGCGTACACCGCATCGGCGCCATAGGCGAAGGCGTAACGCATGTTCTTCAATGTGCCGGCGGGAGCGAGCAGTTCGGGGGCGATTATCGGGGGCATGGTGCGTACGTCGCAAAAAAAGCGCGAGGGTAGTGCAGGGCAGGGCGCGATGCATTGATCCACGTCTGGTTAAGCCGATCTATGCTTGTTCGATAAACCAGGGCACTCCCAGGTTGCGCTGCGGACTAAGCAACAGGGCCGACACCGGCCCCGTGCTTTTTTGACATGGATCGGACATGAATCAAACCAATCTGCAATTCAAGACCTTGCTGTTACTCCTGGCCCTGGTCACTGTCGCCTTTATCTGGATATTGCTGCCGTTCTACGGCGCGGTGTTCTGGGCGGTAATCCTCGGCATCATCTTCGCGCCCATGCAGCGCCGCCTGCAACAGCGCTTTGGCTGGAACCGCAACCTGACCTCCCTGACCACCTTGTTGGTGTGCCTGGTGATCGCGATTTTGCCGGTGATCATTACCAGCGCCTTGCTGGTGCAAGAGGGCGCCACGCTCTATAAGAACGTCGAAAGCGGCAAGTTGGATGTGGCCGGTTATATCGAGCAGTTCAAGCATTTCCTGCCGCCGTATTTCCAGCACCTGCTGGACCGTTTTGGCATGGGCAACCTGGAAGGCCTGCGCGAGAAGGTGGTCAAGGGCGCGATGCAGGGCAGCCAGTTCTTCGCTTCCCAGGCGTTCAGCTTCGGCCAGGGCACGTTCGATTTCCTGGTGAGCTTCTTCATCATGCTGTACCTGCTGTTTTTCCTGCTGCGCGACGGCCCGGAGCTGGTCCGCAAGGTGCGCACGGCGGTGCCGTTGGCCGAGCCGCAAAAGCGTCGCCTGCAACTCAAGTTCAACCGGGTGGTGCGGGCCACGGTCAAGGGCAACGTGCTGGTAGCCGTGACCCAAGGTGCGCTGGGGGGCTTGATCTTCTGGTTCCTGGATATTCCCAGCGCGTTGCTCTGGGCGGTATTGATGGCGTTTCTGTCGCTGCTGCCTGCGGTGGGCGCCGGGATTGTCTGGGGGCCGGTGGCCGCTTACTTCCTGTTGAGCGGTTCGATCTGGCAGGGCGTTGTGCTGGCGTTGTTCGGCGTGTTCGTGATCGGCCTGGTGGACAATGTGCTGCGCCCGATTCTGGTGGGCAAGGACACCAAGATGCCGGATTACCTGATCCTGATCTCGACCCTGGGCGGGCTGTCGGTGTTTGGCCTGAATGGTTTCGTGATCGGGCCGCTGGTCGCGGCGCTGTTCATGTCCTGCTGGGCGTTGTTTGTCGAAACCAAGCCGCGTGTCAAGCTGCCGCTGCCCTAGGCTTCAAGCCTGTAGCCGGCTGCCAGCTGGCGTTGCATCTGGGCATCGGATAACGAGGTGAGCGGGCCGCTGATGGGCTCGCCATCGCTGACCACGTACCAGCAGGCGAGCAGGCCCAGCTTGCGAAGAGGGGCGGGAACGGCGCTGCCGATGACGGACATGATCTGAACAGTGGGCATAAGTACCTCCAAACGTTATGGAGGTCACCTTACGGTGCGCCGGCGCCGAGGAAAAATCACCTGGCTCGATAGTCGACATCAACGCCAGACGTCAATCCACCACCTGATCGAGCATGTGCACCACTTCCTGTTCGCTGAGCAAGCCTTTGCGCACCAGGCTTTCAGCCAGCAATGCCAGGAACTTTGCGCTGCGGTGGCCTTCCAGGTGCTTGAGTTCTGTCAGGGCGCTGTAGACCTTGCTGGACGTACAGAGGCCAGCGGTGCGGTGCGGATTTTGCGTGGGCATGGTCAATCGTCCTTAATTGTTATTGAGTGGACAGAATCGATACTGAAACGGCTTGGTGACACAAACATGACAGCGTTCGTAGGGGGCGATCAAGAGGCGATCCCAACCTGATGATGTGGGATCGGCGCTCAAGCATTGTCCTCACAACGACCTTGGCAGGATAAATACAGACTTTGCGGCAAAAAAAGGCCCCGCGTGTGGGCGAGGCCTGTTGCATGTGCACCGATGGACGGTTACCAGCCGTGGCGATAGTAGCCGTGGGGCGGGCCATAGTAGCCATAGCCCCGTGGCGGGCCGTAATAGACGGGTGCCGGGCGGTAATAAACCTGTTGCTGCACATACACTGGCGGCGGCGGTGCGTAGTAGACCGGCGGTGGAGCGGCATACACCGGCTGCGGCTGCACGTACACCGGTTGTTGCTGTACGTAGACCTCACGAGGCTGGCTGGCAACCACGGAGCCGACGACGGCTGCACCGACAAGCGCACCCAACACGGCCGGGCCGCCCCACCCACCACCGTGAGCGGAAGCTTGGCCTGCCATAGCGAGTGCGCCAATAAGCAAAGCAATCCTGGGGACTTTACGCATCATGATCTTTCCTCGGTTAGCCCCTGCGCTTGTGGTCTGCAATCAATAGACTCAAGGATTGTCGCGGGGATACTTTTAAGACAACGTATTTCTGAAAAACAGCACAGCCAATAGGTAAAGGTTGTGTAAGGTCTGTACCGATTTGCTTACTTCAAGGAGCTACCCATGCAGATGCACCCCAATAAGGACACCCGGCTGTGCATGTCACTGTCGGCGCGTCCTGGAAATTTCGGCCTGCGTTTCCACAACCATCTGTATGAGCAGTTGGGCCTGAATTTCTACTATAAGGCCTTCAGCAGCCAGGACTTGCCTGGCGCGATCGGCGGCATACGAGCGCTGGGTATTCGCGGCTGTGGCGTGTCCATGCCGTTCAAGGAAGCTGCCATCGCTTTAGTGGACGAACTTGACGATTCGGTTCAAGCCATCGATTCGCTGAACACCATCGTCAACACCGACGGCCGTCTCAAGGCCTACAACACCGATTACATCGCCGTTGAGCAACTGCTGAAAAAGCATCGGGTACCCCAAGGTTCGAGCTTCGCCCTGCGTGGCAGTGGCGGCATGGCCAAGGCCGTGGCCAGTGCCTTGCGTGATGGCGGTTACGCCAATGGTGTGATCGTGGCGCGCAACGAAGCGGCGGGCAGGGCCCTGGCGCAGAACCTGGGGTATGCATGGCAGGCTGAACTGGGCGAGTTACGTCCGCAGATGCTGGTTAATGTGACGCCGATAGGCATGACCGGCGGGGCGGAAGCGAATCAGCTGGCATTTGCGGCCGATGCGGTGGATAACGCCGAGACGGTGTTCGATGTCGTCGCGATCCCCGCTGAAACGCCCTTGATCGTGCGTGCGCGTGCCAAGAACAAGCGGGTGATTACCGGGCTTGAAGTGATTGCGATCCAGGCGCTGGAGCAGTTTGTGCTGTATACCGGCGTGCGTCCTACGCAGGAGCAGTTCGAGGCGGCGGTGGCCTTCGCCCGGAGCTGACGCCCTGTAGGAGCGAGCTTGCTCGCGAAAAACTCACTGGCACCGCGTTCATTCAGAAAACACGCGTTATCGTTGACGTTTTTCGCGAGCAAGCTCGCTCCTACAGACGGTGGTGTACGCTTAACTGACTGGCATTCGCGCAGGGTTGAATCTCGTCAGGCCTGTTCCAACTGTGTCAGGCGTTCTTCCAGCGCCGCAATCCGCGCTTCCAGCTCTTCAATGCGCTCCATTGAGACAGCCCCGCCGCCACGCTCCACCGGATTTGCGCGCGCCGCAATAATCGCTTCGATATCCGCCGGGTCGCCCAGCGCATGGGTATACCGATCCTCGCGCTGCCCCGCCTGGCGTGGCACCAACACCGCCAAACCGCGGCCAATCAGACGTTCCAGTTGATGCACCACTTGCTCGGCGTCTTCAAAGTCATGCATGCGCCCGCTGCGCGTCAGCAACTCGTTGACCGTCTGCGGCCCGCGCAGGAACAGCAGCCCGATCAGGATCACCTGCGCCGGTACCAGTTCCAGCGCTTTGTCGACGCGGTGTTCCCAGCGGTCGGCGCGGCTGCCCATGACCAGCCGGGTAAAACCCTGGCCTTCGAGCACGCGCAAGCTTTGGCCAACCTGGCCCTGGCTGAGGTTGGTCACCGGTTCGCGGCTGGTCTTCTGGTTACAGGCCAGCACCAGGGCGTTAAGGGTCAGGGGGTAGGTCTCCGGGTTGGTGGCCTGTTTCTCGATCAGGCAGCCCAGGACGCGGATTTCCGTGCTGTTCAGGCGCGGCTCAGGGGTGTCGGTGTCGTGCTCGGCGGTCATCGCGCGTTCCCTATGCAGTGAATCCCCTAGCCTAAGCCGGAAAAAATAAAAGACAAGCGGCAGGCATGGCTATAATCGCCGCTGGTTCCAACCCTGCCATTACCGTGAGACTGACATGACTATTTCCCTGTATGCCGCTTCTATCCCAGTCTTCAAGCAAATGCTCAACGCCCTGAGCGATGTGCTGAACAAAGCCGAAGCCCACGCCAGCGCCAAAAACATCGAGCCGAACGCCTTGCTGCAGGCGCGTCTGTTCCCGGACATGTTCCAACTGGTGCGTCAGGTACAGATCGCCGTGGACTTCGCCAAAGGTGTCAGCGCACGCCTGGCCGAGATTGAAGTGCCCAAGTACGAAGACAGCGAAGTCACCTTCGCCGACCTGCAAGCGTTGATCGCCAAAGTGCTGGCCTTCGTCGACACCATCAAGCCTGAGCAAATCGACGGCAAGGAAGGCATCGAAATCGTCACTCGCCCGGGCACCCCGAAAGAGAAGCGCTTCAGCGGCCAGTCCTACCTGCTGACCTACGGCCTGCCGCAGTTCTTCTTCCACGTCACCACCGCCTACGCGTTGTTGCGTCACAACGGCGTCGAAGTGGGCAAGCGTGATTACATGGGCGCTTTCTAAGCACCCACAAAAAAGCCCGGGAGCGTTCTTCAACGAACGGTCCCGGGCTTTTTTATTGCCGGTGTCTAAGCCGGCTGTGCATCCTTGTCCAAACACGCCGCTGCGGTGAACAACACATCGGTGGACGAGTTGAGCGCGGTTTCCGCCGAGTCCTGCAACACGCCGATGATGAAGCCGACAGCCACCACCTGCATGGCAATTTCACTCGGAATGCCGAACAGGCTGCACGCCAGCGGAATCAGCAGCAGCGAGCCGCCGGCCACCCCCGATGCCCCACAGGCACAGATGGCCGCGACCACACTGAGCAGCACGGCGGTGGGCAGGTCTACGGCGATGCCCAGGGTATGCACGGCCGCCAGGGTCAGTACAGTGATCGTGATTGCCGCACCGGCCATGTTGATCGTGGCGCCGAGTGGGATCGACACCGAATACGTGTCTTCATGCAGGCCCAGGCGTTTGCTCA
The DNA here is from genome assembly GCF_005233615.1 of Pseudomonas sp. CFBP13528. Taxonomy (NCBI): domain Bacteria; kingdom Pseudomonadati; phylum Pseudomonadota; class Gammaproteobacteria; order Pseudomonadales; family Pseudomonadaceae; genus Pseudomonas; species Pseudomonas sp. CFBP13528. The sequence goes on from NZ_QGAJ01000020.1 coordinate 64,316, forward strand.
ACGCCAGGTTCACCGGAATATTGGCCGCCGAGCTGCGGGTGAAGAACGCGGTGATACCGCTTTCGCGCAGGCACAGCAACACCAGCGGGTAAGGGTTACGGCGCAGTTTCCAGAAAACGATGGCCGGGTTGATCACCAGCGCCACGAACAGCATGCAGCCGATCAGTACCACCAGCAGATGGGCATAGCCGAGCAGGGCGCCGAAGCCGGAGGTGGCCAGGGTCGAGGCGACCAGGCCGAAGATCCCCAGCGGGGCGAAGCGGATCACTACGCGTACGATCAGCGTTACGCCGTTGGACAGGTCGTCGAGCACCGTGCGGGTGGTGTCGCCTGCATGGCGAATGGCAATGCCCATGCCAATGGCCCAGGCCAGGATGCCAATGAAGTTGGCATTCATCAGTGCGCTGACCGGGTTATCCACCACGCTGAGCAGCAGGCTTTGCAGCACCTCGCCGATACCGCCGGGGGCGCTTACGGTGGCGTCATGGGTAGCCAGGACCAGGGAAGATGGGAACATCATGCTGGCAACCACTGCGACCACGGCAGCGGCAAAGGTACCAAGTAAATACAGGAACAGGATCGGTCGGATATGGGTTTCCTGACCGTGTTTATGATTGGCAATAGACGCCATCACCAGTACGAACACCAGGATCGGCGCGACGGCCTTCAGGGCCGTGACGAATACTTTACCGATAAAGCCGGTGGCCTTGGCGGCCTCTGGCAGCAACAGGGCCAGCACAATGCCAGCGATCAGGCCGATGATGATTTGGGTGACCAGGCTGACGCGCATTAAACGTTGCAGCAGTGAAGGGGCAGCAGTCATAAACGATTGTCTCTAGTTTTTTTAGTGGGCACAGCATTGCAGGGAGAAAGTGCTGTAGGAAGCAGGCGCGAAGTCTAGCATGCTGTAGGACGAGTCCCGTTTGCTGCGTCATTCCGTCACCGGCACCGTCGGATTTGCCAACTCGCTCCCACCGTGTGTTCAGGGCAGGGCGGTAAACAGTTCGCGTCGGGCGCCTTCGGTAATCGCCACGATGCCGGGGTGCTTGACCTTGCGCTCCACCGAGATGGCGTAGAAGGATTCGGTCACCGCGTCGGTCTGGCCGATCAGTGCCACGCCGTACTGGCGCACCACTTCATCGGCGATCACGCTGGGGGCGATAAAGATGCCGCTGCCGGACTGGCCGAATGCCTGCATCAAGGCGCTGTCGTCGAACTCGCCGATGATCCTGGGTTGGATCTGCTGATCGGCAAACCAGCGCTGCAAACGGCTGCGCACCACTGTCTCCGCGCCGGGGATCAACAACGGTGCGCCGTGCAAACATTCAGGGAACGCGCCGCCATGGCGCTCGGCCAACGCATGGGTGGCAAAAAAACTGATGCCACATTCCCCCAGCTTCTGGCTGTAGCCCTTGATGTCCAGGTGAGTAGGCATCGGGCTGTCGGAAATCACCAGGTCCAGGCGCTGGATCGCCAGGTCGGCCAATAACCGTTCGAGTTTGTCTTCACGGCACGTGATGCGCAGCGGTTCGCTCAGCTCCATGGTAGGAGCGATCAGGCGGTACACGATGGACTTGGGCACCACATCTGCCACCCCGACGCGAAACACAATCTGCTGCTCATTGGGTTGCGCGCGCAGCATCGCCTCCAACTCATTCCCGGTCTGGAACATCTGCTCGGCGTAGGGCAGGGCCTGGCGCCCGGCTTCGGTCAGTTCCAACTGGCGCCCCACCCGCTGAAACAGGTCGATGCCAAAGGTCTGTTCCAACAGGCTGATCTGCCCGCTGATGGTTTGGGGCGTGAGGTTCAGTTGTTCGCAGGCGCGCACGATGCTGCCCGTCTTCGCCACCACCCAGAAATAATGTAACTGTCGATAATTGAGCATCGCCGTCTACACTTCGTAAAAAACGAAGTATACGTTAGAAAAATACGAATTTTCCTGAACTGTTCACCTGCATAGAATGCCTCGCTATCGCGGGGCCACTATTTGGCCCCAAGGGTTCTAACGAGGAATACATCATGAAACTCAATTCCCTGGGCGCGGCGTCGCTGCTTGCGCTTTCATTGGTGGTGATCAGCGGTTGTGATCAGGTCGAGAAAAGCGCGCAGCAGGTGTTGGGCAAGGCCACCGAATCGGCCAAGCAGGCCATCGATGACACCCAGAAGGCCGCCGAACAGGCATTGAGTGAAGCGACCCAAGGCCTGATCAGTCCGCAGAAAAAGGATGATCAGGCAGAAAAAGACGCTGAATCGAACACCCAAGAAACCTAATTTCCCAGCACAACGTCAGGACTGACCTATGGATTATCTTTTACAACTGGCCGCCAGCCCCACCGCGTGGATCGCGCTGGCCACCTTGATCGTCATGGAAATCGTGCTGGGCATCGATAACCTGATCTTCATCTCGATTCTCACCAACAAGCTGCCTGAGCAGCATCGGGCCAAGGCGCGGCGCATTGGCATCAGCATGGCGCTGATATTGCGCCTGGGCCTGCTGAGCACCATCGCCTTTATCGTGCAACTGACGGCGCCGGTGTTCGAAGTGTTCGGCCAGGCCTTTTCGTGGAAGGACATGATCCTGATCGCCGGTGGTCTGTTCCTGGTGTGGAAGGCAACCACCGAGATCCACCACAGCATGGACCCGGCGCCCGAAGAGAAAACCAGCGTTGGCAATACGGTTGCCATAGGCTTTGCTGCCGCCATCGGGCAGATCCTGCTGCTCGACCTGGTGTTCTCCATCGACAGCATCATCACGGCAGTGGGCATGACCGAACACTTGCCGATCATGATCATTGCCGTGGTGACCTCGGTGATCGTGATGCTGGTGGCGGCCGAACCCTTGGCCAAGTTCATCAACGACAACCCGACCGTGGTGATGCTGGCCCTGGGTTTCCTGATCATGATCGGCATGACGCTGATCGCCGAAGGCTTCGGCGCCCATGTGCCAAAAGGCTACGTGTATGCAGCGATGGCGTTCTCGGCGGCGATCGAATGCCTGAACATTGCCCGACGTAACCGGCACGCGCGTTTGCTCGCTGCCCGGCAGTAACGCTTGATCTGAAAAGCCGGCCGTGTTCATTGGAGCGCGGTTGGCTTTTGGCTATCTGGTAGAATTCTCCCACACGATAGTCAGAGGTTTTCCATGAGCGAGCAGATTCGACTTACGCAGTACAGCCATGGTGCAGGTTGCGGTTGCAAGATCTCGCCTCAGGTGCTGGAGGTGATTCTGGCCGGCAGTGGCGCACAAAACCTCGATCCCAACCTCTGGGTGGGCAACGCTTCACGCGATGATGCGGCGGTGTACGCCATCGACGATGAACGCGGCGTGGTATCCACCACGGACTTTTTCATGCCGATTGTCGACGATCCCTTCGACTTCGGCCGCATCGCTGCCACCAACGCCATCAGCGACATCTACGCCATGGGCGGCGACCCGTTGATGGCCATCGCCATTCTTGGCTGGCCGGTGAACGTGCTGGCCCCGGAAGTTGCCCGCGAAGTCATTCGTGGCGGTCGCGCGGTATGCGATGCCGCCGGCATCCCCCTGGCGGGTGGGCACTCCATCGACGCGCCGGAACCGATCTTCGGCCTGGCCGTGACCGGTATCGTGCAAAAGCGCCATATGAAACGCAACGACACCGCCACCGCAGGGTGCAAGCTGTACCTGACCAAACCGTTGGGCATCGGCATCCTCACTACCGCCGAAAAGAAGGGCAAGTTGCGCGAGGCCGACATCGGCCTGGCCCGCGACTGGATGTGTACCCTCAACAAACCCGGTAGCCGCTTCGGCAAGCTGGCCGGGGTGACTGCCATGACCGATGTCACCGGTTTCGGCTTGCTCGGACATCTGGTGGAAATGGCCGACGGCAGCGGCCTCACCGCCCGCATCGAATATGCAAAAGTCCCACGCCTGCCAGGCGTCGAGTACTACCTGGACCAGGGCTGCGTACCCGGTGGCACCTTGCGCAACTTCGACAGCTACGCCAGCAAGGTCGGGCGTGTGCAGGAATTGCACAAGCGCGTGCTGTGCGATCCGCAAACCAGCGGTGGCTTGCTGATCGCCGTCACGCCCGAAGGCGACGCCGAGTTCCACGCGGTGGCCGCTGAACTGGGCCTGGCCCTCGAGTCCATTGGCGAACTGCTTGAGCGACAGACACACGCGGTAGAGGTGATTTGATGGCAACGGATATCACCGATTACCGCGACATCTTCCTCAACGACCGGCCGATGATGGATACCCGCGCGCCGGTCGAGTTCACCAAGGGCGCGTTCCCCGGCGTGGTCAACCTGCCGTTGATGACCGACGAAGAGCGCCAGCGGGTCGGCACCTGCTACAAGCAGCAAGGCCAGCAAGCCGCAATTGTTCTGGGCCATGAGCTGGTGTCGGGGACGGTCAAGGCCGAGCGTATCGAGCAATGGGCACAGTTCGCCCTGGCCAATCCACAGGGCTACCTGTACTGCTTTCGCGGCGGGTTACGCTCGCAGATTGTGCAGCAATGGCTGAAGACCGAAGCGGGTATCGAGTACCCGCGTGTCGGTGGTGGCTACAAGGCCATGCGTACTTTCCTACTGGATACGCTGGACCAGGCGACTGCCCAATGTGATTTTGTTCTGCTCGGCGGCATGACCGGCACCGGCAAGACCGAAGTGCTCGGTCAGTTACGCAACGCCCTGGACCTGGAAGGCCATGCCAACCATCGCGGCTCCAGCTTCGGCAAGCGCGCCACGGCGCAGCCTTCCAATATCGACTTCGAAAACCGCCTCGCGGTGGACGTGCTCAAAAAACGCGCGGCGGGCATCGAACAGTTCGTGGTCGAGGACGAGAGCCGCATGATCGGCAGCTGCGCGCTGCCGCTGCCGTTACACAAAGGTATGCAGACGTTCCCGATGGTATGGCTCGAAGACAGCGTTGAAGGTCGCGTCGAGCGCATCCTGCGCGATTATGTGGTCGACCTGTGCGCCGAGTTCATTGAGGTATTGGGTGAAAATGGCCAGGCATTGTTTGCCGAGCGTCTGACTCAAAGCCTTGCCAATATCCATAAGCGCCTGGGCGGCGAACGCTTTCAGCGGCTGCAGGCGATTTTGCAGGACGCCCTGGCGGAACAGGCACGCAGCGGGGCAGTGGACCTGCACCGCGTGTGGATCGAAGGCTTGTTGCGCGAGTATTACGACCCGATGTATGCGTTTCAGCGCGAGAACAAAGGGGCGCGGATCGAGTTTGCCGGGGATCAGGGTGCGGTGGTGGAATACTTGCGTGAGCGTGGTGCTCGGCGCGGTTGATTGGCAGGTTCGAAGGCCCCTTCGCGGGCAAGCCCGCGAAAGGGTCATCAGCCCACTCAACGTCTAAAGAATCACCGCCCCGATCAACCCGCACACCACTCCCATCAACATGGTCAGCCCGGCCACCGTCACCAGCACCCGCGCATCGAAATCCTTGCGCAGCATCAGCAGCGACGGCAGGCTTACGCTCGGCAGGGTCATCAGCAAGGCGACGGCCGGGCCGGTGCCCATGCCCAGGGTCATCATGGTTTGTACGATGGGAATCTCGGCCGCCGTAGGAATCACGAATAACGTGCCGACTATCGCCAGCGGAACCAGCCACACAAGGCTGTCGGCCATCGCCCCGTCCACATGGGGGAACAGCCAGACCCGTGCCGCGCCGAGGATCAGCACCGCGAGGATATACACCGGGATGGTGCTCCAGAACAGCTGCCACAACGTCCGTAACCAGCGCGTCAGGAAGGGTTCGGACTCAGCAGTGCTGACCTCGGCCACGGCCTCCAGCGCTGCTTCCGGCACCTGGTCCGGGCGTGCAATACGTTGCGCTATCAATGACACACCCACCACCAGCACAATCCCCGCCACCAGGCGCAACGCGGTAAAGCCCCAACCCAGCACAAAGCCCATGAACACCAGCGTGGCCGGGTTCAGCACCGGGTTGGCAATCCAGAACGCCAGGGCCGCGCCCACCGACACCTGCTGACGGCGCATGCCTGCCGCCACTGGCGCCGCGCAGCAACTGCACATCATCCCCGGCAAGGCGAACAGCCCGCCGCGCAGGGTCGATCCCAGGCCGGCGCGGCCGAACAGGCGCAGCAGCCAGTCGCGCGGGATCAGCACTTGCAGCAGGGAACCCAGGATGACCGCCAGCACGGCGGCTTTCCAGATCGCCAGAAAATACACCTGGGCATAGGCCAGCGCCGCCGCGAGGGGCGAGCTTTGCTGATCATTGAGAATCGAGGCACCGATGCTGTGGTTGTCAGCCGCGACAAAGGCCTTGAGGTAGTAGGGCGACCATTTCACGTAGTAGAGGCCGATGCAGGCCACCAGGAGAAACAGCGCAGGTTTGCACCAGAACGACCAGCCCCGGTTGGGCTGGGCAGAAGAGAGGTTGGACATGGAGATGTTCCGCCGATGAGTCAATAGCGCAGCATCATACGCGTCTGACGCTCAACCTTCAGGTATCTGCGCTGACCTGGGTCGGGTTGGGGCAGGTTTGCTCACCATTATCGAGCCCCTGCTTGTAGTTGCGACTGAGCAATGAGGCCTTGCCGTTGTGCCAGGTGAGTGTCAGCACGTACAGCGAGTCATAGTCGCTGCCGGACCAGTCGTCGGTGATGGTGTGCTTTTCGCCAGCCGCTTCACTGGCGACTTTGTTGATCAACTCCGGCAGGTAACCGTGGGACCAGGCGGTGTAGATCGTGGCGTTGTGGTACTTGTCTTCGACCAGTTCGTCGGCCAGGGCACTGGTGTCGTTTGCCGAGAACTTGATGTTGACCGGCAGGCCCAGCTTGATTGCGCTGGGGCTGATGGTCATCAGCGGGCGAATGTAGCTGTAGGAGTTGTCCAGCTCACCTTCCTCGACATTGCGCGTCGGGTTGGCGGCAAACACGAAATCGGCCTTGCCGAATTTTTCCGGCAATACACTGGCCAGGTTCATCGCACGGTTCAGGCCCTGACAATTGAGTTGGCCCAGGCCTCCGGCAGGTTTTTCGCCGTGGCGCAGAAATACCAGGGTTTGCACGCCGTCCACCGGTTGCGCGCGGCTTTCACGGGCATCCAGTGCCGTGACAATACCGGCGGTGACCAGCAGCAGCGGTAACATGATGTATGAATAACGTTTGATGTGTTGCACAAGGCGCAGAGGCTTGATCTTCATTTAGGTTCGAGTCTTCTTGCGTCGGTTTAAGGCTGACAGGCCCGGCCCATTGGCGCGGTGCGCGTCTGAGGTTGTTCCATGTCGGTATAGCCAGGTGCCTCCATTCACCGGATAAGCGCAGTTAAGAGTGCATTCGGGCATTTTGGTTCGCCCACGGGGATTTTAGCCAGGCAATGTTGCTCGATGATGACGTATGCACGACGCCGAGCAGATGTCTATCATGGGGATTTTCCGCTCAGGAATTTCCTCGATGAACGCACTCGCCGCTTTCCCGATCAACAGCAAATGGCCCGCGCAGCACCCGGAGCGCCTGCAGCTGTATTCGTTGCCTACGCCCAATGGCGTCAAGGTCTCGATCATGCTCGAAGAGCTCGGGCTGCCTTATGAGGCGCACAAGGTCAGCTTTGATACCCAGGACCAGTTGTCCGCCGAGTTCATGTCGCTCAATCCCAATAACAAGATCCCCGCAATCATTGACCCCAATGGCCCCAGCGGGCAGCCGCTGGCGTTGTTCGAGTCCGGCGCGATCCTGATTTACCTGGCGGAGAAGAGCAGCCAGCTGCTCGCTGAAGATCCGGCCACCCGCTACGAAACCCTTCAGTGGCTGATGTTCCAGATGGGCGGGATCGGCCCGATGTTCGGCCAGTTGGGGTTCTTCAACAAGTTCGCCGGCAAGGCCTATGAAGACAAGCGCCCGCGCGACCGTTATGCCGCCGAATCGCGGCGCTTGCTCCACGTGCTGGAAAAACGCCTGTTGGGCCGCACCTGGATCATGGGTGACGATTACAGCATCGCTGACATCGCCATCTTCCCCTGGATTCGCAACCTGATCGGCTTCTACGAATCCGGCGACCTGGTGGGCATTGCCGATTTTCCTAACGTACTGCGCGCGTTGGACGGCTTTGTCGCACGCCCAGCGGTGATCCGTGGCCTGAATATTCCGAGCTGAGCATGCCGACTTTCGATTTCAAACAACTGGATGTCTTCAGCCGTGTGCCGCTCAAAGGCAACCCACTTGCCGTGGTGCTCGGGGCCGACAGCCTGACGGACCAACAGATGGCCGACTTCGCCAAGTGGACGAACCTCAGCGAAACCACGTTTTTGCTGACGCCCCGTGACCCGCGAGCCGACTACCGGGTAAGAATTTTCACAACTATGCAGGAACTGCCGTTTGCCGGGCATCCGACCTTGGGCAGTTGCCACGCGTGGTTGCAGGCAGGCGGTATTGCGCGTGGGCAAGAGATCATTCAGGAGTGCGAAATCGGTTTGGTGCGCATTCGACGCGAAGGCGACGAACTGGCGTTCATCGCGCCACCGCTGTTGCGTTCTGGCGTTGTCGAGGCGCCGCTGCTGGAGCGTGTGCGCGTTGGGCTGGGCCTGGCGCCCGGCGCTATTGTGCGCAGCCAGTGGGTGGATAACGGCGCGGGTTGGCTGGCGGTGATGCTGGCTGATCGCCAGGCTGTGCTGGCGCTGCAGCCTGACTACTCGCAGTTGCTCGGCTTGGCGGTCGGCGTCATCGCGCCCGGCAATGGGGAGGACGCACAATTTGAGGTGCGCGCCTTCATCGCCGGCGACGGTGCTCAGGAAGACCCGGCCACCGGCAGCTTGAACGCCGGGCTTGCCCAATGGTTGCTCAGCGAGGGCCTGGCGCCGGAGCGCTACGTGGTCAGCCAGGGCACCGCCATCGGACGAGCGGGGCGCATTCGCATCGAGCGCCAGGGCAGTGAAATCTGGGTTGGCGGCGCCGTAGCCGTCTGCATCGAAGGGCATTTACAGCTCTAGATCAATGCAATTGTTACGCGGCGCGCAATACACTGTTGGCCCCTCGGCATTTGTGCCGCCGGGGCTTGGGGCATAAGCTTTGGCCCCAAAGATTTCAGCCACTTTTTCAGGAAAGCCATGACCAGCCAGTTCCCCCAAGCCCGCCCCCGTCGCCTGCGCCGCTCTCCGGAGCTGCGTGGCCTGTTCCAGGAAAGCGAATTCACGCTCAACGACCTGGTGCTGCCGATTTTCGTCGAAGAAGAAATCGACGACTTCGTGCCGATCACCAGCATGCCGGGCGTGTTGCGCATCCCTGAGAAAAAGCTGGCCGGCGAGATCGAGCGCTATGCCCGTGCCGGCATCAAGTCGGTGATGACCTTTGGCGTTTCCCATCATCTGGACGCCAGCGGCAGCGACACCTGGAAAGAGCGCGGCCTGGTCTCGCGCATGTCATCGATCATCAAGGACGCCGTGCCGGAAATGATTGTGATGTCCGACACCTGCTTCTGCGAGTACACCGATCACGGCCATTGCGGCGTGATGCATGGCGCCCACGTCGACAATGACGCGACCCTGGTCAACCTCGGCAAACAAGCCGTGGCCGCCGCCCGCGCCGGTGCCGACGTCATCGCGCCTTCGGCGGCAATGGACGGCCAGGTCCAGGCCATCCGCCGCGCCCTGGACGATGCCGGTTTCACCCACATCCCGATCATGGCCTACTCCACCAAATTCGCCTCGGCCCTCTACGGCCCGTTCCGCGAAGCCGGCGGCAGCGCCCTCAAGGGCGACCGCAAAAGCTACCAGATGAACCCGATGAACCGCCGCGAGGCCGTACGCGAATCGCTGCTCGACGAGCAGGAAGGCGCCGATGCGCTGATGGTCAAACCGGCCGGCGCCTACCTCGACATCATCCGCGACATCCGCGAAGCCTCACGCCTGCCAGTGGCGGCTTATCAGGTGAGCGGCGAGTACGCGATGATCAAATTCGGCGCCCAGGCGGGAGCGATTGACGAGGATCGCGTGGTGCGCGAGACCCTGGGCTCGATCAAGCGGGCGGGGGCGGATTTGATATTTACGTATTTTGCGATGGATTTGGCGTTGGCGGGGATTTAGGTAGACGCTCATTCTGTGGCGAGCGTGCTCGTCACAGATGCATTGGCTAAGTTTGCACCGATTCAGCCCAGCGCTGGCAGAAATCATGCTGCTCTTGTATATCATTGGTGAGATCGTTTTCTTCATAAGAAAATATATGCACAAGTTCCCCTTCTGGCTGCCCCATTGTCAGTTCGTAAGCAACAAGACCGTTTGACATATGTGAAGATATACCTGACGTGTGGACGTTGATTTTGGCGCCTTTGCAAAGAAACAACGTGTCTTTCATATCAGCTCTTAATAAGCCGAAGCAATCGTATAAGTCCATTGCTGTATAGGTTTTTTGGATCCCGTTGCTTAGCAATAGATAAAGGGTAGATTTACCGCCTTCATATTCGATCACTGCACTGTCACGTATCCCGTCTTTGATAATGGTGATTTCACGTGATTTCATGGGTATTTCCTATGCGGGTTCAAAATTGTATATCCCTTAAAGGTTCCGTCTTCATTAACTGGCGATGCGCCTAAAATATCCTTGGTATCTATTCGACCGGGAATTGCGATTTCTAATTCGTTTTTATGTTTTGAGAGCTTCCCGAGCTCTTTGTTTACGTCTCTTCCAGGAATTTTCCTCAGTGTGTAAAGGAAACCTTCTTCGAATCCAAAGCTTGAAGCAAATACCAACGCTTGTTTCCTTGAGGATGAAGTGGGGACGAAATTGCTAGGAGGACTGGCATTATTCAACACGTGCAGGAAAAGGTCTGTGCTGTCTCCTCGACTTTCAAATCCATTATTAAAGATTTCGTCTGGTTCTCTTAAGTCACCGCGATACAGATATTCTCGTTTTTTTTCTGAGCTGGGTAGCGGGGGAGCTCCCTCATCTACCTTTACCTGCCCGTGAGATTTTTCTGTATTAAGCTGTGGTTTACATCCGTCCGCGCCTGGACATGTACTTAAACCTAGCGGATCCACCCGCCCAGTAGGATTGGGCACGTACTGGTACGCATTAATCCCTCCCGGCAATTTCGCCGGATCGGGCGTCAGGTAACGACCAATATCCGGATTGTAGTAGCGATGGCGGTTGTAGTGCAGGCCGCTTTCCTGGTCGTAGTACTGGCCTTGGAAACGTAGTGGGTTGTCGATTTTGCCTACGTCCAGCCGGGCGATCTGGCCGTAGGCGCGGTAGTGGGCGGACCAGACGATGTCGCCGTCGGGAGTGGTGAGTTCCTGTGGTGTGCCTAGGTGGTCGAGTTGGTAGTGGTAGGGCTTGGTCTCTTCTGGGCCGAAGCCTTCCAGCAGTGCCAGCGGGCGGAAGCTGTCGGGTTCGTAGAGATAGCTGCGATGGCGATCGGCGTGGTGTTCGGCGATCAGCTTGTCGCCTTGCCAGAAGAACTCCGTGGTTTTCTCTTCGAGGGTTTTGCTGATGCGGCGACCAAACGGGTCATAGCGATAGCTGGCGATCTGGCCGTTGGGTTGGGTTACTTCGATCAGCCGGTGCTGGCAGTCATAGCGGTACTGGGTGACGAGTGAATGAGCTTTGCCGCGCCGTTCGCGGATCAGGTTGCCGAAAGCGTCATAGTCGTAATGGTGATCGCCTTGAATCACCAGCCGATTACCCGCCACGATGTCCGGGCCCGGCCTGTCTTGCATAAGCAAGTTGCCGGCGGGGTTGTGGCCGAAACGCTCCTGCACATCCTGCGAGTGATCGGCGCGGGTCAGGCGCTGGAGCGGGTCGTAGCGGTAACGGTGTTCGCCTTTGCGGGTGTCGAGCAGGCGGGTGAGGTTGCCGGCTTTGTCGTAGTCGTATTGGCGTTGATAGAGGTGGTTTTGCTGTTGGGTGACGGCGTGGGCGTGCAGGCGGTTTTGGTCGTCGTAGTGGTAGTGGCTGAGCAGTTGGCCTTGTTGGCGNCGTGGTTGAAGGTGACGCGGTTGTTGTCGGGCAGGCGTAAATGCTGGAGTTGCCCGCAGGCGTCGTAGCCGTAGCGCAAGGTGCCCCAGCCTTGATGTTCGGCAGTGAGGCGGTTTTGTTTGTCGTACTCGTAGGCCAGCGCCCAGTGGCCGTCTTCGACGCTGAGGAGGTTGCCTTGGCGGTCGTAGGCATAATCAATAATGCTGTTATCGGGCAGGGTTTTTCGTACGAGGCGACCGGCATGATCGCGCTCGTATAGGGTAACGAGCTGACTACCGTCGTCGCCGTGTTCGGTCTTTTCCAGCAGGTTGCCTTTGAGGTCGTAGGCGTAGGCAGTGCGTTGGCCGTCGAAGCCGGTTTCCTGTCGGATCAGGCCGTTGGGGTGGTAGTCCAGTTGATAGGTTTCGCCGACTTCGTTTTCGATGGCATTCAGCAGCAATCGAGCATTGTCGTAGCGATACTTGACCTGGGTACCATCGGCGTTGATACGGCGGCTGATCAGGTGCAGGCCGTCGGCGTATTCGTAGCGGGTGACCTGGCCGAGTTCATCGCGTTCGGCGATGATTTTTCCGTAGGGGTTGTAGCTGAATTCTCGATGAGTACCATCGGGCTGGGTCAGTCTCAGCAGCCGTCCTACAGCGTCCCATTGGTATTGAGTCAGCGCGCCATGCTCATCCTCCCGCGCAACCCGCCGCCCCAGATCGTCATAGCGATAGCGCTTGATCCCACCGTTGGGCAACTGTTCTT
>NZ_QGAJ01000021.1:0-75780 GCF_005233615.1 Pseudomonas sp. CFBP13528
CCTCACCCGGAAACAGCGCCACCAAGCGTCCGGCGTCGTCGTACTGATAGGCCGTCACCGCGCCCAGCGGGTCCTGCTCGACGGTCAGTCGGCCCTTGTCGTCGTAGGATTTGAAATGCCGGGCGCCGTCGGGATCAATGCGCTGTACCAGTCGCGCCCGGTCATCGTGGACATACACTTCCTGGCTGCCATCGGCGTTGTGCACGTTGACGCTGCCGTCATCGCCCCATACATAGCGCGTGTCCATCTGCGAAAAACTGGCCCAGTGCCGGACACAGCGCGCGGCTTTACCAGAGCTTTCCCACGCCCAAAAGAAACTCGCCCCACCGGCCAACTGCCGCTCAAGAATGACGTGCTGTTCGTCGTACCGATAAACCTCGCGCTCACCGACGGCATTGGTCGCCGATACCAGTCGTCCAGCATCGTCATAGGCGTAGGAAACGACGTTTTGCTCGGTCATCCAAACGAAGGGTTCGTGGCCTTGGGCGCGATGAACCTGGTAGTCCACCGCCACAATCCGGCCCAACTCGTAGCGCAAGAGCAAAGAACGCCCTGCACCGTTATCCAGTCGCTCAATGCGCCCCAACCGATCCCGGAAAATGCGCAATCGGTTGTCATACGCATCGCTGATCGCCGTCAGCACGCCGTCGCAAAAGTGATAAAACCGAGAAGACTGGGCCAGCACCAACTCATCCGGTGCAGACCCCAAGTAGATCGCCGCTTCCGCCAGGCTGTTGGTAATCGCCGGCCGAGCAGCCGTCGGCAAGGGCAGGGTGGTCGAGCGATTCTCATGGTCCGTCCACACCACCAAATCGCCTGAAACCACAAGCCGCTGCGCCAGCGCGTGACTCCAGCCAAACCCCAACCCGCAATCCACTTCCACCGCACTGGTGCGGTACAACCGCGTCCACTCGAACGGCAAGATGCCATCGAGCGCGCCATCGGTCAGGGTCAGCAGTTCCTCTCCGGTGACCATCGACACCGGGCAACCGTTAGTAACTGTTTTATCCGCAGAAGCCGCCGCATCGCCCTTCGGGTTCGACGCCACGGCCGGCACGTCATCCACCGACTCCTGCCGCACTAACGCCGTACGCTGCGTCTTATTGCGCACCATCGGCACCGCGTTCGAAACCAGCGTATCGCCCGCCTTCAACGGCGCTACCGGCACTGCCTTGACCGGCGTCGCCGCACTCCCCAGCAGCAACGGTTTGGCCGTCTGCACATGGGTTTCCAGCCCAGGCCCCGGCACCTGCCTGGCCAGCAACTCCAACAACGCCCGCGCCCGGCCGGATTTAATAGAACTCAACACCTGAGCCCCCAACCGAAGCTGCACCCCCATCCCCCGCGTAGCCCATATCAGCAGCAGGTTGATCAAGACTTCACCGGTGATCTCACCCAACAGTTCGTACATCTCGGGCGGCGGCAGCAGGCGTATCCAGCTGACCACCGCCGACAAATAGATAAACAGCAGCGGCTCATCACTGAGCACCAGCAAGCCCTGGGCGAGTGTGTCCTTGCCCAGTTTCAGCAGTTCATCGAGTTCGGCTTGGGAGAGGTACTGCAGCAACTTCTCGCTGTTGGACTTGAGGTTGGCCAGCAGGTCGTACAGCTCGGTGATGTTGTCCCACAGGTTGTAAAAGGCCTTGCCAATCCCGCTTGCAAAGGCCGCGCCCTGTTTGGCGCTGCGCTTGAAGGGCGGGGCCTTGGCGAAATCAGCCCACTGAGGCTCGAAGCGCTCGTGCCATTGCTTGCGCAGATCCGCTTCCAGCCCGGCGACCACCGACTGGTAGGACGCATACAGCGCCTTGACGTGGTCTTTGGAAACATTGGGGTAGAAGGTGATGCGGTACTGCTGATCGCGGGTGCACTCAGGGACTTCAAGCATGCCGCTGGGGCCGATGGTGCGGTGCAGCGGCGCGCCAATGGGCGTGCCGTCCGGTGCAATGGCTTGCAGCGTCACCGGCGTGTTGCCGATGGGGACGAAGCGGGTGCTCTCGAACAGATGCACCAGGGTCAGCCCACCCTGGGCCTTGCATTGAGCGACTGTGCGACTGGGCGTGTCGGAAGAGATCGGCGCCACCAGTGCGACGTCATCCCCGACCTTGAACACCTGCTCGACTTCCAGAGCCGAGCCACTGAAAAAGCTGTCGGCCCACGCGTCGAAGGTGTTCAGGCAATTGCGCAAATCCCCAAGCACACGTTCAACGTCCGGCGCTGTGGGGTCCATGGGCGCCAGGACGAAGCTGGCTATCACCGGAATCAAAAGACGGCCCCGACAACCGGAGCCCTAACGAAAAAAACCATCTGCACTCCTTCGCACTGACTAATCAGGCGAGGGACTTTGCAGCGGTTTGCGGGGCGGGGGAGTAGAGCTTATCTGGCAGTTACGTAGGAAGTTTCGTTTTGACCTCAAGTACTCTGAAACATGGCTGTAGGAGTCGGATTACGGGCTGATCGGTCCTACAGCTTCAACTGCCCAATCGCCTTACTCAGCTCTCCCGCCAGTGTCGCCAGTTCGTTGCTGGTGGTCGCTGAGTCGACGGTCTGCTGCACGGTATTCTCGGTCACATCACGAATGCTCACCACGGCGCGGTTCATCTCTTCGGCGACATGGCTCTGCTGTTCGGCGGCCACCGCAATCTGGGTGTTGCTCTCGCGCATCTGCGCCACGGCGCCGGTGATTTCGGCGAGCGCGGCGCCGGCTTCCTGGGCCTGCTGCACGCAGTCATCGGCCTTGAACGAGCTTTCCTGCATGAAGTCCACCGCGTCGCGGGTGCCGGCTTGCAGCGCCGAGACCATGCGGGTGATTTCGTCGGTGGAGCTCTGCACGCGTTTGGCCAGGTTGCGCACTTCGTCGGCGACTACCGCAAAGCCACGGCCCATTTCGCCAGCGCGGGCAGCTTCGATGGCGGCGTTGAGGGCGAGCAAATTGGTCTGTTCGGCGATGCTGTGGATCACCCCGACCACACCGTTGATTTTCTGGCTGTCTTCGGCGAGTTTCTGGATCATCTCAGCGGTCTGTTGCACACCGCTGGACAGCCCGGCGATTGAACGTTGCACGCGTGTGACCACTTCCTGGCCGCTGCCGGCAAGGGTATCGGCGGTTTGCGAGAGGTCGCGGGTGGCCCCGGCGTGCTGGGCAATATGGTGGACGGTGGCGGTCATTTCGTTGATCGCCGTGGCGGCCTGGTCGGTCTCGCTCTGCTGGCCGAGCATGCCGTGCTGCACCTCGTTCATGCTGCTGGCCAGGCGTGCGGCGCCCTCGTCCAATTGCCTGGCGGTCCGCGCCACGGTGTTGACCACCCGTTGGTAGCCGGCTTGCATGGCATTGAAGGCGCTGGCCATCTGCCCGACTTCATCCTTGCAAGCCAGGGGCACGCGGGCGGACAGGTCGCCGCTCTTTTCTACATGCAGCATCACGTCCTTGAGGGTGTTGAGCTGGCTGAGCAGGAAGCGGATCAGCAGTTGCGAGGCGCCGAGCATCGCGAGCATCAGGATCGCAACCGCCACCGCATAGTTGACGAAGCGTTCGCCGAACACTTGGCGCAGGCTTGGCGCGTAAGCAAGTACGGCGACCTGTTGTCCGTCGGCACGGCGGATGACCTCTGCGCCTATCAGCGGGTTTACGCCGAACAACGGCAGGTGACTGAGTTCGACCCAGCCGCTGGCGCCTTGCAAGATGGACAGATCCTGGCCTGCCCGTTGTGGCGCTTGGTCGCCGGTAAAGGTCAGCCAGTTCTCGCCAGTGGGGAGTGTCTTGTCGGTCGGCCAGGCGTTGAGCACCTGCGCCTGGGCCCTGGCCGAAACCTGGGACGCCTGGCTGCGGGCCTGTTGTTCGAGCTGCACGGCATACAGCACCAGCAGCAGGGTAGTGATGAAAGCCACCGCGTTGACGGCCCAGAATTTGTACTTCAGCGAGATATTGCTAAGCCAGGCACCCATGGAGGTTTTCTCTGATAGCGGAAACAGCATTGGCAAGGTGCCATTATTGTGCCGCTGCTCAGGAAAGGCTTTTTGACATGGGTCAATGCGCCGCATCACTCCACGGCAGGTAAGCCGAAGAAAGCGCGGGCACAGGCGGTACTGTGCGTCGCCAGGTCTTCCAGCGTTTCATGGCGATGCAGGGCAACTTCGCGCAGTACTTCGGTGAGGAAGGCGGGCTCATTGCGGCCGTTCTTCGGCTTGGGGCGCAGCGTGCGTGGCAGCAGGTAGGGCGCATCACTTTCCAGCATCAGACGGCCGCGGGGAATCTCCCTGACTAATGGGTGCAGATGCGTCCCACGCCGCTCATCGCAGATCCAGCCGGTGATACCAATGTGCAGATCAAGGTCGAGGTAGCTGAAAAGCGCCTGTTGTTCGCCAGTAAAGCAATGCACCACGGCGGCGGGCACGTGGTCACGGTAATCCTTGAGGATCTCCAACAGGCGCTGGTTGGCGTCGCGCTCGTGAAGGAACACTGGCAGTTTCAGTTCGACAGCCAGGGCCAGGTGTTCCTCGAGGACTTTTTCTTGCTGCGGACGCGGCGAAAAGTCCCGGTTGAAATCCAGTCCGCACTCGCCGACGGCACGCACACGCGCTTGGTTGAGCAAGTCGCGTAGACGCTGGGCGCTGTCGCTGCTCCAGGTGCTGGCGGAGTGGGGGTGGATGCCGGCCGTGCTGAACAGGCGTTGCCCACTTTCATCGAGGCTCGTGCACAGCGCCATGGCCTGCTCGCTGCCTTCGACACTGGTGCCGGTGAGCACCAATTGTTGCACGCCGGCGGCGTAGGCCCGCTCGAGAACGGCCGAGTGCCTCTCGTCGAAACTGGGGTTGGTCAGGTTGACGCCGATATCAATGAGTTGCATGGTGCTACCTCCGCCTGCGGCCGGAAAGCATATCAGAGCTGTAGATTTATAAGAAAAACGAAGAACTACAACGCGTTATAGCTGTCTTTGAACGTCGCCAGCGACATTGTGGCGGGCCCTTTGCCTCTCACCCTGTCGCCGTTGCACGCCTTGCCAGCGCATAAAGCGCTCTGTTTCTGACGCCCAACACCTGGTTTTTGACGAAGGCGTTGGCCAGTATTCTTTCCGGAGAGCGGATGATCCGACCCTCGGCGTTGCTTATGATGTGCGTGACGTTACTGCTGCCCATGGCGGCGGTCGCGCGTCTGGATGGGCCGCTGGAAGTGACCAAGCCCGGCAAGGTTCGTGACCTGGCAGAAATTCGCTCCAGTCGTACCCTGCGTGTGTTGGTCAACCAGAGCCGTAACAGCTCAGGTGAAGTGCAGGGCCAGGCCATCGGTGTCGAATACCATCGCCTGCGTGCTTTCGAGCAATACCTCAATGGCCGTGCCCGCGATGGGCAGGCGATCAACCTCAAGATCATTCCCAGGGCCAAGGACCAGTTGCTTGGCGCGCTGGCTCGTGGCGAAGGCGACCTGGTGGCCCCCGGCGAACTGCTGGACGTGAAGGCCGCGCACAAGATCAGCAGCAGTGACCCGATCGCCAGCGACGTGCCGTTGTGGCTGGTCGGCGTCAAGGGTGAGCGGCGATTTACCAGGTTGGAGCAGTTGTCGGGCCGTACCCTGGCGTTGACCACCGGCAGTGCGGCGGCCGATGCGATCAGCCAGGTCAACCAGAAACTGGCCCTGCACAAGCGCCCGCCGATCAAGGTGGAATGGGTCGACCCGAGCCTGGCTGTGGAAGACGTGCTGGAGATGGTGCAGGCCGGGATCTTTCACCTGACCATCGTTGAAAAACCGATTGCCGAGCGCTGGTCGAAAATCCTGCCCAAGTTGCGTTTTGACAAGCAGGTGGTCATCAGCGAGCCGGGCGACGAGTACTGGTTCGTGCGCCAGGATGCTTCGATGCTGCGGGCGAGCATCGATCGTTTCCTCAAGACTTACCACACCCCTTCCGATCAGGATGTGGCGTTCCAGCGTATCTATCGACGTCTTTACCAGGTGCGCAACCCGTTGGCCCGCGCCGACCGTCAACGCCTGGAAAAACTGCGCCCGGTCCTGCAAAAGCATGCGCGCGAGCAGGGCATGGACTGGTTGAACCTGGCCGCGCTGGCCTTCAAGGAGTCTGCGCTGGACCCTGGCGCACGCAACAGCGGTGGCCCTACCGGTTTGATGCAGATCACGCCCTCGGCGGCGCAACGGGTGGGCGTGAACAATATCGAGAATCTGGACAGTAATGTGCAGGCAGGCGCGCGCTACCTGGCCATGATCCGTCGCAAGTTCTTCGCCAGCCCCAAGCTCAATGAGCGTGAACGCATGGCCTTTGTGCTGGCGGCGTATAACATGGGCCCGGAGCGGGTGCAGGGCATGCGCACTGAAGCCAGGCGCCGGGGGCTCAACCCCAATCAGTGGTTCTTTCAGGTTGAACGCATTGCCATGGAGCAGGTAGGGATGGGCGGCGTCAGCTATGTTAATAGCGTCAACAAGTACTATCTGGCGTTCGACCGGGAGCGAGAGTCCCTGGAGCCGTCTGTGCCGAAAGTCGCGTCGGGTAAATAATCGAATTTACCGATGTTGATAACGCATTTTTTCGGCTTTTATCATTGTTTAAACTGATTAATATGGCGGCCAACCAACCCCTACCTGAAAAAGGATTTACCCTCATGAGCCCATTGATTACTCGTGTCCTGTCCACTCGCGCAGGTTTCGGCCTGACTGTTCTGCGCATCTTCGTCGGTATCATCTTTGCTGCCCACGGCTCGCAAAAACTCTTCGGCTGGTTCGGCGGTGGTGGTCTGGCTGGCACTGCCCAATGGATGGAAAGCATCGGTCTGGCGCCGGGCACCCTGATGGCAGTGTTGTCCGGCGGCACCGAGTTCTTTGCCGGCCTGGCGCTGATCATTGGCCTGCTCGCACGTCCTGCGGCACTGGGCCTGACCTTCCTGTCGCTGGTGGCGATCTTTTCGGTGCACATTCACAACGGGCTGTTCATGGCCAACAATGGCTATGAGTTTGCACTGGCGCTGCTTGGCGGCTCGCTGGCGGTACTGTTCGAAGGTGCCGGCAGACTGTCGGCTGACCGCGCCATCGCCAACTGACCGTTTCGCCAGGCACCAGGGGCCCGCCACGTGCGGGCCTTTTCGTTGCTCGGGATTCTTGACACTGCCCCGCCAGCTTCTCTAGGATGCTGCTCATGCGCCGATTTAAACAGCTAATTGCGGGGCGCCACTGGGCTCGATGCAGTCCGACAGAACCATGCACTGATCAGCAGGCACGGGTCGAAATACCGCTAAAGCGCTGGTTCGGTGTTGCCTCTCACCTGCCCGCAGACTTTTGAGGCAGAGACACGACACGATGAATGCACTACGCCCTCTGATACGCCTGGCCCCGATCACTGCGGACCTGACTCAGCGCAACCCGAAAATCCTCTTGGGCGGCAAGCACCAGCCGACGCTGCTGCGCTACCTTGATGGCTGGCCGCGTCGCACCGGGCGGCCTTCGGCGTTTCTGATCCAGTTCGTGGAAGACGGCGACTCCCTGACGCGTTTCGCCAGTAACAGCTTTGATCTCGCGGTGATCCAGGCACCGAGTGCAGGCAATGCCGAAGAGGTGATTCGCCAACTGACCCGGATTGCCCGGCAAGGGTTGATTGCCCGTCGCTGATTCCCGCCGCAAAGTGATCAGCTATAGGCCACTGGCGAACATCGGCGTCGACGCAGGCAGCGATACCGTAGCCAGGCTATCAGGCACAGCATCAGTGGTACCGTCGCGATCATCAGCAGCTTTATGTTGCGTTCGAAGCGGTTCAACGGCGCATACGCCTGCGCCTTGAGGGCGTGCAGTTCCATGGGCAGGCGCAGGCGCTCCTTGTTGAGCGCCTGCAATTGGGTATTGGTGTCCACAACCTGGGTGGCCAGGCCTGTGGCCTTTGGATTCAACCGTTGCCACGCTTGTTCGGTACGCTCAAGGCGACGTTCCAGTTCCGCTGCCTTTTCCCGATACGCCTGTGCAGCAGCTTCGCGCATGGGTTCCAGGGTGGTGAACGAACGCGACGTGATGTGCGGGCGTATATTGGCAAGTGATGCGGGAGCCGCCAGGTTATCCAGCGTATTCAGTACGAACTGTATGTTGTTGTTGGCCGTTGCCTGGCTGACAGCGTCGGCGAGTAAATCGGTATCGGCAACCACCACGACTTCGATCCGGGCAGCTTTTTGCAGGCCCGGCGGCTGTCCGCTGAAACCGTCAGGAAATGTCGAATAGGCCGGCCCCTCGAGACGCGCGGCGATCACCTGGCGCTGGCCTGAAGTGGAGGCTTCGTCAATCAGCGCATCGAA
This sequence comes from Pseudomonas sp. CFBP13528, assembly GCF_005233615.1. Taxonomy (NCBI): domain Bacteria; kingdom Pseudomonadati; phylum Pseudomonadota; class Gammaproteobacteria; order Pseudomonadales; family Pseudomonadaceae; genus Pseudomonas; species Pseudomonas sp. CFBP13528. The sequence continues at coordinate 8,278 of NZ_QGAJ01000021.1, forward strand.
CTGCGTCGCTGAAGCGAAACGCTCGGCGTCCAGCAGCGCAGACTGCCGAGAGCTTTGCAGCAGCGGGGTGAACGTCGTCCGGTTTTTTCGGGTACGCAAGAGCGCGCCACTGCTTGATACGCTCAGGCTATTGAGTTTCCAGGTGCTGATATCGTGAGCATTCATCGCTTGTCGTGGCAGTTTCAACCTGGCTGGGTGCAATACGGTGGGCATGCCTGGGCCGAGCGTTGCCGACGAGGCGTACAGGCTGTCAACCAGCAGCTTGTTGGCGGGTATGCGTATGCCCCAGGCGGTCAACATGTCATCGAGCTTGGAATCTACCGATACGGCTTCAGACCCCATCTCGCTGACCGGGTCGATGAAGATCATCAGCTTGCCGCCCCTGAAGACAAACTGTTCGATGGCGTAAAGCGCTTGTTCGGCCAGCGCCCTTGGTTGCACGACCATCAAGCTACCTATCGAGGCAGGCACCCGGGAGATGTTGGAGGCCAACTCTGTCAGGTTGAAATGCCCGCGCATCTGCTCCATCAATTGGCTGGCGGACTCATTCAACGGCAGCCCGGACAGCAGGGCGACGCTGGACGGTTGAGGGTGCATCAACCTATAGATCAGTTGGCTGATTTGATACTCAAGCAGCGGTTCGTCGACAGGGTTGAACGCATCGATGCGTTGCATACCTTGGCCGGCACGCGTGCCTATAAGGCCAAGGAATCCGTGTGTGTCATCCAGGCCGAACAAGCTGGCTTTGTAGGCATCTTCGGAAAAGGGGGCCGGATCAATAATGTGCAGATTGATCATGCCGTTGGCGGCTGCTTCGAACTCCTGGAGCAAGTCCTCTACGCGTTGGCCGAAGCGTTTGACGCTTCGGCTTTTTTTCGGGGCTGTGAGCGAGTTGAAGTAATACAAGTCCAGTGGGCTTTCAAGCGTCGCGAGCAGCTGCTGCGTCGAAGGTGACAACGTATGAATTTTCTGTTGTGAAAAGTCCCAGCGGATATCGGGTAGTTTGTTTAGCCAGACCAGATTGAATGCCAGGAACAGTAATGATATGACGGTCAACGTCATACCCATACGAAGAGCGGATCGCATCAGCGACTTTCCTTAGCTGTTTTTATAGTTGAGTGTCACGATGGTTGCAGAAAGGAAGGCAACGATCATGCTGACAAAATATAAACCGTCATGCAGTGTTATTTTGCCGTTGTCCATTGAACCGAAGCGGGAGATCGGGTCAAGTTTCATGAGGCTGTCAACTATCCAGATCGGCGCTTGATGTTCAAGTGCATCCAGGATTAAAGAAAGCCCGCTGATGGTCAGCAGCAAACCCATCGTGAGTAGGAAAATAATAATCCGCTGGTGCGTGAGTGCACATATAAAGCAACCGACAGACAGGTAACTTCCCGCCAGTAGCCAACTTGCCAGAAATTGTGATGCGATCACCCCGTTGTCGGGCGTTCCAAGATAATGGGCGGCCACCACGATAGGAAAATTCAACAACAGAGCCACACTGCATACAACCCAGGCTGCGAGGAATTTTCCGATCACGCGTTCTGCCGAGGTGAGGGGCAGGGTTTTCATCATGTCGGAAAAGCCGATGTTGCGTTCATCACACCACAGTTGCATCGATAAGCTGGGTATCAACAGCAGGTAGAGCCAGGGGTGCAGTTCGAAAAAAGCCTGCAAGTCATTGCTGTCGCGCTCCATCCAGCGATGGGTATGCAACCCCAGCGCCGTACATAGCACCAGGAAAAACGCCACGCTCAGGTAGGTGTGGGGGGTACAGGCATAGCTGGCGAGTTGGCGTTTGAATATCAGGGGCAGCAGTTTCAAGAGGATACCTCGTGGCTCAGATGGTGAACGACATCGTTCAGGCGACCAGGCTCCAGATGCAGTGACGTGATGTTCCAGCCGCGATGGGTGATGAGTGAATTGATGGCGGGGAAGATGGCGTGCCCGGGCATGGCCAGAACCGTCACTTTTCCTGGGCTTTGACGGTCTTCTTCGATGCCGGCAACTCCGGGCAATACGGCAAGGGCGAGTAAATCCAGGGGCGGATCCGCTGCGAGCGTCACCGCTTGGAAGTGCCGGGAGCTGCGCTGCAAGTCCGCCAGCGAAGAGTCGGCAATCAGCCGCCCGCCTGCGATTACCAAGGCACGGGTACAAATCTCGGACAGCGCGTCGTAATGGCGGGAGGCGATGATGATGCTCATTTCTTCGGCCAGGGACTGAACAAGCACCCTGAATTTGAGCCGTTGCTCGGCGTTCAGCCCTTCGGTGGGCTCGTCCAGCAGGAGGACGCTGGGGGAGTGCAAAATGGCTTGTGCAATTGCGACTCTGCGCTTCAAGTCAAGGCTGAGCCTATCGATAGGGCAGTTGAGTACGGGGTGTAGCTCCAGTCGCGTGGCGACCCGGTCCACCTGCCGGCGTTTTTCGGCACCCCTGAACCCTCGAGCGGCGGCAACAAAGTTGAGGATATTTTTGACCGACAGCGTGTGATGGGTTATGCCCCCCTGGAGCTGGTAACCGACGGCTTGCCTGGCGAGAATTGAATGGGTTTGGGTACTCAGACTCTGAATGCTGATGTGCCCACTGGTGGGCCTGGTCATGCCGGAAATCAAATTCAGCAACATTGTTTTACCGGCGCCATGCTCTCCAAGCAATCCCACGCATTCATGGCGTTGGGCACAGAACGAAAAGTCGCTTATCACGCTTTTTTTGCCCAGGTACTTTGTCAGGTTGCTGACTTCTATCATAGGTTTACCGAATCAATTGGGCGGTGCCTGAAGAAGGTTTCGTTGGTGGTGTCGGTGCGTTAAAAAGATTACGTTCAATACCTGCTCTTGGGAACGCTGGGTTCACTTAATAAGTAAAGTCCTACGTTTGAATTGATAATGCGCTGAAACAATTGTGTTGTTCTGAGTACTTAATAATGGTCGGATATTTGTCTGATATTTATATAAGGTTTTCTTTTTGCAATGAGGCCTGACTGCCATGATGCTTCTACGTACCCTTGTTCTTGAGCGCAGCGGGGAGGATGCTCCCGTCAACGGCGCACTGTTGTGTGGCTTTGCGGTCGAACAGACATCCTCCAACTTCCTGGTGTATAGCCTTGATGAAGAAGCCGAACCTGGTCATTCCAGGGTGTATATCGCCGCCTTGCGCAAAAAGCTCGAACGGTACTTTCTTGGCGGGATTGAGTCCAAAGAGGACTTGCAAGTAGCGATGCAAGTCTTTAAGCAAATTCTGATGATGGCGGCGGCATCCGGCAATAAGGAAAATGCCGTCACCGAGTCTCAGATCCCGTTTCACTTCATTGATCTGAAAGGCTGCAGATTGCCGCCTGCCAGGCCCGAAGATCATCACTCAGTGATCGTCAAAAAAGCGCTGGTGATGAAGGTGATTACATTGGGTATGTCCGCCCCCGCTGCGCCTGCCATCGAAAGCAGCGCGGTCATCGTGCCGTCGATCCGCTTCTCATCGCAAATGGTTGCACCGCCGCGGGGCAAGAGTCAGCCGGAGCCCGTGCCGACGCCTGTGGATGAAGTGTTAGTTGAAGAGCCGCCTCATTTGCCGGTCACGGTACCCGAGGTGCCGCGCGAGCCCGTCGAATCCAGCGCGCCGATCGCTCAGGCAGAGCCCATCGAAATGCCGTCGCAACCCCACGCTCCAAAGGAGAAGACCTCCATTCTCGAGATAGACAGCACGCTGAGCAATCTGGCCAGGGTTGCCCAGGAACTCACACAGAAAAAACAGGCGGTCATTGAGCGCGAAGAGATGCTCGAACAGTGGCAGGCTCGACTGCAGCAACAGCAGAATCAGCAGGATGAAAGAAGCCGAGCGTTGGACCAGCACCATTCGCGCCTGCAGGAACAAGAGCTGGAGGTGAGCCAAAGAACCGAAAAAATGGTGCTGATGATGTCGCAGTTATCGCTGATGCGACAACGCCTGCAAGGCACGCTCGTTGAACTCGACCAGGTCCTCGACGGGCAGGGCTGAGTCACTGTCGGGCTGGCTACTTTGCGCCGTTGATTTATGATCGATCCCCGCCAGCCGACGCCAGGGTATGATGCCGTGGTCTGTCGACACTATTGGACATTGCCTGGGGATGTACGCGTTTGAGTACCAAGCTGATTACCAAAGAAGGCCATGAAGCACTGAAAAAAGAGCTGGATTACCTTTGGCGTGAAAAGCGCCCGGACACCACGCGCAAGGTGACGTGGGCAGCCTCCCTGGGAGATCGCAGCGAAAACGCGGATTACCAGTACAACAAGAAGCTGTTGCGTGAGATCGATCGGCGGGTGCGCTACCTGCGCAAACGTCTGGAAGATATGCGCGTGGTGGAATACATGCCCGAGCAGGAGGGCAAGGTGTTTTTTGGTGCGTGGGTCGATGTCGAAAACGAGCAGGGCGAGACCAAGCGTTTTCGCATTGTGGGTTATGACGAGATCTACGACCGGATGGATTACATTTCTATCGACTCCCCCATGGCACGTGCACTGCTGCGCAAAGAGGTGGACGATGAAGCCATCGTACAGACCCCCGGCGGTGAGGTGTGCTGGTGGATTACCCGGATTGAATATGTGAAATAGCAACTGAGGGCCCTTGCTGGAGCAAGGGCCTTCAGCGTTTCAGCCCTCGCGCAGTACCGTCAGCGGGCTGGCGTTGAGCGCACGACGCGTGCCGAACACCCCGGCGGCACCGATCAGCGCCGCACCGATCACCGGCAACAGCAATAGCCAGGGGTGAGGGTGCCAGGTCAGGTCAAAGGCGTAGCGGTACAGCGCCCAGGTCACCAGTTCCGTGCCCAGTGCCGCCAGCAAACCACTGACCGCCCCCAGCAGGCCGAACTCGATGCGCCGGGCCTTGACCAGCAGCCTGCGCTCGGCGCCCAGCGCACGCAGCAGCGCACCTTGGCGGATCCGCTCATCCAACGTGGCCTGCAAGCCGGAAAACAGCACGGCCATGCCTGCAGCGAGCACGAACAGCAGCACGTATTCCACCGCCAGCGTCACCTGGGCAAGGATGCTGCGCAGCTGTTCCAGCAGCGCCTCGACCTGCAGGATAGTGACCGCCGGGAAGGCTCGGGACAGGTCGACGATCTGCTGGTCATGCCCGGGCGCCAGGTAGAAGCTGGTCAGGTAGGTGGTCGGCAAATCCTTCAAGGTGCCCGGTTGGAAGATCATGAAGAAGTTGGGCTGGAAGTTGTCCCAGTTGATGGTCCGAAGGCTGGTGACTCGTGCCTCGCGATTCTCCCCGCCAATGGTGAAGACCAGATGGTCGTTGAGCTTGAGTTTCAGGCTTTCAGCCACCTTGGCTTCCACCGAGACCCCAGGCATGCCATCGCCCGGTTGCGCCGTCCACCAGGTGCCCGCCGTCAGTACGTTACCCTGGGGTAAATCGGCGGCCCAGGTCAGGCTCAAGTCCCGTTGCACCGCGCGATCACCGCTGGAGTCCTTGCTGACGATCTCTTGTACGGGCTCGCCGTTGATGCTGATCAGCCGGCCGGGTACGACAGGATAAAGCGGTGCCGATTGCGCCTGAACTTCCAGAAGACGGGCGCCAAACGCCTCTTTGTCGGCCGGCAGGATATTCAGCGCGAAATAGTTGGGTGCATCCTTGGGCAACTGGTTCTGCCAGGTGTCGAGCAGCTCGCCGCGCAACAGGGCGATCAAGCCCATGGACAGCAGGATCAAGCCAAACGCCAGGGACTGGCCGGCTGCCGCCAATGGGTGGCGCAGCAACTGGCCCAGGCCCAGGCGCCACGGCAGGGAGGCCCGTGCGAGTAACCGGCGCAGGCTTTGCAGTAACAACAGCAGTAAGCCACCGAGGATCAATGCCGCCACCACGCCGCCGCCCAGTAATGCGAAGGTCAACACCAGATCAAGGCTCAGGCGCCACATGATCAGGCCCAGGGCAAAGAGCGCCGCGCCGTAAACCATCCAGGTGCTCGAAGGGATCGGCAGCAGGTCGCGACGCAATACCCGCAATGGCGGCACCCGGCCCAGCGCTGCCAGGGGCGGGAGCGCGAAGCCGGCGAGGGCGACGAGCCCGGTACCGATACCGGCAACGGCCGGCAACAGCCCACCGGGTGGCACGTCCGCCGGCAGCAGATCGTGCAGGAAGTAGAACAGCCCGAATTGTGCGAGCCAGCCGAGGAGGGCGCCGGTCAGGCTCGCCAACAGGCCCAGTACGCTCAGTTGCAGACTGAACAGCAACATGGCTTCGCGGCGTGACAGCCCCAGGCAGCGCAGCAGGGCGCTGGCATCGAAGCGACGACTGGCAAAGCGGTTGGCCGACAGCGCCACGGCCACACCGGCCAGCAATACCGCCACCAGGCTGGCCATATTCAGGTAACGCTCGGCCTTGCCCAGGGCGCCGCCAATCTGTTGGTTGCCATCGCGCGAGTCCTGCAGGCGCTGGTTGGCCGCCAGGCCCGGCTTGACCAGGTCGCGGTAGGTTTGCAGCGCCGTACTGCCGGGTGGGGCGCGCCACAGTTCGCGATAGCTTACGCGGCTGCCAGGCTGGAGCACGCCGGTGGCGTCCAGGTCCGCCAGGTTGATCATCACCCTGGGCGTGAGGCTGTAGAAATTGCCGGCGCGGTCGGGTTCATAGGTCAGTATGCGAGCCAGGCGCAGGGTTTTCATGCCGACGTCGATGCTGTCGCCGACCTTCAGGTCCAGTGCTGTCAGCAGCCGTGCTTCCACCCAGGCTTCGCCGGGTTTGGGGCCACCGCCTGGGGTTTCGGCACCAAAGGGCTCCCCCGTACTTTTGAGCTCGCCCCGCAGCGGGTACTGCTCGTTGACCGCCTTGATACTGGAGAGCTGGATGCCGTTGTCGGCCGCAATAACACTGGAGAATTCCACGATGCGCGCATGATCCAGGCCCAGTTCGGTGCCGGATCGGATTTGCTCGGGACGGGCCGGCGAGCTGCCTTCGAGTACCAGGTCCGCGCCCAGGAACTCGGTGGCGCGCAATAGCATGGCGCCGTTGAGGCGTGCGCCGAAATACCCGATAGCAGTGCTGGCGGCCACCGCCACCAGCAGAGCGAAGAACAACACGCGCAATTCGCCAGCGCGGGCATCGCGCAGTAATTGGCGCATGGCAAGACTGAACAGACGTAACAGCGGCAGGCGTGCCATCAAGGCTCCAGGGGCGCGACCATCAGGCCGGCTTCAAGGCGGATCAGGCGTCGGCAGCGATGGGCCAGGCGCTCGTCGTGGGTGACCAATACCAGGGTCGTGCCGCTCTCTTTATTGAGTTCGAACAGCAGGTCGCTGATGCGCTCGCCGGTATGGCTGTCGAGGTTGCCGGTGGGTTCGTCGGCAAACAGCACGTCCGGCTCGGCGGCAAACGCGCGGGCAATCGCCACGCGTTGCTGCTCGCCGCCGGAAAGCTGGCGTGGCGAATGGGTCAGGCGCTTGCCGAGGCCGACGCGCTCGAGCAGGTGCGTGGCGCGCTCGCGGGCATCTTTGCGGCCGTCGAGCTCCAGCGGCAGCATGACGTTTTCCAGCGCATTGAGGCTGTCGAGCAACTGAAAGGACTGGAATACGAAACCCACGTGTTCAGCACGGATACGCGCGCGTTGGTCCTCGTCGAGACTGCTCAGGGCTTGACCTGCCAGGGTGACTTCACCGCTGCTGGGCAGGTCAAGCCCGGCCAGCAGGCCGAGGAGGGTGGATTTGCCGGAACCGGAACTGCCGACGATAGCCAGGCTGTCGCCCTTGTTCAGTTCCAGGCTCAGTTCGTGCAGGATAGTCAGTTCACCTTCCGCGCTGGGAACCACTTTGCTGAGGTTCCGCGCGGTGAGAATACTTGCGCCCATGGAGAATCCGATGCGAATGTGGTTTTTGAGTGCTGGCCTGGCCTTGATGTGCATGGCCCAGAACGCAGCGGCGGGTACAGTCCTGATCGTTGGCGATAGTATCAGTGCCGGTTTCGGCCTGGATACCCGCAAAGGGTGGGTTGCCCTGTTGGAGCAACGGCTCAAGCAGGAGGGTTTTGACGATAAAGTGGTCAATGCGTCGATCAGTGGCGACACCAGTGCCGGGGGCCTGGCGCGGCTGCCGGCGGCACTTGCAGCGCATAAGCCGGAAGTGGTGGTGATCGAGCTGGGCGGCAACGACGGGCTGCGGGGTCAGCCGCCGGCGCAATTGAAACAAAATCTTGCCTCGATGATTCAGGCGTCCCAGGACAGCGGTGCCAAGGTGTTGTTGCTGGGCATGCAGATTCCACCCAACTATGGCAAGCGTTACGTCGACGCGTTCGCCAAGGTGTTCGGCGAGGTGGCAGAGGAAAAAAAGGTGCCTTTGGTGCCGTTTTTCCTGGAGGGAGTGGGCGGGCATCCTGACTTGATGCAAGCGGACGGCCTGCACCCGGCAGTCGCCGCCCAGGGCAAGTTGCTGGAAAATGTCTGGCCGACGCTCAAACCGCTGTTATGACGCTTTTCTACCGGCAGGCTTTCGGCTAAGGTGGCGCCCCCCCGATTTGGAGCCCCTGATGTCGCGTCCTGCCTGGTCCCTGTTTAACTACCAACTGATCGAGCCGGACGAGCAGCTGGATCTGTTCGCCTGCCAGGAAGTGCGAGTGCATCTGGTAGCGCGTCAACTGGAGTTGGGCGGCTCGATTGATCGCACGCTCTGCGGCACGTTATTGCCGGCGCAACCGCTCTGGTCGTCGGTGGACCGTTCGATCTTCCAGGATCAGCGGCTGTGCCCGTTATGCAGGGCAATCCTGGAGTCGCAAAAGCGCGGCACACCGCCGATCTGGCCGGAGCTGCGCTTCGAGCTCTAGCGCGGCCGGCTTGATGCCAGGCACTCGCTTCACGTATACAATCAGTTTTTTCCTACCGTCGTTCTGCGAAGGATTTTCCGGATGTTGTCGCGCCTTTCCGTCGTTACCTGCTGCCTGTCTTTCGCTGCGCTCTGTGCGGCCGGTCCGGTGTTAGCCTTGCAGTTGCCCTTGCCGCCGCCCGGTGAGGACATCGTCGGTCAGGTCCAGGTGATCAAGGCCAAATACGAAGACACGTTTGCCGACCTGGGCACCACGTATGACCTGGGCTATTCGGAAATGGTCGCCGCCAACCCGGGCGTCGATGCCTGGTTGCCAGGGGCGGGCACGGATATTGTGCTGCCGACACGGTTCATCCTGCCGCCGGGCCCGCGCGAAGGCATTGTGATCAACCTTGCCGAATATCGGCTCTACTATTACCCCAAGGGGCAGAATGTGGTTTACACCTTCCCGTTGGGGATTGGTCGTGAAGGCTGGGGGTCGCCCATTGCCCATACCAGCATCATCGCGAAGACGCCGAACCCCACCTGGACACCCCCGGCCTCGATCAAGGCCGAACATGCCGCCAATGGTGACCCGCTGCCCAACGTGGTACCTGCCGGCCCCGACAACCCGTTGGGCCCGTTCAAGTTCACTCTGGGCACGCCGGGTTATCTGATTCATGGCTCCAACATGAAATTCGGTATCGGTACGCGCACCAGCCACGGTTGCTTCCGCATGTTCAACAACAACGTGTTGGAAATGGCCAGCATGGTGCCGGTCGGCACGTCGGTGCGTATCATCAACGATGCCTATAAGTTCGGCAGCGCCGGCGGCAAGGTCTACCTCGAAGCCCATACACCGTTGAACGACGATGGCACGCCGTCGGTGGTCGACAAGCACACGGCGGTGATCAATGCCCTGCTCAAGCGTGAAGACCTGGCCAACAGCCTGCGGGTGAACTGGGATCAGGTGCGTGACGTGGTGGCGGCGGAGGATGGTCTGCCGACTGAAATCGGTGTGCCGGGTGGCGCGCCAGTGGCGGTGAGCACCCCCATCGATTTGCAGCAATAAACCCGATGTGAGTCCAGAAGCTTGCACGGGAGTTTCAGGCAAAAAAAAGCCGACCCATAAATGGATCGGCTTGATAACAACCCCGAAGGATTATTACTTGCGGCTTGCTTTTTCAAGCATGCGCAGAGCGCGCTCGTTAGCTTCGTCAGCAGTCTGTTGTGCTTTTTGAGCAGCAGCCAGCGCTTCATCAGCTTTACGGTAGGCTTCGTCTGCACGAGCCTGGGAGCGAGCTGCTGCATCTTCCGTTGCAGTCAGACGAGCTTCGGTTTCTTTGGAGACGCTGCTGCAACCGGTAGCCAGAACTGCGGCCAGAGCCAGAGCAGAGAATTTCAGAACGTTGTTCATCGTGTTCCCCTTCAAGGACTTTCTATTAGATGGCTACTGCCTCAGAGTGAGCAAATAGCCGGCGTACATACTACCCATTACTTGTAGTAAGTAAACTGACGTTGCGCAAGAAGCAAAAAAAATTCTTGTACCGAATCTGTTTTGGCTAATCTTTGGGAGGTTTGTATAAAAAGCAGCCGGCTTTTTTCATCCTGCTGAAGATTGGATCCAGGCTGAAAGGGCCGGCCCGCATGCCTCGAGCTTTGTAGATAGATGAAATTTTATATATCCAAGCGGGCACTTGCGTTGCGTCTGCGCGAGCCGCACCGGGTATCTTTTGCTCATCTAGAGGTGACTTTAACAGCGCCAGTTCGTCTCAAGCTGCAACTGCCGGCAATGTTCAGGCGTTCGGTCATCGGTTGATCGAGGCCCTTTCTAATAATCCACCCGTGGCAGGGGATGACGAGTGTGCCTTGAGCAATTGCTGAATGGGTGCCTACTATTCCCTACGTGCAGGTGTGAGCGCTCAGGGTTTTCTCGTTGTCGAAACCGGCACGGGGTGGCGTAGATGTTCCTTCGCCGGAAAAACAGCGGTAAGGTAGGGTCAATATTCAAGACCCGCGAGGAGTAGTGATGAGCGAGGCGTTGTCCATCCACCATGACCAGGCTGGTCATCAGTTCGAGACCAATGTGGACGGTCATCGTGCTTATCTGACCTATATGGACCTCGGGAAGCAGACCCTGGATATCTATCGCACGTTCGTGCCCAACGCGTTGCGTGGGCGTGGCATTGCGGCCGCGTTGACCGAAGAGGCGTTGAAGTTCGCCGAAGAGTCAGGCTATACGGTCATTCCGTCCTGCTCCTATGTGGAACGCTACATGGAGCGCCACCAGCGCCATGCCGCGAAGCTGTGAACGAACAGCCATAAAAAAACGCCGGGTTTAGCCCGGCGTTTTTGTGTGTGCCTGATTCAAAGACACGTGCGGCTTCAGGTGCGTTTGCGTTTGGGCAATACGTCCTTGAGCTTGGCGTGCATGCTGCGCAGGGTATTCTCGGTAGCGGCCCAGTCGATGCACGCGTCGGTGATTGACACACCGTACTGCAAGTCGGCCAGGTCTTTTGGAATGGCCTGGCAACCCCAGTTCAGGTGGCTCTCGACCATCAAGCCGATGATCGACTGATTACCTTCGAGGATCTGGTTGGCGACGTTTTCCATCACCAACGGCTGCAAGGCCGGGTCCTTGTTGGAGTTGGCATGGCTGCAGTCGACCATGATATTTGGCTTGATGCCGGCCTTGTTCAACGCCTGTTCGCAGAGTGCGACGCTGACCGAATCATAGTTGGGCTTGCCATTGCCGCCGCGCAGCACGACGTGACCGTAGGCGTTGCCCTTGGTGGTGACGATGGACACGCCGCCTTCCTGGTTGATGCCCAGGAAGCGGTGAGGGCTGGAGACCGATTGCAATGCGTTGATCGCCACGGTCAAGCCGCCGTCGGTGCCGTTCTTGAAGCCCACGGCCGAGGACAGGCCGGAGGCCATCTCGCGGTGCGTCTGGGATTCGGTGGTACGCGCGCCGATGGCCGACCAACTGATCAGGTCCTGCAGGTACTGCGGGGAGATCGGGTCCAGCGCTTCGGTCGCGGTGGGCAGGCCCATTTCCGCCAGGTCCAGCAGCAGTTGACGACCGATATGCAAGCCGTCCTGGATCTTGAACGAGTCATCCAGGTACGGGTCGTTGATCAAGCCTTTCCAGCCGACGGTTGTACGCGGCTTCTCGAAATAGACGCGCATCACCAGGTACAAGCTGTCGGACACTTCTGCGGCCAGCACCTTCAGGCGCTCGGCGTATTCGTGAGCAGCCTTGAGGTCGTGGATCGAGCAAGGCCCGATAACAACGAAGAGGCGGTGGTCGGTGCCGTCGAGAATGTCACGGATGACTTCGCGGCCCTTGGTGACGGTCTGCAGGGCAGCGTCGCTCAGGGGAATTTCGCGCTTGAGCTGATCGGGCGTGATCAGGGTCTCGTTGGATTCAACGTTAAGGTCATTGATCGGTAAATCAGCCATCGTGTTACTCGTCAGGGTCACGGGTGCCGGCCGCCAGCCATCCCCGTGCGGCGGAGCACAGCATGATTTGGATGCAGGGGGGAGGAACCTTAGCGCGTAATACGGGCTCGCGACAATGGGCAAAGGCCGCTTTAATCCAGCACTGGCTGCACAACTGCCTCGTGGGAGAACTCGCCGGCGTGGCGCGACACCCAATCGCGGGCCAGGGCTTCGAGTTGCTGGGGCGTGGGCTCGGCGGTTTCGTGCAGGCGGCAGTAGCGTTCGATCTGGCACACTTGCTCACCCATGCGCGCGCCGAACAGGGCATGTTCATCGGTAAAACTGATGCCGATGCGATAGCCCGCTTCTCCTTTGCGGCACCACGCGACATAGCCCGGATAGCGGGCGCTGGCGCCCAGGGAGGGGATAGACAGGTCGACCGCCGTGCCAGGACGCCAGGCACGCGGACAGTTGCAGGCGATGCCGCCGCGGCCGATAGTGCGCAGGCGTTGGCGAGGCAAGGGAGGAGACGGACGTTGGATCAATTCGACAGCGACATCATCAGGGTGAGGTAAAAAACGACCCATGTACACGGACTCCGAACACCGTCCCATGGACGGCAGTGGCAGCAGTATAGTGAAGGAACTGGAACTGACCGACCTGGATATCGACCAGCAATTGCTGGGATTGCCCGGGTGTTCGCTGGTAGTGTTTACCAGTGTCGGTTGTTCCAGTTGCCGCTGGGCGCGCCAGCAGTTGCCGAGCTGGCGCTTGCCGGTGGACCGACTGTGCTGGGTGGATGCCGGGCACAACGGCGGCGCGGTCGAACGTTACCAGATCTTTCATTTGCCCGCGCTGTTCCTCGTGTGCGAGGGTCAATTCTACGGGCAATTACAGACACGTCTTACGCAACCAGACCTGACCGACGCGGTAAACCACGCACTGACCCGTACCCCAGAGGATTTGCCATGACCGCCACTGCACACCCTTCGCCACGTATCGGCATCATTGGCACCGGCGCCATTGGCGGGTTTTATGGCCTGATGCTGGCGCGTGCCGGGTTCGATGTGCATTTTCTGTTGCGCAGCGAGTACGCGGTGGTCAGCAAACAGGGTCTGCGCCTCAACAGTAATGTGCACGGCAACCTGCACCTGCATCCGGTGCAGGCATATGCCCAGGCTGCGGATATGCCGCCGTGCGATTGGCTGCTGGTGGGTACCAAATCCACCGGCAATGCCGATCTGGCCCCGACCATCGCCCAGGTTGCGGCGCCGGATGCCAAGGTGGTGCTGTTGCAAAACGGACTGGATGTCGAGGACAGCCTGCGTGAACACCTGCCGGCGTCGCTGCACTTGCTGGGCGGCCTTTGCTACATCGGCGTGCATCGCGCCGCGCCGGGCGTCGTCGAGCATCAGGCGCTGGGGCGGGTCAACCTGGGCTATCACAGTGGTAGCGCGGCCAACGATGAAGCGCGGCAGCAGGCGATTGTCGAAGAAGGAGCCGGGCTGTTTCATCAAGCGGGTATCGAGTCTCAGGCCATGGCCAGCGTGCATCAGGCCCGTTGGCATAAACTGGTGTGGAATGTGCCGTTTAACGGCCTCTCGGTTTTGCTCGGCACCGGGACCCGCGCGCTGATGGCGGATGAATCCAGCCGTGCGCTGATTCAGGCGCTGATGGCCGAAGTGGTACAGGGCGCTCACGCCTGTGGTCATGACATTGCTGCGAGCTACGCCGGGCAGATGTTTGCCATGACCGAAACCATGGACGACTACCTGCCCAGCATGTATCACGACCACGTGCACAAGCGTGCGTTGGAACTGGCGGCCATCTATGCGCGACCGTTGGCCGCCGCCAAAGCGGCCGGCTGCGAATTGCCGCGCATGCAGGCGCTTTACCAGGCCTTGTGTTTTATTGATCGGCACAATCGCTGATTCGGAGGCACTGACATGGTGAAGGGATTGAGCGACAAACTGGTGCTGGCGATTTCATCGCGAGCCTTGTTCGATTTGAGCGAGAGCCACAAGGTCTACCTCGCCGAAGGGGTGGAGCCGTATCGCCAATACCAGATCGAGCACGAGGAGGAAATCCTTGAACCCGGCGACGCCTTCCCGCTGGTCAAGAAACTGCTGAGCCTCAACGCCAGCCTCGGGCGGGCCCGTGTCGAGGTGGTATTGGTGTCGCGCAACAGCGCCGATACCGGTCTGCGAGTGTTCAACTCGATCCAGCATTACGGCCTGGACATTTCCCGCGCCGCTTTCGTTGGAGGGCGTAGTCCCTATCCGTATTTGGCCGCCTTTGGTTGCCATCTGTTTCTGTCGACCCATGCAGAAGATGTGCGCAGTGCGCTCGATGCCGGTTTTGCCGCGGCGACGATCCTCTCGGGTGGGGCGCGCCGGGCATCGAGCGAGGAACTGCGGATCGCGTTCGACGGCGATGCGGTGCTGTTCTCCGACGAGTCAGAGCGCGTCTATCAGGCCGGCGGGTTGGAAGCGTTCCAGGCCAGCGAACGAGAGTCGGCGCGCCAGCCGTTGCACGGTGGCCCGTTCAAGGGCTTCCTGGCGGCGCTCAACCTGTTGCAGCGTGAGTTCACCGACGAGGCATGCCCGATTCGCACGGCACTGGTCACCGCGCGCTCGGCGCCGTCCCACGAGCGGGTCATCCGCACCTTGCGCGAATGGGATATCCGCCTGGATGAATCGCTGTTCCTGGGTGGCCTGGATAAATCCGCGTTCCTGGAAGCATTCGCCGCCGATGTGTTCTTCGATGACCAGGCCGGCCATTGTGAGAGAGCCAGGGAGGTGGTGGCCACCGGGCATGTGCCCCATGGCATCAGTAATGAGTTGAAAATCCAGAGCCAGAGCTGAGCCGAACTGCTCGAGGCGCTGCTAAGCTCATCTAATCTCCGCCAGCCTGGCAACCCAGGGGGTTCTATGATTCGTTCGATGCTGTACGCCACGGATCTTGGCCTGTATGCACCGTATGTCATGCAACATGCCCTGGCGTTGGCGCGAACGTTCAAGGCGGATTTATATGTGATTCATGTGGTGGAGCCCATCGGGCTGTTCGCTGAATCGGTGTTGCAGAGCTATCTTGATGAAAAGGCCCTCAGCGAATGGCAGCGCCAGGGGTTGACCACGGTCATGGCGACGATCGAGCAGCGAGTGCTCGACAGCTTTCGCGAGGAACTGGGGGAAGGGGAGCAGGACCTGAAGTTGATTCGTTCGGTACGGGTGATCCAGGGGGACCCCTGCGAGGTGATTCTCGACCAACTGCATAAACTTTCCGTCGACCTGTTGATCGTAGGCAGTCATAGCCATGCAAGCGCAGCGGCTACACCGCTGGGGCGTACCGCCGCGCGCTTGTTACAGCTGGCGAGCGTGCCGGTTTACCTGGTGCCATCGCTGCAACGTCGGCGCAGTGATGATATTGAGCGGTAAAAACGATAAAAAGTTCTAGATTTCTATATCTTACCTTTAATATAGTTATATACCGTCGCTGATACCCGTGGCGTCTATCTGCTTTGAGGGATTCATATGAAGCTTCAACAACTGCGCTACATCTGGGAAGTGGCGCACCACGACCTCAACGTTTCCGCTACCGCTCAAAGCCTCTACACGTCGCAACCCGGTATCAGCAAGCAGATCCGCCTGCTCGAAGACGAGCTGGGCGTGGAAGTATTCGCGCGCAGCGGCAAGCACTTGACCCGCGTCACTCCGGCGGGCGAGCGCATCATCACCACGGCCGGCGAGATCCTGCGCAAGGTCGAGAGCATCAAGCAGATCGCCCAGGAATTCTCCAACGAGAAGAAGGGCACCCTGTCGATCGCCACCACTCACACCCAGGCACGCTA
The DNA here is from genome assembly GCF_005233615.1 of Pseudomonas sp. CFBP13528. Taxonomy (NCBI): domain Bacteria; kingdom Pseudomonadati; phylum Pseudomonadota; class Gammaproteobacteria; order Pseudomonadales; family Pseudomonadaceae; genus Pseudomonas; species Pseudomonas sp. CFBP13528. The sequence goes on from NZ_QGAJ01000021.1 coordinate 24,331, forward strand.
TGCCTTGCCGCCGGTGATCCGCGATTTTATCAAGCAGTACCCCGACGTGGCGTTGCACATGCACCAGGGCTCGCCGATGCAGATCGCCGAGATGGCCGCTGATGGCACCGTCGATTTCGCTATCGCCACCGAAGCCCTGGAGCTGTTCGGTGATCTGGTCATGATGCCGTGCTACCGCTGGAACCGTTGCGTGGTGGTGCCGCAGGGACACCCCTTGGCCAAGTTGCCGAAGCTGACCCTGGAAGCCTTGGCCGAATACCCGATCGTGACCTACGTCTTCGGTTTCACCGGCCGTTCCAAGCTTGACGAAGCCTTCAGCCACCGCGGCCTTACGCCGAAAGTGGTGTTTACCGCAGCCGATGCCGATGTGATCAAGACTTACGTGCGCCTGGGTCTGGGCGTGGGCATCGTCGCCAAGATGGCAGTCGACACTCAGCTCGATAAAGACCTGGTGGTGCTCGATGCCAGCGAGCTGTTCGAATCCAGCGTGACCAAGATCGGTTTCCGGCGTGGCACGTTCCTGCGCGGCTTCATGTGCGATTTCATCGAGAAATTTGCACCGCACCTCACCCGCGAAGTGATGGCCAAGGCGATCCAGTGCCATAACAAGCAGGAACTGGAAGAATTGTTCGACGGCGTTGAGTTGCCGGTTCACTAAACGGGCTCAGCGGGCCTCGGTCACGGTGAAATGCTGCCGGGTGCCCGCCACCCGAATCTCCACCTCGTCATCGACACGCTTGCCCAGCAGGCTTTTGCCCAGGGGTGAGCGCGGGGTGATGACGGTGACCGGTTGCCCGACCACATCGACCTTCAATCCCGCCGCATCCGGCGCCAGGAACAGCCATTGCTGGCGATCGTTCTCGTCTTGCAGGCCTAGCAGCGTACCGACTTCGATCCCGCGCTGATCATCGTAGGCGCGCAACGCCACGTTCTGGCACAGCGTCAGCGACTGCTTGATCTCTTCGACCCGCCTGGCCTGGCCGGCCGCCAGATAAGAAGCCTCCAACCCCAGGGTGTCGTACTTGTTTTCCGCAATGTTCTCTTCGTGTGTCGCGGTCTCGTAGGCGGTCTGCGCGGCGCGTTGAGCGATGTCGAGGTCGGCGCTGAGTTTTTCCAGGACCAACTGGAGGACGGCGTGTTTATTCATGATCTTCAATCACAGAATTGCAGGACATTGGCTTTGGACTTTTCATTCGGGGCGTTCTGGTCCTGTTGCAGCCAGAACTGGCATTTGGGGTTGGACAGGTTGCGCGCATTGTTTCGCGCCTGCTCCAGGGCTTGTTGCTGCTCATGCTTCTGCAGGTTCTGCTGGTACTGCTCAAACATACGGTTAGGCGGCTCCGGTGCAGCAACCGGCGGTTTGCCCAACTGTTGAACCGCTTGGGCCACCGGCGCCAGGCTCTGCGGGAACAGGTAGCGCGAGGCCAGCCAGGTGGTCAGCGCGATGGCGATAAACCCCAGCCACACGCCTGCGGCAATGGCGATGCACAGTTTGAACAGCGACATCGGACGGTCAGACATGGGGCCTCCTGGCTAGCATTGATGGCAAGTTGGCGATTGTCGCACAGCCACTGTGCAGAATAATCGTGATCAAGCCTTCTGCATCGGCGCATTTATGCGGACAATCGAGCCTTTGAGCACTGGAGCCCGGAATGAAAGCCCGCTGGGATATTTTTTGCAGCGTCGTCGACAACTACGGCGACATTGGCGTGACCTGGCGACTGGCCCGGCAATTGGTAGCCGAGCATGCGTGCGATGTGCGCCTGTGGGTCGATGACCTGCGCGCTTTCGAGCGCATGTGCCCGCAGATCGATGTCAGCCTGGAGCAGCAGTGGCAAGAGGGCGTCGATGTGCGCCACTGGCCGTGCGAATGGGCGCCAACCCCTGCGGCCGATGTGGTGGTTGCCGCGTTCGCTTGCCAACTGCCGGCTGACTATATGGAAGCCATGGCCGCGCGCGCGCACACGCCGTTGTGGATGAACCTGGATTACCTCAGTGCCGAGGACTGGGTGGTGGGCTGCCACCGCCTGCCGTCGGTGAAGTTCAAAGGGGTGCAGAAGTACTTCTTTTTTCCTGGCTTTCGCCCGGGTACTGGAGGGCTGTTGCGTGAAGCAGGGTTACTGCAGCAGCGCCAGGCGTTTGAGCAGGATGCTAATGCGCAGCGCCAATTCCTGCAGACCCTGGGCGTGTTTCCGGTAGCCGATGCGCGGCTGATCTCGCTGTTCGCCTACGAAAACGCCGGGCTGGGCAGTTGGCTGGACGTGTTGTCGACAGACGCCCGTGCCACTCATCTGTTGGTGCCGGAAGGGCGCATCCTGGGCGATGTGCAACGCTGGCTGGGCGAGGAGGGGCTGACGGCGGGGGCGATTCATCAACGCGGGGCCTTGACCGTGCAGGTGCTGCCGTTCATGCGCCAGACTCAATACGACCTATTGCTGTGGTGCTGTGACCTGAATGCCGTGCGTGGCGAGGATTCGTTCGTGCGCGCCCAGTGGGCCGGGCGCCCGTTGCTGTGGCACATCTATCGTCAGGACGAAGACATTCACCTGGACAAGCTCGATGCCTTCCTCGAGCTGTACACCGCAGCCTTGTCGCCGGCGGCCAAGGCCGCACTGGTTACACTCTGGCAAGCCTGGAACACCGAGGGCGATATGGCCCAGCCGTGGAAAATGCTGCTGGAACACTGGCCGGAACTCAACAGGCATGCGCAAACCTGGTGTCTGGAACAGGCCTTCCAGGCCGATCTTGCGACGGCGCTGGTACAGTTTTATGAAAGTTGGATATGATACGCCACCTTGATTTTTGTAAATCCCATCCAAATTTCGGATATATGCAATGAAAACTGGTAAAGAACTGAAACCCGGTACAGTGATCCGTCTCGAAAACGACCCTTGGCTGGTTCAGAAAGCTGAGTTCACCAAGTCCGGTCGTAACAGCGCCATCATGAAGACCAAGCTGAAAAACCTGCTGACCGGTTACAAGACCGAGATCGTCTACAGCGCCGATGACAAACTGGACGACGTGATCCTCGACCGCAAGGAAGCGACCCTGTCCTTCATCAGCGGCGACACCTACACATTCATGGACACCACCGACTACACCATGTACGAGCTGAACCCTGAAGATATCGAAGCCGTTCTGCCGTTCATCGAAGAAGGCATGGAAGACGTCTGCGAAGCCATTTTCTTCGAAGAGCGCCTGGTTTCCGTAGAGCTGCCGACCACGATCGTGCGTAAAGTTGCCTACACCGAAGGTTCCGCTCGCGGTGACACTTCCGGCAAGGTAATGAAGCCTGCCAAGCTGAGCAATGGTACCGAGCTGCAAGTGGCCGACTTCATCGAAATCGACGACATGATCGAGATCGACACCCGTGAAGGTGGTTCGTACAAAGGTCGCGCCAAGAAGTAATTCCTGCGCCGCGATACGAACGGAAAAGCCCGACCCTGTGTCGGGCTTTTTTATGCGTGCAGTGTTTACTTCAGGTGTTGCTTGAGTTCATCCGACGCTTGCAGCAAGGCAGAACGTACAGCGGGCACCTGGCTGACCACGTTGAGCAAACCGTAGTCGTGGATCATGCCGTTGTAGCGCACGGCAGTGACCGGCACACCGGCCTGATCCAGTTTGCGGGCGTAGGCTTCACCTTCGTCACGCAGTACATCGGCACCGGCGGTTTGCACCATCGCAGGGGGCAAGCCCTTGAGTTGATCGGTGGTGGCCCGCAGTGGCGAGGCATAGATCTCGGCGCGCTGGTTGGCATCAGTGGTGTAATTGTCCCAGAACCATTTCATCATGTTCCTGGTGAGGAAGTGCCCTTCGGCGTACTGGTTGTAGGAACCCGTATCGAAGTTGGCATCGGTCACCGGCCACAGCAGCAACTGGAACTTGATCGCCGGCGTGCCCTTGTCCTTGGCCATCAGGCTGACCACTGCGGCCATGTTGCCGCCGACACTGTTGCCTGCGACTGCCAGGCGCTTGCCATCGACGTTGATGTCCTTGCCGTGCTCTGCCACCCACTTTGTTGCGCCGTACGCTTGGTTGATCGCCACCGGGTAATGCGCTTGTGGTGATGGGGTGTAGTTGACGAAGACCGCCGCGGCCCCCGAACCCACCACCAGGTCCCGCACCAGGCGTTCATGGGTCGGGTAATCCCCCAGCACCCAGCCACCGCCGTGGAAGAACATGAACACTGGCAACGTACCCTTGACCCCGGCCGGACGCACAATGGTCAGGTCCAGCGGCTGGCCGTCGACCTGAATGGTCTTCTGGCTCACATCCGCCTTTGGCAGGCTCAGCTTCACTGCGGCCTGGGCACCGGTCAGCACCGCGCGGGCCTGCTGGGGCGTCAACTGCTCCATCGGCTTGCCGGTGCCGGCGTTCAGTGCATCCAGGAACCCCTGGGTGGTGTGCTCCACGTCACCGGTGGCGGCGAAGGCCGTGCTGATGGACAGGGCGAGCAGGCTGCCGGTGAGCGCTTTGGCAAATGTGTTCATGTTCTTCTCCGATCAGGGCGGCAGTGGTTAGACGGTTACGTGCAGACGCACATCGACGTTGCCGCGAGTGGCGTTGGAGTACGGGCAGACTTGGTGAGCGGCGTCGACCAGCGTTTGCGCATCATCCTGGGCCAGGCCTGGCAGGCTGATGTGCAGGTCGATATCCAGGCCGAAGCCGCCAGGGATCTGGCCGATGCCTACGTGGGCGGTGATCGCAGCGTCATCCGGGATTTTGCGTTTGGTCTGCCCGGCGACGAATTTCAGGGCACCGATAAAGCAGGCCGAGTAGCCGGCGGCGAACAGTTGCTCAGGATTGGTGGCCTGGCCGCCAGCACCGCCCAATTCCTTGGGCGTGGAGAGCTTGACGTCGAGGATGTTGTCACTGGAAACAGCGCGACCATCACGGCCGCCGGTGGCGGTGGCTACTGCGGTATAGAGCGTTTGCATGGTGTCGTCCTCTGGTTTTAGCGCTAAAGGTTTGTGCGCTAAGTAGTTAGTGAGGCGAATGTATAGCGCTAATGTTTAGCGCGCAAGATAAATTCACAAATATTTTTCAGGCGATTGAAAATAATGTGGGAGGGGCGGTCGCACCGCCCCTCCCACATTTTTAGCGCGTTGCTGTGTTCAGAGTGTGTTCTGCAGGTTGCTGCGCAAAGTAATCAAATCCGCCTGCAGCTTGCGCAACTGCTCCAGGTCCAGCCCGCTGGCCCCCAGGATGCATTGCGGAATCCCCATGGCCTTGTCCTGCAGGGCCCGACCGGCAGCGGTCAGCTCCACCACCACCACCCGCTCATCTTCGCGGCTGCGGGTGCGGCTCAACCGGCCTTCGGCTTCCAGGCGCTTGAGCAGGGGCGTCAGGGAGCCGGGATCGGTGAGCAGGCGGTTGCTGATTTCACCCACGGTCAAACCGTCTTCTTCCCACAACACCATCATGGCCAGGTACTGCGGATAGGTCAGGCCGAGGGCCTGAAGGAGCGGTTTGTATACCTTGGTCATCAACAGCGAGGTGGAATGCAAGGCGAAACACAGCTGGTTATCCAGCATCAAGGATTCACAGGGAGTTGGATTTTTGCTCATGGCGGTGCCTCGAAAGCCGGTATAACGGGAATCTAGCGGGCAAATCTTTAATGCGCCAGATAATTCTGCGCGGACGGTCAGACCCGTCCGCTTTGCAATGCCAGATCCCAAGGTGGTATCGGGCTGAAACGGGACTTCAAGTATTCCAGCAGCAACCGGCTGCGTGCATTGGGTTGCTGTTCCAGGCGTAGTGCGTAGATGCCGGTGGTTTCCGGGCTGGGCAAGCCGTTTTCACAAAACAGTGGCAAGAGTTCACCGCGCACCAGGTATTCGCTGGCCAGCCACGTAGGCAGATGCGCAATGCCCAGCCCTGCCAGGGCGCCGGAGAGCAGGGCCTCGGCATTGTTGGCACTCATGCGGATACGACGAGGCCGATAGATGGCGCGGCGCCCGTCCAGTTCAAAGCGCCAGGCGAACATCGGCGCCAACCCGTCCCAGTCCAGGCCGTCGTGTTCGCTCAATTCCCGCGGGTGCGCTGGCATACCTCGGCTTTTCAGGTAAGCCGGGCTGGCGCAGGCAATGCGCACAATACTGGCCAGCGGCGTGGCGATCAGACGTGTGTCGGCAATATGCCCGGCGCGCAGCACCAGGTCGACCTTGCCCAGGTGCGCGCCCTGCATATCGACAAAGCTGTCGATCAAATGCAGCTGTACATCCAGCCCTGGGTACACCTGCAGGAAATCTGCAATCACTGGCGCCAAGTGCCGTCGCCCGAACGCCGCCGGTGCATCCACGCGGATCAGGCCTTCCGGCGCATGGCTCAGGGACACGGCTTCGGCGCGCGCCAGCTGCAATTCACCGACAATTCGTCGCGCCCGCTCGGCGAAGGCCAGGCCGGCCGGGGTGGGGACCACGGCATGGGTGCTGCGCTGGAACAGGCGGCTGCCGACTGAGTTTTCCAGGCTGTCGATACGCCGCGCCACTGCCGAGGGGGTCAGCGGACGGCGGCGCGCAGCGGCGGAAAAGCTGCCGCTTTCCAGCACATCGAGAAACAGGCTCAGTTGGTCGGTCAACGTATTGGGATTCATGGGTCCGTGCTTGTGCGAGTTTGGCACAGCCATTGTGCGTTGCTGTGCCTTTGCGCGCCATAGCCGACTGCGTAGCATGCAAGACTCAGGGTTTGTGGAGTAACGAGCGGTGTTGGATTTAGCGATGTACCTGGTATTGGGCGCGGCCCTTGGCACAGTAGGCGGCTTGTTTGGCATTGGCGGTGGGCTGATCGCCATCCCCGTGCTGGGTGTGCTGTTCGGGCTCGATCAGCAGATCGCTCAAGGCACCGCGCTGGTGATGGTGGTCCCCAACGTGATGCTGGCCCTGTGGCGGTATCACCAGCGCAACCGCATTGAGCTGCGCCATGCCTTGCCGCTGGGTGTGATGGGGTTCAGTTTTGCCTGGCTGGGTTCGATCTGGGCGGTAGGCCTGGATGCCGGCGCGATGCGGATCGGGTTTATCGTCTTTTTGGTGGTACTGGCAGCCTATAATCTGTTGCGCATGTTCACCCGTAACGCACCGCCGACGGCGCAAATGCGCTATTCCTGGCCGTGGCTGGGCGTACTCGGCGCAGCCTCAGGCGCCATGGGCGGATTGTTCGGTGTCGGGGGCGCGGTGGTAGCCACGCCGGTGCTTACCAGTGTTTTCGGCACCAGCCAGGTGGTCGCCCAAGGCTTGTCCCTTGCGCTGGCGCTGCCCAGCACCGGCGTGACCCTGGTCACTTACGCCTGGCATCACGAAGTGGACTGGCTGATCGGCGTGCCTTTGGCGGTGGGCGGCCTGCTCAGTATCAGTTGGGGCGTGAAAGTCGCTCATGCGCTGCCCGAGCGGGTGTTGCGTGGCCTGTTCTGCGGTTTTCTGGCGGTGTGCGCGGTGATGCTGACATTTAAAGTCTGAACCCTTCGAGAATGTACTCGGCCAGGCATTCGGTGATGGGCGACGTCATTTGCGGGTTGCGCAGCAAGCGCAGATTCATCGACGGCAAGGGCGGGAAGCCTTCGTCGCTGCCCAGCACGCGCAGGTCTTGGGACACCAGGCTTTCCATGCTGACCATCGCGGCCAGGCCGGCACTGACCACCGCCAGGATCGCCGCGCCATTGGAGCTGTGATAAGCCAGGCGATAATCCCGTCCAGCCATATCCAGCGCGGTCTGGGCCCACTGCGTGTAGAGGCAGTCGCCGCCGGAAACCGCCAGCGGCAGGGCCTCGTGCTCGTCTACGCAAAAACACGGCGCTGCGGCCCACACCATGCGTTCAGTGCGCAGGAATTCACCGAGATCGTTGCCGGGCTCGCGGCTGATGACGGTCAATGCCAGGTCCCTTCGCTGCATCAGCACCGATGACGACTCGCAGTGCAACTCGATCTGGATCAGCGGGTAGGCCTTGGAGAACTGCTTGAGAATGCCCGGCAGAAAGCGCATCACGTAATCGTCCGGCGTGCCGATGCGCACCAACCCCACCATATGCGGCTCGCGCAGGGTGTTGAAGACCTCGCTGTGCAGTTTCAGGATACGCCGCGCATACCCCAGCAACACCTGGCCCTCAGGCGTCAGCCGCACCTGACGGCCGTCGCGTTCGAACAGCTTGCGTTGCAGCACGTCCTCTTCCAGGCGTTTGATCTGCATGCTCACCGCCGATTGAGTGCGGTTGACCAGCTCCCCGGCTCGGGTAAAGCCGCCCTGATCGGCGATGGCGACGAAGGTGCGCAGCACTTCCGTGTCGATGCTCGGGTAAGTCGACAATTGATCAATCTCCGAGATGTGTTACATAAGAAACATTCGTTGGATTGATCATAGGCCCAGGCACACACTCGCGTCATCCCCACTGGAGGGCGAGAAGATGAAAGGTCAAAAAGATCATGGGGCGATGGCACGGTCGCCGTTGTCAGGGCTTCTTCACATTATTTCGCGTTGGCCGGCGTTGCATCGCGAACGCCGGATGCTGGCGGGCATGAGTGATGATGCGCTCAAGGATATCGGGCTCAACCGTATCGACGTGGAGCAGGAGATCCACCGGCATTTCTGGGATGACCCGCTGCGCAAGTGACCGGGGATGCAGTAGGGTAGGTGCGAGCATTCAAGGAGCTATCCATGCCCGCCATCCTCTCCTTTTCCCTCAAGCAGGCACGCCGCATGGCGCTGGCGGCCCAGGGGTTTTCCGGGCGCCAGCGGCCGGCGCAGATAAAAGCCGCACACCTCAACCGCCTGATCGAACGTCTCGGCGTGCTGCAGATCGACTCGGTGAATGCGCTGGTGCGTTCCCATTACCTGCCGCTGTTTTCTCGACTGGGCAATTATTCCCCCTTGATGCTCGAACAGGCCGCCTGGAGCCAGGGGCGGCGACGTACGCTGTTCGAATACTGGGGGCATGAGGCCTCGTTGCTGCCCATGGCGATGTACCCCTTGATGCGCTGGCGCATGGAGCGGGCCAGACAGGGGCAGGGGATTTACGCGCAAATGGCGCGGTTCGGGCGTGAGCGGCAGGACACTGTCCAGCGCGTTCTGCAGGCCGTCGAACAGCGCGGCGCATTAGGTGCGGGCAGTCTGTCGACCCGTGAGGAACGCGCCGGGCCCTGGTGGGATTGGAGTGATGAGAAACATGCGCTGGAATGGCTGTTCGCGGCCGGTCTGGTGACCGTGGCGGGGCGGCGAGGGTTTGAACGCCTATACGATTTGCCGGAGCGGGTGATCCCCGGCGACATCCTTCAAACCTTCGTGAGCGACGACGAGGCCCTGCGCGGCTTGTTGTTGCACAGCGCCAGCGCACTGGGCGTGGCCACTGAAAAAGACCTGCGCGATTACTTCCGCCTCGATCCCGTCGACAGCCGCCAGCGCCTGGCCGAGTTGGTCGAGGAAGGCCAATTGCTGAGTTGCCAGGTACAGGGCTGGAAGCAGTCGGCGTATTGCCTGCCCGAGCCGAAAGTGCCACGCAACGTGCCGACCAGCGCATTGCTGTCGCCCTTTGATTCGTTGATCTGGGAGCGTGCCCGTACCGAGCGCCTGTTCGATTTCCGTTACCGGCTGGAAATTTACACCCCACAACACAAGCGGGTGTACGGCTACTACGTCCTGCCGTTTTTGCACAACGAGCGGATCGCTGCGCGCATTGATTTGCGCGCCGAACGGGCCAACGGCTGCCTGGCGGTGCATGCGGTGCACGAGCAAGAGCAGGGCCTGGATGAGCCGGGCATGTTGGCGTTGGCGCTGAACCTGCGGCAGATGGCCGATTGGCTGGGGCTACAGCAGGTCAAGCTCAATTGCCAGCGGGCCAGTGCTGCGCGATTACGCTTGGCAATGCTCAAGATGGATGCTGGGCTTTAGGGCGCCATCGGGGGCAAGCCCCCTCCCACAGGGGAATACGCTCCACATGTGGGAGGGGGCTTGCCCCCGATTGGCGTCAGTCCAGTCGGCAACAATCTAGCGCTTGACCTGTTTCAAGGTTTCGGCAATCAGGAACGCCAGTTCCAGCGACTGATCGGCGTTCATCCGCGGGTCGCAGTGGGTGTGATAACGGTCCGACAAACCGTCCTCGGTGATCGGCCGCGCGCCACCGATGCATTCGGTGACGTTCTGCCCGGTCATCTCGATATGAATGCCGCCGGCATAGCTGCCTTCAGCCTGGTGTACCTGGAAGAACTCCTTCACTTCGCCAAGGATCTGCGCGAAGTCGCGGGTCTTGTAACCGCTGCTGGCCTTGATGGTGTTGCCATGCATCGGGTCGGAGCTCCACAGCACTTGCTTGCCTTCGCGCTGCACGGCGCGAATCAGCCCTGGCAGGTGGTCGCCAACTTTATTGGCACCCATGCGCGCGATCAGGTTCAAGCGGCCAGGGTCGTTGTCCGGGTTGAGAATGTCGATCAGACGGATCAGGTCGTCCGGGTTCATGCTCGGGCCGACCTTGACCCCGATCGGGTTGTTCACCCCGCGCAGAAACTCGACATGGGCGCCATCCAACTGACGGGTACGGTCGCCAATCCAGAGCATATGGGCCGAGCAAGCGTAGTAGTCGTTGGTCAGGCTGTCACGACGTACGAAGGCTTCCTCATAGTTGAGCAGCAACGCTTCATGAGCGGTGAAGAAGCTGGTCTCGCGCAGTTGCGGCGAATCGTCCATGCCGCAGGCGCGCATGAAGGCCAGGGTTTCGTCGATGCGGTCGGCCAGTTGGCTGTACTTCTCGGCCAACGCGGAGTTGGCAATAAAGTCCAGGTTCCACTGGTGCACCTGGTGCAGATCGGCGAAGCCACCCTGGGCAAAAGCGCGCAGCAGGTTGAAGGTGGCGGTGGACTGGTGGTAGCTCTGCAGCAGGCGGTCCGGGTCCGGTACGCGGCTCTTTTCGTCGAAGCCGATGCCATTGACGATATCGCCGCGGTAGGCGGGCAGGGTGATGCCGTCAATGGTTTCATCGTTGGACGAGCGCGGCTTGGCGAACTGGCCGGCCATGCGCCCGACTTTGACCACCGGGCAGCCAGCGGCGAAGGTCATGACAATCGCCATCTGCAGCAGCACTTTGAAGGTGTCACGGATTTTCGCGGCGGAGAACTCGGCAAAGCTCTCGGCGCAGTCCCCGCCTTGCAGCAGGAAGGCGCGACCCTGGGTCACTTCGGCAAACTGACGCCGCAATTCGCGGGCTTCCCCGGCAAACACCAGCGGCGGGTAACTGGCCAGGCTCTGCTCCACTTGCAGCAGGTGTGCGGCATCCGGATAACGGGGTTGTTGCTGGATCGGCAGGGCACGCCAGCTGTCGGGACTCCAGGGTTGGCTCATCATGCACTCGTTGGGTAGGTTGAGGTTCGGACGTCAATGTTAGCAGCAATTAGTGCGTGACCTGCTGGCTTCACTGGCTGACAATCGCGCACTTTGCTGTACAGCAACCCGTTAGGAGTAGTGATGAGCGAGGAGCGTGTCGAGCGCCTGCTGGCCGAAGTCCATGATGATTTCGGCATGATCCGTGTGCTGGAAGTGGCCGATTACCGTTTTCTCGAATTTGGCGACGCCATTGAGCAAAGTTGCGTGTTTACCGCCGACCCGAGCTGGCTGGAGTACGACTACACCCGCGCCATGTTGATCGGGGCGTTGTGCCATCAGCAGCCGGAAAGTGCGCTGTTCCTCGGCCTGGGCGCCGGCTCGCTGACCCAGGCATGCCTCAAGTTCCTGACGCTTGACGATGTTGAAGCCATCGAGCTGCGCCCCGACGTACCGCGCCTGGCGATGGAGTATTTGGGACTGGACGATGATCCGCGCCTGTATATTCGCATCGGCGATGCCCTGCAATTGCTCGATAGCGCCGAACCGGCCGATCTGATCTTTGTCGACCTGTACACCGATGTGGGGCCGGGCGTCGGCCACCTGGCCTGGACGTTCCTCGAAAACTGCCAGAAGAAGCTCAACCCCGGCGGCTGGCTGGTGATCAACCAGTGGGCCACCGATGACGGCAAGCCGCTGGGCGCGGCATTGTTGCGCGGGTTGTATCACCGGCATTACTGGGAACTGCCGGTGAAGGAGGGCAACGTGATTCTGCTGGTGCCTTCGGAGCTGGATCAGGAACTGGACCTGGATGCGCTGGTGGTTCGTGCCGAAGCCTTGGCGCCGCGTCTGGGTTATTCGTTGCAGGCGTTGATCAAGGCGATTCGGCCGGCGACTTAAGTCGTCTGCTCTGGCGCCGTCGGGGGCAAGCCCCCTCCCACATTTTTTGGTTTGTGAATACATTCAAGTGTGGGAGGGGGCTTGCCCCCGATGAGGTCATCACTGTCTACATTCAAATACCTTTGAACACCCCCGGCCGCTTCTCGATCATCGCCCGCACGCCTTCCTTGGCATCCTCACTGTTGAGCAATTTATCCACCATCGGCGGCAGTGCGGCCGCCGCCACGGTCTCACCTTCCTTGCGTGCCAATCGCGCCGACATCAGCGTTGCCTGCACCCCAAGCGGAGCCTGGCGTGCGATGCGATTGGCCAACTCGATGGCGCGCGGCAGCAAGTCTTCGCTGGCCATCACTTCCTGCACCAGGCCCAGGCGCAGGGCTTCATGGGCGTCAAATTCATCGCCGGTCAGCAACCAGCGCATCGCGTTGCCCCAGCCGGCGATCTGATGAAAGCGTAACGTCGCGCCGCCGAACGGAAATATCCCACGCTGCACTTCCATCTGCGCGAAGCGAGTGTTACTGGCGCAAAGGTTGATATCCGCTGCCAGCATCAGTTCGATGCCAATGGTCAGGCAGTAGCCGTGGACGGCAACGATCACCGGCTTATTGACCCTGGGGCCTGCGAACACGCCCCAGGGATCGCAGCCGCCCAGGGGCGGTTGCCAGCCCCCGGCCATTACGCCGCTGACATTGGCCAGGTCGAGCCCGGCGGTGAAGTGGTCGCCATGGGCAAATACCACGGCAACCCGCGCGTCATCGTTTCGATCAAAATCGCCATAGGCCATGCTCAGTTCATTAAGCAGGTCCAGGTCGAAAGCATTGCGCTTGGCCACTCGATCCAGCCCCAACAGCAGGACATGACCCTGGAGTTCACGGCTGACGCGGCTGGTGCTGGCTTGATTCATCGGGTGTGCCCTCGGGCGCGGGTAAGGTTTCAGACCAAAGGACCGGTCTGGGCAGGTGAACCGTTTAAGCGTGATGACCAACAGGGCCGGGCTTTTGAAAAATAGACCCTGGCGCACTTATCTGCAAAGGCTGTGACACAGCACGGTTTCTCAGTGCTTTGCGATAAAAAAAGCTCCCTTTTTCAGCTATTTCCGGTATAGTGCGCGCCGGCCTTTAACCGGGCCGCGTTTAGGTAGCGCAATTCCCCGAAGTCAGCTTCGGCTGCACGTCCGCACAGCGGACTCTCCCTTGACGAATCTTTTTCATTCATTCGTTTTCGCAAATCCCCGCCGACAAAGCAGCCAGGGCGACTCTTGAGTCTCAACACGGCATGCGCAGCTTTGGAGCATGGGTCTTTGCGGATGCACTTAGAGGCAGACCCATGACCCAGGAAACCGGCGGCTTCGCCGCTTTTAATCTTAATCCGAACATTCTCGCCGCTGTCATCGCGACTGGCTACGAAGAACCTTCGGCTATTCAGCAGCAATCGATCCCGATCATCATGGCCGGCCAGGACATGATTGGCCAGGCGCAAACCGGTACCGGTAAAACCGCCGCGTTCGCCCTGCCTATCCTGCACTGCATCGATCCTGCCAAGCGCGAGCCGCAAGCCCTGATCCTGGCGCCAACCCGTGAGTTGGCGCTGCAAGTAGCAACCGCTTTCGAAACCTACGCCAAGCAAATGCCAGGTGTAACCGTTGTGGCCGTTTACGGCGGCGCGCCCATGGGCCCACAACTGAAAGCCATCCGTAACGGCGCACAGATCGTTGTCGCCACCCCGGGCCGTCTGTGCGACCACCTGCGTCGTGACGAGAAAGTCCTGTCGACCGTGAACCACCTGGTTCTGGACGAAGCCGACGAAATGTTGAAGCTGGGCTTCATGGACGACCTGGAAGTCATCTTCAAGGCACTGCCACCGACCCGTCAGACCGTGCTGTTCTCGGCCACCCTGCCGCAGTCGATCCGTGCCATTGCCGAACGCCATCTGCGCGATCCGCAACACGTCAAGATCCAGACCAAGACCCAGACCGTTACCGCGATCGAACAGGCTCACCTGTTGGTTCACGCTGACCAGAAGACCTCGGCTGTATTGAGCCTGCTGGAAGTCGAAGACTTCGACGCCCTGATCATGTTCGTGCGCACCAAGCAAGCGACCCTGGACCTGGCCAGCGCCCTGGAAGCCAAAGGCTACAAGGCCGCTGCGCTGAACGGTGACATCGCCCAGAACCAGCGTGAGCGCGTCATCGACTCCCTCAAGGATGGCCGCCTGGACATCGTTGTGGCGACCGACGTTGCTGCCCGTGGTCTCGACGTTCCACGTATCACCCACGTGTTCAACGTTGACATGCCGTACGATCCTGAATCCTACGTTCACCGTATCGGCCGTACCGGCCGTGCCGGTCGCGAAGGTCGTGCACTGCTGCTGGTGACGCCACGTGAGCGCCGCATGCTGCAAGTGATCGAGCGTGTGACCGGGCAGAAAGTTGCCGAAGTGCGCCTGCCGGATGCCCAGGCTGTTCTCGATGCTCGCATCAAGAAATTGACCAACAGCCTGGCACCCTTGGTGGCTGACGCTGAATCGACCCACGGCGACCTGCTTGACCGCCTGACCGCCGATATCGGTTGCACCCCGCGTGCCCTGGCTGCGGCGTTGCTGCGTAAAGCCACCAACGGTCAAGCCCTGACCCTGGCGGCCATCGAGAAGGAGCGCCCACTGGTGCCGAACAACGCGCCACGCGGTGATCGTCCAGAGCGTACCGGCGACCGTCCGGACCGTGGCGATCGTGAGCGTCGTGCTCCGGTTCCATTGGCCGAAGGTCGTGCTCGTTGCCGTACCGCGCTGGGCGCGCGTGACGGTATCGCGGCCAAGAACCTGCTGGGCGCTATCCTCAACGAGGGTGGCCTGGCACGTGAAGCCATCGGTCGCATCCAGGTCCGTGACAGCTTCTCCCTGGTGGAACTGCCGGAAGACGGTCTGGAAAAACTGCTGGCCAAGTTGAAAGACACTCGTGTTGCCGGTAAGCAGTTGAAGCTGCGTCGCTATCGCGAAGATTGATCCGCCTCCAGGCTGATTGATCGCACATAAAAAATCCCCGACTGGTTCGGGGATTTTTTTTGCCTGGGATTTATGGCCGGCACTCGGTTCTGGTGAGAGGGACTGCGTCAGCCAAAACGATAGATATCCATTCCAAGGGCACCCAGCGTGAAGCCCTGATGCGCCACGCTGAAATCTCCGCCCACCCCCCGCGCGAAGTACAGCGGCAGCAAGTGCTCATCGCTGGGATGGCTGCGTACGGCGTGTGGCGCCTGGCGGCGATAGTCATGCAAGGCTGCGTCGTCATTGGCCGCCAGCTTGTCGACGACCCAGTTGCGAAACTCCAGCGCCCATGGCGTGATGGTCTCAGGCCCTGCGCGCCAATCCAACTCTCCCAGGTTATGGGTGATACTGCCGGAGCCGATCAACAACACACCTTGCTCGCGCAGGCCGGCGAGCGCCTGCCCGACCCGGCTCTGCAGGGCCGGGCCCATGCGGCTGGGCAGCGACACTTGCACCACCGGGATATCCGCCGCCGGGTACATCAGTGACAGGGGCACCCAGGTGCCATGGTCGAATGGGCGGCGCTCATCGATGTGCGCACTTAGGCCATCGGCATGCAGCAGTTCGACGATTTCAGCGGCCAGCCGTGGCTCGCCCGGCGCGGGATACTGCACGGCAAACAGCTCGCGGGGGAAACCCCCAAAGTCATGCCAGGTCTGGGGTGCGCTGCCGCCGCTGACCAGCAACTCCTGGCTTTCCCAATGCGCCGATACCACCACGATCGCCTGTGGGCGGGGCAGCTCGGCCGCCAGGCGTTGCAACGCCGGGCCGCTCGCGCCGGGTTGCAGGGCGAGCATGGGTGAACCGTGGGAGATAAACAGGCTGGGGAGCATAAGAAGGGTCCTGGGCGTTAACATAGGCCCATCTTCAATCAGTTCATCGATCAAAATCTAATATAAGTTTTAACGCTTTTTGATCGAATTTTCGGAGTTATCCATGGAACCCAAGTTTTGGCAGGAGCGTTGGGCACGCAACCAGATCGGCTTTCATTTGCCCGAGGTTAACCCCTATCTGCAGCGGCATTGGCCGCAGTTAGGGTTGGCGGACGGGGCCAAGGTGCTGGTTCCGTTGTGTGGCAAAAGCCTTGATCTGGTATGGCTGGCCAGTCAGGGCTACCACGTGATGGGGGTGGAACTGTCCGAGCAGGCGGTTGAGACGTTTTTCAACGAGCAGGGGTTGGCGCCGCAGATCAGCCGACGGGGCGACTTCAAGGTGTACCAGACGAGCCTGATCGAAGTGTGGTGTGGCGATATCTTCGACCTTGATGCGCAGGCAGTCGCTGATTGCAGCGGCCTGTATGACCGCGCAGCGTTGATCGCGTTGCCGCCGTTGATGCGAGCCCAATACGCCGAGCGCCTCAATGCCTTGCTGGGCCGTGGCGCCAAGGGCCTGTTGGTTACGCTCGATTACGACCAGGTGCAAAAGGCCGGCCCGCCCTTTGCGGTCAGCGATGAAGAAGTGCGCGTGTTGCTGGGTGGGCATTGGGCATTGGACAGGCTCGAAGAAAAGGACATTCTCGGCGAAAGCTGGAAGTTTGTTCAGGAAGGTGTCACCCGCCTTGACGAGCGAGTTTACCGGTTGACCAAGGCCTGAATCGCGCCCACAAAAAAGGGGCGATTCAATCGCCCCTTTTGTCTTGCCCGATGCTGTCAGCCGCGACGACGCAAGGCGTCAATCCGCTCTTCCAGCGGTGGGTGGCTCATGAACATGCGCGCCAGGCCTTGCTTGATGCCGCCGTTGATACCGAAGGCGGTCAGGCTGTCCGGCATATGCACCGGCAGGCCTTGTTCGGAGCGCAGGCGCTGCAGTGCGCCGATCATCGCGCTGGTGCCCGCCAGGCGTGCGCCGGCTTCGTCTGCGCGGAACTCACGTTTACGCGAGAACCACATCACGATGGCGCTTGCCAGGAAGCCCAGCACCAGCTCGGCGAAGATGGTTGCCACGAAGTAGGCGATACCGCGACCTTCTTCGTTCTTGAAGATCACCTTGTCGACGAAGTTGCCGATGATCCGTGCAAAGAACATCACGAAGGTGTTCACCACGCCCTGTACCAGTGCGAGGGTGACCATGTCGCCGTTGGCCACGTGGCCTATCTCGTGTGCAAGCACCGCTTTGACTTCGTCCGGCGAGAAACGCTCGAGCAGGCCCTGGCTGACGGCGACCAGTGCGTCGTTCTTGTTCCAGCCGGTGGCGAAGGCGTTGGCCTCATAGGCAGGGAAAATCCCCACCTCGGGCATTTTGATGCCTGCTTCTTGAGACAACTGCTCCACGGTTTGCATCAGCCATTGTTCATGGCGGGTGCGTGGTTGAGTGATGATCTGGGTACTGGTGCTCATTTTCGCCATCCACTTGGAGATGAACAGCGAGAACAGCGAACCGGCAAAACCAAAGACCGCACAGAAAATCAGCAGCTGATTGAGGTTCAGATCAACCCCGTTGGCCGCCATGAACCCATTGAAGCCAAAAAGGCTCAGGGTGACGCTGGCAATCAGTACGACTGCCAGGTTAGTGGCCAAGAACAGCAGGATGCGCATCATGGTTGTAGAATTCTCCTCATGCTTAATATGTCGCTTACTGCGGGGTATATAAGGTGCGGCCTGGGGTGATTCAACCGAGCGACTATTTCAAACTGTGTCCTACAGCGAAAATGTAGCGCCTTGAAGGGATTTTCCCACAACGAATCCCCTGTCGATTAGCCGCCAAGCGGGTCGTACAGCCCGTTAACACTGGGGCAGGGCGGCTGGCGCGACGCCATCGTTCGGTCCGAGCCCCGCCTTGCCAAAGAAGTGTTGCCAGATAATCGCTGTACGACCAAATGAAGGTCGTACTGCCGCATTTCCCTTACTGGCGATAGGACTTCAGGAAGTTGCCGATGCGACCGATGGCCATATCCAGTTCATCCACGCGCGGTAACGTCACCACGCGGAAGTGGTCTGGCCACGGCCAGTTGAACGCGGTGCCTTGGACTACCAGCAGCTTTTCCGACAGCAGCAGGTCGAGCACGAATTTTTCGTCGTTGAGGATCGGGCAGACTTTCGGGTCAATCCGCGGGAAAGCGTACAACGCCCCCATGGGCTTCACGCAACTGACGCCCGGGATTGCGTTGAGCAGCTCCCAGGTACGGTTACGTTGCTCCAGCAGGCGACCCTGAGGCAGGACCAGGTCGTTGATGCTCTGGTAGCCGCCGAGGGCGGTCTGGATCGCGTGCTGGCTCGGCACGTTGGCGCACAGGCGCATGTTGGCCAGCATATCGATGCCTTCGATATAGCTCTGGGCGTTGTGCTTGGGCCCGGAAATGGCGATCCAGCCGGAGCGGAAGCCCGCCACACGGTAGGACTTGGACAAACCGTTGAAGGTCAGGCACAGCAGGTCGGGTGCCAGGGAGGCGGTGCACACGTGGACGGCGTCATCGTAGAGGATCTTGTCGTAGATCTCGTCAGAGAACACCACGAGATTGTGTTGGCGCGCCAGTTCAAGCATGCCCAGCAGCACTTCCCTGGAATACACGGCGCCGGTGGGGTTGTTCGGGTTGATGATCACCAGGGCCTTTGTGTTCGGGGTGATCTTGGCCTTGATATCGGCCAGGTCAGGGAACCAGTCGGCACCTTCGTCGCAGAGGTAATGCACCGGGTGGCCACCGGCCAGGGTCACGGCGGCGGTCCACAACGGGTAGTCCGGTGCGGGTACCAGCACTTCGTCGCCGTTGTTGAGCAGGGCCTGCAGCGACATCACGATCAGCTCGGACACGCCATTGCCCAGGTAGATGTCTTCAATCCCTACGCCTTCTACCTGCTTCTGCTGGTAATACTGCATCACCGCCTTGCGTGCGCTGAACAGGCCTTTGGAGTCGCTGTAGCCCTGGGCCGTGGGCAGGTTGCGGATCACGTCCTGGAGGATTTCGTCGGGCGCTTCGAAACCAAAGGGCGCCGGATTGCCGATGTTCAACTTGAGGATGCGGTGGCCTTCCTCTTCCAGGCGTTTGGCGTGCTTGAGCACCGGGCCGCGAATGTCGTAGCAGACGTTGGCGAGCTTGTTCGATTTGCTGACCTGCATGGCGATGTGATCCTGAAAATGAACGATCCAGACGGCGTGGGCACTACCGTACTGTGAATCCTGCGCGGCCCGCACCTTAAATACGTTTGAATGCCGGTGGCGCGGGTGCCAGACTGGCGTTTTGAAGAGGCGCAATCATACGTGCCGCCTGATCCACGGAAAAGACACAGATCAGGGTTTTTCAGTTGCCGAGGTGTACCCATGGAAAAGCTGCAGAAAACCGTTGAAGAATGGAAAGCCATGCTCGATCCGGAGCAGTACAACGTGTGCCGTCTCAAGGGCACCGAGCGACCTTTCAGCGGCAAGTACAACGAAACCAAGACCGACGGTGTGTATCACTGCATTTGCTGCAATGAGCCGCTGTTCGATTCCACCGCCAAGTTCGATTCAGGCTGCGGCTGGCCCAGCTTCTACGAGCCGATTGCCGACAGTGCCATGGTCGAGATCCGCGATGTCAGCCACGGTATGATCCGCACCGAAGTCACCTGCGCCAAATGCGATGCACACCTGGGGCATGTGTTCCCGGACGGCCCGCCGCCAACCGGCCTGCGTTACTGCATCAACTCCGTTTGCCTGGATCTGGTGCCGCGCTGAGAAAGCACGTGTTTGGCCAACATGTGGGAGGGGCGGTGTGTCAATCAACCTGTGTATGGGCTGACACGCCGCTATCGGGGGCAAGCCCCCTCTCACATTGGATCCTGGGTTTATGGCACGTCATCATTCCGGCTTATTAGTTTGTACACAATTCAATTGCGTACTATCTTTCTGCTTCCCCTTTGCCAGAGTCACTGCCATGAGCGACAACCTGCTGAGCATCCCTTGCACCACGATCAAGGGTGAGCAAAAGACCTTGGCCGATTTTGCCGGCAAGGCCATCCTGGTGGTCAACACCGCCAGCAAATGTGGTTTCACCCCGCAGTACAAGGGCTTGGAACAACTCTGGCAGCAATACAAGGACCAGGGCCTGGTGGTGCTGGGTTTTCCGTGCAATCAGTTCGGCAAGCAGGAGCCGGGCAATGAAGGCGCGATAGCCGAGTTCTGCGAGCTGAACTTCGGCGTCAGTTTTCCTTTGTTCAAAAAGATCGACGTCAACGGCAGCGACGCCCACCCGCTGTTCGTGCAGCTGAAAAAGCAGGCACCGGGGCTGCTGGGTTCGAAGCATATCAAGTGGAATTTCACCAAGTTCCTCATCGGGCGTGATGGCAGGCAGGTCAAGCGTTTTGCACCGACCACCAAGCCTCAGGATCTGAGCCAGGAGATCGAAGCGCTGCTCAAATGACCGATGCCGGCCCACGTCAGAGGTTTGTCGTCTCAGGCACCCACAGGTCCAGCAGGGCCTTGAGTTCCTCCCGGCGAAACGGCTTGGCCAGGTAATCATTCATCCCCGCCGCACGGCAACGCTCTCGTTCCTCGGACAGGGCGTTGGCGGTCAAGGCAACGATCGGCAGGTCTGGCCAGCGACCGCTCTGGCGAATCTGCCGGCTCGCTTCGTAGCCGTTCATCACGGGCATGTTGCAGTCCATCAACACCATATCGAAACGCTGGTCCTCAAGACATTTGAGGGCTTCGCCACCATGGGCGGCCACAATGACCTCGCAGCCGAGCTTGCCGAGCATGCCTTTGGCCACCAGTTGATTGACCGGGTTGTCCTCCACCAGCAGGATGCGCGCGCGATGGCTGAGGGATGTGACGTCGATTCGGACCGGGTCCGGGATCAGTTGCGTGTCGCTGTGCAAATTACGCTGCAGGATCTGATACAGCGCGTTACGGCTCAACGGGCGGGCTTGCTGTTGCAGCGGTGCCAGGGTCGCGACTTCCTCGCCAGGCATGAAGTTGCCGTAGGCCGTCACTACCAGGATCGGCGCGGTGATGCCCGGCCGCAGGCGGAACAGGCACTCCGGGCAATCGGTGATCAACAGGTCGGGATGCTGGCCGCTCAGGTCGTCTTCCATGGAATAACAACGCGGCGTCAACCCCCAGTGGGGCAGCAGCGTGGTGAGCAACTCTCCCAGGCCACTGCTTTGGTTGGTAATGACGATCACATCCCCCGCCAATGGCACTTGAGCCATCGCCGGCAAGTGGGTGGGCAGCGGGAGGTCGACGCAGAACTGGCTGCCGAAGCCGACCTCCGAACTGATGCTCAAGCGGCCCTGCATGGCCTCGCACAGGTTATGGGTCAATGCGAGCCCCAGGCCCGTGCCGCCAAACTGGCGCGTGATACCGGCGCCGGCCTGGGTAAACGGCTGGAAAATCTTGACCTGCGCGTCCTGCGCAATGCCGATGCCGGTATCGCAGACCTCGATGCGTACTCCATCGCCGTGTTGGCTCAGGCGCACATCCACGCGGCCGAAACGGGTGAACTTCAAGGCATTGGACAGCAGGTTACTGACGATTTGCCGTACCCGCGTCGAGTCGCCAATCACCTGGGCAGGAAACAGCGGGTCGATCAGGCAGGTCAGTTCCACACTGGGCGCGGCGTTTTGCGACAACAGGTTGGCGGTATCTTCCACCAGTGAGCCGAGGTCGAACGGGATACGCTCAAGCTCCAGTTGACCCGCGTCGAACTTGGACAGGTCGAGGATATCGTTGAGCAATTCCACCAGGACTTTGCCGGAGTCGTGGGCGATGGACAGTTGCTGGCGCTGCTCGGCGTTGAGCGTGCTGTCCAGCGACAGGGCAATCATGCCCAGCAGGCCATTGAGCGGGGTGCGGATTTCATGGCTCATATTGGCCAGGAACGCCGCCCGCGCCTGGGCCATTTCCAGTGCGGTCAATCTGGCCGCCTCCAGTTCATCATTGAACTGGCTCAAGCGTTGGTTGCTGGTCTTGAGTTCGAGGGTGCGCGCAGAAACGATGTCTTCGAGCTGGCCCAGGTATTGGGTGAGACGATCCTCGGCATGGCGACGCTGCTGAATCTCGGTCTCCATGTTTTCGAACTGCTGGTTGGCAACGGTGACCAGCACGCCGATTTCGTCATGCTCATGCCCCGGCGGGCAGTCCAGGCGCGCCTGTCTGCGTGTGCTCAACGCTCGAATAATGCGCACCAGCGGTTGGGTGAGCATGACGTAGAACAGGCCCAGCAGGATCCCGGTCAGCAGCAGGCTGCGGATAAAGCCGTTGAGCAGCGTGACCTCGGCGCGGCGCAGGAAGCGGCTGCCGAACGCGTAGGTGTCTACATCAAGGCGCAGCACGCCGAGGGATTCGTTGGGCATGTGGCTGAGGTACAGACGGTCTTCGAATTGACGGTTGGCGCCAAACAGAAAATCGCTGACGGGCCGATAATGGCCTTCCTTGCGCGGCCGGTCCACGTCGGCCAGCACCACGCCGTTGTTATCGATCAACTGGGCGTGAACAATGGCAGGGGAATGCAGCAGGCCCAGGGTCAGTTCCTGGGCGAGTTCGGCATCGATGTTATAGGCGATGCGCGATGCGGGGTTGTGGCTGATTTCGATCAGCGAGCGTATTTCACGGTTGATGGATGCGTCTTCGCTGGCATAATCAATGCCGATTTGGATAAGACTGAGCAAGGTTCCCAAGACGAAACCGACCAGCACAGTCAATCTGGCTTGTTTATAAGACAAGCGGTGGGCGAACTTGATATCCATCGAGTGTTGAACCACTTCACGTTTCCCTTCGCCCGGCAAGCATAGCTGAACATCCACCAATGCTGACTTGCCCGGCATGAATCGAATTTCGCAGCCATGTGCGGTCTGCCACAGGGTTGCCAATACGCCATCTTTTACAAGAACTTGCCAGAGGAATAGATGTGGATTCTCGATTGAATGCCTTTCTTGAACGGGCTGACGCAGTGCTCGCGCGCCTGGAACCCCTGCTACCCGCTCCGCGCCAAGCCATTGACTGGAATCACTGCCTGGCCGCACGCTGGCAGCGCGAAGGCCGCACAGGCTTCCTGTTGCCGCTGCAAGTCAGCCTGGACATGCGCCTGTCGGACCTGATCGGCGTCGACAAGCAACGAGAAACGCTGGCGCGTAACACCCAGCAGTTTCTTGACGGCTTACCCGCCAACCATGCGCTGCTTTGGGGTTCGCGTGGTACCGGCAAGTCCTCCATGGTCCGCGCTTTGCTCGCCCAGCATGCCAAGGCCGGCCTGCGCCTGATCGAAATCGAGCGTGACCACCTGGCCGACCTGCCGCGCGTGGTCGAGCAACTGCTCAAACTGCCGCAGCGTTTCATTCTGTTCTGCGACGACCTGTCGTTCGAGGCAGGCGAAGGCGACTATCGTGTGCTCAAGAGTGTACTGGATGGCTCCCTGGAGCAGGCGCCGGAAAACGTGTTGCTGTACGCCACCTCCAACCGCCGTCACCTGGTGCCGGAGAACCAGAGTGACAACGACAATTGGAAGCGCGTGGATGGCGAACTGCACCCGAGCGAGGCGGTGGAAGACAAGATCGCCTTGTCCGACCGTTTTGGCCTGTGGCTGTCGTTCTACCCGTTCACCCAGGAGCACTTCCTGAATGTGGTGGAACACTGGATCGGTGAGCTTGCAGGCAAGGCCGACCTGCAGTGGCAGCGCGATGAACAGCTCGACATTCTTGCCGTGCGCTGGGCTACCGGGCGCGGTAACCGCAATGGCCGCTGCGCCTATCAGTTCGCCCGTTACTGGGTGGGTCTCACATTGCTGGAGCGTCAACCATGATCGATTTGCAACAGGCCGGCACCGGCCTGGATGGCTATGCTTTGCTATGCGCGCAGCTGGAATCGCTGCTGGCCGATGAGCGGGATTTCATCGCCAACAGCGCGCAATTCTCCGCGTTCCTGTTCAATCAACTGGACGACCTGAACTGGGCGGGTTTGTACCTCAATCGTAATGACGAGCTGGTGCTTGGCCCATTCCAGGGCCAGATTGCCTGTGTGCGGATTCCTTTCGGGCGTGGCGTGTGTGGCGCCGCCGCCGCGACCCGGCAGACCCAGCGAGTGGAAGACGTGCATGCGTTTGCCGGGCACATTGCCTGTGACAGCGCGTCGAACAGCGAATTGGTGGTGCCGCTGGTCAAGAACGGCCAGTTGATTGGCGTTCTTGATCTCGACAGCCCGTCGCTGGCTCGTTTTACGCCTCAGGACCAAGTAGGTATCGAACAGCTGGCGGCTATTTTCCTGCGCTTGACCGATTGCTGAGCGCGCGGGGAATGCCACTCAGTTAAGCGTACACCGCCGTTGTAGGAGCGAGCTTGCTCGCGAAGAATGTCAACGATAACGCGTGCTTGCTGAATGAACGCGGTGCCTGTGAGTTTTTCGCGAGCAAGCTCGCTCCTACACTGGGCGAGCCGTGCCTCCTATTGGCTGTCCAGTTCATGCAGTTGAACGTGTAGCGCCCGTTCCAGCTCAAGCATGAGCTTCTCCAGGGATTTGATACCCGCCTCGACCACTCGCCGATCGTCGTCGCGCGAGCAGGCTTGCTCCAGGGCTTCGCATTGCCCGGCCAACGCATTGGCTTGAACGATGCGTGCGGCCCCCTTGATCTTGTGGGCTTGTTCGATGATGTCCATGGATGACGCCTTGCGATCCAGTAGCGCGATGAGTGCCTGACGATCATGAACGCTGCTGGTCAGCAGTTCTTCGAGCAACCGTCGACTCAGCTGCGGATCTCCTCCCGTCAGCGCGTCCAGGCACTCCAGGTCCAGCCGCTGGCTCGTGGGTTGCGGTGTGATCTGCGCCAGTTGCCGCTCCAGTATCGTGAGACTGATGGGTTTGAACAGGCAGTCATCCATGCCCGCTTCCACGCAGCGTTGTCTTTCTTCCGGTTGGGCATTGGCGGTAAACCCCAGTACCACGCAGGGTGCCAACTGTTCGCGTTGCTCGTATTCACGAATGGAACGGCTTAACTCGTAGCCATTCATGATGGGCATGTTGCAGTCGGCGATCACCAGATCGAACTGTTCCTGGCGCCAGGCCTGGAACCCGGCGGCACCGTGCTCGGCGGCGGTGAATTGATGGCCCAGGTAGCCCAGTTGCTGGCACATCAGCAGGCGGTTCGCCGGGTGGTCATCTACCACCAGCACATTGAGTACCGGGGTAGAGGCCGGCCTGGCTGGCGCATGCTTGTCCACGGTCGTGACCGGATGCAGGCGCGGCATTTTCAGGTTGACGTGTACCTGGGTGCCGACCATGGGCACGCTGCTCAGGCTTAACTGGCCGTTCATCATTGCGCAGAGGCTGCGGCAGATCACCAGGCCCAGGCCGGCGCCGCTTCTGGCCAGGTGCCCGGAGTTGTCGGCCTGGGCGAATGGCTCGAACAGGCGCAGTTGGTCGTCGCGGTTGATGCCTATGCCGGTGTCTTCCACGACCAGCTTCAGTTCGACCTGTTCCGGTGTCTGGCTCGGTTGCACCTCCACCTTGATCTTCACCTGTCCATGTTCGGTGAACTTGATGGCGTTGCTCACGAGGTTGGACAGCACTTGCTTGAAGCGCAGCGGGTCTATCAAGACTTCGATGTCGTTCAGGTCGGGCTTGAATTCCAAGAGCAGGCTGAGGGTTTTCTGGCGTGCTAGACCATCGAAGACACGCACCACGGACTCAATCACTTCCCGCAGATTGACGCGCTCCGGCGCCAGGCTCAGACGCCCGGACTCAATGCGCGCGATATCGAGAATATCGCCTATCAGCTCCAGTAGATCCTTGGCCGAGTTGTACGCGACTTCTATCGCCGGACGGTCGAGATGCCCCTGGTCGGCGCGCTTGAGCGTCAGTTCCAGCATGCCGATCACGGCGTTCATCGGCGTGCGGATCTCGTGGCTCATGGTGGCAAGGAAAGTGCTTTTGGCACGGTTGGCCTCATCGGCGCGTTCTTTGGCAGCACGCAGCTCATCAAACAACTGGCGCCGTTCACTGATGTCGATCCAGCCGCCAATGATGCCCTGGACTTCGCCGATGGAATCGCGGTAGGGCAGGATCCAGTGGTAGATCGTCAGCTTCCTCTCATAGATATGCAGCGAACGGTCCAGGATCAATGGCGTGCCCTCAGCCACCACCCGCAGGTAATCGGCATGGTACTGCGCTGCTTCGGGCGCCAGGGCCATGCTCATCTGGGTCACGCTTTTGCCGATGACATCCTCTCGCTTGACGTCGAATGTCTGCAGGTAGCTGTCATTGCAGGTTTGCAGCAAGCCGTTACGATCGCGTACATAGATGGGGTGTGGCGTTTCGTTGACCAGCGCGCGCATGAACTCGAACTGATCGTTGAGGGCGCGCTCGGCCATTTTTCGTTGCCTGATCTGGCGGCGCATGTAGGCGTTCCAGGTCAGCGAAACCAGGAGCAACAACCCGGTACCGATGACGATCCTGGCAATCAGTTGGTTGTAATTGCGCCAATAGCTGTCGGACTCGACGGTGTAGCCGCGCCAGCGACTGTTGATCACGCCCATTTCATCCGGGGCGATACTGAGCAGCGCTTTGTCGAGGATCGAGCTCAATTCGGTGGCATGGCGTGATGTGGCCAGGGCGAACGTTGCCGGGCTGGTGCCGATGGTGGTAGTGATCTGCAGCTTGTCCTGGAAAACTTTCGAGGACAGGAAATAGTTGGCGATCAACAGCGTGTTCACGGCGCCGTCCACTTGCCCTTGTGCGAGCAACTCGGATGCCCTGAAGGTATCGCCGGTTTCCACCAGTTGAATCCGGGGATAGTCCTTGCGCAAAGTATCGACCAGCGGGGTACCTTGGGTCACCGCCAGGCGCTTGCCCGTCATCTGCTCCAGGTTCAAGGGCGCTCCAGGCTCTTTGCGGGTCAGCAGCACATAGGAGTTTTCCAGGTACGGGCGGCTGAAACTCAACTGCGCCTCCCGTTGGTTACTCGGTACGATGGCCCCGATCATGTCGACCTTCTGTGTGGCGACCTGCTCGATCATAGCGTCGACCTCACGCCCACGCTGAACCGCGAAACGCAAGCCGGTACGCAAGCGAATGAGTTCAAGAAGGTCGGCGGTGATACCGCGAAAGTTGCCTTCGGCGTCGAAGAAGGTGAGGGGGGCAAAGGTTTCGTTGACGATGACCTTCACCACCGGATTCGCCTTCAACCAGCGTTCTTCGCGCGCGGTCAATTGCAGTTTCTTGTCGGTCAGGAGGATATCGCTGCCGGCGCTCCAACGCTTGGCGATGCTGTCACGTTCGTTGATGGGCACAGCCGCCAGCACCGTGTCGACGATGCTCAAGAGAATGAGGTTGTCGTTGCGCAGGGCAAAGCTGAAACCATAAGCTTCATGCTTGCCGAAATTGGCCATGCGAATGTTCTTGAGGTAGCCCTTGTTAATCATGAAATGGGTGGAAATGGTGTCGCCAAGAAACACATCCGCCTGGTCGAATGCCACGGCATTCAGCGCATTCTGATAAGAGGGATAGGGGCGGATATCCGCCTTGGGGTACAGCTTCTCCACCTCTTCGAGGGGCAGATAATGGTAAACCAGGCTCAAGCGCAACCCTTCCAGGCCATTGCTGAGACTACGGTTTTCTCCTTCGCGAGTGACCAGTACCGGCTGGTCCACGGCATAAGGTGCCGACAGAGTGAGATGGGGGTTTGCGGCCTCGAAGCCATTGGAGGAGCCCAGCAAGTCAATGTCGCCGGCTTCAAGGGCTTGAATGGCGGACAACCGTGAAGGGTAACGAAGAACCTTGACCGGTATGTCGAGCGCCTTGGCCAGCAGACCCGCATAATCTGCCGTGAGGCCCTCGTAGTCGCGTCCACTGGAGGTGAGGTCGAACGGCGGGTAGTCAGGCGCGGCAGTACCCAGTACCAGCTCGCGCTTGTACCGCAGCCACTGGCGCTGGGTCCTGTCCAGTCGAGTGTCCAGTTGAACGGTTCCCGCGCGACTCAATAAGGTGAAATGTTGTGGGGTGATGGAGGAGTCCGCGAGCACGGCAGTGCTGAAGTACAGGCTGGCACTCAATATGAACAAGTAGTCCTTGATACGGCTGGGCATCCGCTTTCTCACACTAGCGCGTTTCGTTTTGCCATCTCGATGAGCTCAACTAAAGATTGGGCTTTTAGTTTTTGCATTAACCGCTTTTTATAGGTGCTGACTGTTTTATTGCTCAGGAACATGCCTTTGGCTATTTCTTTGTTAGTGCGACCTTGTGCAAAAAGTTGCAGGACCATAAGTTCACGGTCGTTAACGGCTTTGAACAGTTCCAATTCCTGGGTGTCTGCACCTTCCGTTCCATTTGCATTCAATGCCTGGCTGGGGAAGTAGTTGTAACCGGATAGTACGGCACGAATAGCGCTCAGCAGTTCGGTCAGGTCGCCTTCCTTGCAGACGTAACCGTCAGCGCCCGAGCGCATGCAGCGCGTGGCAAACAGAGTTGGGCACTGGGCCGTGAGCACCAGGGTTTTCATCGAAGTGTTCATGGCGTTGAATCGGCAGAGTACTTCGAGGCCGTCAAGTTTCGGGATGCTGATATCCAGAATGACCAGGTCGGGCAGGCATTCGCGGACCATTTGTATGGCATCGCATCCGTTATCCGTTTCTCCAACGACTTTGTAGCCTTCATGTTCCAGTAACATTCTGATGGCAAGCCGTATAACGGGGTGGTCGTCGATAATAAAAGCGGTGTTCATAATCAAATTCCATGCAGGTGCAAATAAAGCGGTCACATTAGCTCAGAAGAAGCGGCAGCAGCATGAAGCGGGGGGCGAACAAGTACAAAACAGGAAGTTTCCTACATCAAAAAAGGTATAGGCCTACAAGGTGATAGGTAGTTGTGACACCTGATGTGTGGGTTTTCAGGGTGTCTGGCGTGGCTAACGGTAAAATGAGTTTTACCACGGCGGTCAGGTTATTTTTCGCAGTTGATAAGGTTAAAAGTCTTACTTTGATAGGCGTTAAATCAATATCATTAAACTTTCAAGTTCATCTCTTTTCAACGGTTTTAACAAACAGCCTAGTAGTGGAAGGTTGCGCTGTGCAGCCTGTGTGGTCAGTTTGAGCAATTCCGCCGCTGGTAGTCCGCTCAATAGAATCGCGCTGGTAATAAATTGACCGCGGCTGGCGATTTCCACCAATTCCAGGCCGGGCAGGTCAGGTAGGCATTGGTCGCATAACATCAAGTCGTAACAGAATTCGGACTGAATCATTGTGCGTATGGCCTGCTCCGCATTTTCCACGGGGGTGAGTTGGTCGAAACCGAAGCTTCTCAGCAAGCACTGGGTGGCCAGGAGTTGAAAGGGATGGTCCTCCACCAGAAGAATACGAAGGGGGTGTCTGGGCATAAAGAGCACACAGTAAGTCAAGCATCGATGGGAGCGTAGGAGTTGCTCGTCTGGTCCACGGGGGCGTGCGTGATTATTCCTCGGGAATATGTACGAATTCGATCAGGCCGCTCTGTTCCCGTCGTAGGGCAATTCCTTTAGGGCGCAGAGTGGCTTGATCCAGATGTTACTGAGGACTGGAACGGCCTGTCATTTCCCGTGCCATCTCGGTGGCATAGCTGTCGGTCATGCCAGCGATAAAATCGATCATGCGCAGGAACGAGGCATGCAACGACCACGCGGGGTCGGGCGCGCTGTTGCCCAGCAAGTCGAGAATGCGCCGGTTCTTGAACGATGGCGTACGTCCGCCGTGTTGCTCCAGGGCCGCACCGCAAAACGCGTTCAGCAGAATCTCCAGGGTGGTGTAGGCGCCGATTTCATGCAGGGTCTTGCGCTTGTCCTGGAAGATTTTCTTGCGCGCCATGTCCTTGGCATCCAGTACACAACGCTTTGCCGGACCGTGCATGTGCTCAACCAGATCGCCAGGCAGGGTGCCGGCAAGCAGAGCGTCCTGCTGTTCGACGAAGGCGCGCGCCGCCGCGTTGGTCAGGTGCTCGATAGCCTTGCCACGCAGGATTGCCAGCTTGCGACGGCGGGAGTCTGACGCGCCCAGCTGTCGATACGTCTGCGGCAGGTCATCACCCACCAGGTCGAGCAGCAGTGACTCGACTTCGGCGTACTCCAGCAACTCCATTTCCAGGCCATCTTCCAGATCAATCAACGCATAGCAGATGTCGTCGGCGGCCTCCATCAAGTACACCAGCGGGTGACGGGCCCAGCGTTGTTCCTCCAGTTGAGGCAGGCCGAGTTTTTGCGCGATCTGTTCCAGAATCGGCAGCTCACTCTGGTAGCAGCCGAACTTGTGTTTCTTGTAGCCCAACGAGTCCGCGTGGCGGGCAGTCCAGGGGTACTTGAGGTAGGTGCCCAAGGTGGCATAGGTCAGCCGCGTGCCACCGTCGAATTGGTGATATTCAAGCTGGGTCAGTACACGGAAGCCCTGGGCATTGCCTTCAAAGTTGAGGAAGTCATTGCGCTCGGCGCTGCTCATGTCATCCAGCCAGCCGCGCCCGGCGGCCTGTTGGAACCAGTGGCGAATGGCGTCTTCGCCGGAGTGCCCGAAGGGCGGGTTGCCGATGTCATGGGCCAGGCAGGCCGACTGCACCACCATGCCCAGATCGCTTGGGTCGCACCAGTCGGGCAGGGCTGCGCGCAACGTTTCGCCGACGCGCATGCCAAGGGAGCGCCCCACACAACTGACTTCCAGCGAGTGGGTCAGGCGCGTGTGGATATGGTCGTTGCTTGTAACCGGGTGCACTTGAGTCTTGCGGCCCAGACGACGGAAAGCGCCGGAGAAAATAATGCGGTCATGGTCTTTGTGAAAAGGACTGCGGCCCAGTTCTTCAGGGCTGTGCAGCGGCTTGCCAAGACGTTCGCGAGTCAACAGGGTGGGCCAATCCAAGGCGGGTACGCTCCGTACGGTGAATGACAGTTGCAGCTTCCCGTTTCCATGCTGGCGGGGCAAGCGCAAATGTTGAAGACGATTGTTTCGATAGCGATGACCAGCAGGCACTGACCGCCGTTGCGCACATGGCCCGGCGGTCAGGTCGTGGTGTTGAGCAAGCGGGGCTTATCGTTTGCGCGAAGCGCCTTGCATGGCCAGTTTGATCAGCGGAATCAACCCGGCTCCAAGCCGTACCAGGCGCGTTACGCTGCTGATACTGCCGCCTTTGGCGCCCTTGCCGGTAAAGAACCCCATCAGGGTCACCGCCGCAACGCCCCACAGCGGCGCGTGCTTGATGCCCAGGCTGTCCTGCCAGTTGTGACGCATGTCGCGCACTCTGTGCAGGGGCGCCATGAGTTGCTGGGATTCATGACGGATTTCCTGACGGTGCATTTCCATGCGCAGGCGAATCAACGCCTTGCGCATTTCCCGACGGGACGTGTTTTGCGGTTCAGGCAGGCTCATGGCAACAGGCGCTCCCGATCATTGGCCAATTCTTCGAGGGTGGCATGGAACGGCGTGGACTCATCGAACACCGCCGCTTTCAAGCGTACCCCGCAGAACACTGCGGCCAGGCTGTAGAACACACACAGACAAATGATGCCGGTGAGGCGGTAGCCGGTGTCCCACACCAGGATCATTACCAGTGTCGATAACCCTACCAACAGCAGCAGGGCAAACACCAACGCCAGGCCGGCGAACAGCAGAAGGCTGACGGTACGTGCCTTCTGTTCCTGTAACTCGATGCCGAAGAGTTCGACATGGCTGTGCAATAAGCCGAGCACGGCGGCGCCGAGGCGGCGGGAGGTGGTACCTGCGCCCTTTGACGAGCTGGATTCGTCCATAGCCATGATATTAGCGCCTGGTAGCCAGCAGACCGATCAAAAAGCCTACGCCGGCAGCGATGCCGACGGACTGCCACGGGTTGGCCTGCACGTAGTCTTCCGTCGCGGTGATTGCCGCCTGGCCGCGCTCACGCAGGGAGTCTTCGGTCAACTGCAGGGTTTCGCGAGCCTTGAGCAGGCTTTCATGGATCCTGGTGCGCAGCTCATCAGCCTGGTCACCGGCCAGGACGGCGGTGTCGTCCAGCAACCTTTCGGTATCGGCGACGAGGGTCTGAAAATCCGCCATCAGTATTTCTTGAGCAGTCTTTGCTGATTTACCGGCCATGGTTATCTCCGTGTGGCTGTTCTGTACGTGTGGTTTCGAGTCGCGGGGTTTGCCGAAGGTTCACTGCGATTGTGTGGTACAGCTTTTGCTTTGCCTTGGTGCGCACGCCCTGAGGGCTGCGCTGAATCCGGGCGGTCGAGGCGCAAGCCTTGAAAAACCTTACCCTAATTAACTGAAACTCGTGCAAATACCCTGTCGCGGATCGCCGGTTGTGTCGAGCGCTGCGCTAAAGCGGTTCACGGCCTCTGAAGAAGGCCTGGCGCTTTGGTGCCAATTTAGTGCGAGCAATCGCGGTTTGAACCGCTTTGGTGCTTTTTGCCTTACTGCAGGCCTGCCGACCTCCATGGAAAATTTGCAAAGTGCGGTGGACACGCTTGTCCATAGCTCCAACACACTGTTCATCCTGATTGGCGCGGTCATGGTCCTGGCCATGCACGCCGGGTTTGCCTTCCTGGAAGTCGGCACGGTGCGCCAGAAGAACCAGGTCAACGCATTGTCGAAAATCCTCAGTGACTTCGCGATCTCCACCCTGGCGTATTTCTTTATAGGCTACTGGATCTCCTACGGGGTCAGTTTCATGCAGCCGGCGGCGGTGATCAGTGCGGATCATGGCTACGGCCTGGTGAAATTTTTCTTCCTGCTGACCTTTGCCGCGGCGATCCCGGCGATTATTTCCGGAGGGATTGCCGAGCGTGCGAAATTCGCGCCTCAGCTGTGTGCAACGGCCCTGATTGTGGCGTTCATCTACCCGTTCTTCGAAGGCCTGGTGTGGAATGGCAATTTCGGCCTGCAAGCCTGGCTGCTCGCGACCTTTGGCGCCAGCTTCCATGACTTCGCCGGATCGGTGGTGGTGCATGCCATGGGCGGTTGGCTGGCGCTGGCGGCGGTGTTGTTGCTCGGGCCGCGCAACGGGCGCTACCGCGAAGGGCGGCTGGTGGCGTTTGCTCCCTCAAGCATTCCGTTTCTGGCGCTGGGCTCGTGGATTCTGATCGTGGGCTGGTTCGGCTTTAACGTGATGAGCGCGCAGACCCTCAATGGCGTCAGCGGCCTGGTGGCGGTCAACTCGCTGATGGCGATGGTCGGCGGCACCGTCGCTGCGTTGGTGATCGGTCGCAATGACCCGGGCTTTCTGCACAACGGCCCGCTGGCCGGGCTGGTGGCGGTCTGTGCCGGTTCCGACCTGATGCATCCGGTGGGCGCGCTGGTCACCGGCGTGGTCGCGGGGGGCTTGTTCGTGTGGTGCTTCATGGCCGCCCAGGATCGTTGGAAGATCGATGATGTATTGGGTGTATGGCCGCTGCATGGCCTGTGTGGCGTATGGGGCGGGATTGCCTGCGGCCTCTTCGGGCAGACGGCCCTGGGTGGGCTGGGCGGTGTGAGCCTGATCAGCCAGTTGATCGGCACCGCCCTTGGCGTTGCCGTCGCGCTGATCGGCGGCCTGCTGGTGTACGGGGTGATCAAGCGCGTTTGCGGGCTGCGCCTGAGCCAGGAAGAGGAGTATTACGGTGCGGACCTGTCGATCCACAAGATCGGCGCGGTCAGTCAGGATTGATCCGTGTGCGCCGACCGAGCAGTGTTGGGCTTAGAATGGTGACGTGTTTTTCCATCCGAGAGCCTTTGCCATGCCTGCTGAATGCCAGCTGTTCGGCACCCTGGGTTGCCATCTGTGTGAAATTGCCGAAGCCGAAATCATGCCGCTTGTCGAACGCGGGTTACTCGTGGAGCTGATGGATATCACCGCTCCCGTTGACCTGACGGAGGTCTACGGCCTGCGGATTCCGGTGCTCAGGCGGGTGGATACGGGGGCTGAGCTGGACTGGCCGTTCGACACTGAGCAGGTGGTTGCTTTCCTGCGCTGACGTTTATGCGATGGCGGGTTTCCGAATATTACGTTACTGTATGTTTGTACAGCGATTGAATTGAGGGAACGCCCGTGGTGAATGTCGAACAATTGAAAAGCAGCGTCAATCGCATGTCCGCCGACGTCGTGCGCGATGCGGTGAACGAGCTGCGCCTGGATGGCCTGGTCACGGAAGGCAAGACGCCCTTCAACAAAGTGCATTTCAACACCTGTTTTGCGGAAATCGAAGCGCTGTTCCAGCGTGCCGGTTATCACAAGCAGCTGGATGTCGTGGGCTATCAGGGCCTGCTCTACGCGCTCTATGACCCGGGCCGTTGGGAGGCCGTGGACGTACTGCGCTGGCTCAAGGAGTTTACCGAGGCGGCGAGCGCTTCGCCGGTTTTGCGCGTGCAACTGGCCAAGGCCTGAGATATCTCCTAGGCTCAATCCCGCGCCATGCGGGATAATGCCCGCCTGTTTATTCCAGGCTTTGAGCATCTGCATGTCCACTTCCGGTTTTTCCCCTTCACAGCACCAAGCCAGCACCTTGTACCTGCCGCCTGGACCGTGGGTGACGGTGCTCGATTGCCTGTGCGAGCACTTCCCGGCGATTGCCCGTGAACAATGGCTGGACCGCATTGCCCGTGGGCGGGTGCTGGATAGCAATGGGCAGCCCATCAGGCTGGACCTGGCCTACAAGGAAGGCCTGTGCATCTATTACTTTCGTGAAGTGCCGAACGAGAAAGTGATTCCGGTACAGGAAACCATCCTGTACGCCGATGAGCATCTGGTGGTAGCCGACAAACCGCATTTTCTACCGGTGACCCCCGCGGGCGAGTATGTCGAACAGACGCTGTTGCGCCGTTTGATCCGGCGTCTGGACAACCCCGCCCTGGTGCCCTTGCATCGTATTGACCGGCATACCGCAGGGCTGGTGCTGTTCTCGGCCAATCCCGCCAGCCGCGCGGCTTATCAGCAACTGTTTCCCACGCGGCGTATCGATAAATTCTACGAAGCCATTGCCCCGGCCTTGCCTGGCCTGGCATTTCCCCTGGTGCACAAGAGCCGGCTGGTGGACGGTGAGCCTTTTTTCCGCATGCAGGAAGGCCCCGGTGCCAGCAATACCGAAACGGCGGTGCAGGTGCGCGAAAAGCACGGCGATCTATGGCGCTACGGCCTGTTCCCGGTCACCGGCAAGAAGCACCAGCTGCGTGTGCACATGACTGCGCTCGGGGCGAGTATCTGCAATGACCCGTTCTATCCCGATGTGATCAAGGACGCCGAGGACGATTACGCCAACCCGCTCAAGTTGTTGGCCCAGGGCGTGCGTTTTATCGACCCGATCAGCGGCCAGGAACGCACCTTTGGCAGTGAAATCACCCTGGACTGGTAAGTGCCGGAAACGACAAGGCCCGCGCGAGGCGGGCCTTGTGGGCAAGCGGTAAGGCTTACAAGTCTTTAACGGTGCGAACCTGATCCTTGTTGATGCGGGTGCGCTTGCCGTCAAGCTGTTGGAATTCGTAGAAGCCCGAATCTTCATCAAATTTCGGGGTGTCGACGGCCTGGATTTCGCGACCGTCATTCAGGGTGATCACTGTCGGCGAGGCGCAACCGGCGAGGGTGGCGAGGCCCAGTGCAAGCATGAGAGCGGCGATGGTCCGTTGAGTCATGAGTTTGTCTCCGAGAGAATACTTTTAAAATGCTGACCTTGTGACGTGTGAAACGCCGGCAAAGTTCCTGATGCAAGCCTCATTCTGACACGCCAGGCCTTGTGTGCAACAGGTCCGGTGTATTGAGATTCGCCAGGCGAGGGTCATCGGCCGGGCATTCCAGGCCCACGGCGCCCAGCTGCAGCAGGATTTTACGCGGGCTGCGTTCGCCGGCTTTCCAGGCCCGCTCCACCTGATCCTTCAAGGCGACAGGGATGATGCAGAGCAAGGGTTCCCAGAACTCGCCATGGCGCACCATCACCGGAACCTGCCGGTTGAGTCGTGCGGTCGCACGCAGGTCGGTCAGCAGTCGCGCATCGATTTGCGGCACATCACAGGGCAGTATCAGCAGATGCCCATGACGTGCGGCGAAGAGTCCCGCACGGATACCGGCAAGTGGTCCGGGAAAGTCCGGGCTCTCGTCGCTCACCAGTTGATCGGCATAGGCCGCATACTGCCCATGGTTGCGGTTGCACGAAATGATCAGATCGTCCGTGAGCGGTCGTGCCAGGCGTTGCAGGTGCGCAATCAAGGGCTGGCCGCGCCACTCCAGCAGGCCTTTGTCCTGGCCACCCATGCGCTGGCCACGACCGCCGGCCAACAACAGAATCGAGCAGGGCAGGGGTAAGGATTCAAGGGGCATGAGGGTTCCGCTGCGGCAGGTAAACAGAGGCTTGTGATATAACATCGGGCTGTTCCTTCGACAACCGGACCGTGCCATGAAAGCCAAGGCTGATGCGCCTTTCGTACCTCTGAATATCGCTGTATTGACCGTCAGCGACACCCGCACCCTGGACACCGACACCTCGGGCCAGGTCTTCGTCGACCGCCTGACCGCCGCCGGCCACACCCTGGCCGAGCGTGTGCTGCTCAAGGACGACCTTTACAAAATCCGCGCCCAGGTTGCCCACTGGATCGCCGAAGACGTGGTGCAGGTGGTGTTGATCACCGGCGGCACCGGCTTTACCGGCCGCGACAGCACACCCGAAGCGGTAAGCTGCCTGTTGGACAAGCAGGTCGATGGGTTTGGTGAGCTGTTCCGCCAGATATCCGTGGCCGATATCGGCACCTCCACTGTGCAATCGCGCGCCCTGGCCGGCCTGGCCAACGGCACCCTGGTGTGCTGTCTGCCGGGCTCCACCAACGCCGTGCGCACCGGTTGGGACGGCATCCTGGCCGAACAACTGGACAACCGTCATCGGCCATGCAATTTCGTGCCTCACCTCAAGCAGGCCGAGCCCTGTGAAACCCGTGGATAAGCCCGGCAAAACCGGCGCCTTGATGCCGGTGGAAGCGGCCTTGCAGCGTTTGCTGGGCATGGCCGACGCCGCGCCGATCCTCGAGCGCGAAACAGTACGCCTGGCCGAATGCGATGGCCGCGTACTGGCACAGGACCTGGTCTCCACCCTCGACCTGCCACCCTGGCCCAACAGTGCCATGGATGGCTACGCCCTGCGCGTCGCGGACTGGGCCGGCGCGCCATTGCCGGTCAGCCAACGTATTTTCGCTGGCAATGCGCCCGAGCCGTTGGTGCCCGGCACCTGTGCGCGCATTTTTACGGGTGCTCCGGTGCCTCAGGGTGCGGACTGCGTCGAAATGCAGGAAAACGCGATCATTCACGGCGATGAGCGGGTGGGTTTCAGCGAGCCGTTGCAAGCGGGCCAGAACATCCGTGCGCAAGGCCAGGAAACCACGGTCGGCGAGTTGGTGTTGCCGGCAGGTACGCGTCTGGGCCCGATCGAACTGGGCCTGGCTGCGTCGCTTGGGCGTGATCGCCTGGACGTGGTGCGCCGTGTGCGCGTGGCGGTGCTGTCGACCGGCGATGAGCTGATCGAGCCTGGGTTGCCCCTGGGGCCGGGCCAGATCTACAACAGCAACCGCCGCGTGCTGTGCAGTTGGCTGACGCGCATGGGCTGCGAAGTGATCGATGCCGGCATTCTGCCGGACGACCTGGAACAGACCCGCACACGGTTGGCCGGGTTGGGCAGCGTCGACTTGATCCTGTCCACGGGCGGTGTGTCGGTGGGCGAGGCGGATTTTCTGGGCATTGCCTTGCGTGAAGAGGGCGAGTTGGCGCTGTGGAAACTGGCGATCAAGCCGGGCAAGCCGCTGACCTTCGGGCATTTTCGTGGCGTGCCGGTGATCGGCCTGCCAGGCAATCCCGCGTCGACCCTGGTGACCTTTGCCCTGTTGGCACGGCCTTACCTGCTGCGTCGTCAAGGTGTGGAGGACGTGCAGCCCCTGCGTTTCGAAGTGCCGGCCGGGTTCGTCTGGGCCAAGCCCGGCAACCGTCGCGAGTACCTGCGCGGGCGCATCGAGCAGGGCAAGGCGATCATCTACCACAACCAGAGCTCCGGTGTGCTGCGCAGCGCAGCGTGGGCTGAAGGATTTGTGGAGGTGATGGAAGAGACCACATTAGCCGTCGGCGACCGAGTCAATTTCATTCCCCTGAACGAAGTCCTGAACTGACCTGGATCTGAATGTGGGAGGGGGCTTGCCTAAGGCTTTTTGTAGGAGCGAGCTTGCTCGCGAAAAACTCACAGGCGCTGCGTTCATTCAGAAAGCACGCGTTATCGTTGAGGTTTTTCGCGAGCAAGCTCGCTCCTGCAGACGGCGATGTACGCTTGGCTGGCCGGTAGCTTGTGGATTACTCAGTAATCATCCCCACGCTCAGTGACATCGCGCTCCACCGGTCCCGCATCCGGGTCGTACCCCGCTGGAAACTTGCCCTTCAGCGTCCACGCAAACGCGATGATCTCTGCCACCGTGCGGTACAACTCCTCTGGAATACTGTCCCCCAGTTCCATGCGCGCCAGCAGCTTCACCAACTCGGCATTTTCATAGATGGGCACTTCGTTTTCCCGCGCCAGCTTGAGGATCGCTTCAGCCAGGGCCTCGTCGCCCTTGGCGGTCAGGGTGGGCGCTTGTTGGCCGTCGTACTTGAGGGCAATCGCCTGGCGGGGAGGGGCAGGGTTCTTCATGCGGTTTCATCCACCCAGCGTTGTTCCAGTCCGGTTTTTGGCCCGCGTGGCGGCGTGCCGAGGTGGCAATCCAGGTCGCCAACGTCGAGCCCGGATGCCACCAGGCGCTCGCGCAGGCTGCCCAAGTGATTTTCGATCAGGCTGGCGGTGAAGGCGCGGGTCGCCCACAACTGGCTGGAGAGTTTGCCCTGGGTCAATTGCGCCTGCACCTGCAACGGCCCCAGCGGCTCCATATCGAACGCCAGTTCGACACGCCAGAGCATGTGCCTGGGGTCTTTGCGGTCTTTGCGCTCGGGCTGCTCCTTGTCGGGCGTTGGCTCCTCGCGCTGGAACTTCACCTGCAAAGGGACGATGTCCTGCAGGTTGCGCATCGGAATTTCCAGTTGCCAGGTAGTTTGCAGGCGGCCGTCGGCGGTGGTGCCGGTCTGTTCCAGGCTCGACAGCTGATGGCTCTGCAATCGGGCGATCGCCCCGGCGGCCAGGCGCAGCAGGTTTTCCAGGTCGCTTTCGCCTTCCAGCTTGGCCGTCAGCCGCTCGGGTAGCGGAAAACTGACCGGGGCCTGCCGCGCGCTGAC
Source organism: Pseudomonas sp. CFBP13528 (assembly GCF_005233615.1). NCBI lineage: Bacteria > Pseudomonadati > Pseudomonadota > Gammaproteobacteria > Pseudomonadales > Pseudomonadaceae > Pseudomonas > Pseudomonas sp. CFBP13528. The sequence goes on from NZ_QGAJ01000021.1 coordinate 63,655, forward strand.
CTGGCCCAGCGTGTTCAGTGGGCTGCGTACAAAATTGGGCAATACCTGGGCCAGCGTGTTGGCCGCAAGAATGGCGTTCAGGTTGGTACTGGCGGGCAGGGCAGGCAATAAGTCCGCGACAAGGCGCAGCAGTGCGCCCTTCATGTCCAGTGGTGGTATCTGGGGATTCTGCCCTGCGAGTAATCTGGCTTCCAGAAAGGCGCCGCTGTTCTGGATCACTTGAGCCAGGACTTTGGGGTTGCTGACCTGTGCCAGGTCGGGCAACGCAGCGAGCAGACGGTCGGCGGCGGCGCGCAGGTCGGCGGACGTGCTGTCGCCACGGGGCAGGTTTTGCAGGGCGGTGAAGACCGCATCCAGTGAGCCCTGGCGACTTTGCTGGGTCGACAGTTGCTGGGTGACCGCCAATTGATCCTTGAGCCCGCTCAGCGGCACAAAATTCAGGGTTTGCGCGTTCTGCACCACAGCGCTGAGCAAACTGCCCACGCGCAGCGGTTGTGGGCTTTCCACCGTCAGTGTCGCGCCGGCCAAGGCGTTATTGAGCACCGTCACCAACGAACGATAGATCGCCGGTTGCGCCGTGCCCTGGGGCAGCATCTGAGTGGTCAGTACCTTGGCTTGCAACAGCGTACCTTCCGGTACCTTGGCGGTATCGATGTGGGTGAGGGCGGCGACGTTCGCACTGAATGCCTGTTGCAGGCTGAGGGCCAGGTTGCCCGCCGGCGTCTGGCTCACCGCCACATTGCTGCCCAAGGGCAAGGGTTGGGCGCTGCTGGCCTGCACCAGCGTCTGGCGGCCGCCGTCCAGGGTCAGCTTGAGCAGCAACTGAAAGGCTTCACCGCCTTGTTTAAGGGCGATGACTTCGGCATTCGCGGTTTTCCCAGGATCGATCAGCCCGATCTGCGGCTCCAGCAGTTTGAGCAGTGCCCCAGGCGCAGGCGCGAGGCTTTGCCCGGCTGCCGGGGTGGGAGGAAGCGTAGGAAGGTTGATCTCGCCGGTCATCGTGTGCATCGTCTCTGGGGAAATTGCTCTCTTTAGCGTAGGGCATCGCATGTTAGCGTAGGGCATCGCATGTATAATGCCGCCCGTCTGCAAAGAGAGCGCTAAAAACCTCACAACTATTTGATCCAGCTCTCTAAAATCGGTCGCCAAAGCCGTTATTGTGCTCCTTTCTATAACGGCCGCTGCACCGCCGACTTGAACCGTAAAGGCCCGCGATCTTTTGACCAGCCCTCTTCTTGAAGCCGTAGCGCTCTCCTGTGAACGCGACCTGCGCCTGCTGTTCGAGCACCTCGACCTGCGCCTGGCGGGCGGTGACATGGTGCAGGTCAGCGGGCCCAACGGCAGCGGCAAGACCAGCCTGCTACGGTTGCTGGCCGGGTTGATGCAGCCGACGGCCGGAGTTGTGCGCCTCAACGGCAAGCCCCTCGCCGAGCAGCGCACAGCACTGGCGCGCAGCCTCGTGTGGATCGGCCACGCCGCCGGTATCAAGGACGTGCTCACTGCCGAAGAAAACCTCGGTTGGCTCAGCGCCCTGCATCACCGCGCCAGCCGCGACGCCATCTGGCAGGCCCTGGCCGCCGTGGGCCTGAAGGGCTTTGAAGACGTTCCCTGCCACACCCTGTCCGCCGGCCAGCAGCGCCGTGTGGCCCTGGCGCGCTTGTATCTGCCGGGCCCGCCGCTGTGGATCCTCGACGAACCCTTTACCGCGCTCGATAAACACGGTGTCGCCCAGCTCGAGGAGCACCTGGCGAGGCACTGTGAGCAGGGCGGCACGGTGCTGCTTACCACCCACCACAGCTTGACCCGCCTGCCCGCCGGTTACCGTGACCTGGATCTGGGAAGGTGGTCGGCATGAGCGTATTCGCCCTGTTGGTCGCCCGCGAAGCACGGCTGTTGTGCCGGCGTCCGGCAGAACTGGCCAACCCGCTGGTGTTCTTCGCCATCGTGATCGCCTTGTTCCCGTTGGCGGTCGGTCCCGAGACTAAACTGTTGCAAACCTTGTCCCCAGGACTGGTGTGGGTCGCGGCGCTTTTATCCGTGCTGCTCTCGCTGGACGGGCTGTTTCGCAGTGATTTCGAAGACGGTTCCCTGGAACAGTGGGTCCTTTCGTCGCACCCGTTGCCACTTCTGGTATTGGCCAAGGTGCTGGCACACTGGGCTTTTTCCGGTCTCGCGCTGGTCTTGCTTTCGCCGTTGCTGGCGCTGATGCTGGGCTTGCCCGTCGAATGCTTGCCGGTGCTGCTCCTGTCCTTGTTGCTCGGTACGCCGGTGCTCAGCCTGTTGGGGGCGGTGGGCGCAGCGTTGACCGTCGGTTTGAAGCGCGGTGGCCTGTTACTGGCCCTGCTGATTCTGCCGTTGTACATCCCGGTTCTGATCCTCGGCAGCGGCGCTTTGCAGGCCGCGCTGATGGGAATGCCGGCGACCGGTTACCTCCTGTGGCTTGGCAGCCTGGCCGCCCTGGCGGTAACCCTGACACCCTTTGCCATAGCGGCCGGCCTGAAGATCAGCGTCGGCGAATAATGAGGTCTGGCCAGGCGTGACACGCTTGGCCAGTAAAGACCCTACGCTTCTTGCCGCGACAAGAAGCAACCGTGAGAAACAGCAATGAACTGGACCTGGTTTCACAAGCTCGGCTCGCCCAAATGGTTCTATGGCATCAGCGGCAAGCTGCTGGCGTGGTTGAGCGTCGCCGCCGTGTTGCTGATCGGCATCGGTCTGGTCTGGGGCCTGGCCTTTGCGCCACCGGACTATCAGCAGGGCAACAGCTTTCGCATCATCTATATCCATGTGCCCGCCGCCATGCTGGCGCAGTCCTGCTACGTGATGCTCGCGGTATGCGGCATCGTCGGCCTTGTGTGGAAGATGAAGCTCGCCGACGTTGCCCTGCAGTGTGCCGCGCCCATCGGCGCGTGGATGACTGCCGTGGCGCTGGTCACCGGCGCGATCTGGGGCAAACCCACCTGGGGTTCGTGGTGGGTGTGGGACGCGCGGCTCACGTCGATGTTGATCCTGCTGTTCCTGTACTTCGGCCTGATCGCCCTGGGCAATGCAATCAGCAACCGCGACAGCGCCGCCAAGGCCTGTGCGGTGCTGGCGATTGTCGGCGTGATCAACATCCCGATCATCAAATACTCGGTCGAGTGGTGGAACACCCTGCACCAGGGCGCCACCTTCACCCTCACTGAAAAACCGGCGATGCCGGTGGAAATGTGGGCGCCGCTGTTGCTGATGGTGTTGGGCTTTTACTGTTTCTTCGGCGCGGTGCTGCTGATGCGCATGCGCCTCGAAGTGCTCAAGCGTGAAGCCCGCACCCGTTGGGTCAAGGCTGAAGTCCGAGCCAGCCTGGGAGCGCGTGGATGAGTTTTGCTTCTTTCAGTGATTTTCTCGCCATGGGCCACCACGGCCTGTATGTCTGGACGGCCTATGGCATCTGCCTGGCGGTGCTGGCCCTCAACGTCGCCGCGCCGCTGCTGGCCCGTAAGCGTTACCTGCAACAAGAGGCGCGTCGTCTGCGCCGGGAGACCGATAAGTGAATCCGTTGCGCAGAAAGCGTCTGTTGATCATTCTCGCCATCATGGCCGGCGTCGGCATTGCCGTGGGGCTGGCCTTGAGTGCCCTGCAGCAGAACATCAACCTGTTCTACACCCCGACCCAGATCGCCAATGGCGAAGCGCCGGTCGATACGCGCATCCGCGCCGGCGGCATGGTCGAGAAGGGCTCCTTGAAGCGTTCCGCAGACTCGCTGGATGTGAGCTTCGTGGTCACCGACTTCAGCAAATCTGTGACCATCACCTACCGCGGCATCCTCCCGGACCTGTTCCGCGAAGGCCAGGGCATCGTCGCCCTGGGCAAGCTCAACGCCAGTGGCGTGGTGGTGGCCGATGAAGTACTGGCCAAGCACGATGAAAAATACATGCCGCCCGAGGTGACCAAAGCCCTCAAGGACAGCGGCCAATCCGCCCCAACCCCTGCCAAGGAGGGCTGAGTCATGAGCGCCGCTTTGTTTATTCCGGAACTCGGCCAGTTGGCGATGATCCTTGCCCTGTGCTTTGCCATCGTTCAGGCCGTGGTGCCGTTGCTCGGCGCCTGGCGCGGTGACCGCCTGTGGATGAGCCTGGCGCAGCCGGCCGCCTGGGGGCAGTTCGCGTTCCTGCTGTTCGCCTTCGGTTGCCTGACCTACGCGTTCATGACCGACGACTTTTCCGTCGCCTATGTCGCCAATAACTCCAACAGCGCATTGCCCTGGTACTACAAGTTCAGCGCCGTGTGGGGCGCCCACGAAGGTTCGCTGCTGCTGTGGGCGCTGATCCTCGGCGGCTGGACCTTCGCCGTGTCGGTATTCTCCCGCCAGTTGCCGCAGGTCATGCTGGCGCGGGTGCTGGCGGTGATGGGCATGATCAGCATCGGTTTCCTGCTGTTCCTGATCATGACGTCCAACCCGTTCAGCCGCATCCTGCCGCAGATCCCCGTGGACGGGCATGACCTCAACCCACTGCTGCAAGACATCGGCCTGATCGTGCACCCGCCGATGCTCTACATGGGCTATGTCGGCTTTTCCGTTGCCTTCGCCTTCGCCATCGCCGCCTTGCTCGGCGGGCGTCTCGATGCGGCCTGGGCGCGCTGGTCGCGGCCATGGACCATCGTCGCCTGGGCCTTCCTCGGCATCGGCATCACCCTCGGTTCGTGGTGGGCTTATTACGAACTCGGCTGGGGCGGCTGGTGGTTCTGGGACCCGGTGGAAAACGCCTCCTTCATGCCCTGGCTGGTCGGCACCGCGCTGATTCACTCGCTGGCCGTCACCGAAAAACGCGGCGTGTTCAAGAGCTGGACCGTGTTGCTGGCCATTGCGGCATTTTCCCTCAGCCTGCTCGGCACATTCCTCGTGCGTTCCGGGGTGCTGACGTCGGTGCACGCGTTTGCTTCCGACCCTGCGCGCGGCGTATTCATCCTGATCTTCCTGCTGTTTGTCGTCGGCGGTTCGCTGACCCTGTTCGCCCTGCGCGCGCCAGTGGTCAAGAGCCAGGTCGGCTTCAACCTGTGGTCGCGGGAAACCTTGCTGCTGGGTAACAACCTGGTGCTGGTGGTGGCGGCGTCGATGATTCTGCTCGGCACCCTGTACCCCCTGGTGCTGGATGCCTTGAGCGGCGCCAAGCTGTCCGTCGGCCCGCCGTACTTCAACGCCTTGTTCATTCCGTTGATGGGCCTGCTGATGGTGGTGATGGCGGTCGGTGTGCTGGTGCGCTGGAAAGACACGCCGGTGAAATGGCTGGCCGGCATGCTGATGCCAGTGCTGCTGGGCAGTGTGGCCCTGGCCGTGATCGCGGGGGTTGCCTACGGCGACTTCAACTGGGCGGTGCTCGCCACGTTCCTGCTCGCTGCCTGGGTGTTGCTGGCCGGCGTGCGCGATATCGCCGACAAGACCCGCCACAAGGGCCTGATCAAAGGCTTGCCGACCTTGACCCGCAGCTACTGGGGCATGCAGATCGCCCACATCGGCATTGCCGTCTGCGCCCTGGGCGTGGTGCTGTCGAGCCAGAACAGCGCCGAGCGCGACCTGCGCCTGGCTCCCGGCGAGTCCATGGACCTGGGCGGTTACCAGTTCATCTTCGAAGGCGCCAGGCACTTTGAAGGGCCGAATTTCACTTCAGACAAAGGCACTGTACGCGTGGTGCGCAACGGTAAGGAAATCGCCGTGCTGCACCCGGAAAAACGCCTGTACACCGTGCAGAGTTCGATGATGACCGAGGCGGGTATCGATGCCGGTTTCACCCGTGACCTGTATGTGGCGTTGGGTGAACCCCTGGGCGACGGCGCCTGGGCGGTACGCGTGCATGTGAAACCGTTCGTGCGCTGGATCTGGTTCGGCGGCTTGTTTACCGGGTTGGGTGGTGTGCTCGCGGCGCTGGACCGACGGTATCGGGTCAAGGTCAAGAGCCGGGTACGTGAAACCCTCGGCATGGGAGCGGCAGTATGAAGCGTGGGTTGATGGTGTTGCCGCTGGCAGCATTCCTGGTGGTAGCGGTGTTCCTCTATCGCGGCTTGTACCTGGACCCGGCCGAGTTGCCGTCGGCCATGATCGGCAAGCCGTTCCCGGAATTCTCGCTGCCCACTGTACAGGGCGACAAGCAGCTGACCCGCGCCGACCTGCTGGGCAAACCGGCGCTGGTCAACGTGTGGGGCACCTGGTGCATCTCCTGCCGCGTCGAACACCCGGTGTTGAACAAACTCGCCGAGAAGGGCGTGGTGATCTATGGCATCAACTACAAGGACGATAATGCAGCAGCCTTGAAGTGGCTGGCCGAATTTCATAACCCGTACCAGCTGGATATTCGTGATGAAGACGGCAACCTGGGTTTGAACCTGGGCGTATACGGCGCCCCGGAAACGTTCTTTATCGATGCCAAGGGCGTGATCCGCGACAAGTACGTCGGCGTGATCGACGAGGGGGTGTGGCGCGAGCAATTGGCGGCCAAATACCAGGCCCTGGTCGATGAGGCCAGACCATGAGGCGCCTGTTAGCTGCCGTGGTCCTGGCGCTGGGCCTGGCCGGTGTGGCCCACGCCGCCATCGACACCTATGAATTCGCCAACGACGGCGAGCGCGAGCGTTTCCGCGAGCTGACCAAGGAACTGCGCTGCCCCAAATGCCAGAACCAGGACATCGCCGACTCCAACGCGCCCATCGCCGCCGACTTGCGCAAGGAAATCTTCCGCATGCTGGGGGAGGGCAAGGACAACCAGCAGATCATCGACTTCATGGTCGACCGCTACGGTGATTTTGTGCGCTATAAACCGGCGCTTACCGGCAAGACCGCGCTGCTCTGGTTCGGCCCCGCCGGGCTGTTGCTGACCGGCGTAGTGGTCATGGCCGTCATCGTGCGCCGTCGCCGCGCCGGGCCTGCCGATGGCAGCGACGCGCTGTCCCCCGAAGAGCGTAAACGTCTCGACCAACTGCTGGACACCAAGACCGATGATTGATTTCTGGCTTGCAGCCGGCCTGCTGCTGTTGATTGCCCTGAGTTTCCTGTTGATCCCTGTCCTGCGCGGCCGTCGTGCCCAACGCGAAGAGGATCGCACCGCGCTGAACGTGGCGCTGTATCAAGAGCGCGTTGCCGAACTGCAAGTGCAGCGCGACGAAGGCGTCCTGAATGCGGCGCAACTCGATACCGGCCGCGCGGAAGCGGCGCGTGAATTGCTGGCCGATACCGAAGGTGTGCAAACGCCGCGCGAATCACGCCTGGGCAAGCCTCTGCCATTGTTGGCGGCGTTTCTTGTGCCAGTGCTGGGCGTTGCGCTGTACCTGCATTATGGCGCGAGCGACAAGGTCGAGCTGACCCGCGAGTTCTCCCAGCCGCCGGTGTCGATGGCCGACATGACGCAGCGCCTGGAACGTGCCGCGGCGGCCCAGCCGGATTCAGCTGAAGGCCTGTATTTCCTCGGCCGTGCCTACATGGCCCAGGATCGCTCCGCCGATGCCGCCAGGGTGTTTGAGCGCAGCGTTGCCTTGGCCGGTCGCCAGCCCGAGTTGCTCGGGCAGTGGGCCCAGGCGCAGTATTTTGCCGACAACAAACAGTGGTCGCCCAAGGTTCAGGCGCTGACCGACGAAGCCTTGAAGCTCGATCCAAAGGAAGTCACCAGCCTCGGCCTGCTCGGTATTGCCGCCTTTGAAGGCCAGCGCTATCAGGAGGCTATCGATTACTGGAATCGTCTGCTGGCGCAACTGCCGCCCGACGACAATTCCCGCGTTGCGCTGCAAGGCGGCATCGATCGCGCTGCGCAGAAGCTCCGGGAGAGCGGCGGTACTGTCGCGCAAAAGGCCGTGCTGAAAGTGCGCGTGGACCTGTCCGCCGAAGTGAAAGCCAAGGCCCTGCCGGGCGACAGCGTGTTTATCTTCGCCCGCGCCGTCAGCGGCCCGCCTGCGCCGCTCGCGGCCAAGCGGGTCACCGTTGCCGAGCTGCCGGTCACCGTCGAACTGGGCGATGCCGACGCGATGATGCCGCAGTTGAAACTGTCCAACTTCCCTGAAGTCCAACTGGTTGCGCGCATATCCCGGGCAGGTGTTCCAACCGCTGGCGAGTGGATCGGCCGCAGCCAACCCTTGGCCAGCACCGCCACTGCGCTGCAGCAGCTGACCATCGACAGTCCGGACAAGTAATTCGAGGAAACGCCCATGACCGCATTAGCACGTATGACCCTGCTCAGCCTCGTATTGGGCCTGAGTGCCTGTGCGGTCCACCGGCCACCTCCCGGGCCCACTGGGCCGACCATCCCGCCGTCGGGCCCGTCGACCCAGCCCGACACCAAGCCCTCCGGCCCGGTTACCCCGCCGCCCAAGCCAGTGCCGAGCAAATCGCCGACTTTCGCCCCTCCACCGGGCGCCGCCAGCCACTGGGACGGCAAGATGCAGGTGTACGTCCTCGACGACCAGCCCGACACCTTCTACCGCCAGCGCACCTATTACCGCTGGAGCAACGGCTGGAGCCGCTCCATCAGCCCCAATGGGCCGTGGGAAGAGACCAGCGTGCAAGGCGTGCCGCCTGGGTTGAGCAAGCAGTACGCGCAATGACAAAAGGCGACCCTCGGGTCGCCTTTTTCTTGCCTCTGATTGATCGTTCCCACGCGTGGGAACGATCTTGTTATCAAGCTATAGGACACTCCCGGTTCAACGCCTCATTCACCAACAACTGTGCAATTTCCATCATCTGCACGACCGCCAGCACCTGCTTGCGGCCTGAGCCATCCAGATGCTCGGCGCAGTCGTACGCACAGACTGTCGCCGACTCCAGCATTTCGCTGGCGTTGCTTAACGCCGCTTCGGTGCCGAGGCCGGGGCGGACGGTGAAGATGAGGTTGGGTGAGGTTTGTGAAAGGTCATCCGGGCGGAATGATGGGGGATTTGGCGTAACTTTTTTCATGCGGTCAGTCTCCATTCAGTTGGAGCTCACCACATCCGCGACCAAGCAGAAGGGTGGTGAGCTGTACGCAGGTTGGTCGACCAGGGAATGGAAACCCGGCAGGGCCCTGAGCCCTCCCGCGCACAGCCCGCCATAACGCGAGCACAAGAATGCCGCTTGCGCGGCACTGTGCGCCATTCTAACCCAGGCGACCAAGCCTGATCGCTGATGAGCAGCGACTGCGAGAGGCTAAAGGTGCGTTATAGCAACTGCAAGCCACGCAGATCGTAGGAAAGTTCCTGGCTGGCTCAGCCGTTGCGCCGTCTGAGTGGTGACGAGCAAGCAGCGCAGCCATCCACCGCTGTCACCGCTCACCCTTTCCCGGTAAGGTGACCACCGCCGGCCTGGCTGCCGGGCAATCGCTGGATATACTCTGCGGTACCGGGCAAACCGGCACAGGGGCCAACCCGTGCGAAAACAAGCAAAGAGAGTGGTGTGATGGCAGGCAGGTTGATCTATCTCATCGGACCCTCAGGTTCGGGCAAGGACAGCCTGCTGGATGCCGCGCGTCCACGGTTGGCCGAGCATGGCTGCCGCATTGTGCGTCGCGTGATCACGCGCTCGGCCGAAGCGGTGGGTGAAGCGGCCCAAAGTGTAAGCCAGGAACAGTTCGCGCTGATGCAGGCTGAAGGCGCGTTTGCCCTCAGTTGGCAGGCCAATGGGTTGTCCTACGGCATTCCCAAGGAGATTGACGAGTGGCTGGCGGCCGGGGAGGACGTGCTGGTCAACGGCTCGCGTGCGTACCTGGCGCAAACCCGTGAGCGTTATCCGACGCTGCTGGTACTGCTGCTGACCGTTGATCAAGCCGTACTGCGCCAGCGCCTGGTCGCGCGCGGGCGTGAGTCCCTGGTGGACATCGAGGAACGCCTGGCGCGCAACGCGCAGTTCACCGAGGCGCTGATCGCCGCCCATGGTGCGGGTTTGTTCGTGCTGGATAACTCCGGCCCGCTGGAACACACGGTCGCCCGTTTGCTGTGTTGCCTGGACCACGCGCACTCGGCTTGAGCCTGAAGCGGCGCCGAACCTCTCATCAATATCCGGTAAAACAACCGTCAGTCAGGCTTGGTCATTCTGTGCTTGAATAAATATAACTCTAGGGTTACGTTTATTCAGTCCGAGCCAAGGAGGCGACGGTGCAAAGCAGGCTATTGATCAAGGAATTGCTGGAAGCGGGCTGGGTGCTGGATAGGGGCACCGGCAGCCATCACCTTTTCACCCACCGCTATAACCCGTACACGATACCGGTGCCCCATCCGAAGAAGGATCTGCCGTTGGGCACCGTCAGAAGCATCAGGAAACGCGCCGGGCTGTTTCAGTTTTAAGGAGAGCATGCATGCAATACCCAATCTGTATCGAATGGGGCGATGACTTCACCGCCACCGGTATCCAGATCCCCGATATTCCGGGCGCCGTCACCGCCGGGGACAGTTTCGAAGAGGCCTACAACGCGGCCGTGGAAGTGGCGCACCTCATGCTGCATGAGATTGCCGCAGAGGGCGGGGTGATTCCAATGCCAACCTCGGTCGCCACTCATCACGCCCATGAAGGCTACGCCGGTATGGGCTGGGGTATGTTGGAGCTGGATATCTCGCCCTATCTGGGCAAGACCGAGAAGGTCAATGTGACCTTGCCCGGTTATGTGATCCAACGCATCGACCGTTACGTGCGTGAACACAACGTCAAAAGCCGCTCGTCATTTCTGGCGGATGCGGCTTTGGAGAAGTTGGTGCGTTCTTAAGCGTTGGCGACCGCTACCTGCCGCGACGCACTGAGGAACCGCAACAACGCCACCAGCGGGAATGCACTGCCCACCAGCATCACGCCCAGCCAACCGCCGTGTTCATACACACTGCTGGCAATCGCCGAGCCGAAGGCACCGCCGATGAAGATGCTGGTCATGTACAGCGCGTTCAGGCGGCTGCGACTATGGGTGTCGAGGGCGTAGACGGCACGCTGGCCGAGCACCATGTTCATCTGCACGCAAAAGTCCAGCACCACGCCCGTTACCGCCAGGCCGATCACGCTGTACAGCGGGTGCACGAAGGCCGGCAGGAAACTCAGCGCGCCCAGCAGCATCGCCAGCAACGAGGCGCGGTGGGTGTGGCCGGCATCGGCCAGGCGCCCGGCGATAGGTGCGGCGATGGCGCCGATGGCACCGACCAGGGCGAAGATCGCGATCTGGGTCTGGCTGAGGCCGTGGTTGCGCACCAGTTCCAGTGGCGCGGCGGTCCAGAACAGGCTGAACGCGGCAAACATGCAACCTTGATAAAACGCACGCTGGCGCAGTACCGGCTGCTCACGCAGCAAGGTACCCAGCGAACCCAGCAACTGGCCGTAACTGGCGCTGTGCGTCGGTTGACGCTTGGGAATGGTCAGCATCAACACCACGCTGATAAACGCCATCAACGCCGCCGCCGCCATGAACATCGCCCGCCAGCCGAAGTGGTCCGCCACCACGCTGGACACCGGCCGCGCCAGCAGAATGCCCAGCAGCAGGCCGCCCATGATGCTGCCCACCACCCGGCCACGTGACTCGGCAGGCGCCAGGTGTGCGGCCAACGGGATCAGGATCTGCACCGACACCGAACTGAAGCCGATCAGCAGCGACACCAGCAAAAACAGGTTGGGCTGCTCGGTGAACGCGGCGCCCAACAAGCTGGCGATGGCCACCACGGTGGTGATGATCATCAGCCTGCGATTTTCCAGCAGGTCCCCCAGCGGCACCAGGAAGAACAGGCCCAGGGCATAGCCGATCTGCGTGAGCGACACAATCAGGCTGGCCATGGCCGGCGTGAGGCCGATGTCCGGGGCGATCAGTTCGATGATTGGCTGCGCGTAGTAGATGTTGGCGACGATGGTGCCGCAGCAAAACGCAAACAGCATGACCATGCCGCGGGTCATGGTGCCGGTAGCGTGGGGGGTAGCATTCATGGGGTTCTCATGCAGGCGAAGGACGATGGAATGAGAGAATAAAGACATCGGCCGACAGTGAGTAGGCCGCTTGTGGTGATAACTGTCATGCCGCGAAATAATGACTCAATGTAATTAAATGTGGGAGGGGGCTTTGTAGGAGCGAGGGTGAACTGGTCAAGTAATCTTGGACACTGATTAAGGTTCACGCCGCCAACCTTTCCTTCACGACCGGCGACCGGTAGTCGTTGTAGCTATGAGGC
>NZ_QGAJ01000022.1:0-63789 GCF_005233615.1 Pseudomonas sp. CFBP13528
TCACTCGAATAAGATTTACGCATAACCAAACACCTCAGATTTGGGCGCTATCATAGCGCCCGATTGAAGTGTCCAAAATCATTAGGCCAGTTCAGGGGGGCTCCTACAGACTGGCATCAGGGCAAGCCCTCTCCCACAGTCATGGCGGTGTTTATCCAGCCGGAACGCTTACTGGCCGGTGTAAATCTGGTCAAACACCCCGCCATCGTTGAAGTGGGTTTTCTGCACGGTGCGCCAGTCACCAAAGGTCTTCTCCACCGACAGGAAGTCGACTTTCGGGAAACGGTCGGTGTACTTGGCCAGCACGTTGGGGTCACGCGGGCGCAGGTAATTGTTGGCGGCGATTTCCTGGCCTTCAGGCGACCACAGGTACTTCAAATAGTCTTCGGCGGCTGCGCGGGTGCCTTTCTTCTCGACCACTTTGTCGACCACCGACACCGGCGGCTCGGCCTCGGCGGACACGCTTGGGTAGATCACTTCGAACTGATCACGACCGAACTCACGGGCAATCATTTCCGCTTCGTTCTCAAAGGTCACCAGCACGTCGCCGATCTGGTTGGTCATGAAGGTGGTCGTTGCAGCCCGGCCACCGGTGTCGAGTACCGGCGCTTGTTTGAACAGCTTGCCGACAAAGGCCTTGGCTTTTTCTTCATCGCCGCCGTTTTTCAGCACATAGCCCCAGGCCGACAGGTAAGTGTAGCGGCCGTTACCCGAGGTCTTCGGGTTGGGCAAGATCACTTGTACGCCATCCTTGAGCAGATCCGGCCAATCTTTCAGGGCTTTCGGGTTGCCCTTGCGCACGATAAATACAGTGGCCGAGGTGAACGGCGCACTGTTGTTCGGCAGGCGGGTGACCCAGTTGTCCGGCACCAGCTTGCCGTTGTCGGCCAGGGCGTTGATGTCGGTGGCCATGTTCATGGTAATCACGTCCGCCGGCAGGCCGTCGATCACCGAGCGCGCCTGTTTGCTGGAGCCGCCGAAGGACGTCTGCAGGGTCAGCTTGTCATTCGGGTGCTCGGCGTCCCAATGCTTCTGGAAGGCGGCGTTGTAGTCCTTGTAGAAATCACGCATCACGTCATAGGAGACGTTGAGCAGAGTGACCGGAGCCGCCTGGACGGCGCCGGCCAAGGCCAGGCCGGCGGCCAGGAGGGAGGCGCTGAGGATGTTTTTCACTGCTCATTCCTTGTTGTTCGAGAGACGGGGGGGAGGCACAATGCCAGCGACTATAGCCGGGGCTGCATAGTCGCTTAAAGATTAAAAAGAACTTTGCTTATTCCACTTTCTTAAAGAGGTTGCTGCCACAGCGTGAGCAAAACGCTGCATTCGGCTCGTGACTGTTCTTCTTGCACACCGGGCAGTCGGTCTGCAGCTGTTCACCGCGCATGGCACTGGCCAGCTCGGCGGTGAATATCCCGGTAGGCACGGCAATAATCGAGTAACCGGTGATCATCACCAGCGAGGAAATGACCTGGCCCAGGGGAGTCTTGGGCACGATATCGCCAAAGCCCACAGTGGTGAGCGTCACGATCGCCCAATAAATGCCCTTGGGAATGCTGGTAAACCCGTGTTCCGGGCCCTCGATCACGTACATCAGGGTGCCGAACACCGTCACCAGGGTGCACACGCTGACCAGGAATACCACGATCTTCTGCTTGCTGCCGCGCAGTGCCGCCATCAGGTAGTTGGCCTGCTTGAGGTACGGACTGAGCTTGAGGACGCGGAAGATCCGCAGCATGCGGATGATGCGGATGATCAGCAGGTACTGCGCGTCGCTGTAGTACAGCGCAAGGATGCCGGGAACGATGGCAAGCAGATCCACCAGGCCATAAAAGCTGAAGGCGTAGCGCAATGGCTTGGGCGAGCAGTACAGGCGCAGGCCGTACTCGATGGCGAAGATCAGCGTGAAGCCCCACTCGATATAGGCCAGCACGTCAGCGTAGTTCTGGTGGACTTCGTCGATGCTGTCGAGCATCACGATCACCAGGCTGGCGAGGATGATCAACAACAGGATGCCGTCAAAGCGCCGCCCGGCGACGGTGTCGCTTTGGAAAACCATCACGTAGAGCCGCTGGCGCCAGTCGTTGTTGCTGTCCATAAATCCCGCTCGAATTGAATATCGGCAAAGCCTAGGGGGATTCGTACGGACTGTCCATGCGCGGTTTGCGCAGTATTCGCTGGCTGGCGCGCACCAGCCAGCAGGTCAGAATGAATGGCGCGGTCAGCGCCGGCAGGTGCAGTGCGGCGAAGCCGGGTGTGAGCATGATTGCCAGGACGATGCCGATCAGCGGCAACCAAGGCTCGCGGCGCGCCTGGCTCAATGCCAGGGCGGCAAGCGCTGGGTTATAGCTGTGCAGACCGAGCAGGGCGCCGCTGGTTTCGCCCGGCAGCAAGGCGACCAGTACGCCGGCGATGGCGCCGGTCAGTGCCCACACAGCGGCGCGCCGGTCAGCCAGCAGCAGGCCGAGCGCAATCAAGGCCCCGGCCAGGGGCTGATCCAGCAGCATCACTTGCGCCAGGCCGGTAAACGGCGCAGCGATTACCGTCACGGTATCGGGCTCGCTCAGGGCCAAGGTAGCGGGGGCGATGTTGCCCAGCAACAACCAGCCCAGGACGACAAAGGGTGTGGTGTAGGCGGGCAGATCCCGGGGTTGGGCGGCGTATTTCGACCACTGCCGCACCAGCATTGCGCTCAAGCCGCCACAGGCCAGGATCAGCGGCGGCACCAATGCCGACCAGGCGAAGTGGTGGCTGATCAACAAGCCCAGCAATACGCCGTTGTAGCTGTACAGTCCGGCCTGGCGTTCAGCCTTGGGGTAGCCGCGTCGCTGGGCCGTGAGCAAGCCCGCGAGGCCGCCCAGCAAGGCGCCGCCGAGCAAAGCCGGCGCGCCGACCAGGATCGCCAACAGGCACAGCAGGCCGCACAGCGGATGGCGCTGGAGGAAGATCTGGCTGAAGCCGTTGAGCAGGGCTTCGGCCCAGTCGGGGCAGGTTGGATTGTGCATTGGGGGGCGTCAATGAGACCGAGTTGTGCCTATCGGGGGCAAGCCCCCTCCCACATTGGCCTGCATTCACAATCGCAACTATGTGAACCCAATCAAGTGTGGGAGGGGGCTTGCCCCCGATGAGGCCCGAACAGACGTTAAATCAGGGTTTCGATACGCAAGGAATTGGTCGACCCCAACTGCCCGAACGGCACCCCCGCAGTAATCACCAAGGTATCCCCACGCTGCGCCATGCCCTGGGCCTGGGCGATCTCAAGCGCGGTAGAACACACCTCATCCACCTGTCGAAGCCGATCATTGACCACCGAGTGCACCCCCCACGCCATGCTCAAGCGCCGCGCCGTGGACAAGTTCGGCGTAAGCGTGAGGATCGGCGCCACCGGCCGCTCCCGTGCCGCGCGCAGGCTGGAGGCGCCCGACTCGCTGTAGTTCACCAGCACCGCCACCGGCAGGATGCTGCTGATACGGCGGATCGCGCAGCTGATGGCGTCCGACACCGTGGCATCCGCCCCGGGCCGGCTCACATCCAGTTGGGCCTGGTAGTCCGGGCCGTTTTCCACCTGACGGATGATCTTGCTCATCATCTGCACGGCTTCCAGCGGGTACTCGCCCGAGGCGGTTTCGGCCGACAGCATCAGCGCATCCGCACCTTCAGCCACCGCATTGGCCACGTCGGTGACTTCGGCGCGGGTCGGTGCTGGAGAGAAACGCATGGATTCGAGCATCTGGGTCGCCACCACCACGGGTTTACCCAGTTGGCGGCAGGTTTGGATGATGTCCTTCTGGATGTGCGGCACGCTCTCGGCTGGCACTTCCACGCCCAAGTCGCCGCGGGCCACCATGATCGCATCGCTCAATTGGGCGATTTCGCGCAATTGTTGAACCGCCGAGGGCTTCTCGATCTTGGCCATCAGGAATGCCCTGTCGCCGATCAGTGCGCGGGCTTCGCGGATATCTTCCGGGCGCTGCACGAACGACAGCGCCACCCAGTCCACGCCCAGCTCCAGGCCGAAGCTCAGGTCGCGACGGTCCTTGGCGGTCAGCGGGCTGAGTTGCAACAGTGCCTGGGGCACATTCACGCCTTTGCGGTCGGACAGCTCGCCACCATTGAGCACGGTGGTGTCGATGGCGTCGGCGTGCCGGGTGATCACGCGCAGGCGCAGTTTGCCGTCGTCCAGCAACAGATCCATGCCGGGCTCCAGTGCCGCGATGATTTCCGGGTGGGGCAGGTTGACCCGACGTTGATCGCCCGGTGTTTCATCCAGGTCCAGGCGCAGCGCCTGGCCGCGCACCAGTTGCACCTTGCCCTCGGCAAAGCGCCCGACGCGCAACTTGGGCCCTTGCAGGTCCATGAGGATGCCCAGCGGGTAATTCAGTTGGCGCTCTACCTGGCGAATCCACTGGTAGCGCTGCGCGTGATCGGCGTGGTCACCGTGGCTGAAATTGAGGCGAAAGATATTCACCCCGGCCTGCACCAGCTCGCGTATGTCGTCGATCCCATCGGTGGCCGGGCCCAGGGTGGCGAGGATTTTGACCTTCTTGTCAGGCGTCATGTTTGGCAGTCTCAAGGATCAGGATGGCGCGCAAGTCGTTGACGTTGGTGCGGGTCGGCTCGGTGACGATCAAGTCGCCCAGGGCGGCGAAATAGCCGTAGCCGTTGTTGTTATCCAGCTCGTCGCTGGCGCTCAGGCCCATGGCTTCGGCACGGCGGTAGCTGCACGGGGTCATGAGCGCGCCGGCGTTGTCTTCCGAGCCATCGATGCCATCGGTGTCGCCGGCCAGGGCGTACACGCCAGGCAGGCCCTTGAGGCTGTCGGTGAGGCTGAGCAGAAATTCCGCGTTGCGCCCGCCACGGCCATTGCCGCGTACGGTGACGGTGGTTTCGCCGCCGGAGAGGATCACGCACGGCGCCGCCAGTGGCTGGCCGTGCTGCACGATTTGCCGGGCGATGCCGGCGTGCACCTTGGCCACCTCGCGCGCTTCACCTTCGAGGTCGCCGAGGATCAGCGGGCTGAAACCGGCCTGGCGGACTTTTACCGCCACCGCTTCCAGGGATTGCTGCGGCCGGGCGATCAATTGGAAGTGGCTGCGGGCGAGCAGCGGGTCGCCGGGCTTGACGGTTTCCGAGGCGGGATCCTGCAGCCAACTGCGCACCGAGGCGGGGACGTCAATGCCATAGCGCTTGAGGATTGCCAGGGCCTGCTGCGAGGTACTGGGGTCACCGACGGTAGGGCCGGAGGCAATTACCGTGGCCAGGTCGCCCGGCACATCGGAAATTGCGTAGGTATAAACCGTGGCCGGCCATGCCGCCTTGGCCAAGCGCCCGCCCTTGATCGCCGAGAGGTGCTTGCGCACGCAGTTCATCTCGCCAATGGTGGCGCCGGACTTGAGCAGGGCTTTGTTGATGCTTTGCTTGTCGGCCAGGGTGATGCCGTCGGCGGGCAGGGCGAGCAAGGCGGAGCCGCCACCGGAGAGCAGGAAGATCACGCGATCGTCTTCGTTCAGATCGCTGATCAGTTCCAGCACGCGCTTGGCCACGGCCAGGCCGGCAGCGTCGGGCACGGGATGCGCGGCCTCGACCACTTCGATTTTCTTGCACGGTGCGCCATGGCCGTAGCGGGTGACGACCAGGCCGCTGACCTCGCCCTGCCAGCTGTTCTCCACGACCAGCGCCATGGCGGCTGCGGCCTTGCCGGCGCCGATCACGATCACACGGCCGCTGCGGTCGGCGGGCAGGTAAGGTTCAAGGACTTGCCGGGGGTGGGCGGCGGCGATGGCTGTGGCAAACAGCTCGCGAAGCAGGTGTTGCGGATCGGCCGACATAGGCGGGCTCCCGGGGATTCTTGTTATTAGAGATGCAACAATCCAGCGATGAAATGAGGGCCGAATGTGGGAGGGGGCTTGCCCCCGATAGCAGTGTTTCAGTCACATCACCTATACCTGATACACCGCAATCGGGGGCAAGCCGCCTCCCACACTGGATTGCATTTCAAGGTGGGTTACTTGTCGCGAATCGAGAAGTTCGCCATATGCTCCAGGCCCTTGATCAGCGCCGAGTGGTCCCAGTTACCGCCGCCAAGCGCGGCGCAGGTGCTGAACACTTGCTGGGTGCCGGCGGTGTTCGGCAGGTTGATCCCCAACTCCTTGGCCCCGGCCAGGGCCAGGTTCAGATCCTTCTGGTGCAGGTTGATGCGGAAACCCGGATCGAAGGTGCCCTTGATCATGCGTTCGCCATGCACTTCGAGAATCTTCGACGACGCAAAGCCGCCCATCAGCGCTTCACGCACCTTGGCCGGGTCCGCGCCATTTTTCGAGGCGAACAGCAGTGCTTCGGCCACCGCCTGGATATTCAGCGCGACGATGATCTGGTTGGCGACCTTGGCGGTCTGGCCATCGCCGTTGCCGCCGACCAGGGTGATGTTCTTGCCCATGGCCTGGAACAGCGGCAGGGCGCGCTCGAAGGTCTGCGGCTCGCCACCGATCATGATGCTCAAGGTGCCAGCCTTGGCGCCGACTTCACCACCGGACACCGGTGCATCCAGGTAGTGCGCGCCGGTCTCGTTGACCTTTGCCGCGAACGCCTTGGTGGCGGTGGGGGAGATCGAACTCATGTCGATCACCACTTTATTGGGCGACAGCCCGGCGGCCACACCGTCGGCACGGAACAGCACGTCTTCGACCTGCGGGGTGTCCGGCACCATCACGATGATGAATTCGGCTTCCTGGGCGACTTGCTGCGGGTTGGCCAGCGCCACCGCGCCAGCAGCGATCAGCTCGGCCGGCGCTTTGCCGTGATGCTCGGAGAGAAACAATTGATGTCCTGCTTTCTGCAGGTTGGCGGCCATGGGTTGGCCCATGATGCCGGTGCCGATAAATCCGATTTTAGCCATGATCAAAATCCTCTTTTTTATTCGGTAGGCAGACTTGTTGAGGTCTGCCAGACACGGCAAGTCCAATGTGGGAGGGGGCTTGCCCCCGATAGCGGTGCATCAGCCGGCACATCTGTTGAATGAGACATTGCTATCGGGAGCATGCCCCCTCCCACATTTTTTGTGTTGTGTCTGTTAGATGGCGTTATGGGTTTTGAGCCAACCCAAACCCGCTTCGGTGGTGGTCAACGGCTTGTATTCACAGCCAACCCAACCCGCGTACCCGATGCGGTCCAAATGCTCGAGCAGGAACCGGTAATTGATCTCCCCCGTTCCCGGCTCGTTACGCCCCGGGTTATCTGCCAGCTGGATATGGTTGATGACCCCCAGGTGCGTCGCCATGGTCCGCGCCAAGTCGCCTTCCATGATTTGCATGTGATAGATGTCGTATTGCAGGAACAGGTTGTCACTGCCCACCTGCTCGCGAATCGACAGGGCCTGGGCGGTGTTGTTCAGGTAAAAGCCTTGGATGTCGCGGGTGTTGATCATCTCTATCACCAGCCTGATGCCCGCCGCCTGCAACGCGTCGGCGGCGTACTTGAGGTTGGCGACGAAGGTCTTTTCCACGGTTTCGTCATCCACGCCTTGCGGCCGGATACCCGCCAGGCAGTTGACCTGGGTATTGCCCAGCACCTGGGCGTAGGCGATGGCCAGCTTGACCCCGGCGCGAAACTCCTCGACCCGGTCGGGGTGGCAGGCCAGGCCGCGCTCGCCTTTGGCCCAGTCCCCGGCCGGCAGGTTGAACAGCACCTGGGTCAGACCGTTGGCGTCGAGCTGCGCCTTGATGTCGGCTGAACTGAATTCATACGGGAACAGGTATTCCACACCTTCGAAGCCCGCATCGGCGGCCGCTTTGAAGCGGGCAAGGAAATCCTGTTCGGTAAACAGCATGGACAGGTTGGCGGCAAAGCGCGGCATAGGGTTCTCCTTAATCGAGCAGGGAAATGGCGGTCGGTGCGTCGTTGCCGACCAGGGCCAGGTCTTCGAATTCGTTGACGGCGTTGATCTCGCTGCCCATGGAAATATTGGTCACCCGTTCCAGAATAATCTCAACGATCACCGGCACCTTGAATTCTTCGATCATTTGCTGGGCGCGGCGCAGCGCCGGCTGGATCTGGCTCGGCTCGAACACACGCAACGCCTTGCAACCCAGGCCCTCGGCGACGGCCACATGGTCGACGCCATAACCGTTGAGTTCCGGTGCGTTGAGGTTGTCGAAAGACAACTGCACGCAGTAGTCCATTTCAAAGCCGCGTTGCGCCTGGCGGATCAAACCCAGGTAGGAGTTGTTCACCACCACGTGGATATACGGCAGCTTGAACTGCGCGCCGACTGCCAGCTCTTCGATCATGAACTGGAAATCATAGTCGCCGGACAACGCCACGACT
This sequence comes from Pseudomonas sp. CFBP13528, assembly GCF_005233615.1. Classification (NCBI taxonomy): domain Bacteria; kingdom Pseudomonadati; phylum Pseudomonadota; class Gammaproteobacteria; order Pseudomonadales; family Pseudomonadaceae; genus Pseudomonas; species Pseudomonas sp. CFBP13528. The sequence goes on from NZ_QGAJ01000022.1 coordinate 8,320, forward strand.
TTGCGGCTCGGGTCGGCCTTGACCACGCCGAGCGCCGCCGGAATGGTCCAGCCCAGGGGGCCCGCCTGGCCGCAGTTGATCCAGTGGCGTGGCTTGTACACATGCAGGAACTGCGCGCCGGCAATCTGCGACAGGCCGATGGTGCTGACGTAGCAGGTGTCTTTGCCGAACACCTGGTTCATCTCTTCGTACACCCGTTGCGGCTTGACCGGTACGTTGTCGAAGTGGGTCTTGCGATGCAGGGTGGCCTTGCGCTGCTGGCAGTCGTGCAGCCAGGCGCTGCGGTCCTTGAGCTTGCCGGCGGCTTTCCACTCGCGGGCCACTTCAATGAACATCGTCAGCGCGGAACCGGCGTCGGACACGATGCCCAGGTCCGGGGTGAACACGCGCCCGATCTGCGTGGGTTCGATGTCGACGTGAATGAATGTGCGGCCTTCGGTGTACACCTCCACCGAGCCGGTGTGACGGTTGGCCCAGCGGTTGCCGATACCCAGCACCACGTCCGACTTGAGCATGGTCGCGTTGCCATAACGGTGGGACGTCTGCAGGCCGACCATGCCCACCATCAGCGGGTGATCGTCGGGGATGGTGCCCCAGCCCATCAAGGTCGGAATCACCGGGATACCCGTCAGCTCGGCGAATTCCACCAGCAACTCGCTGGCATCAGCGTTGATGACCCCGCCGCCGCTGACCAGCAAGGGGCGCTCTGCCTGGTCGAGCAGGGCCAGGGCCTTTTCCACCTGGATGCGGGTGGCCAAAGGCTTGGCCAGGGGCAGCGGCTGGTAGGCGTCGATGTCGAATTCGATCTCGGCCATCTGTACGTCGAACGGCAAATCGATCAGCACCGGACCGGGGCGCCCGGAGCGCATCTCATAAAACGCTTTTTGAAACGCGTAGGGCACTTGGCCGGGCTCCATGACCGTGGTCGCCCACTTGGTCACCGGCTTGACGATGCTGGTGATGTCCACCGCCTGGAAGTCTTCCTTGTGCATCCGGGCACGCGGCGCTTGCCCGGTGATGCACAGGATCGGGATCGAATCGGCCGAGGCGCTGTACAGGCCGGTGACCATGTCAGTGCCCGCCGGGCCCGAGGTGCCGATGCACACGCCAATATTGCCGGCCTTGGTGCGGGTGTAGCCCTCGGCCATGTGTGAGGCGCCTTCAACGTGGCGAGCAAGGACGTGATCGATGCCACCCACCTTCTGCAAGGCCGAATACAGCGGGTTGATCGCGGCGCCTGGGATACCGAAGGCGGTGTCCACCCCTTCACGGCGCATCACCAGGACGGCGGCTTCGATTGCTCTCATTTTGCTCATGGTTTTGGTGCCTCTTGCGTTTTGTAATTGTATACAAGTGGTGTCAGGGCAAAGTGTATTCACGGCGAGCGGCGTAGGTCAATGCATTTCATAAGCTGACTTTTTCGTTCGTCCGAATCGCTTTTTTCGACGTATGGAAGGTTTGTTTGAAAATATTGTATACAAAAACAAATACCATTGTGTTCTATTTGTTCGATGCGGCATCTGATCAAACAGACGCTCCAACGTATTCCCAATAACAAGAAGGACGGCACCATGAGCGCTTTAACCTTGAAGATTGCCACCCAACTGGCCAGCCAGGCCCTCGCTGCGGGCCGCACCATTGCCGCCGCGCCGCTGACCATTGCAGTGCTCGACAGTGGCGGGCACCTGGTCGCCCTGCAGCGCGAAGACGGCGCGAGCCTGCTGCGCCCGCAGATCGCGATCGGCAAAGCCTGGGGCGCGATTGCCCTGGGCAAAGGCTCACGCCTGCTGGCGCTCGATGCGCAGCAGCGGCCAGCGTTTATCGCAGCGCTGAACAGCCTGGGGCAGGGCAGTGTGGTGCCGGCGGCGGGCGGGGTGTTGATTCGAAATCAGGATGGCGTGGTGCTGGGGGCGATCGGGATCAGTGGGGACACGCCGGATATTGACGAACAGTGTGCGATCACGGCGATCGAGGGGGTGGGGTTGAGGGCGGATGCGGGGGTGTCGGCTTAAAGTATTGAGTGACTGTCAGGGCCTCATCGGGGGCAAGCCCCTCCCACAGTTGACCGCATTCTCAAAGTGAACATCGGTGAAGTGCGGGAGGGGGCTTGCCCCCGATTGGCACAGGCACCTCAGTGCGTCAGTCCGGCTCACACCCCTTGAGCACCAACCGAATGATCGTCTGCGCCGCCGCCTCATAATCGGCCTCATCCAACCTGGCCTTTCCCGTCACCGCAGAGATCTGCCAGTCGAAATCCGCATAGGTCTGGGTCGCCGCCCAGATGCTGAACATGAGGTGATTAGGCTCGATCTTCGCGATCAGGCCGCGCTCCACCCAGTCCTGGATGCAGTCGATATTGTGCCTGGCCTGGGCATTGAGCTGTTCGACCTGCTCGGCGCTCAGGTGCGGCGCGCCGTGCATGATTTCACTGGCGAACACCTTGGAAGCAAACGGCAGGTCCCGGGATATGCGGATCTTGGAGCGGATGTAGTTGCTCAGTACTTCCTTGGGATCGCCATCGGCGTTGAAGGGCGTGGAGGCAGCCAGGATCGGCTCGATAATGCTCTCAAGCACCTCGCGGTAGAGGTTGTCCTTGGACTTGAAGTAATAGTAGACGTTGGGCTTGGGCAGCCCGGCCTTGGCGGCGATGTCGCTGGTTTTGGTCGCGGCGAAGCCCTTGTCGGCAAACTCCTCGCTTGCCGCCCGCAGGATTTTTTCTTTGTTGCGCTCGCGAATGCTGCTCATAAACCAGAGGTTTCCTTGCCATGACAGGCGGTTGCGCATGGTAGCACCGGCCATCCGCGCGCCTCAACAATGTGCCCGCTAAGCACTGCGCCGCGCTATGCTCGCCTCATCTATCACTTAACGGATACCCGATTCATGGCAGGAAGCAGCTTGTTGGTTTTGCTCGACGATATCGCCGCGGTACTCGATGACGTTGCACTGATGACAAAAATGGCGGCGAAGAAGACCTCGGGTGTGCTCGGCGATGACCTGGCGCTCAATGCCCAGCAAGTCTCCGGCGTGCGCGCCGAGCGGGAAATTCCCGTGGTGTGGGCGGTGGCCAAGGGCTCGTTCGTGAACAAGTTGATCCTGGTGCCCACCGCACTGTTGATCAGCGCTTTTGCCCCTTGGGCGGTGACGCCACTGTTGATGCTGGGCGGCGCCTACCTGTGTTTCGAAGGGTTCGAAAAACTCGCGCACAAATTTCTGCACAGCAAGGCGCAAGACCAGGCCGAACACGCGCAGTTGAGCGAAGCGGTGGCCGACCCGGCGACTGACCTGGTGGCCTTCGAAAAGGACAAGATCAAAGGCGCGATCCGCACCGACTTCATTCTGTCGGCCGAAATCATCGCCATCACCCTCGGTATCGTGGCCGATGCGGCGTTGACGCAGCAGGTGATCGTGCTGTCGGGCATCGCCATTGTCATGACCGCAGGCGTTTACGGGCTGGTGGCGGGTATCGTCAAACTCGATGACTTGGGGTTGTGGCTGACACAGAAACCGGGGCAAGTGGCGCGCAGTATTGGCGGCGCCATCCTGAGTGCCGCGCCTTATATGATGAAAAGCCTGTCGGTGATCGGCACGGCGGCGATGTTCATGGTCGGCGGCGGTATTCTCACCCATGGCGTGCCGGTGGTGCATCACTGGATCGAAACCGTCAGCCAGAACAGCGGGGCGCTGGCGTGGCTGATGCCGACGTTGTTGAACGCGGTGGCGGGGATTATTGCAGGGGCTGTGGTGTTGGCCGTGGTCAGCGTGGTCGGCAAGGTTTGGAAAGCGTTCAGGGCATGAAGTAGCAGGCATAAAAAAGGCCATTCGATTGAATGGCCTTTTTTTGTGGTCAGGAGATGATCGTTCCTTTGCTCCGCGTGGGAACGATCTAAGGGGCGCTGTTTACTCGGCAATCTGCAACTTGCGCGATTCGGTGTAGATGTACCGCACCTTCTCATACTCGAACGGCGAGTTCATCTGACCATAGCGGAAGCTGGTCTGGTAGCGCTTGTCCACAGCGCGCAATGCCCAGATTTCCGGGTGGTTGGAGCTGACTTCGGACACATTGAGGAAGTTGATCTGCGATTCTGCGGTGTAGTCCACCAGCAATCCGGTGGTATCGCGCAGGTTCGACGGGCCGAAGATCGGCAGCACCACATAGGCCCCGCCGGGTACGCCGTAGAAGCCCAGGGTCTGACCGAAGTCTTCGCTCTGGCGCGGCAGGCCCATGGCGGTGGCCGGGTCCCACAGGCCGGCGATGCCGATGGTGGTGTTGACCAGCAGGCGTCCGGTGGTTTCCAGGGAGCGATGGCCCTTGAGTTGCAGCAGGCTGTTCAACAGATTGGGCACGTCGCCCAGGTTGTTGAAGAAATTGCTCACGCCGGTGCGCAGGAAACTTGGGGTGACGTAGCGGTAACCGTCCACCACCGGCAGGAACACCCACTGGTCGAAGCGATAGTTGAAGTGATACACACGGCGGTTCCACGACTCCAGCGGGTCGTAGACGTTGAGTGCGGTCAGCGACGAGCGCTCGAATTCACGTTGGTCCAGACCTGCGTTGAACTTGAGTTTGGTCAACGGTTCCTTGAACCCGTCGGCATCGACCTTGACCGGTTCGTGGGCCTTGCTGTTGTCGGCATTGGCCACGCCTGCGCACATCAGTGCGGCAAGCAGCAGAAGATATTTAGCCACGGAAGAACTCCAGCATGGCGTCGGCGTTGACGCGGTAATTGAGGTTGCCGCAGTGGCCGCCCAGCGGGTAGACGGTCAAGCGATCGCCGAAGGTTTTACGCAGGAAACCCAGGTCGCCCGGGCCGAGGATCACGTCGTCGGCGTTGTGCATCACGGCGATTTTCGGGCTGGCGTGCAGGTAGTCCTTGAGCGCATACAGGCTCACCTGGTCCACCAGTTGCAGCAGACTGCCGCCGTCGGAACGGGCGCGCCACATCGGGATCACCTGTTCGGTGAGGTAGCAGTCGAAGTCGCATTGCAGGGCACGCTTGAGGAACGGCGTGAGGCTGGTGCCTTCGGTGATCGGGTATTTCGGCGGGATGATCAGGCCGCGGCGGTTGATCAGGTCCGAGGTAAAGGCGATGTCGGCGGCAGAGAAGCGGAACGAGGTGCCGATCAGCATGGCCATCTGTTCGTTGGTCAGGTGCTGCTTCGATTGCTGGAAGTCGTAGAGCAGGGCGTCATTGAGGTCGATGTAGCCCTTTTGCTGGAAGTAGCGGGTCAGCTTGCTCAACACCAGCTCATAGAAGGTGGTGGTGTTGTTGATGCCCTTGACCTCGGTCTGGACCAGCTTGTCGAGGTTGGTGATCGACGTGTAGAGGTTGACCGGTGGGTTGAGCAGCAGCACTTTCTTGAAGTTGAAGCTGCGACGGGTTTCGTCGAGCTTGCTGACAAAAGCTGCATCCAGGGCGCCCAGGCTGTAGCCGGTGAGGTAGAAGTCGGTCACCGGCAACGAAGCGTTCTGCGCGCGCACGGCTTGCATCACGCGGTACATGTCTTCGGCGTCTTCCTGGGTGATACCCGGGGTGGCGAAGCGCGACGCGGCGCTGATGAAGTCGAAGCTGGTCGGCGATGACAACTGCACCACGTGGTAGCCGGCCTGGTAATACAGTTTCTTCAGGTATTCGTTGATGCTGCTGTCGAAGCGCGCACCGGTGCCGGCGATCAGGAAGATCAACGGCGCGGCGCGGTCCTGCTTGGCGATGCGGTAGGTGAGTTTCTTCACCGCCCAGAAGTTGTCCGGCAGGCTGAACTCGCGCTCGGGGCGCATGTTCAAGGTGTAATCGGATTGATTGATCTCCTCGTCAGTCGGCAACGTGGGCCGAAGATCGGGCGGCGTGGTGGCGATGGTCGCTTCGAACGGGTTCGTCAAAGGGTAGCCATAGCTGGCCTGGTCGATATCGACGGCCAGTGCTGACGCACTCAAAAAAAGGCTGCCCACTAAGGCAGCACAGCGCAAGGAACGGAGCATGACTTAATCCCTAAGAGGAAAGGTGCTGAATGAAATTCGCAGGCTATGACCACCGCGTTGCCCCCGAAGTGCCAGCCTTCGGCACGAAAAGTCGGAAATAAACGTCGGAATCGGGGTAATAGCTGGCAGAAGATACACTTTGCCACGCATTGATGAACAGATATCTGCGCGGACACCTTGCTAACGGCCGCTGTGGGATTAAGCTGAGCGCCGTTTTTGCCTATCGGAGTGCCTTATGTCCCGTCGTTTGCCATTGATCCTGCTGCTTATCGCCCTGCCGTTATGGTTGGCGGCCAGTTATGCCGCGCGGTATGGCTTCATGGAGGACGGGCAGTGGGTCGGCATTTGTGCTGATGAAGTCAGTCGCTGGGAATGCCAGGTGCGTTCGAACCTTGGGTTGATGATCCACTTCAAGGTGCTGGGTTGGGCGGCGCTGGCCACATCAATACTGGCGTTTATCGTGCCGGGGCGTGCGGGTTGGGCCTTGGCAGTCTTGGCGATGGTGTTCGGGTTGCCGGCACTGGCGTTGTACAACACCACGTTTGCGGTGTTTGCAGTAGTGATTGCGGGGTTGCGGTTGGTCAGGAAGCCTCGCGCCGTCTGACAGGGCCAATCGGGGGCAAGCCCCCTCCCACAGGGGAACGCATTCCAAATGTGGGAGGGGGCTTGCCCCCGATGACGGTGTCAGGCCCCGCGCACCCGCAGACAACGCCACAAAGCCACAACCATAAGCACGCTCACCACCGCCCACCCCCAAGCCTGCTGATTCAACAATCCCTCACGGTACAACTGCGGCGCAATGCCGGCACCGATGATGAAGGCCAGCAGCGCAATTTCCCGACGCGGTCCGGTCATCGGACGCACCAGGTACACCAGGGCCGGCAGTACCAGTGCCGCGCTCGGAAAGCTGCGATAGCGCGGGTCAAACACCAATGCGAGCATCATCACCGCGCCGGCAAACCCGGCAATCGCCACCAGCCAGCCCGCCCGTTGCTCCAGCCAGTTGAACGCTCGCTCACGCCACCCATCACGGACGCCGAGCGCCAGGGCAGCGTGGGCCAGTACCAGCAGGTTCAACCCCACCAGCAAGCCGGCCCACACCCACTCATCATTAAAGCGTGCAGTCACGCGGGTCAGTTCGGCCCAGGTGCCGATGGAGCACGCCGCGATCGCGCCGAGCAATGGCAGTGCAAGAGCCGCGCGGGTCGTATGGACTCGTCCGCCCAGCACCAAGGTACCCAACAGGATGATCCCGCCCACTCCCAGCCATAGCGGCCAGTACGGCACATTGGTCACCGGCCCTGCGAGGATGCCTTTGTCCTGGCGGTCTGCATCGAACAGCCCCCAATAACCGCCCACGGCACCTTCACTGGCGCGCTTCCACGGCTGGTCAAAGGCTTCAATCAGGTTGTAGCGCCAGCCATTGGCTTCGGCCATGGCGACAAAGCCGCGCATGAACCTGGCTTCATTGACCCGGCTCGGCACGGCGGTTTCGCGCTGACGTCCTTCACTGGGCCAGCCGGTTTCGCCAATCAGGATGTCCTTGGGCGCGAACTTGTGGCCGAAGGTCTGGCGTACATCGCCTACGTGCTTGAGCGCCTGGTCGATGCCGGACGGCTCATCTTCCCAGTACGGCAGCAGGTGGATGGTCAGGAAGTCCACCGCCGGAGCGATCTCCGGGTGCTGCAGCCAGAATTCCCAGACATCGGCGTAGGTGACCGGCTGCCTGATCTGGCGTTTGACGGCCTGGATCAGCGTCACCAGTTGCCTGGCGGTGACTTCCTTGCGCAACAGCGCTTCGTTGCCGACGATGACCGAGGTCACCACGTCCGGGTTGGCATTGGCTGCCGTGATCAACTCGTCGATTTCCTTTTGAGTCGCCACCGGGTCGCTGCTCACCCAGGCTCCGGCCATCACCTTCAGGCCATGCTTGCGCGCCATCTGCGGCAAGGCTTCGAGGCCGGTCATGGAGTACGTGCGAATGCATTCAAAGCGTGTGGCCAGCAGGGCCAGGTCGGCGTCCATGCGCTCGGGACGCAGCTTGAACGGCTGGTCGAACGGCGATTGGTCCTTGTCGAAGGGCGTATAGGACGCACATTGCAGCTTGTGGCTGGCGCTCGCCACATCCGGCAGCACCACGGGCCGGCCGAGGCCATACCAGTAGCCGACAAGGGCGAGCACACCCAGGATCAACGCAAGAAAATAGGGCAGGACGGGGAAGCGGGCAGTCGCGGGCATGGTCGGCTTATCTGGGAGAGCAAAGGCGCGCATCTTACCCGGATTTGGCCTGTGCCAGTGCGGCTGCATAATTTTGACATGCAAACTTCGGGCGTGATTCTGACGATAACTCCTACAAAACGTCCTGCTGGCTATGTGATGTCGTTTCCTGCTCAACCAAGGTCGCTGACAGAGCAGGGCAAAGGCCTACGCAGGTTGATGATAAAACTGTCAGTACTCCACTGATGCCTCAGCAACCGGCTCGATGCGCGTGAAGGGGGCGCGGTGCACCGTATAACAACAGGTTGACGTCGCTCGGCATTCGTCGGGCGCAGCACTTTCGGGGAAGTACTATGAAGATGCGACGACTCTTGGGCGCAGCTGCCACGCTGGTAGTTGCGATGGGCTCCACACTGGCCAGTGCCGACAGCAAAACCCTGAGCATCGGCTATGTGGATGGCTGGTCCGACAGCGTGGCCACCACCCACGTGGCGGCAGAAGTGATCAAGCAAAAGCTCGGCTACGATGTGAAGCTGCAAGCGGTCGCCACCGGGATCATGTGGCAGGGTGTGGCCACCGGCAAGCTCGACGCCATGCTGTCCGCCTGGCTGCCGGTGACCCACGGTGACTACTGGACCAAGAACAAGGACAAGGTGGTCGACTACGGCCCCAACTTCAAGGATGCAAAAATTGGCTTGATCGTGCCGGAGTACGTCAAGGCCAAGTCCATCGAAGACCTCAAGACCGACACCACCTTCAAAAACAAGATCGTCGGTATCGACGCCGGTTCAGGCGTGATGCTCAAGACCGACGAGGCCATCAAGCAATACGGGCTCGACTATAAACTGCAAGCCAGCTCGGGCGCCGCAATGATCGCCGAACTGACCCGCGCCGAAGACAAGCAGGATTCCATCGCGGTCACCGGTTGGGTGCCGCACTGGATGTTCGCCAAGTGGAAGCTGCGTTTCCTGGATGATCCAAAAGGGATTTATGGTGCTGCTGAAACCGTCAACAGCATCGGCAGCAAGGGCCTGGAGAAGAAAGCACCGGAAGTTGCGGCCTTCCTGAAGAAATTCCAGTGGGCCTCCAAGGATGAGATCGGCGAAGTCATGCTGGCCATTCAAGAAGGCGCCAAGCCCGATGCCGCGGCCAAGGATTGGGTGGCCAAGCACCCTGAGCGCGTAGCCGAGTGGACTGCTGAATAAAAGCCACTGCTGTAGCCCTGTGGGAGGGGGCTTGCCCCCGATAGCGGTGTGTCAGTCAATGATGCTCTGACTGAACACTCGCCATCGGGGCAAGCCCCCTCCCACATTGCTTTTATTCGGCCTCAAGTTTTTCTGCGCCCCAGCAAACCCTCGCTACACTCGATCTACTACTAAGGTCGTCTGGAACCCTTTCCACAGCCGCATACAGTGGATACGTTCCAATAATAAAAAAGCTGTGCTGCGAGGATAAAAACAATGAACGACAGCATTTACCTCTCGATTCAAAACAGCCCGCGTTTCAAGGAGCTTGTCAGGAAAAGGGAAAGGTTCGCCTGGATTCTCTCGGCGATCATGCTAGGGCTTTACTCCGGATTCATCCTGTTGATCGCCTACGGGCCGCAAGTGCTGGGGGCCAAGGTCAGCCCTGGTTCATCCATCACCTGGGGCATCCCTATCGGGGTCGGGCTGATTGTCTCGGCCTTCATCCTCACCGGCATCTATGTACGACGCGCCAACGGCGAATTCGACGACCTGAACAATGCGATTCTCAAGGAGGCTGCGCAATGATCCGTCGTCTATTGGCCGTGTTCGGCGCTTCAGTCTTTGCGCCCGCCGTTTGGGCGGCAGATGCATTGACCGGTGAAGTGCACAAGCAACCGCTGAATATTGCAGCGATCCTGATGTTCGTGGCCTTTGTCGGCGCGACGTTGTGCATCACCTACTGGGCTTCCAAACGTAACAATTCGGCGGCCGACTACTATGCGGCTGGCGGCAAGATCACCGGTTTCCAGAACGGCCTGGCGATTGCCGGCGACTATATGTCGGCCGCGTCCTTCCTGGGGATTTCCGCGCTGGTGTTCACCTCCGGTTATGACGGCCTGATCTACTCGATCGGCTTCCTGGTGGGCTGGCCGATCATTCTGTTCCTGATCGCCGAGCGCCTGCGCAACCTGGGCAAGTACACCTTTGCCGACGTGGCGTCCTATCGCCTGGGGCAAACCCAGATCCGCAGCCTGTCGGCCTGTGGTTCGCTGGTGGTGGTGGCGTTCTACCTGATCGCGCAGATGGTCGGCGCGGGCAAGTTGATCCAACTGCTGTTCGGCCTCGATTACCATGTGGCGGTGATCCTGGTGGGTATCCTGATGTGCCTGTACGTGCTGTTCGGCGGCATGCTGGCGACCACCTGGGTGCAGATCATCAAGGCGGTGCTGCTGCTGTCCGGTGCCTCGTTCATGGCGCTGATGGTCATGAAGCACGTCAACTTCGACTTCAACATGCTGTTCTCCGAGGCGATCAAGGTTCACCCCAAAGGTGAAGCGATCATGAGCCCCGGCGGCCTGGTGAAAGATCCGATCTCGGCGTTCTCCCTGGGCCTGGCCCTGATGTTCGGTACCGCTGGCCTGCCGCACATTCTGATGCGCTTCTTCACAGTGAGCGATGCCAAGGAAGCGCGTAAGAGCGTGTTGTATGCCACAGGCTTCATCGGCTACTTCTATATCCTGACCTTCATCATCGGCTTCGGTGCGATCCTGCTGGTCAGCACCAACCCGGCGTTCAAGGACGCGGCCGGCGCCTTGCTCGGCGGCAACAACATGGCGGCAGTGCACCTGGCCAACGCGGTGGGCGGCAGTATCTTCCTGGGCTTCATCTCGGCCGTGGCCTTCGCCACCATCCTTGCGGTGGTTGCCGGCTTGACGCTCGCGGGTGCATCGGCGGTGTCCCACGACCTGTACGCCAGCGTGATCAAGAAAGGCAAGGCCAACGAGAAGGACGAGATTCGCGTGTCGAAGATCACCACCATCGCCCTGGCGGTGCTGGCTATCGGCCTGGGGATCCTGTTCGAAAGCCAGAACATTGCGTTTATGGTCGGCCTGGCGTTCTCGATTGCCGCCAGCTGTAACTTCCCGGTGCTGCTGCTTTCCATGTACTGGAAAAACCTCACCACCCGTGGCGCCATGATTGGTGGCTGGCTGGGCCTGATCAGTGCCGTGGGCCTGATGATTTTGGGTCCGACCATCTGGGTCTCGATCCTGCACCATGAAAAAGCCATCTTCCCGTACGAGTACCCGGCGCTGTTTTCGATGATCATTGCGTTCGTGGGCATCTGGTTCTTCTCCATCACCGACAAGTCGGCGGCGGCAGAGAAAGAGCGTGCGCTGTACTTCCCGCAGTTTGTGCGTTCGCAGACGGGCCTGGGGGCGAGTGGGGCGGTTAACCACTAAGCTTTTAGAGGGATAAGGAAATGCCCCGGTTGAAAGGCCGGGGTATTTTTTTGTCTGCAGATTTGTGGTGCCTGGTCTGGCCCCATCGGGGGCAAGCCCCCTCCCACACTGGATTGGGTTCACACATCTGAACGTGTGAATACAGTCAAATGTGGGAGGGGGCTTGCCCCCGATGAAGCCAGCTCAGGCAACACAAATAAAAACGGCCTCCACTAAGGGAGGCCGTTCTCAACACAGCTTGCAGCTAAATGCTTACTTGCGATCTTCCAGCTTGGTGATATCACGCGACTCGTAGCCGGTGTACAACTGGCGCGGACGGCCAATCTTGTACGGGCTCGAGAGCATTTCCTTCCAGTGGGAGATCCAGCCCACGGTCCGCGCCAGGGCGAAGATCACGGTGAACATGCTGGTTGGAATGCCGATCGCCTTGAGGATGATCCCCGAGTAGAAGTCGACGTTCGGGTACAGCGAGCGTTCGATGAAGTAAGGGTCGGTCAGGGCGATCTCTTCCAGGCGCATGGCCAGTTCGAGTTGCGGATCGTTCTTGATGCCCAGTTCCTTCAACACTTCGTCGCAGGTCTGCTTCATGACGGTGGCGCGCGGGTCGCGGTTCTTGTAGACCCGGTGACCGAAGCCCATCAACTTGAACGGGTCGTTCTTGTCCTTGGCCTTGGCGATGAACTTGTCGATGTTGGACACATCGCCGATTTCATCGAGCATGGTCAATACGGCTTCGTTCGCACCGCCGTGGGCAGGGCCCCACAGTGCGGCAATGCCGGCGGCGATACAGGCGAACGGGTTGGCACCCGAAGAGCCGGCCAGGCGTACGGTAGAGGTGGAGGCGTTCTGCTCGTGGTCGGCGTGGAGGATGAAGATCCGATCCATGGCCTTGGCCAGCACCGGGCTGATCGGTTTGATCTCGCACGGCGTGTTGAACATCATGTGCAGGAAGTTTTCCGCGTACGTCAGGTCGTTGCGCGGGTACATCATGGGTTGGCCCATGGAGTACTTGTAAACCATTGCGGCCAGGGTCGGCATCTTGGCAACCAGGCGGATCGCGGAAATTTCGCGATGCTGCGGGTTATTGATGTCCAGGGAGTCGTGATAGAAGGCCGACAGGGCGCCGACCACACCGCACATGACGGCCATCGGGTGGGCGTCGCGACGGAAGCCGTTGAAGAAGGTCTTCAACTGCTCGTGAACCATGGTGTGGTTCTTCACGGTGCTGACGAACTGGGCTTTCTGCTCGGCTGTTGGCAATTCGCCATTTAGCAGCAGGTAGCAGGTTTCCAGATAGTCCGACTGTTCGGCGAGTTGCTCGATCGGGTAGCCGCGGTGAAGCAGAATGCCATTGTCGCCATCGATATAGGTGATCTTCGACTCGCAAGAGGCGGTCGACATGAAGCCTGGGTCGAAAGTGAAACGGCCCGTGGCCGTCAGGCCCCGTACGTCGATAACATCGGGACCAACGGTGCCGGTTAAAATGGGCAGCTCGACGGGGGCTGCGCCCTCGATGATCAACTGCGCTTTTTTGTCAGCCATGTGGCCTCCTATTTATGCTTCAAATCATCAGACAGACCCCCCACGCAGGGCCCGCACCACTATAGTGAGATAAATTCAGATGTCAATTTGCCTAAAGTCTTGCTCCAGAAGGCTTTAACCGTACTTTTTCGTCGAAATTGCCTGCCATTTACGCCTTTTATCCCGCCAGCGCAATCAGCTATTAGGGTGAGGTGTGCGCGTTGTCATTAGTAACCTAACTGTCTATACTCGGCCACCGACCGCCAAGGGCTTTTGGGCTTGCTTTCATTGGGGGTCGCACTCCCTGGGTGGTGCTTACCTGACCAGTCGCACTCCCCAACAACTTTGCCCTGATTGTTAGGGGCTCTTCAGTGTGAAAAAAAGCCGTGAATAGCCAACGACCTGTAAACCTAGACCTAAGGACCATCAAACTCCCCATCACCGGCGTTACGTCGTTCCTGCACCGTGTTTCCGGCATCATCCTGTTCCTGGGCCTGGGCATCATGCTTTACGCATTGAGCAAATCCCTGGGTTCCGAGGAAGGTTACGCCGAGGTGAAGGCATGCTTGACCAGCCCACTGGCCAAGTTCGTAGCATGGGGCCTCCTGTCCGCTCTGCTGTATCACCTGGTAGCCGGTGTGCGCCACTTGATCATGGACATGGGCATCGGTGAGACGCTGGAAGGCGGCCGCCTGGGCTCGAAAATCATCATCGCCATTTCCGTGGTGCTGATCGTTCTGGCAGGAGTTTGGATATGGTAACCAGCGTAACGAATCTGTCGCGTTCGGGCCTCTATGACTGGATGGCACAGCGTGTGTCTGCGGTCGTTCTCGCGGCTTATTTCATTTTCCTGATCGGATACCTCGTCGCAAACCCGGGCATCGGCTATGAGCAATGGCACGGCCTGTTCGCCCACAATGCGATGCGAATCTTCAGCCTGCTGGCCCTTGTAGCCCTGGGCGCTCACGCCTGGGTCGGCATGTGGACCATCGCGACCGACTACCTGACGCCAATGGCGCTGGGCAAGTCCGCGACCGCAGTCCGTTTCCTCTTCCAGGCAGTATGCGGCATTGCGATGTTCGCTTACTTCGTCTGGGGTGTGCAGATTCTTTGGGGTATCTGATTCATGGCTAACATTCCAACTATTTCATTCGACGCCATCATTATTGGTGGCGGCGGTGCCGGCATGCGCGCTGCGCTGCAGCTGGCCCAGGGTGGCCACAAGACCGCTGTGATCACCAAGGTGTTCCCGACGCGTTCGCACACCGTATCGGCCCAGGGTGGCATCACCTGCGCCATCGCCTCCGCCGATCCGAACGATGACTGGCGCTGGCACATGTACGATACCGTCAAGGGTTCCGACTACATCGGTGACCAGGACGCTATCGAGTACATGTGTCAGGAAGGCCCGGCCGCGGTGTTCGAGCTGGACCACATGGGTCTGCCGTTCTCGCGTACCGAGCAAGGCCGTATCTACCAGCGTCCATTCGGCGGCCAGTCGAAGGATTACGGTAAAGGCGGGCAGGCTGCCCGTACCTGCGCCGCGTCCGACCGTACCGGTCACGCGCTGCTGCACACCCTTTATCAGGGCAACCTGAAAGCCGGTACCACGTTCCTGAACGAGTACTACGCTGTGGATCTGGTGAAGAACGGCAAGGGCGAGTTCGTCGGTGTGATCGCCATCTGCATCGAAACCGGTGAAACCACCTACATCCGCGCCAAGGCTACGGTCCTGGCGACCGGCGGTGCAGGCCGTATCTATGCCTCCACCACCAACGCCCTGATCAACACCGGTGACGGCGTCGGCATGGCGCTGCGTGCTGGCGTGCCGGTACAGGACATCGAAATGTGGCAGTTCCACCCGACCGGCATCGCCGGCGCCGGTGTACTGGTGACCGAAGGTTGCCGTGGCGAAGGTGGCTACCTGATCAACAAGCACGGCGAGCGTTTCATGGAGCGTTATGCTCCGAACGCGAAAGACCTCGCCGGTCGTGACGTTGTGGCCCGTTCGATGGTTAAAGAGATCATCGCCGGCAACGGTTGTGGCCCGAACGGCGACCACGTGCTGCTCAAGCTCGATCACCTGGGCGAAGAAGTGCTGCACAGCCGTCTGCCAGGTATCTGCGAACTGTCCAAGACCTTTGCTCACGTCGATCCGGTGGTTGCTCCGGTTCCGGTGGTCCCGACTTGCCACTATATGATGGGCGGCGTGCCGACCAACATTCATGGCCAGGCGATCACCCAGAATGCCGACGGCGTGGACGAGATCATTCACGGTCTGTTCGCGGTAGGCGAAGTGGCTTGCGTATCGGTTCACGGTGCCAACCGCCTGGGCGGCAACTCGCTGCTCGACCTGGTGGTATTCGGCCGCGCTGCCGGCCTGCACCTGGAAAAAGCCCTGACCGACGGCATCGAATACGATGATGCCACCGACGCCAACATCGAAGCTGCCCTGGCGCGCCTGAACGCTCTGAACGAGCGCACTGACGGCGAAGACGTGGCAACCCTGCGTCGCGAGCTGCAAAGCTGCATGCAGAACTACTTCGGTGTATTCCGTACCGGCGAATACATGCAGAAGGGTATCGCCCAACTGGCCGACCTGCGCAAGCGCATCGCCAACGTCAAGATCAACGATAAGAGCCAGGCGTTCAACACCGCTCGTATCGAAGCCCTTGAGCTGCAGAACCTGCTGGAAGTGGCTGAAGCGACGGCGATCGCCGCCGAGGTTCGCAAGGAATCCCGTGGTGCACACGCCCGTGAAGACTTTGAAGACCGTGACGACGAGAACTGGTTGTGCCACACCCTGTACTTCCCGGGTGACAAGCGCGTGACCAAGCGTGCCGTGAACTTCTCGCCGAAGACGGTACCGACGTTTGAACCGAAGATTCGGACTTACTAAGGGTGGCTGCCATGTTGAAAGTCAGTGTTTATCGCTACAACCCTGATCAGGACGCCGCGCCGTTCATGCAGGAATTCCAGGTCGATACCGGCGGTAAAGACCTGATGGTGCTGGATGTCTTGGCACTGATCAAAGAGCAGGACGAAGGTTTCTCCTATCGTCGCTCTTGCCGTGAAGGTGTGTGCGGTTCCGACGGCATGAACATCAACGGCAAAAACGGCCTGGCGTGCATCACGCCGCTGTCGGCCGTGGTCAAGGGCAACAAGTTGATCGTTCGTCCACTGCCAGGTTTGCCGGTTATCCGTGACCTGGTCGTCGATATGAGCATCTTCTACAAGCAATACGAGAAAGTTAAGCCGTTCCTGCAGAACGACACGCCGGCTCCGGCCATCGAGCGTCTGCAGTCCCCGGAAGAGCGCGAAAAACTCGACGGCCTGTACGAGTGCATCCTGTGCGCTTGCTGCTCGACGTCCTGCCCGTCCTTCTGGTGGAACCCGGACAAGTTCCTGGGCCCGGCTGCGCTGCTGCAAGCCTACCGCTTCCTGGCAGACAGCCGTGACACCAAGACGTCCGAGCGTCTGGCTTCACTGGATGACCCGTTCAGCGTATTCCGCTGCCGCGGGATCATGAACTGCGTCAACGTATGTCCCAAAGGCCTGAACCCGACTAAGGCCATTGGTCACATCCGTAACATGCTGCTGCAGAGCGGCGTGTAACTGACGTTGCAGTAAAAGCAGGACCGTTGTGCCCGTAAATGCTGCGGCGCAGGCTTCAACCGGCGCCGTAGTTTTAACTTGAGCAGCGACTTACAAAGCCGCGGCTCTTATTTTGAAGAAATGAGACAAGCAGGGGCATTCGGGTTGGTACCCGAACTATCAGCGTGATCCTAGTGGCTTGTTCTGGTCGCTGCACTTGGCCTTTTGCAAGCAAACTCGGTGTTTTCGCCGGTGGTGTCCCCAAATCGAGGGTGACCAAGCATGCAAGAAAGCGTGATGCAGCGCATGTGGAACAGCGGCTATCTTTCAGGTGGTAACGCTGCCTATGTGGAAGAGCTTTATGAGCTCTACCTGCACGACCCTAACGCTGTGCCAGAAGAATGGCGCACCAAATTTCAGACGTTGTCTTCAGACGGCAACGCTGCCACCGATGTATCGCATGCTGCGATTCGCGATCATTTCGTGCTGCTGGCAAAGAACCAGCGCCGCGCCCAACCGGTTTCCGCCGGCAGCGTGAGCAGTGAGCACGAGAAGAAGCAAGTTGAAGTACTGCGACTGATCCAGGCTTACCGGATGCGCGGCCACCAGGCGGCCCAGCTTGACCCGCTGGGGCTCTGGCAGCGTCCTGCACCTGCTGACCTGTCGATCAATCATTACGGCTTGACCAATGCCGATCTTGATACGACCTTCCGTGCCGGCGACCTGTTCATCGGCAAAGAGGAAGCGAGCCTACGCGAAATTCACGAAGCGTTGCAGCAGACATATTGCCGCACCATCGGCGCTGAGTTCACGCACATCACCGATTCCGAGCAGCGCCAGTGGTTCCAGCATCGCCTGGAAGGCGTGCGTGGCCGTCCGGTATTGTCCGCCGATGTGCGCAGCCATCTGCTCGAGCGTGTGACTGCCGCTGAAGGTCTCGAAAAATACCTGGGTACCAAATACCCGGGCACCAAGCGTTTCGGCCTGGAAGGCGGTGAAAGCCTGATTCCGATGCTCGACGAACTGATCCAGCGTTCCGGTTCCTACGGCACCAAGGAAGTCGTGATCGGCATGGCTCACCGTGGTCGCCTGAACGTGTTGGTCAACACCTTCGGCAAGAACCCGCGCGAGCTGTTCGATGAGTTCGAGGGCAAGAAGAAGGTCGAGCTGGGTTCCGGTGACGTCAAGTACCACCAGGGTTTCTCGTCCAACGTAATGACCACCGGCGGTGAAGTTCACCTGGCCATGGCGTTCAACCCATCCCACCTGGAAATCGTTTCTCCGGTGGTCGAGGGGTCGGTGCGTGCGCGCCAGGATCGTCGTAACGACGCCACTGGCGAGAAGGTCCTGCCGATTTCCATCCACGGTGACGCGGCATTCGCCGGCCAAGGCGTGGTCCTGGAAACGTTCCAGATGTCGCAGACTCGCGGCTTCAAGACCGGCGGTACCGTTCATATCGTCATCAACAACCAGGTTGGCTTCACCATCAGCAACCCGCTGGATGCGCGCTCCACCGAGTACGCCACCGACGTTGCCAAGATGATCCAGGCGCCGATCCTGCATGTGAATGGCGATGATCCGGAAGCTGTACTGTTCGTGACCCAATTGGCGGTCGACTACCGCATGCAATTCAAGCGTGATGTGGTCATCGACCTGGTGTGCTACCGCCGTCGCGGTCACAACGAAGCGGACGAGCCAAGCGGCACCCAGCCGTTGATGTACCAGCAGATCACCAAGCAGCGCACCACCCGTGAGCTGTACGCCGAAAGCCTGACCAAGGCCGGTGTGTTGGATGATGCACGTGTCCAGGCGAAGATCGACGAATACCGCAACGCGCTGGATAACGGCCTGCATGTGGTGAAAAGCCTGGTCAAGGAGCCGAACAAAGAGCTGTTCGTTGACTGGCGTCCGTACCTGGGTCACACCTGGACCGCGCGCCATGACACCAGCTTCGACTTGAAAACATTGCAGGAGTTGTCTGCCAAGTTGCTGGAAATCCCTGAGGGATTTGTGGTTCAGCGCCAGGTTGCCAAGATCTACGAAGACCGTCAGAAGATGCAAGCCGGCGGCCTGCCGATCAACTGGGGTTACGCCGAAACCATGGCGTACGCAACCCTGGCGTTCGAAGGTCACCCGATCCGCATGACCGGCCAGGACATCGGCCGCGGTACGTTCTCGCACCGTCATGCCGTGTTGCACAACCAGAAAGACGCGGGCACCTACATCCCGTTGCAGAACCTGTACGAAGGCCAGCCACGTTTCGACCTGTACGATTCGTTCCTGTCCGAAGAAGCGGTACTGGCGTTCGAATACGGCTATTCCACCACTACGCCTAACGCGCTGGTGATCTGGGAAGCCCAGTTCGGCGACTTCGCCAACGGTGCCCAGGTGGTTATCGACCAGTTCATCACCAGCGGCGAGCACAAGTGGGGCCGTCTGTGCGGTCTGACCATGCTGCTGCCGCACGGTTATGAAGGTCAGGGTCCTGAGCACTCCTCGGCCCGTCTGGAGCGTTACCTGCAGCTGTGCGCCGAGCACAACATCCAGGTGTGCGTGCCGACGACCCCGGCGCAGATCTACCACTTGCTGCGTCGCCAGGTCATCCGTCCACTGCGCAAGCCACTGGTCGTGCTGACGCCGAAATCGCTGTTGCGTCACAAACTGGCCGTTTCGACCCTGGAAGATCTGGCCGAAGGTTCGTTCCAGACCGTTATTCCGGAAATCGATACGCTGGACGCCGCCAAGGTCACTCGCCTGATCCTGTGCAGCGGCAAGGTCTATTACGATCTGCTGGAAAAACGCCGTGCCGAAGGCCGCGAAGACATCGCCATCGTGCGTATCGAGCAGCTTTACCCGTTCCCGGAAGATGACCTCATGGAGATCATCGCGCCTTACACCAACCTCACGAATGTGGTGTGGTGTCAGGAAGAACCGATGAACCAGGGCGCGTGGTACAGCAGCCAGCATCACTTGCGTCGCAGCATCGGCAACCACAACAAGGCCCTGGGCCTGGAGTATGCCGGTCGTGATGCGTCTGCTGCACCTGCCTGTGGTTATGCGTCGATGCACGCCGAGCAGCAGGAAAAACTGCTGCAAGCTGCTTTCACTGTTTAACGCCTTCGCGCTGACTGAAACCGAATTTTAAGGACCTACAGATAATGGCTATCGAAATCAAAGCCCCGTCATTCCCGGAATCGGTTGCCGATGGCACCGTTGCCACCTGGCACAAGAAACCAGGCGAGGCCGTCAAGCGTGACGACCTGATCGTCGACATCGAAACCGACAAGGTCGTGCTCGAAGTGCTGGCCGAAGCCGACGGCGTGCTGGGCGCAATCGTGGCAGAAGAGGGTGCTACCGTCCTGTCGAACCAGGTACTGGGCTCGATCGAAGAGGGCAGCGCTGCTGCCCCTGCTCCTGCTGCCGCCGCTGCACCGGCTGCCGCTTCCGCACCTGCCGCCCCTGCGGCTGCGGGTGGTGAAGATCCAATCGCTGCACCGGCTGCTCGCCAGTTGGCTGAAGAGAACGGTATCAACCTGGCGTCCATCAAGGGCACCGGCAAAGATGGCCGTGTCACCAAGGAAGACGTGGTGGCTGCGGTTGAAGCCAAGAAAAACGCTCCGGCTGCCGCACCTGCCAAGGCTGCCGCTCCTGCTGCCGCCGCGCCTGTGTTCGCTGCCGGCGACCGTACCGAGAAGCGCGTACCGATGACCCGTGTACGTGCCACCGTGGCCAAGCGCCTGGTTGAAGCACAATCGAACATGGCGATGCTGACCACGTTCAACGAAGTCGACATGACTGAAGTCATGGCACTGCGTTCGAAGTACAAGGATCTCTTTGAGAAGAGCCACAACGGCGTACGCTTGGGCTTTATGTCGTTCTTCGTGAAAGCGGCCACTGAAGCGCTGAAACGCTTCCCGGCAGTCAACGCTTCCATCGATGGCGCCGACATCGTCTACCATGGCTATGCAGACATCGGCGTTGCCGTGTCCAGCGACCGTGGCCTGGTGGTTCCGGTTCTGCGTAACGCCGAGCTGATGAGCCTGGCCGAAATCGAAGGCGGCATTGCCGGCTTCGGCAAGAAGGCCCGTGACGGCAAGCTGACCATCGACGAGATGACCGGCGGTACGTTCACCATCACCAACGGTGGTACCTTCGGTTCGATGATGTCGACGCCGATCGTCAACCCACCGCAAGCCGCGATCCTGGGCATGCACAACATTATCCAGCGTCCGATGGCCATCAACGGCCAGGTCGTAATCCGCCCAATGATGTACCTGGCGCTGTCTTACGATCACCGCCTGATCGATGGTAAAGAAGCCGTGACGTTCCTGGTGACCATCAAGAACCTGCTGGAAGACCCGGCTCGCCTTCTTCTGGATATCTAAAAAGCAGCTGCAAGTTTCAAGCTGCAAGTTCCAAGCTCAAAGCGAGCGATTGGTGCTTCAACTTGTAGCTTGCAGCTTCTAGCTTGCAGCTAAAAAGGGAACCTTTTTATGACACAGAAATTTGACGTTGTAGTGATTGGTGCAGGCCCCGGCGGCTATGTTGCCGCCATCAAGGCCGCACAACTGGGCCTCTCGACTGCTTGCATCGAAAAGTACACCGACAAGGAAGGCAAACTGGCGCTGGGCGGTACCTGCCTGAACGTCGGTTGCATTCCTTCCAAGGCGCTGCTGGACAGCTCCTGGAAATTCCACGAAGCCCAGGATGGTTTCGCGATCCACGGTATCAACCATGCCGGCGTGACCATGGACGTGCCCGCGATGGTCGGCCGTAAAGCCAACATCGTCAAAGGCCTGACTTCCGGCGTTGCCACCTTGTTCAAGGCCAATGGCGTGACTTCCCTGCAAGGCCACGGCAAGCTGCTGGCCGGCAAGAAAGTTGAAATCACCAAGCCGGACGGCTCGGTTGAAGTCATCGAAGCCGAAAACGTGATCCTGGCACCCGGTTCGCGTCCAATCGACATTCCACCGGCTCCAGTCGACCAGAACGTGATCGTCGATTCGACCGGCGCCCTGGAGTTCCAGGCCGTACCTAAGCGCCTGGGCGTGATCGGTGCAGGCGTTATCGGCCTGGAGCTGGGTTCGGTATGGTCCCGCCTGGGTTCGGAAGTGACCGTGCTCGAAGCCCTGGACACCTTCCTGCTGGCTGCCGACACCGCCGTGTCCAAGGAAGCCTACAAGACCCTGACCAAACAGGGTCTGGACATCAAGCTGGGCGCGCGCGTGACCGGTTCCAAGGTCAACGGCGAAGAAGTTGTCGTGACCTACACCGACAAGGAAGGCGAGCAGACCATCACCTTCGACAAGCTGATCGTAGCCGTGGGTCGTCGCCCCGTGACCACCGACCTGCTGGCTTCCGACAGTGGCGTGAGCATCGATGAGCGTGGTTTCATCCACGTTGACGATCACTGCGCAACCACCGTGCCGGGCGTTTACGCGATCGGCGACGTGGTTCGTGGCATGATGCTGGCCCACAAGGCTTCCGAAGAGGGCATCATGGTTGTCGAGCGCATCAAGGGTCACAAGACCCAGATGAACTACGACCTGATTCCATCGGTTATCTACACCCACCCGGAAATTGCATGGGTCGGCAAGAACGAACAGCAGTTGAAAGCTGAAGGCGTTGAAGTTAACGTCGGCACCTTCCCGTTTGCCGCTTCTGGCCGTGCCATGGCAGCCAACGACACCGGTGGTTTTGTCAAAGTCATCGCTGATGCCAAGACTGACCGCGTATTGGGCGTCCACGTGATCGGCCCAAGCGCTGCAGAACTGGTTCAGCAAGGCGCTATCGGTATGGAATTCGGCACCAGTGCCGAGGACCTGGGCATGATGGTCTTCTCCCATCCGACCCTGTCCGAAGCGTTGCACGAAGCAGCGTTGGCAGTGAATGGCGGCGCCATCCACATCGCCAACCGCAAGAAGCGCTAAGCGAGATAATAAGAAACCACGGCGGAGTTGCCCGTCGTGAGCCTTGCGAGCAAGACTCACCGCGGAATATCCGCTGGACGCAGCCTTGTGCAGCTTTACGGGCCATAAGCCCCGCAGGTTGCGCAAGCAGCAGTCACAGGTGGCGCGGCACTCATAATGAGCGCAGCGCCGAATGCGCAGTACCTAACGAAGACGGTAAAAAGCATGAATCTTCACGAGTATCAGGGTAAGCAGCTGTTCGCTGAATACGGCCTGCCAGTTTCCAAGGGCTACGCAGTAGACACCCCGGAAGCAGCAGCAGAAGCTTGCGACAAAATCGGCGGCAGCGAGTGGGTTGTCAAAGCCCAGGTCCACGCCGGTGGTCGCGGTAAAGCGGGCGGCGTTAAGCTGGTTCGCAGCAAAGAAGACGCCAAGGCCTTCGCACAGCAGTGGCTGGGCAAGCGTCTGGTGACTTACCAGACTGATGCCAATGGCCAGCCAGTCACCAAGATCCTGGTTGAATCGTGCACTGATATCGCTAAAGAGCTGTACCTGGGCGCTGTCGTTGACCGTTCGAGCCGTCGCATCGTGTTCATGGCCTCCACCGAAGGTGGCGTGGACATCGAGAAGATCGCTCACGAAACCCCAGAAAAAATTCTGAAGGCCACTATCGATCCACTGGTTGGCGCTCAGCCATTCCAGGGTCGCGAGCTGGCGTTCCAGCTGGGTCTGGAAGGCAAGCAAGTTGCCCAGTTCGCCAAGATCTTCGTCGGTCTGGCCAAACTGTTCCAGGATCACGATCTGGCCCTGCTGGAAGTGAACCCGCTGGTGATCAAGGCTGATGGCGATCTGCATTGCCTGGATGCCAAGATCAACATCGACGCCAACGCCATGTACCGTCAGCCAAAGCTGAAGACTTTCCACGATCCGTCGCAAGACGATCCGCGAGAAGCGCACGCTGCCAAGTTCGAACTGAACTACGTAGCCCTGGAAGGTAACATCGGCTGCATGGTCAACGGTGCCGGCCTGGCCATGGGTACCATGGACATTGTCAACCTGCATGGCGGCAAACCAGCCAACTTCCTCGACGTAGGCGGTGGTGCTACCAAGGAACGCGTGACCGAAGCGTTCAAGATCATCCTGTCCGACTCCAATGTCGCTGCAGTACTGGTCAACATCTTCGGCGGCATCGTTCGTTGCGACATGATTGCCGAAGGCATCATCGGTGCAGTGAAAGAAGTCGGCGTTAAAATCCCGGTTGTTGTTCGCCTTGAAGGTAACAACGCTGAACTGGGCGCTAAAGTACTGGCAGAAAGCGGTTTGAACATCATCGCGGCTACCAGCCTGACCGACGCTGCTCAACAAGTTGTCAAAGCTGCGGAGGGCAAATAATGAGCGTCCTGATCAATAAAGACACCAAAGTTATCTGCCAGGGTATTACCGGTTCGCAAGGTAGTTTCCACACCCAGCAAGCCATCGAGTACGGCACCCAGATGGTTGGTGGCGTAACACCGGGCAAAGGCGGCACCGAGCACCTGGGCCTGCCAGTGTTCAACACCGTGAAAGAAGCAGTAGAAGCCACTGGCGCCACCGCCAGCGTGATCTACGTTCCAGCTCCTTTCTGCAAGGACTCGATCCTGGAAGCGGCCTTCGGCGGCATCAAGCTGATCGTGTGCATCACTGAAGGCATTCCTACCCTGGACATGCTGGACGCCAAGGTCAAGTGCGACGAGCTGGGTATTACCCTGATCGGCCCTAACTGCCCAGGCGTGATCACCCCAGGCGAATGCAAGATCGGCATCATGCCGGGTCACATTCACTTGCCAGGTAAAGTCGGTATCGTTTCCCGTTCCGGCACCCTGACCTACGAAGCTGTGAAGCAGACCACTGACGCCGGTTTCGGTCAGTCGACTTGCGTCGGCATCGGCGGTGACCCGATTCCGGGCTCCAACTTCATCGACATCCTGAAGCTGTTCCAGGAAGACCCGAAGACCGAAGCGATCGTGATGATCGGCGAGATCGGCGGTTCGGCTGAAGAAGAAGCGGCTGCCTACATCAAGGCTCACGTGACCAAGCCGGTTGTTTCCTACATTGCTGGTGTGACTGCCCCTGCGGGCAAGCGCATGGGCCATGCTGGCGCAATCATCTCCGGCGGCAAAGGCACTGCAGACGAGAAATTCGCTGCGCTGCAAGACGCAGGTGTGAAAACCGTGCGTTCGCTGGCAGACATCGGCAAGGCCCTGGCCGAGCTGACAGGTTGGGCCGTCAAGTAAGCCTCGCGCTTAGCTGACGCTTCACCCTACAAAGGCCACCTTCGGGTGGCCTTTGTGCGTTCTGGGCTCAGCAACCTAGCTGAGGCTGATAAAGATCCAAATGTGGGAGGGGGCTTGCCCCCGATTGCGGGGTGTCAGTCATGATGATGTGACTGAATCACTGTTAATGGCGGCAAGCCCCCTGCCACATTTGATCGCATTGTCAGATTAAGTATGAAAACGCGACATTTGAATGTCGCTTATCGGACAGTACGCCCCGCAACAGTGCGTTTGCCAGCCTAATTCTGTACCCTAGCCGCCTCTTTATGCGCTCGCCTCCCAAAAGGAAGCTGCGCGCCAGACCGGTCGGTCCCCATCAGGGCCGGCAGTATTTCCCTCATCCATAGGGAATCCCCCTCTAAATTCCGATTCAGTAGTGTGGTATTTCCTCAAAATGAAAGTGTTGAAAAGCCAGGATATCCTGGCGTTGGGCTTCATGACGTTTGCCCTGTTCGTGGGCGCCGGCAATATCATCTTCCCGCCTATCGTGGGCTTGCAGTCCGGGCCTCACGTGTGGATGGCGGCCCTGGGATTCCTGATTACGGCAGTCGGCCTGCCGGTCGTCACCGTGATCGCGCTGGCCAAGGTCGGCGGCGGTATGGATGCGTTGAGCAGCCCCATCGGCAAGATCGCCGGTGGCCTGCTTGCGGCAGCGGCGTACCTGGCGGTAGGGCCGCTGTTCGCCACGCCGCGTACGGCCACCGTCTCGTTCGAAGTGGGCCTGGCGCCGCTGACTGGCGAAAGCCCGCTGGCGCTGTTTCTTTACAGTTCGGTGTACTTCCTGGTGGTGTTCTTTGTCTCCCTGTATCCGGGTCGACTGTTGGATACCGTCGGTCGTTTTCTCGCGCCGCTGAAGATCATCGCGTTGGCCATCCTCGGCATTGCCGCGTTTGCCTTGCCGGCCGGTGACGTCGGTGTCGCCACGCCGGAATACGTTGCTGCGCCGTTCTCCCAGGGCTTTATCAATGGCTACCTGACCATGGATACCCTTGGCGCGCTGGTATTCGGCATCGTCATCGTCAACGCGATTCGCTCCCGTGGCGTCGAGTCGCCCAAGCTGATCACGCGTTACGCGATCATTGCCGGGCTGATTGCCGGTGTGGGCCTGGCGCTGGTGTATGTCAGCCTGTTCCGTCTGGGTTCAGGCAGCCATGCGGTGGCCGCTGGTGCCAGTAACGGTGCTGCGGTGCTGCATGCGTATGTACAACATACCTTCGGTTCCCTGGGCAGCGGCTTCCTCGCTGTGCTGATCTCCCTGGCGTGCCTGGTCACCGCCGTGGGCCTGACCTGTGCCTGTGCCGAGTACTTCAGCAAAATCCTGCCGCTGTCCTACAAGACCCTGGTAGTGATCCTGGCGCTGTTCTCGCTGTTTGTGTCCAACCTGGGCCTGACCAAGCTGATCGCGTTCTCCATTCCGGTGCTTACTGCGATCTACCCGCCGTGCATCGTGTTGGTGGCGTTGAGCTTCTGTAAGGGTTTCTGGCAGGAACAGGGGCGTATCGTCGGTCCGGTGATGCTGGTGTCGTTCATCTTTGGTTGCATCGATGCACTCAAGGGGGCGGGCCTGGCGGATTGGATGCCAGCGCAGTTGATGCATCTGCCGCTGAGCGAGCAAGGCCTGGCGTGGCTGGTGCCGTCGGTGATGATGCTGGTGGTCGCTGTCGTGGTTGACCGCGTGCTCGGTAAGCGCAGCGAAGCCATCGCTTAAGATTTTTGTTCGTACGTTGTAACCAGGAATGCCCCGTATCAGCCGATACGGGGCATTTTTATTCGGGGCAGAACAGTCGCCTGTTGCCGGCCCTAGTCTTTGGCGAAGTCAATGATCCACTTCTTCAGCGCGTCATCCACCGTGCCGGCGCCTCCTTCAACCAACGTGTAGCTGCCATCAGCCATAACATCAACACCCGAGGCCCCGGCCATCTCGAAGGACACTCCCTCGGTGCTGATCAAATCCAGCAGCGGTTGCCGGCCACTGCTGTCTGTTTGGCTCAAGGTTGTTGCCAGGCCGATTTTGGATTCAGAAAGGGATCCGCCGACCAGTATTACTTTGTCACCGCTTTTCAATGAGGCTTGTAGTTCTCTTACTGCATCAAAGCCCTTGCGGCCGTTCAAGGGGGCTTCCAGATTGCTGCCCTGCAAGTGCATCAGTGTTCGGGTGTTGTAGGTTTTGCCATTCCAGCCTGACAACACAGCGAGCGCTGAACAGTCCGAGAGGCCGCGAGTGGATAGGGTGGATTCGCCTCCCTGGATAGTTTTCGACATACCCATTTCCACCGACGTTGCAGGCACGGGCACAGCAGAGCGTCCAATGGTTGTCCTTAGCTGGTCCGGTAGCTTGAGCCCTCCCGGCAAACCGATGGGTGCCCACTCGCCATTCCCTTTGCTCAGCAGCGTGGCCACTCGTTGTCCCGTCTGCGGATTTACAACGTTTACATACCCCGATTCGAATTTAAATGCCGGGCTTACCTCATAGGGCCTGTTGATCCCTGAGTTATCGGTGTAACGAATCAGCCATTTGCCGGCAATCTGCTGCGGCCCAGTGGCGCGCACGGGGATCGCTGCCAGTAGCTGATTATCCAGCGCATGAGCGCCGAGATCCCCACGGTTTAACGTCTGTGCAGTGTGGGCCGGGGTTGGCGATTGGATCGGGATGCGTGAGGGGAGGCCCTCCGATAACGTAACCGGAACCGGCGCGGGGTGATGGCTTGGGGCACCAGCAGTAGCTGGCGAGATTGCCAGGCGCTGTTGGGGCGTGTGCGCAGGGGCTCTGAATACCGGGCGCAACCGGGTCCTTCTGAGTAAAGGAATACCCGACGCGGCCATGGCGAAGTCGGTGTACACCGCGCCCCATTGCCCCGGTTGGGTGAGGAGCCTGGGCAGGCTTCGTCCGGATGCACGCAAGGCCCTTAACGCAGCCTTGGAGAGTCTGGTGAGGGCTGAAATACCGGGGTTGACCGGGGTCAGGCTCAGCAACAGTTGGGACATATCTGCGGCGAACATCAGCTTGTTGACCGTGGAACGGGCCGATACATCTGCGCTGGTGGTCATCTGAACCAGGGCTCTTGCTCTGAGCAACTCCAGCTCCTGCATGTACAGGCTGTCACTGATGCTCCCTTTGATTGGGTTTAGCCTGATACCCGCTTCATGATCGGCTGCGAATGTCTTGAGCCATCTGCTGATCCCAGGCAAAAACAGGTCGTCGTAAATACCATACCGATCAGCCGGTGATACCCGTTGGTCCATGTAGGTTTTCCACTGCGCAGTGTTGAGCAGCTCGTTAAGTTGATCCTCGTCCACAATCTCTCTGAAAGGGCGTCCGTCGGGAGCATCCGGGCTGTACAGGACAAGGGAGGGGTGGTTGGTCGGTTTGATCACCAGCATGCCCTGGACGGGTTTGCCGTCCACGGCCACGCTGTGCGAGACGATAGACGCACCCTTGACGATTGGCCAGGTGGTGGAATCGTCATGCTCAAGTGTTGCTTTGATCCACTGTTCGGCGATCTTTTGCTTGTTCAGGTAGGCGTCGGGATCCAGGCTGGTGATGAACGCGTCCTTGGCCATCCTTGCCTTTTGAAGTTCTTTCCAGGCGTTGGGTAGCGCTCTAGCTTCGTCGGAAGTGGCGGTGGGGCTGAGTTTTTCATCCAGTAGCTTAAGGTATTGGCCGCCCACATCGGTTTGACTGATCAGCTCCTCAAGGAAGGTTTTATCCAATGTCAGCAGGTAGTTTGCGTTGGCATCGACCACCCGAGCGGTCCAGGTGCTCGTCAGCGAGTTATCCTTCCATGGCGCTGTGTTCATTAGGGCCATTTCGGTCAGCGACGTGTTGTCGATCTTCGGCTTTGGGGCGTTTTGGGTGCCTGACAAGCCGCTATTGCCCGGCGGCTGTGTTGTTATCTGAACCATCACGTTGTCAGGGTCTATTTGCGCATTCGGGTAGCGGTCCTGCAGTTTGACTTTCAACGCCTGGGCCAGTAACTGTTTGGCGAAAGTGTTCAGGGAAGGGATGCTTCCCAATAATGGTTGCAAGTGCGCAAGGCTTTTGTGTTCAGCTTCGTCCAGTTCCCTGTAGGTCGTTTCTTGTTCGAGGGTCAGTTCCTTGAGCCATTGCGGCTGCAGTTTGTTGTTCAGCTGTTCATTGCGTGCGAGCAGAGCGTTACTGCCGTCGAAATGCAGTGAAAGGTCCGCCGCATCATTGACGGATGCGACAGTTTCGGCAGAAAGCAGCGAGGGTGTACGAGCGGATTGCGTGGCAGTCTGCGCTTCGGCGAAGCCGTACTGCATGGCGTCATTGACCTCGTCCGCCTGGCGCTGCAACAACTGGGGAAGGGTTTGCGCCACGACGTCGCCGGTGACGGGAGCGAACCCCAGCAGTAAGTCATCGCCCCATTGAGGGGCGCGACTGTGTTCTACCGATACCGGCAAACTTTTGAGTAATTGGTTGGCCTTCTCGCCGCCGTTATTGATCCTCTGCATCAGTTCTTCGCGGGCGTCGCCGGCGCTCGCGAACTCCTCAAAACCTTCTCCGGGGGTATACAGCACCACAGGTCCAGTGGTGTCATCCAGTCCGATGCTTCTGGTGTCACTGGCGGTATAAGGCGCCTCGGCCGACGACCCGTCACTGCGGGTGATAAGAAAGCAACCGGCTAAAAGGGCACCGTTGGCGCAGTTGTCATCTATTCGGATGGGATACACCCCGGGACGGTCCCCAGCGGGAAGTTCGCGTTCGCGTACCTCGAGGGTCGGGTACTGAAAAGCGGTATCGATCAGCTTTTTGCCCGTCTCGCTGAGGGTGCCGTCTTCAAACCGTAACGCTGCCTCGGTAGAGAGCATTTGCCGGTGCAGGCCGAGTAATTGGGCCAGGCGTGATGGCTGTTTGAAGGGGCCCTCGGGAGATCTGTTCCAGTAGCTACTGAGCGCCTCGGGGAAGCGGGTTGCGATATTTTGTGCAAGCGTCAGCAGGGAGCCCTGATGCTCCAGCGTGTTCTGGGCCCCCCCTGCAGGTCCGTTATTGTAAAAGACGATTTGCGTGTCGGCACCGTGTTCTTCAGCGTTAGGCGAACCCGTGACGGCGTTCACGTGGATTTGCGCTACCTTATTGATCAATGCCTGCGATAAGGTTTGTGTAGAAATCAACACCGGCTCTGCCGGCGGTTGAGTTCGATAGGTGTTGACGAGGATGACATCGGGGTCGATTGGCTTGAGCTGGGGAAAGGCTTTTGTCAACTGAGCCTGGATGAAGCGTTGGAGCGTCATCTGGTGACTGAGCAAATCAGTAATCTTGCGGTTGTATGTCTGATGCAGCTCAATCAATTGGAGCTGCGCAGCGACTGGGTCTGCTCCCGTCGTATCGGCGGCGACCGGCGTTATGCCGCCTACCTCAAGCTTTATCCGATCATCGGGGGCTAATCCGAGCGGCCTGGGCTGATTGTGATTCGATAAAGCTACTTGTGGTGTCCTCGATTCAGAAGCTGTACTGACGGACAGTTGGGTTTCTTGTGGCGCGGGTGTCTGGCGGGGGGAGAGAGAAGTCGAGTGCATTGAAGTCCTACGAATAGAGAGTAGTTCCTTCTGTCTGAGAATGAGTGACCAGGGCTTCGTGCCAGGGCTTAACTAAGTGATAAAAGGCGTCCTGCTGGTTCCCAGGCCGAGCTTGTGTACATCGTGAAACAGGAATTGTCATAAAGAACAGGCAGTGCGGTCGGGTTTTTGATATTTGTTCCAGATCTTTCAGGACACCGCAGGCCCTGTTGCAGTGACGGTAGAACGGGGGCCGCCGTCATAGGCTCGCTGATGATCCCACTGGGATGCACGGAATTCACCTTTAAAAGGACCCGCATGTCGTTCGTCGAAACCAACCTGATCCACCTTCTAGCCGCTCTCTGGTTTGTTATCTGCTGGGGCGGCTATACCCGCTACGCTACTTGGAAAGCCCGTGACACCGCCTGCCTGGCCAGCGTGTTGCACCTGTACCGCGAAGACTGGATGCGCCGCATGCTGCTGCGCGATAACCGCATCGCCGACGCCAGTGTGATCGGTAACCTGGAGCGTAACGCCTCGTTCTTCGCCTCCAGCACGTTGATCATCCTCGCCGGCATCCTGACGGTGCTGGGTGCCTCGGAGCGGGCGGTGTCATTGCTGGCGGATATCCCCTTGGTACAGCAGGCCTCCCAAGGCATGTCGGAGATCAAGTTGCTGTGCCTGGCGCTGGTGTTTGTCTACGCCTTTTTCACCTTCAGCTGGTGCATGCGCCAGTACAACTTCGCCGCGGTGCTGGTGGGCTCGGCACCGATGATTGGTGAGCGGCATGTGTCTGAGCAGGAGCGCAATGCATTTGCCTTGCGCGCGGCGCGGGTGATTTCGATGGCGGCCAACCAGTTCAACTTTGGCTTGCGGGCGTATTACTTCGGCATGACCATGCTGGCCTGGTTCGTCAGCCCCTGGTTGTTCATGTTGATGAGCAGCGGGGTGGTGTTAGTGCTTTACCGCCGTGAGTTTCACTCCGACGTTTTGCAGGTGATGGTGTATACGCCGACGAATATGCAGGCCCCGGATCCCGCGAAAGACAGCGTGACTAAAAGCCTGGAGAAAACAGCAGACAAAGAAAAGCCCGCTCTATAAGCGGGCTATCTTCTACAGCACTACAGCTTTACACCCTGCGATTACTGCTTGGCAGGCTCTGCAGGTGTAACAGGTGCGGCAGGTGCAGCTTCTTTAGCGGCGGCAGCATTCGATTCAGCCTGGGCTTTGGCAGCTTCAGCGTTTTCTTTTGCAGCGTCGTTCACTTTATCCTGTGCTTTCGCCATGTCTTGCTGAGCTTGCTCAGAATGTGCGGCGGCGTCTTGGGCTTTGTCTTCGGATTTCTTGTCGCAGGCAGCTAGGCCGAGGGCAGCGGCCAGCATCATGGAAATAGCTAATGTCTTGCGCATGGGTGTTTCTCCTTATTGAAGATATCTACTGGCCTTTCGAACTCAAGGGGCCAGCATTAGTTCCTTTTGTTCCACAGATATAAAAAGCTTTTTCGCCAGGAACTTTCCAAATTATTACCTATCCTGCCCATCCACACTAATAAGAATTTAAAAAATATGACCCAGACCCCCTTGTTAGACCGAGCCACCCGCTTTGTTTCGGCGCTTCGCCACTGTCAGGTACTGGGGGTAACGGTCCATGCCGCGACAGGGGAGGGCATGACGCTGGTGTTGCCCTATGGCGCGCACATAGTGGGTGATCCCCGCAGCGGCATCATCCACGGTGGCGCGCTGACGTCATTGATGGACACCGCCTGCGGCCTGGCCACGCTGTGCGTATTACCCGAGTTCGAGGTATGCCCAACCCTGGATTTGCGCATCGACTACATGCACCCCGCCGAGCCGCATAAGCCGGTGTATGGTTTTGCCCAGTGCTACCGGGTAACCACCGATGTGATCTTCACCCGCGGCTTTGCCTACCAGGACGACCCGCAGCAGCCCATTGCGCATGTGGTGGGTACATTCATGCGCATGGGCAAGCGTCTCAAGGGCACCCAGGGACTGGGCAGCGCGATCAAGGGAGAGCAGGCATGACCCATCGATTCAAGACGCGTCTGGAGCAAGCGCTTGAGTGCGGCGATTATGCGGCACTGCTCGACCTGGTTCCCTACGCAAAGCTGATCGGCGTCGAATGCACACGCTCAGGGGACGAGCTGTTGTTTCGCCTGCCGGCCAACAGGAACAATATTGGTAACCCTATATTGCCGGCGCTGCATGGCGGGGTCATCGCCGGCTTCATGGAACTGTCGGCGGCCTTGCGCTTGCTTGTGTTCACCGGTGCCCCTGGCCTGCCGAAAATCATCGACTTTTCCCTGGATTACCTGCGCGCCGGCCAGTTTCGCGACACCTACGCCACCTGCCAGGTGTGCCGCCAGGGCAGGCGCGTCGCCAACGTGGCGGTCACCGCCTGGCAGACGACTCCCACCGAACCGATTGCCACCGCTCGCGCCCATTTCAAGATCGAGGAATTGCCGCTCTTGAAATCCCGGTCTTAGCCCCCAACTTTGATGACAACCCGCCGCCAACCCTTTCGGGCGCGGCCACTGCCATCCAATTGGAGTTTGATGACCATGAGTGTGGAAACTCAAAAGGAAACCCTGGGCTTCCAGACCGAGGTGAAGCAACTGCTGCACCTCATGATCCATTCGCTGTATTCCAACAAGGAAATTTTCCTTCGCGAATTGATCTCGAACGCCTCTGACGCTGTCGACAAATTACGTTTCGAAGCCCTGTCCAAGCCTGAGTTGCTGGAAGGTGGCGCCGAACTGAAAATCCGTGTGAGCTACGACAAAGACGCCAAAACCGTCACCCTCGAAGACAACGGTATCGGCATGAGCCGTGAGGACGCGATCACCCACTTGGGCACCATCGCCAAATCCGGCACCGCAGATTTCATGAAGAACCTGTCGGGCGACCAGAAAAAAGATTCTCACCTGATCGGCCAATTCGGCGTGGGTTTCTATTCGGCGTTCATCGTCGCCGACAAGGTTGAAGTGTTCAGCCGCCGTGCCGGCCTTGACGCCAGCGAAGGCGTGCACTGGGCGTCCAAAGGTGAGGGCGAGTTTGAAATCGCCACCCTCGACAAGCCTGACCGTGGCACTCGTATCGTGCTGCACCTCAAAGATGGCGAAGATGAATTCGCCGATGGCTGGCGCCTGCGCAACATCATCAAGAAGTACTCCGACCACATCGCCCTGCCGATCGAGCTGCCGAAAGAGCAAACGGCTGGCGAAGGTGAAGAGGCGCCGGCCGAGGAATGGGAAACCGTCAACCGCGCCAGTGCCCTGTGGACCCGTCCGCGTACCGAGATCAAGGACGAGGAATACCAGGAGTTCTACAAGCACATCGGGCACGACTACGAAAACCCGCTGAGCTGGAGCCACAACAAGGTTGAAGGCAAGCTGGAATACAGCTCGCTGCTCTACGTGCCGGCCCGTGCGCCGTTTGACCTGTACCAGCGCGAAGCGCCGAAGGGCCTGAAGCTTTACGTACAACGTGTGTTCGTGATGGACCAGGCGGAATCGTTCCTGCCGCTGTACCTGCGCTTTATCAAGGGTGTGGTCGACTCCAACGACCTGTCGCTGAACGTGTCGCGGGAGATCCTGCAAAAGGACCCGATCATCGATTCCATGAAGTCGGCGCTGACCAAGCGCGTACTCGACATGCTGGAAAAACTGGCGAAGAGCGAGCCGGAGAAATACCAGGGCTTCTGGAAAAACTTCGGCCAGGTCATGAAAGAAGGCCCGGCGGAAGATTTTGCCAACAAGGAAAAAATTGCCGGCCTGCTGCGTTTTGCTTCGACTCAAGGTGATGACGGCGAACAGGTTGTGTCGCTGGCCGACTACCTGGCACGTGCCAAGGAAGGTCAGGACAAGATCTACTACCTCACTGGCGAAACCTACGCTCAGGTCAAGAACAGCCCGCACCTGGAAGTCTTCCGCAAGAAAGGCATCGAGGTACTGCTGCTGACCGACCGTATTGATGAGTGGCTGATGAGCTACCTCACCGAGTTCGACGGCAAATCCTTTGTGGACGTGGCACGCGGTGACCTGGACCTGGGCAACCTGGACTCCGAGGAAGACAAGAAAGCCGCCGAGGAAGTCGCCAAGTCCAAAGAAGGCTTGGTTGAGCGGATCAAGACTTCCCTGGGTGAGGCTGTCAGCGAAGTGCGGGTTTCCCATCGCCTGACCGACTCTCCGGCGATCCTGGCCATTGGCGAGCAGGACCTGGGCATGCAGATGCGTCAGATCCTTGAAGCCAGCGGCCAGAAGGTGCCGGATTCCAAGCCGATCTTCGAATTCAACCCGGCTCACCCGCTGATCGAGAAACTCGACGCTGAGCAGAACGAGGAGCGCTTTGGCGACCTGTCGCATATCCTCTTTGACCAGGCGGCCCTGGCCGCTGGCGACAGCCTCAAAGACCCGGCCGCGTATGTGCGCCGACTGAACAAGCTGTTGGTTGAACTGTCGGTTTGACACCGTTGTAGAAAAACCCGCTTCGGCGGGTTTTTTCGTTTGTAGCAGCGAGCTTGCTCGCGAAAAACGTCACCGATAACGCGCACATCCTGAATCAACGCGCTGCCCTGAAGTTTTTCGCGAGCAAGCTCGCTCCTACCGTTGTATTACGGCTTCTGCGTGTACTTCAACTGGAGAAAATGATGAGCCAAGTTACCGTACGTTCCGTGGTCTATCAGCTTGATGGCCAGACCTATGAAAGCCGCCTGGCGTTTGATGCCAGCCACCAAGGCCCGCTGCCGGGGCTGCTGATGGCGCCGAACTGGATGGGCGTGAGCGCGGGAGCCGAAGAGATCGCCAAGAGCGTCGCCGGCAAAGGCTACGTGGTGCTGATTGCCGACTTGTATGGGCAAACTGTGCGGCCGACCAATGGCGATGAGGCCGGCGCGGCGATGATGCCGTTGAAAAATGATCGCCCGATGTTGAACAAGCGTATGCAAGCGGCCTTTGAACAACTGCAACGCCAGACCGAGGCAACGGTTGATACGTCGAAGCTGGCGACCTTCGGTTTCTGCTTCGGCGGCTGCTGCTCTCTGGAATTGGCGCGCACCGGTGCGCCGCTGAAGGCGGCTATCTCGTTCCACGGCACCCTCGACACGCCGAACCCGGCGGATGCGAAGAACATCAAGGGTTCAGTGCTGGTGCTGCATGGCGCCTCCGACCCATTGGTACCGAAAGAACAACTGCCGGCGTTCGAAGATGAAATGAACGCAGCGGGTGTGGATTGGCAGTTGCTCAGCTACGGTGGCGCGGTGCATTCCTTCACTGATCCCCATGCCAATGTGCCGGGCAAGATGATGTATGACGCCAGGACCGCGGCGCGGGCGTTCCAGTCGATGCATAACTTGCTGGATGAAGTGTTCGAGGGCTGATTCTTCAGCGCCTGTTCGCGCCTCATCGGGGGCAAGCCCCCTCCCACATTTGAAGGCATTTACAATTCAAGTGTGGGAGGGGGCTTGCCCCCGATCGCTATCTGACAGGCAACTCAATCCTTTCTGACTCACCGGGCACCGTCGGCCAATCCCCAGCCGCCCATCGCTGCCGCGCCTGCTCGATCACCGCCGGATCACTGGCCACGAAATTCCAGTTGATCCGCCGCGGCCCATCCAGTGGTGCGCCACCCAACACCACGGCATGGCACTCGGTTGCGGCATACAGCGTCATCTCCTGCCCGGCAGGCAGCACCACCAGGCTATGCACCGCCAGAGCCTCGCCGTCGAGCTGCGCGTCACCCGCCAGTACATACACCGCGCGTTCCTCATGCTCATCGGGGATCAGCAGGGTAGTGGCCGTCTGCATGCGCACCTCGGCATACAGCGTGGGCGACAGCACCGGTACGGGTGACGTGAGGCAAAACCCGCTGCCGGCGATCAGGCGCACCTGCACGCCGAGGTTGTCGCTGACCGGCAAACTTGCCGCCGGGTGATGGCTGTAGTGGCCCGGGCCGGTTTCGTGGTCCTTGGGCGACGCCAGCCACACCTGCAACCCGTGCAGGTTGAAACCGCTGGCCTTGACCGCCTCGGGTGTGCGCTCGACATGGGCAATCGCACTGCCGGCAGTCATCCAGCTGACCTCGCCAGCCTGTACCACCTGGTCCGAACCCAGGCTGTCCTTGTGCTGCAACGTGCCGTCGAACAGATAGGTGAGGGTAGACAGCCCGATATGGGGATGCTGGCGGATATTCATCCCGCTGCCCGGTGCATAACGGGTAGGCAGCATATGGTCGAAAAACACGAAAGGCCCGACGCTGCGGCATTCACGCGAGGGCAGCGGACGCAGGATAGGCTGGCCTTCCACATCTTCGCGGCGCGGGCGGATGACGGTGAGCGTGGTCATGGGGTTACATCCCTGTCTGAGCGGGTTCGATGACGCTGAGCATAACCCGCTCGACCGGACGTTGGCGTTATTGGCTGAAGGCGCCTTCCGAAAGAGTTGTCTCGATGCTGACTTCGGCGGTGGTCATCAATTTGTGCACCGGGCACTTGTCGGCGACACGGTGCAGCTCATCGCGCTGGGCGTCGGTCAGCACGCCCTTGAGGGTCAACTTGACGTTGAGCCTGTATTTACCTTTTTGCTCTTCGGCGGCGTCGTGGGTAACTTCTACCGTTACGCCGGTGAGCGGGATGTCTTTCTTCTGCGCATAGAGCCTTACGGTCAAGGCTTTGCAAGACGCCAGCGCGGCGTCGAAATAGTCGTGAGGCGAGGGGGCTGAGTCGTCACCCCCCAGGCTCTTGGGCAGGTCGGTAAACAGCTCGTGGTTGTTGACAGTGACGCTGTGACGAAAGTTTTCAGCGTTCAACGTATTGACGGTAACAGGCATGGCGAACCTCACAGGGCTTTGGATGACGGTCATGCAGTAATAGAACATGCCGGCACCTGGGTGTTCCAGATTTTTGTCCCTGCTGAACCCTGATACGCGGGGCAGGGTCTACCCGTATCAGTTCCTATCGAGGTATCACCGTGCTTTGGACCCGTGTGAGTTTTGCCCTGATGCTCGCCGCCAGCAGTCTTGCCGTGCAGGCCCGCGACTATGCCTACAGCGACGCCCACCTGCATTACGTGGATTTTTTCCAGGAAACCGCGGGCATGGACAAGCTGCTCAAGGCCATGGCGGACAATCGCATCGAGCATGTGATGATTTCCGGCATTCCCGTGGCCAAGAAATGGCACGAGGATGAACCCAAACGCCCGCGCTATTATGCAGGCGACGATGCCGATGCCTATTGGTACAGCGCCACCGATGTCATCGTCGCCGCTGCGGTCAACAAGCTCACCCCTGAACAGCGCCGGCACTTTCATCCGTTCCTGGCCGGTTTCAATCCTAATGACAAGAATTCCGCCGCCCACATCCAGCGCATGCTCGACCTCAACCCAGGGCTGTGGCAGGGCATCGGCGAAGTGTTTACCCGCCACGACGATCTCACCGCGCTGACCTCCGGTGATACGCCGCGCGCCAATAATGAAGCCATGACGCGCATCTATCATTTGGCGGCGGAGAACGACCTGCCGGTGATGCTGCACTCCAACATCACCTCCAAGCGCGAGCGCAACCCGTTGTACCTGGCCGAAGTCGAGCAGCCATTGCGCAACCACCCGCACACGCGGTTTATCTGGGCCCACGCCGGTACCAGCAAGGAAATCCACCGCCATCAGGTGCAAATGGATTTCCTGCTGCCCACGTTGAATCGCCTCCTTGAGGCTTACCCCAACCTGTATATCGACCTGTCCTGGAGCATGCTCACGCCCTATCTGCTGGATGATGCGGGCAAGCCCAGGCCGGAGTGGGTCAAACTGGTCGAGCGGTTCCCTGATCGATTCATGCTGGGCTCTGACGTGGTAGGGCGCTTCAACAAGCTGGGTAAGGAAATGCGCCGTTTTGATCCCTTCCTGGATGCATTGCCTGAAGACGTTGCCCACAAGGTGGCGCGGGATAACTTTCTGGCCATCCTGCCCAAGTCGACCCGCAATGAGGGCACTCATTGAGGTCGGGTTTTAGTGTTGTGTAATTGAGGTGATCCTATCGCGCATAGGTATCTTCACAACTGTGTAGCGCCCAACGCAAACCACGATGCGAAGCGAGCCGCTCTTGATCTTGATCAGCTTTTGATCTCAGGCGCCCCGTTAAACCACGCTGGCCGAACGCAGGCTTGAATCCGTGGGTAACCCGGCAGGACGCCGGGTTAGCCGCACTGGGCCATGGATGGCCCATTGCGGCGGCCCACGGATTCAAGCCTGCGTTCGGGCACACCGAGCCTAGGCGAGGTGCCGAGTGGTGGGGCAAGAGCCTTTTTGGTTACTTTTGGGGCTCTTTTGGGGCTCTTTTCCAAAAGTGACCCGCTGTAAAAGCGGAACCCATAGCAGCCGTTACCGCAGAAACGGATATGTACTCGGTCTGATCCAGCATCCTGGTCGGCCCGGAGGCCGCCATCGGGGGCAAGCCCCCTCCCACATTCGACCGCATTCTTTGGGCCAACTGGGTCAAATGTGAGAGGGGCGACTCACTTGCCCCCGATGCACGTGACTCGGTCTCATTCAATCGCCCATAAAAAAGCCCCGAACCAGTCGGGGCTTTTCATCGATCAAGCGTCAGGCCTTACTTGCCCTGCCAGCGTTTCAGCACCAGGGTGGCGTTGGTGCCACCAAAGCCGAAGCTGTTGCTCATCACGGTGTCGATTTTCACATCTTCAACGGTCTTGGTCAGGATCGGCATATCGGCGACGACCGGGTCGATCTCGTCGATGTTGGCCGAGCCGGCCATGAAGTTGCCTTCCATCATCAGCAGGCAGTAGATCGCTTCGTGAACGCCGGCGGCGCCCAGGGAGTGACCCGACAGGCTCTTGGTGGAGCTGATTTTCGGCGCGTTGTCACCGAATACCGCACGCACGCCTTCCATTTCCTTGGCGTCGCCGACCGGAGTCGACGTGCCGTGGGTGTTCAGGTAGTCGATCGGGGTATCCACGGTGGACATGGCCATCTGCATGCAACGGATGGCGCCTTCACCGCTTGGCGCAACCATGTCGTAGCCGTCGGACGTCGCGCCGTAGCCGACGATTTCCGCGTAGATCTTCGCGCCACGGGCCAGAGCGTGTTCCAGCTCCTCGACCACCACCATGCCGCCACCGCCGGCGATGACGAAACCGTCACGCTTGGCGTCGTAGGCGCGGGAGGCCTTCTCCGGGGTTTCATTGTACTGGGTGGACAGCGCGCCCATGGCGTCGAACAGGAACGACTGGCTCCAATGTTCTTCTTCACCGCCGCCGGCGAATACGATGTCCTGCTTGCCCAGCTGGATCTGCTCAACGGCAGTTCCGATGCAGTGGGCGCTGGTGGCGCACGCAGAGGAGATCGAGTAATTCACGCCCTTGATGGCGAACGGCGTGGCCAGGCAGGCTGAAACTGTGCTGCCCATGGTCCGCGTTACACGGTACGGGCCGACGCGTTTCACGCCTTTTTCGCGCAGGATGTCCAGCGCTTCCATCTGGTTCAGGGTAGATGCGCCGCCGGAGCCGGCGATCAGGCCGGTACGTACGTTCGACACCTGATCATCGCTCAGGCCGGCGTCGGCGATTGCGTCTTTCATGGCCAGGTAGGCATAGGCGGCAGCGTGGCCGACGAAGCGATAGATCTTGCGATCGATCAGTTCTTCGAGGGGCAGGTCGATGGAGCCGGAAACCTGGCTACGCAGACCCATTTCGGCATATTCCGGGTTGAAGCGGATGCCAGGGCGACTTGCACGCAGGTTAGCGGTGACGGTCTCTTTGTCATTGCCCAGGCAAGAAACAATGCCCAGACCAGTGATAACGACGCGGCGCATGCGGATAACCCTTAAAAGTTGTCAGTGGAAGTGAATACGCCGACCCGAAGGCCTTCGGCAGTATAGATCTCGCGACCGTCGACAGTCACCGAACCGTCGGCGATGGCCAGGTTCAGCTTGCCCTTGAGGACGCGCTTGATTTGAATGTTGTAGGTGACTTTCTTGGCGGTCGGCAAGACCTGGCCAAAGAACTTCACTTCGCCCGAGCCCAGGGCGCGACCGCGGCCCGGCAGGCCTTGCCAGCCCAGGTAGAAGCCGACCAGTTGCCACATGGCGTCAAGGCCCAGGCAGCCCGGCATCACCGGATCGCCTTCGAAGTGGCAGGCAAAGAACCACAGGTCAGGGGTGATATCCAGCTCGGCGACCAATTCACCTTTGCCGTACTTGCCACCTTCTTCGCTGATATGGGTGATGCGATCCACCATCAGCATGTTCGGGGCGGGCAGTTGCGCGTTACCTGGGCCGAACAGCTCACCGCGACTGCAGCGCAGCAGGTCTTCCCGAGTAAAGGCGTTTTGTTTGGTCATGCGAGCTCCTCAATAATCCCATGCGGCAGGGTAGGGCAAATCTTCCCGAACCGAATGAAGCGTTCATGCCTCATAGCGGCAGCCTACACATAGACTATTGCGTTGTAGTGAAAGTCACAGCGTCAAGGTACTCAATGTACACTTGTTCACTGAAATGTTAAACCGGACCTGTTTATCGGCCCGTTCGGGTGCCTAAGACTGCCGCACTTTCGTCCTCCACGCCAGTCGGACTTGGCTTAGCCACGACAGCTAGTGCACCCAGCGCTGGAGGATTTGCTGCAAATCCGTGCGTTTGAACGGTTTGGCCAGGTAATCGTTCATTCCGGCAGCCAGACAGGCTTCGCGGTCGCCCTGCAAAGCGTTGGCTGTCAAGGCGATAATCGGTAAATCGGCGCAGCCCGGCAGTCGGCGAATTTGCCGAGTGGCCTCGTAGCCGTCGATCAATGGCAGGCGGCAGTCCATCAGGATCGCGGTGAAGATCAGGCTTTCGGCGCTGCGGATCGCCTCGGCGCCATCGGTGGCCAGGCTGACTTCGAAACCCAGGCTGCGCAGCATGGCTTCGACCACCGTACGGTTAACCGGGTTGTCTTCCACCAGCAGTATATGCCGCCCGGCGCCAGCGCTGGTTTTGCCTACGGTGTCCGGGGCGATGGCAGGCAGGCTTTGCTGATCGATGGCCAGCGGAATTTCCAGGGTGAACACCGAGCCCCGGCCTTCTTCACTTTGGGCGCGCAGGGTGCCACCCATGCGTTCGGCCAGGGTGCGGGCGATCGGCAGGCCGAGTCCGGTGCCTCCGTAACGTCTTGAAATAGAGCTGTCGGCCTGCTGGAACGCATCGAACATCAATTCCAGGCGCTCGGCGCAAATGCCGATACCGCTGTCGCGCACGGTGCAGGTGAACCACACCAGTTCATGGTCCAGGGTTTGCCAGTGGGGCTCCACATGCACGGTCCCGTGCTCGGTGAACTTCAAGGCGTTGCCGATCAGATTCACCAGGATCTGCCGGATACGGGTCGGGTCACCGCACACCCGCAGAGCCTCCATGCCCGGCGGAATCGACAGCTCCAGGGCCAGCCCGCGCTGCTGCGCACTGTGCTGGAACGCTTGGGCGCAGCTGCTGATCAGGTCGGCCAGGTTGAAGGCAATATGTTCCAGCTCCAGCGCGGCCCGTTCGATACGCGAGAAGTCGAGGATGTCGTTGATCACCTTGAGCAGGTGCTCGGTGGACTCGGAAGCCAGCGCCGCGTATTCGGCCTGCTCTTCGGTCATCTCGGTGGTTTCCAGCAGTTGCAGCATGCCTAGCACACCATTCATCGGCGTGCGCAGTTCATGGCTCATCATCGCCAGGAATTCCGATTTGGCATTATTCGCGCGCTCGGCTTCTTCGCGGGTCTGGATCAACTGGGCCATGGCCTGCTGCTGCTCACGGCTGGCCTGATTGAGGCCTGCGGCCAGGTTGTTGATGTGCCGTGCCAGGTCGCCCAGTTCGGAGTCGTCGACAATCGGCAGCGGTGTCTTGTAGTCGCCCTGCTGGATGGCCTTCACCGCGTGGCCCATGGCGCTGATCGGCTGCGACAGGCTGGCGGCCAGGCGTCGCGCCAGGAGAAAGGTAAACAGCAGCGCGAACAGCGCCAGAATGCCGGCCTTGAACAGGATTTCCTGCTGACGCTGGCTGAACGCGTCGTTGGACATACCGACAATCACTCGGCCCAGGTAGTCCGCTCGCGGCGCCTTGGGTTCGTTGAGGTTGTCCTGGAAAAAGTCATTGCCCAGCTGGATATGCTGCAAGCGGATCGGTGCCTGGAACACTTTCACCGACAGCGACCGGTCGTGCTTCTCCGACGGCTGCTCGACATACACCAGAATGTTCTCGGCGCTGTCCTGAATCTCCAGGAAACGCACGTGGGGCGTGGCCAGCGTCGCGCGCAGCAAGGCGTCGAGCACATCGTTGTTGCCGGAAATAACGCCGTACTCGGTGGCAGGCGCCAGTTGGTTGGCGATCAACTGGCCGGTGTGGTCCAGCTCCTGGCGCAAGTCCTGGATACGCACGAAGGTAAAGAAGCTGATCAACAGCAAGGTCAGCAGCAGTGCAGGCCCCAGGGTGATGAGTTGGGTGCGGGTGTTAATGTCCCAGCGACGGCGCAAGGTCATGGGCGTTCATCTCCTTCGGCCAGGCGGGCGGCGACGGCAGCTTCGTCGACCTGTTCGGTGCCCAGTGAGCGTGCGACTTGCGGGTTGCCCACCACTTTGAAGTGTTGCGGGTAAAGCGTGCGCGGCCAGCTGGCCGGCGGGTGGTCCAGCAGGCGATCGAGTACAGCGAGCCAGTCGTGCTGGTCGCTATAGGTGCTGGCCAGGCTGCCGGCCCGGACAAACCCGGCATTGGGCCCTATCAGCGGCAATTGCTGGGCATAGCTGCTGAGCAACAGGTTCTTGGCGGTTTTGGGGTTGTACAGTTGCGGGTCGTCCAGGCCCAGCAGCACGTCACTGTTCTTGAACAGGGTTTGCAGGGTGCGGCTGTCGTTGGTGTTGTCCCAGCGTTGGGGCACGATTTCCAGGCCCAGTGGCGCGGCGTACCGGTCAAGCTCAGGCAGCAGGAATTCGCTGTCGGCGCCGTAAAGCACGCCGATCCGTCGGGCCTGGGGCAAGATGCTGGCGATCAGGCGCAGCTGGCGCGCCAGCGGCGGGTCGCTCCACAGCAGGCTGATTCTGGCCGGGTGCGCGCTGCCCAGGCGCTGGTGAGCTTGCAGGCGGCTGATGCGCAGCACCAGGGTCGGTGGCCCCTGGGTATCCTGCAAGCGCCAGTCGAGGCCGGGCAGGTCCAGCAGGATCAGGCGGGTAGTGGCGGGCAACTGGCTCGGCGCCGGCAAATTTTCAAGCAGGGTGAAGACGACATGGTCTTCGGGGCGCTGCCGGGCGAGGGCCTGGGTAAATCCCTGGACACCGGCACTGTCCTCGGCGGCGGTCAGCAGGATATCGGCGCTCCACACGGTGGGGGTGAACAGCAGGCACGCGAGCAGCAAGCCGCGCCGCCACAGCCGTGAAACAAGAGGGAGGGTCATCCGTGACTGATCGCCCATGTCAGAACTCTAGCTGTGCGCTGAAGTAGAGCACATGGCGATGGTCGTAATGGTTGTCGGGCCAGGTGGTCGGCTGATTGTCGAGGCGT
Organism: Pseudomonas sp. CFBP13528; assembly: GCF_005233615.1. Lineage (NCBI taxonomy): Bacteria > Pseudomonadati > Pseudomonadota > Gammaproteobacteria > Pseudomonadales > Pseudomonadaceae > Pseudomonas > Pseudomonas sp. CFBP13528. The sequence continues at coordinate 52,323 of NZ_QGAJ01000022.1, forward strand.
TGTTGCAGCATGCCGGCCAGCTCCACGTTGGTGTTGCCCAGTGCAATGCGCTTGGCCACCCGCAGGTCGACCCGTTCGAAGCGATACTCGTTGAGTGCGTCGTCACCGTAATAGAACAAGGCGCTCGACCAACCGTGGCCCCATTCACGCAACCAACCGGCCGAGCCGCTGTTGCGTGCGGTCTGCGCCTTGTCCAGTGGGTTGCTGGCGCTCGCATCGACGTAAGCATAGGTCAGGCGCAGGCGGTCGGCGTCGCTGACGCGCCAGTCGAACTGTGATTCGGCACCGGTAAAGCGCGAGCTGTTGGCGTTGCTGGCGATGTATTGGTTGTTGCGCAGCGGCGAACTGATCATGTCGGTGATTTCGTCGTAGAAGAGCTTCACGTCGACATTCAACCCGAGGTCGGCAAAGAAGCCGTTGTAGCCCAGTTCGCGCGAGCGCATCAACTCTTTATCAAGATTGCCGGGGCCGCGTGTCACCACAAAATATTGCCCGGAATTCTGCCCGTAGACCGGCGAGCTGAGGTTGGTGACGCGGTAGCTCCAGTTGACGTTGTTCTCGAACATATCCGGCGAACGGATCGCCTCGGAGTACACCGCCCGCAGGCCGTGGCGCGGGTTGATCAGATAGTTGACCGCCACGCGAGGCGTCAGTGAGTTGCCGCTCAAGTGGGTGTCTTCGTACATCGCGCCGCCTTGCAGCAGCCAGTGTTCGCTGGCCCGCCATTCCAGGTGGCCGAACAGGCGCCAGGTGGTGTCGTCCAGCGTGCCGTTGAAGTAGGTGTCGGAGTCGGCGCGGTCGTAGCGGTAATTCATCCCGCTGACCAGGCGCAGGCTGTCGGAGAGGCTGAGGGTGTCTTGCAGCTCCACGTCGTAGCGGCTCTCCCTGGCACTTTGGTCGATATCGCCGCACACGCTCTGGTTGGCGCCGTTGCGCCACTGGTCCAGTACCTGGTTGCCCAACGCCTGTTCGGCGGCGCTGCCGGGCGGGGCGCTGCCTTGGCTGAATTTATCCATGTGCCGCGCCAGCTGTTCGGCGTAGTTGGGGTTGAGTTGCCACAGCCGGGTCAATTCCGGGCTGAAGGAGACCTTGGCGTCACAGGCTTTCCAGATCTGCCGACGGTCCCATTGCTGGGCCGACCCCTGGATATACAGGCTGTGTTCGGGGTTGATGTCGAAGTTCCAGCGCATCGAACCTGCGTAGTCCTTGGCAGTGACGTCGGAATTGGTACCGCCCTCGGTAATCCCGGCGAATACCGGAGCGTAGGTGTAGGGGCGCTGATTGGTCCCCTCCTTGGCATCCAGTTGCCAGTCGATGCTCTGTTGCGCATTCAACGTCTGGCTGACGGCCAGGCTGAAACGGCTGAGGCGGCGGCTGTCGCGGCGGTCGGCGCCGACGGCATCGCGGTCAAAACCATCGTCTTGCTGTCCTGACAGCGACAGGCGCAGATCGCCGGTTTCCCAGCCCACGCCCTGGCTGGCATAGACATCGTTGATCCCGCGTTCACCCTGGATGACCTTTACCCGCGTGCCCTGGCTGTTGGCCGGTGAGCGGGTGAGGATATTGACCACCGCCATCAGCGCATTGGCGCCGTAGCTGACGGTGTTGGGTCCCCGAAACACCTCGATACGCTCAATGTCTTCCATGGCGACCGGAATATCGCTCCAGTCCACCGTGGCCAGGCCTGCGCGATACACCGAGCGCCCGTCGATCAATACCTGCATGCGCCGCGCATCGCTGGCGCTGCTGCCGTGGTAGTTCACCGCCGCCTGATTGCCGGTGGTGTAGCCGACCATCATCCCGGGCACCAGGCGTAACAGCTCGGCAATGTCGCGCGCGCCACTGGCCTTGATCAGCTCGCTGTCGATCACGGTCATGCTGCCGGGGACGGCGGCGGCCGATTGCTTGAGGCGGGTGGCGGTCAACACCTGCGGCAGCGGTTGGCTGTCGAGGAACAGGTCGTCAGCCGACGCACTGGCGCTGCACGCGAGCACCAAGGGCAGCATCAATTGCAGGGATGAGCGGAGAGGAGGGCCCGGATACACGGCACGGCCTTGATAATTGCGGATAGCCGCCCATGTTAACTGAGGTCGGGCATTTTGCCAGTCGTGAGACTTGCAATTACTTCACTCAAGTGTGGCATTTTCCGACAAGCGCACGAATTCACGCGGGGGCTGGCCGCAAGCGGGTCGCCCCGTATAATGCCGCCATCGCCACTGGTATGGATTAACGGATTGCATATGACTGAACAGCGCCCTATTGCGGTCCTGGGAGGCGGAAGTTTTGGTACCGCCGTGGCTAACCTGCTGGCTGAAAATGGCCACGCGGTGCGTCAGTGGATGCGTGATCCCGAGCAGGCCGAGGCCATTCGCGTGCACCGGGAAAACCCGCGTTACCTTAAAGGCATCAAGATTCATCCGGCGGTCGAGCCCGTTACCGATCTGCTGGCAACCCTTGCCGACTGCGACCTGTGCTTTGTCGCGCTGCCCTCAAGCGCCTTGCGCTCGGTGCTGGCGCCCCACGCCGAACGTCTGGCGGGCAAGCTGCTGGTCAGCCTGACCAAGGGCATCGAGGCGCAGACGTTCAAGCTGATGAGCGAAATCCTCGAAGAGATCGCACCCCAGGCGCGCATTGGCGTGCTGTCCGGGCCGAACCTGGCGCGGGAAGTGGCCGAGCATGCGCTGACCGCCACGGTGATCGCCAGTGAAGACGAGCAGCTGTGCGAGCGCGTCCAGGCGGTGCTGCATGGCCGCACCTTTCGCGTTTACGCCAGTGGTGATCGCTTCGGCGTCGAGCTGGGCGGTGCGTTGAAGAACGTCTATGCCATCATCGCTGGCATGGCCGTGGCCCTGGGGATGGGCGAAAATACCAAGAGCATGCTGATTACCCGCGCCCTGGCCGAAATGACCCGGTTCGCGGTGAATCAGGGCGCCAACCCGATGACGTTCCTGGGCCTGGCGGGCGTCGGCGACCTGATCGTTACCTGCTCGTCGCCCAAAAGCCGTAACTATCAAGTCGGTTTCGCGCTGGGCCAGGGTTTGAGCCTGGAAGAGGCGGTGACACGCCTGGGCGAAGTGGCCGAAGGGGTCAACACCCTCAAAGTGCTGAAAGCCAAGGCCCAGGAAGTCGGTGTGTATATGCCGCTGGTTGCCGGGCTGCACGCGATCCTGTTTGAAGGACGCACCTTGAGCCAGGTCATCGAGCTGCTGATGCGCGCCGAGCCGAAAACCGATGTCGATTTTATTTCCACCAGCGGTTTCAACTGAGGAACGCGGCATGAACGATTCGAAAGCAGCCCCCAAGTATGAGTCCATTGTGCTGCGCATCCTGTGGATGCTGGTGTTTGCCCTGGTGTGGCAGGTGGCGCAGTTCCTGCTCGGCGCGTTGGTGATTGTGCAACTGATTTACCGACTGATCTACGGCGCGCCGAACCTGGGCCTGATGAACTTCGGCGACAGCCTCAGCCAGTTCCTGGCGCAGATCGGTCGCTTCGGCAGCTTCCACACCGAGCAAAAACCCTGGCCGTTTGCCGATTGGCCAACCCCGCGTGCACCGGAAGGCGAAGCCGCTCACAGCGTGCCGCCGGCACCGCACCCGGTGCGTGATGAAGAGCCCAAGCTATGAAGCTGTGGATCTTGCGCCACGGTGAAGCCGAGGCACACGCTCGCACCGACGCCGAGCGCAACCTGACCGCGCACGGCAGGGCCGACGTGTTGCGCAGCGCTGCGCACCTGATCGGCCAGCCGCTCAGCGCCATCATCGCCAGCCCCTATGTGCGGGCGCAGCAGACGGCGCACCTGGTGCGCGAGGCGCTGGGCTTCGAGCCGGACATTCGCACGGTGCCGTGGCTGACGCCGGAGGGCAACCCGTTGCAGGTGTTGGAACAGCTCGAGACCGATGACAATGTGCTGCTGGTCAGCCATCAGCCGTTGGTGGGTAGCCTGATCAGCGTTGCGCAGCATGGTCATCAGCGCCAGCCAGAGCCGATGCACACCGCCAGCCTGGCGGAGCTGGAAGGGGATTTCCCGCTGGCCGGGCTGATGAGCCTGGTCAGCGTAAAAAATCCGTAGGCGATATCGACAGGTTGTGTGTGCGCTCTCTGATTTGTGGCAGGATTAGGGTCGTAATAAAACCAATAAGGACACCCCTATGAGCCTGTGGCGCACGCAACCGAATATTGAACAACTCAACGCGAGTCAGAAAAACACCATCGGTGAATTGCTGGACATTCGCTTCGAAAGCTTCGACGAGCAATCCCTCACCGCCAGCATGGTGGTCGACCACCGTACCCATCAGCCTTACGGCCTGTTGCATGGCGGCGCCTCCGTGGTGCTGGCCGAAAGCGTAGGCTCCGTGGCGGCCTACCTGTGCGTCGATGCCAGCAAATTCTATTGCGTGGGCCTGGAGGTCAACGCCAATCACCTGCGCGGCGTGCGCAGCGGCCGAGTAACGGCGGTGGCCAAGGCCATCCATATTGGCCGCACGACCCAAGTGTGGGACATCCGCCTGACCAATGACGAGGGCAAGGCCAGTTGCGTTTCGCGCCTGACCGTGGCCGTGGTGCCGCTGGGCGAGCAGCCACCGGCGCGATAGGCATGGCGTGAGTGTCATCATTCCTGGCGGTTACGGTCATTGCCGTATGGGCCGGGCATGGTGACAATCGAGGTCTGTTTCTGTAGAGCGAGCCGGTATGTCGCAGCACGTATTTTTCGCCCACGCCAATGGCTTTCCGTCGGCCACCTATGGCAAGTTGTTCGACGCCCTGGCCCCCGAGTATGCAGTGGCGCATCTGCCGCAGCACGGCCATGATCCCAGGTTTCCGGTGGACGATAACTGGCAGAACCTGGTGGATGAACTGATCCATCATCTGCAGCAGCAACCGGAGCCGGTATGGGGCGTCGGCCATTCCCTGGGCGGCGTGTTGCATTTGCATGCCGCGATGCGCTGCCCGCAGCTGTACCGTGGCGTGGTGATGCTGGACTCTCCGGTGCTGACCCGCGCGGATCGCTGGGTGATTCGCGCCGCCAAACGCTTTGGCTTCATCGACCGCCTGACCCCGGCCGGACGCACCCTGGGCCGCCGTGAGGAATTCAGCGACCTGGACGCCGCGCGCGCTTACTTCGCCGGCAAGACCCTGTTTCGGGGTTTCGACGCCGAGTGCTTTGAGGCGTATCTGCAACATGGCCTGCTGAAAGTGGGCGACCGTCTGCGCTTGCGTTTCGACCCGGCGACCGAAATCAGCATCTATCGAGGCGTGCCTCACACCAGCCCCGGCCAGGTGCGCCAGTTGAAAGTGCCTCTGGCGGTGGTGCGCGGCCGTCAGAGCCGTGTGGTGATGCGCCATCATGCCAGCGGCGTCGGTCGCCTGCCCATGGGTGAAATGCTCACCATGCCAGGCGGCCATATGTTTCCCCTTGAGCGACCCCAGGACACCGCCACGTTGATCAAGAGTGTGTTTTCCCGCTGGCAGGCCCGTGAGCGCAGCTGCGCATGAGCACGCCCGTGGAAGAAGTACGCCTGAGCCTGCCGCATATCGAGCTGGCCGCGCATCTATTTGGACCTGAAGAGGGTTTGCCGGTCATTGCCCTGCATGGCTGGCTGGACAACGCCAACAGTTTTGCGCGCCTGGCGCCCAAGCTGCAGGGTGTGCGCATTGTCGCCCTGGATATGGCCGGCCACGGGCACTCGGCGCATCGTCCGCCGGGAGCCGGTTATGCCTTGTGGGATTACGTGCACGATGTATTGCACGTGGCCGAACAACTGGGTTGGCAACGTTTTGCATTACTTGGCCATTCCCTGGGCGCCATCGTCTCCCTGGTGCTCGCCGGGGCGTTACCGGAGCGCGTGACGCATCTTGGATTGATCGACGGGGTGATCCCGCCGACTGCCGACGGCGAGAACGCAGCCGAGCGGCTGGGCATGGCCTTGCAGGCGCAATTGAGCCTGCAAGACAAGCGCAAGCCGGTGTACGCCAGCCTGGACCGGGCGGTCGAGGCGCGCATGCATGGCGTGGTCGCGGTCAGCCGCGAAGCCGCAGAACTGCTGGCCCAGCGCGGTTTGATGCCGGTGCCGGGTGGCTATACCTGGCGCAGCGACAGTCGCCTGACCCTGGCATCACCGATGCGCCTGACCGACGAACAGGCCATGGCTTTCGTACGGCGAGTGAGCTGCCCTACGCAGTTGGTGGTGGCGGCTGAGGGCATGGTGGCGAAACATCCTGAATTGCTTTCACGGCTGCCCTTTACCGTGACGACGCTGCCGGGTGGTCATCATTTGCACCTGAATGACGAACCCGGTGCGGTTCTTGTTGCAGACTGTTTCAATCGGTTCTTCTCCGCGCCTTGACTTGGCGCGGTCAACTGCCGAGGCTGGGCGGATTGAAAGGGAGTCAACCATGCACCATCTTCAAACCGCTGCGACCCTCCATGGCCACGGCTCAGTGATCCGATGAGCCTGGGTAAAGGATGTTTACGTGCCCTTGGGCTGTGCTGTTTCAGCCCGCTCGTGTTCGCCGCCGATGTGCCGGGAAGCCAGGACTTACCGGCCATTGCCCGCCAGGTGGACGCGCAGATCGTCGACTATCGCCCCGCTGAAGACCGCGAACGCATCTACCCCATGGGCGCGATCCGCAAGATCAGCGGCCAATTGCGTTCCGAAGGCCAGGCCACGGCACGCGGTCAAACCACGGCGATCACCTACGAGCTGCCTGCCGAACACAGCTCCAGCGCCGCCTTTACCGCCACCCGCGAAGCCCTGCAGGCCAAGGGCGCGCAGTTGCTGTTCTGGTGCCAGGCCCGCGACTGTGGCGAAAGCAGCCTGTGGGCCAACGAAGTGTTCGGCAACGCCAAGCTGGTAGGGGCCGATGGCCAGCAGGAATATCTGCTTCTGCGTCTGGCGGCCCCGCAGGACAACGCGCTGGTGGCGCTGTACGGCATCACCCGGGGCAATCGCCGCGCCTATCTGCATGTCGAGCAGATGGACGCCAGCACGCCGCTGGGGAATCTTCTGCCCACCTCGGCAACGCTGTTGCGTGAGTTGAAAAGTACCGGTGAACTGGACTTCCCCGCGCTCGGCGCCGAGCCAGACGACACGTGGCTTACGTTGATCTCCAGGGGGCTGAACCTCGACACCACCTTGCGTGTCAGCCTGTCCGGTCCCAACGCCGAAGCCTGGCGTCAGGGGCTGATCGACAATGGTGTGCGCGCCGCACGCCTGGAAAACAGCCCGGGTGACGCCGAGGGCCTGCACGTGCGTCTGATACGCTAACGTCACTGGGCGAACGGACCCGCGCTGTTCGCCTAAGCTGTCTTCTGCCGACTCTTTTCGAGATACCCGATGCCCAATAACGATCGCCTGCTGGTGCAAATCCTGCTACTGGTGCTGTTTGGTGCCAGCTTCTGGGTCATGGCGCCGTTCTGGTCGGCGCTGTTCTGGGGCGCGGTGCTGGCGTTCGCGAGCTGGCCGCTGATGGTCCTGCTGACACGTGGGCTGGGCGGCCGTGAGTCGCTGGCAGCCGGTATCCTGACCTTGGGCTGGATGTTGCTGGTGGCGCTGCCGCTGGTGTGGCTGGGGTTCAACCTGGCGGACCATGTACGCGATGCTGTCGTGCTGATCAAGGATATCCAGGTCGACGGCCTGCCCAATGCGCCCACCTGGCTGGGCTCGATCCCGGTTATCGGTGAACGGCTGGTGGCGACATGGGACAGCATCGACCAACAGGGCGCGGCGCTGATGCTCAGCATCAAGCCGTACCTCGGCCAGGTCGGCAACTGGTTGCTGGCGCGCAGTGCGCAGATTGGCGGCGGTATCCTCGAACTGACCTTGAGCCTGGTCTTTGTGTTCTTTTTCTACCGCGACGGACCGCGCCTGGCGATGTTCGTGCATCGGCTGCTTGAACGCCTGATCGGCGATCGTGCCAGTTACTACATCGAACTGGTGGCGGGGACGGTTCAACGGGTGGTCAACGGCGTGATCGGCACGGCTGCGGCCCAGGCCGTGCTGGCGCTGATCGGTTTCCTGATCGCCGGGGTGCCCGGTGCGCTGCTGCTGGGCGGCGTGACGTTCCTGCTCAGCCTGATTCCCATGGGCCCGCCGCTGGTGTGGATCCCGGCCACGGCCTGGCTGGCGTGGAAGGGCGACTACACCTATGCAGTGTTCCTTGGCGTATGGGGCACCTTCATCATCAGCGGTGTCGACAACGTGCTCAAGCCTTACCTGATCAGCCGTGGCGGCAACCTGCCGCTGGTGATCGTGTTGCTGGGCGTGTTCGGCGGCTTGATCGCGTTCGGCTTTATCGGCCTGTTTATCGGCCCGACCTTACTCGCGGTGGCCTACAGCTTGTTGACGGACTGGAGCGCGACCCAGGCCCAGGCGCGGCGCGAAGACAAGCCGCTTTAAGCCCTGGGCAGCCACATCACTGCGGTCAAGCCGCCGCCTGGCGTGTCTTCCAGGCTCAGGTGGCCGCCGAGGCGCTCGACCGCTTCCCTGGCGATCGTCATGCCCAGGCCGACGCCGCCGGAATTACGGTTGCGTGAGCCCTCCAGGCGAAAGAACGGTTCGAATACCGCTTCGCGCTTGTCGGCGGCGATGCCGGGGCCATGGTCGATCACCCGGATCACCAGCGCCCCGCGGCTGTCCGCCAGTTCCACACGGGCTGAGCCCGCATAGCGCAGGGCATTGTCGATCAGGTTGTTGAGGCACGAACGCAACGCCATGGGCTGCACCTGCAGGGGCGCGCAGGTGCCGCCACATTGCACATCGCTGCCTTGATCCTGGGCGTTTTCGCTCAGCGATTCCACCAACGCCTGCACATCGAGCCAGTGTCGGGTCTCGCTGGTGCGCTGTTCGTGCAGGTAGCTCAAGGTGGCGTCGAGCATGCCGATCATGTCGTCCAGGTCCTGGCGCATCTGACCTTGCAGCCGGGTGTCTTCGATCTGTTCCAGGCGCAGCTTGAGCCGCGACAGCGGGGTGCGCAGGTCATGGGAGACCGCCCCGAGCATGCGCGCGCGCTGGCTGACTTGTTCGCGGATGCGCCTTTGCATCAGGTTGAAGGTCGACGCGGCCTGGCGCGCTTCGCGCGGCCCGGACTCTTCGAGGGGCGGGCTGTCGAGGTCAAGGCTCAAACGCTCGGCCGCCGCGCTCAGGCGCTGGATCGGCCGGCTCAACAGCTTGGCGCCGTACCACGCGGCGATGATCAGCGAGATGAATTGAAACGTCAGCGGCACCACCGGGCCACCGAACCAGGGACGGTGAGCCTTGACCAGCGGTTTCATCGAGCCATCCGGCTGCTCGACGAAGGTTTCCTGCGGAGGCGGCGGTGGCGGACCGTAATGATGGAACCAGAAAAATGCCAGCAGATGCGCCAGCACGATGGCCACCAGCAACACGCCGAACAGCCGCCCGAACAACGTATTGAAGGTGGCGCGCATCAGCCGATATCCCGCGCGTCGAACAGGTAGCCTTCGCCGCGTACGGTCTTGATCAATTGCGGGGCCTTGGGGTCATCTCCCAGTTTCTGGCGCAGGCGCGAGACCAGCAGATCGATGCTGCGGTCAAAGGCTTCGATGGAGCGGCCGCGGGCGGCATCCAGCAATTGCTCGCGGCTCAATACGCGGCGCGGGCGTTCGATAAACACCCACAGCAGGCGGAATTCGGCGTTGGACAGCGGCACCACCAGGCCGTTGTCGGCGACCAGTTGGCGCAACACGCTGTTGAGCCGCCAGTTGTCGAAGCGGATGTTGGCGCGTTGCTCGGTGCGGTCATCGCGCACCCGGCGCAGGATAGTCTGGATACGGGCCACCAGTTCGCGCGGCTCGAACGGTTTGGACATATAGTCGTCGGCGCCCAGTTCCAGGCCGATGATACGGTCGGTGGGTTCGCAGCGGGCGGTGAGCATCAGGATCGGAATGTCCGACTCTGCCCGCAGCCAGCGGCACAGGGTCAGGCCGTCTTCGCCCGGCAGCATCAGGTCGAGCACCACCACATCGAAGGTTTCGGCTTGCATGGCCAGGCGCATCGCCGTGCCGTCGGTCACACCCGTGGCGAAAATATTGAAGCGCGCCAGGTAATCGATCAGCAATTCACGAATCGGCACATCGTCATCGACGATCAGCGCACGGGTGTTCCAGCGCTTGTCGTCGGCGATCACCACGCCTGTGTGCGCATCGTTTACCGGGACGGGAGGAGTATGCATAGTGCGATCATCTGCCTGATTGTTACGGTCAGCATAGGCGCCCAGCCCCATGGCTGGAAGTGCTGGACGGTCGGTCATGCGGCGAGGCTAGCGGTGGGGCGTGTTGGGGGCATGTCGTGAATGTATCGGCTTTGAAACAATGGCCGCAACCCTGCGCCAATCCACGCTGAATCAGTATTTACCGATCATCGGATCCCGCAACGGCGCCGCGTGCGCTACAATCCGCGCCGATTTCGACTTGCCTGAGAGCCCATTCCAATGCCCGTCTGCCAGACTCCTATCATCGTCGCCCTGGACTACCCCACCCGTGACGCCGCACTGAAGCTGGCTGACCAGTTGGACCCCGCGCTTTGCCGGGTCAAGGTCGGCAAGGAACTGTTCACCAGTTGCGCGGCGGAAATCGTCGGCACCCTGCGTGACCGAGGTTTCGAAGTGTTTCTTGATTTGAAATTCCACGATATCCCCAATACCACCGCCATGGCGGTCAAGGCTGCGGCCGAGATGGGCGTGTGGATGGTCAATGTGCACTGCTCCGGTGGCCTGCGCATGATGAGTGCCTGCCGTGAAGTGCTGGAGCAGCGCAGCGGGCCGAAACCGCTGTTGATCGGGGTGACTGTGCTGACCAGCATGGAGCGCGAAGACCTGGCCGGCATCGGCCTGGACATCGAGCCGCAGGAGCAGGTGCTGCGCCTGGCCGCCCTGGCGCAGAAAGCCGGCCTGGACGGGCTGGTGTGCTCGGCACTGGAAGCCCAGGCCCTGAAGACTGCTCACCCGTCGTTGCAGCTGGTCACGCCAGGCATCCGCCCGGCGGGCAGCGCCCAGGATGACCAGCGCCGTATTCTGACGCCGCGCCAGGCCCTCGATGCTGGTTCTGATTATCTGGTGATTGGCCGTCCGATCAGCCAGGCGGCCGATCCGGCGCAAGCGTTGGCGGCGGTCGTTGCCGAAATCGCCTGATACCCGAGCGGGCACTGAAAAATGTGGGAAGGGGCTTGTCCCCCTGTCCTTACTGGTGCTCCACAATCCAAATGTGGGAGGGGGCTTGCCCCCGATGGCGGCCTCTGGGCCGACCAGGATGTTGGATTGGACCGAGTACATATCCGTTTCTGCGGTCACGGCTGCTATGGGTTCCGCTTTTACAGCGGGTCACTTTTGGAAAAGAGCCCGGAATGCCGGCCCAGCCAAAAGTAACCAAAAAGGCTCTTGCCCCACCACTCGGCACCTCGCCTAGGCTCGGTGTGCCCGAACGCAGGCTTGAATCCGTGGGCCGCCGCC
>NZ_QGAJ01000023.1:0-61298 GCF_005233615.1 Pseudomonas sp. CFBP13528
ATGCCTTCGCCAAAACCGACAAGCACGACAAGAAGAAACAGCCTGAGCCTGACTCGGCCCAACTGTGGGAGGGGGCTTGCCCCCGATGGCGGTGGGTCAGTTGCAGCTGCATCGACTGACAGCCTGCTATCGGGAGCAAGCCCCCTCCCACATTGGATTTTTGCACATCAGATAGATTCCCTGCGCGCGTCATGCCTTCGCCAAAACCGACAAGCGCGACAAAAAGAAATAGCCTGAGCCTGACTCGATCCAACTGTGGGAGGGGGCTTGCCCCCGATGGCGGTGGGTCAGTTGCAGCTGCATCGACTGACAGCCAGCCTGCCATCGGGAGCAAGCCCCCTCCCACATTGGATTTGTGCACATCAGATAGACTCCCTGCGCGTCATGCCTTCGCCAAAACCGACAAGCACGACAAGAAGAAACAGCCTGAGCCTGACTCGGCCCAACTGTGGGAGGGGGCTTGCCCCCGATGGCGGTGCGTCAGTTGCAGCTGCATCGACTGACAGCCTGCCATCGGGAGCAAGCCCCCTCCCACATTGGATTTGTGCACATCAGATAGACTCCCTGCGCGCGTCATGCCTTCGCCAAACCCGACAAGCACGACAAGAAGAAACAGCCTGAGCCTGACTCGGTCCAACTGTGGGAGGGGGCTTGCCCCCGATCGCGGTGGGTCAGTTGCAGCTGCATCGACTGACAGCCTGCTATCGGGGGCAAGCCCCCTCCCACATTGGATTTTTGCACATCAGATAGATTCCCTGCGCGCGTCATGCCTTCGCCAAACCCGACAAGCACGACAAAAAGAAACAGCCTGAGCCTGACTCGATCCAACTGTGGGAGGGGGCTTGCTCCCGATGGCGGTGGGTCAGCTGCAGATGCACTGACTGACCCTCCCACATTGGATTTTTGCACATCAGATAGACTCCCTGCGCGTCATGCCTTCGCCAAAACCGACAAGCGCGACAAAAAGAAATAGCCTGAGCCTGACTCGATCCAACTGTGGGAGGGGGCTTGCCCCCGATGGCGGTGAGTCAGTTGCAGCTGCATCGACTGACAGCCTGCCATCGGGAGCAAGCCCCCTCCCACAGTTGACCTGCACAGACCAGATAGAGCGGTCTTCCCGGTCCCATGTTTTCGCATCCATGCAGTGAATGATCATCGCGGGCAGCCGGGCCCGCATCTATCCTCGATCCACAACCACAAGATCGAGGTAGCCCCATGCGTGAAGTAGTGATCGTCGACAGTGTGCGAACCGGCCTGGCCAAGTCCTTTCGCGGCAAGTTCAACCAGACCCGGCCCGATGACATGGCGGCCCATTGTGTCAACGCGCTGCTGGTGCGCAATGGCATCGACCCGGTCACGGTCGAAGACTGCATCGTCGGCGCCGGCTCCAACGAAGGCGCCCAGGGTTACAACATCGGGCGCAATGTGGCGGTGCTGTCGCAACTGGGCACCGGTACGGCGGGCATGACCCTCAATCGTTTCTGTTCGTCAGGCTTGCAGGCGATTGCCATTGCCGCCAACCAGATTGCCTCGGGTTGCAGCGACATCATCGTTGCCGGTGGTGTGGAATCCATCAGCCTGACCATGAAAAGCGTCAACACCGACCACCTGATCAACCCGCTGCTCAAGGAGCAGGTACCAGGCATTTATTTTCCTATGGGCCAGACCGCCGAAATCGTCGCGCGTCGCTATAACGTCAGCCGCGAGGATCAGGACCTGTACGCCCTGCAAAGCCAGCAGCGCACCGCGCAGGCGCAGGCTGATGGGTTGTTCGACGATGAAATCGTGCCGATGGCGGTCAAGTACAAAGTCGAAGACAAGCGTACCGGTCAAGTGCAGGTGCTCGATGGCGTGGTCGACCGCGACGACTGCAACCGCCCCGACACCACCCTGGCCAGCCTCAGTGGCTTGAAGCCGGTGTTTGCCGAAGACGGTTCGGTGACGGCGGGTAATTCGTCGCAGCTGTCCGACGGTGCGTCGATGACGCTGGTGATGAGCCTGGAAAAAGCCCTGGCGTTGGGGCTCAAGCCCAAGGCGTTTTTTCGCGGTTTTACCGTGGCCGGTTGCGAGCCGGACGAAATGGGCATCGGCCCGGTGTTCTCGGTGCCCAGGTTGCTTAAGGCCAAAGGCTTGCAGGTGGCGGATATCGACCTGTGGGAGCTCAACGAAGCATTTGCCTCGCAGTGCCTGTATGCGCGTAACCGCCTGCAAATCGACAATGCCAGATACAACGTCAACGGCGGTTCGATCTCCATCGGCCACCCGTTCGGCATGACCGGCTCGCGGCAGGTGGGGCACCTGGTGCGCGAGTTGCAGCGCCGCAACCTGCGTTACGGCATCGTCACCATGTGCGTGGGCGGCGGAATGGGCGCAACCGGATTGTTCGAGGCCGTACGTTAGGCCTTGATTGACGGGTTGCAACACGCGCTGACAGGGGGAGCTTTGCTCCCCCTTTTTGCATCTGCCGTTCAGGCATGTCCCTGCACGCTGGTCGAATAGTTAGTTGCAAAATCCCTGTAAGGTTTATTGTTTTAACGGCTATGTAGCCCTATTCTTACAGCTGTTTCCAGTACTAAATAATTCTCATCTAACTTCAGTGTAGTCCTAATCCTTCAGTTGTTTTTAAAGTTTTGGCAAATGGCCATAATTTTCCTGCAAGCCTTGATATACAAAGGCTACGTCATTAAACGAAACGGCTGGCTTACTTCTTCAAGTGTGAAGTGGACACTTGCCCGGCGTTGAGCGTGATCCTGAAATGCAATACAAAAAGTTGGAAAAGCACGTCAGGAATTCCTCTCGATGCAAAGGTCAAACCGCTCTTTTAATCAGCCCTGCGCCTATCGGTGGCAAGGCTCCTTAATGACACTTGTTAGTGGGAATCTGTAGATGAAAACCAAAATGAAAACTGTGCTGTTGTCTGTCGGTCTGCTGGCGGGTTCGATGTCGATGGCGCACGCGGCGGATGGAACAGTGACGTTTATCGGGTCGGTCCACTCGGGTGCCTGCTCTATCAAGCCTGACTCCGTCGACCAAACCGTTCGCTTGGGCGCGATTGCAAAGCATCAACTGCAAGCGGGGGGCAAATCGGAAGCGCGGACCGTGAAGATCGAGCTGGAAGGTTGCGATCTGACGGGCCTCACTGACAACACGGTCACCACGACCTTCACCGGCGCGCCATCCTCGGTTGTGCCCGGTGCTATCGGTACGGTCGGCGGTGCAGGCAACCTGGGCATCATGATGACCCATGGCGGGGACCTCGTTAAGTTGGGTGTGCCTACCGCCCCGCAAGTCATCAGCGTGGGTGATAACACGCTGGAATTCGGCGCGTACGTACAAGGCGCCGCCACTGGGGACATCATTCCTGGCGACTTCAGCGCGGTCACCAATTTCACTTTGGCTTATCAGTAAGTTTCACCCCCGCCACCCGGTGTGGCGGGGGGATTCTGACGGGAGATCCAGGTGAACACATTCATACGTCTGGCTATCGCCTCTTCATTAACGACATTCATCAGCCCTTGTGTTGTCGCCCAGGCGGCTGCGCAAGGCGATGGGGTCGTGCTGCTGGGAGGGGAAGTCGTTGATTCCGCCTGCGGGCTGGAATTGGCCAGCATCGATCAAACCATCGAGATGCCGCCCGAGCCGGTGGGTCGGCTCTTGCGCAACACGCGGGGCGAAGACCATCCCTTTCAGCTGCGTCTGGTCAATTGCTCGTTGAGCCGCCCGGACCCGTCGCGCCCGGGTGCAAGCCTGCCGGATTGGGAACACATGCGCGTGACGTTCGAAGGCCCCACCGACAGGGCAGGGCTCTCCTTCGCAGTGTTTGGCGACTCGCAGGGGGTTGCCCTGCACATCGTCGACGCCGCCGGCCAGGAAAGCCTGCCGGGGCAACGCATGGCGCCGGTCCCGCTGGCGGAAGGTGACATGACACTCAACTACCGGTTTTTCCTGGTCGGCAACGGCTTGCCATTGGTGGTCGGGGCTCACAGTGCCGCGGTGCGGTTCAAGTTGGAATACTTTTGAACAGTGATGGACAGGCTTGCATGTTGAATACGTCGAAGATCAAAAATACGCTGCGTCCCGGGCTGTTCGGCGGGTTGATGTCACTGGCAGGCACTGCAATGGGTGCTGGGGATATCGAGTTCAATACCGACGTCCTCGATCTGAGTGATCGCGCCAACATTGACTTGTCTCAATTTGCGCGCAGCGGATTCATTCTGCCAGGCACTTACTCGATGGCTGTGCACCTCAATGCCCATCCTATTGCTGAGCAATCGGTGGCGTTCTATCCCCCCGATGACGACCCCAAGGGCAGCCAGGCCTGTTTGTCGCGCAGTCTTGTCGAGCAACTGGACCTGAAAGTGTCCGAAGCCGGCAAACTGATGTGGTGGAAGGACGGCGAGTGCCTGGATATAACAAGCTTGCCCGGCATGGAGGTCAGGGGTGATTTGGCCACCTCGACCCTGAGCGTCAACGTGCCCCAGGCCTACCTTGAATACAACGCTATCAATTGGGACCCGCCTTCCCGATGGGATGAGGGGGTGCCGGGGCTGTTGGTGGACTACAGCCTGACGGCGCAGTCCAATTACCAGCGCGACAATGGCCAGCGCAAAAACCTCAGCGGTAATGGAACCGTGGGGGCCAATGCCGGTGCCTGGCGTCTCAGGGCGGATTGGCAGGGGCGTGTGGAGAGCGGTCGGCAGGAGGCCGCCGGCCCGCAAAAACTGGAGTGGAGCCGCTATTACGCGTATCGCGCCATCCCGGCGTTGCAGGCGCGCCTGGTGGTGGGTGAGAACTATCTGTATTCGGACCTGTTCGACAGCTTCCGCTTTACCGGCGCCGCGCTCAATTCGGATCAAAGTCAACTGCCCCCCAACTTGCGCGGTTACGCGCCGGAAGTGGTCGGTGTGGCCAGGACCAACGCCAAAGTCATCATCAGCCAGCAGGGCCGTGTGCTCTACGAAACCCTGGTTGCGGCCGGCCCCTTTCGCATTCAGGACCTCAATGATGCGGTGACCGGCAAGCTGGATGTGCGGGTGGAAGAACAGGACGGTTCGGTCCATACCTTCCAACTCAATACGGCCGGTGTGCCTTACCTGACGCGCCCAGGCCAAGTCCGTTACAAGCTGGCAAGCGGGCGACCGTCCAACCTTCAGACGGGCTCCGATGGTGCAGTCTTCGGTACCGCAGAGTTCTCCTGGGGCGTGAGCAATGGCTGGTCGTTGTTCGGTGGCGGTATCACCGATAACAACTATCGGGCGTTAGCCGTGGGCGCCGGGCGGGACTTGCTGGCGTTCGGTGCCGTCTCGCTGGATGTCACGCAGTCGCGTGCCAATGTCTGGAACGAGACGCTCTCGGGTAAATCCTACCGCCTTCAATACTCGAAGAACTTCGAAGAGTACGACAGCCAGGTGACCTTCGCCGGCTACCGCTTTTCCGAGAAGAACTTCCTGAGCATGAGTGAGTACCTGGATGCACGGCATTACGGGTTGAACGGCGAGCTCGGCGGGCGAGGGGACTACCGCGATCCCAACGAGGGTTGGCGGCCCATCGGTGGCAGCAAAGCGCTGTATACGGTGACGGTCAACAAGCAGTTTCGTGACCTGGGCGCCACTGTCTACGCCAGCTACAACAAGCAAACCTACTGGGACCGGCCGGACACGCATCGCTGGAACCTGTCGCTGTCGCGCTACTTCAATGTGGGCACGGTCAAGAACATGAGCCTGTCGCTGAACATGTACCGCACCCAGGAATACAACTACAAGGACAACGGCATGGCGCTGACGGTCAGCCTGCCGTTGGGGCGTACCGGCACGCTGTCGCTGGACGCCAATCGAGCCGCCGGCAAAAACGGTTTTGCCTCGCGCTACAGCGACCGCCTCGATGAGCGTAACAGCTACCAGCTCAGTGCCAGCGACACCTCCGCCAGCGGTTACCTGAGCCATATGGGCGACAACGTCGACATCGACGTGAGTGCCAGCAGGCAGCAGGGCGGTTCCAGCAACCTCGGTGTCTCCGCACGCGGCGGTGCCACGCTCACGGCCTACGGTGCGGCGCTCCATCGAACCACCAGTACAGGCGGCACCCGCCTGATGGTCGATACCGCCGGTGTGCCCGATGTGCCGGTGCGCGGTTATGGCGCGCCGACCCGCAGCAATGCCTTTGGCAAAGCCGTGATCTCGGATATCAGCAGCTATCAGCGCACCGCCGCCAGCGTTGATTTGGAGCGCTTGCCGAGCAATGTCGAAGCCACTCAATCAGTCACGCAATTGACGCTCACCGAAGGGGCAATCGGTTATCGCTCGCTGGATGTGATTGCCGGTGAAAAAGCCATGGCGGTACTGCGCCTGGCGGATGGCAGCTCGCCGCCCTTCGGCGCGACGGTGCAGAACCTCAAGCAACAGGATACCGGCATTGTGAATGATGGCGGCGAGGTCTACCTGAGCGGCATCCAGGCCGGCGAGCAGATGACCGTCAGTTGGGGCGGCGGCGCACGCTGCCTGCTCACGCTGCCTGCCACGTTGCCTGCCGATGGGTTGACCGATGCCCTGCAATTGCGCTGCCTGCCGGTAGCCGCCGATCCATCCTTGCCCGAGCCCGCCGGGCTGTCCGGCATGCCTATCGATACGGAGAACACAGCCTCATGATGCCCAATACACGTCGCCTATTCCCACCCTTCGCGCTGTTGGCCCTGGCCTTGACTCAGACCGCCAACGCTGCCGTGGGCCTGGACCGTACCCGCGTGATTTTCGACGGTGGCAAAGAGGCCACCAGCGTGAATATCACCAACAACAACACCCAGTTGCCCTATCTGGCCCAGGGCTGGATCGAGGATGAAACCGGTAAGAAAATCACCACGCCGTTGATCGTGCTTCCACCGGTTCAACGCCTGGAGCCGGGCAAACAAAGCCAGGTGAAGGTCCAGGCGTTGCCGGCGGCCAAGTCGCTGCCGCAGGACCGGGAGACGGTCTACTACTTCAACTTGAGGGAAATTCCGCCGCGCAGCGATAAGTCCAACACCCTGCAGATCGCGCTGCAAACCCGTATCAAGTTGTTCTACCGCCCGCAGGCCATCGAGCCGAGCCAGCAGGATTTGTCCAACCCGTGGCAGGAAAAACTGACCCTGACCCGTGAAGGCGATCAATACCGGGTGAGTAACCCCACGCCCTATTACGTGACGTTGGTGGATGCACGCAGCAGCAAGGACAGCACAACCGTGCCGGGTTTCGTGCCACTGATGGTTCCCCCCAAAGGCTCCCTGGTCTTGGGGCCTGCCGCCAAGGCACTGGGCACGAGCCCCTATCTGGCCTACGTGAACGACTACGGCGGTCGCCCGCTCCTGGCCTTCACCTGCACGGGGGACACTTGCACCGTGGACCGGCAGGCCGCGCCGGCGAATGAGTAATGGTGCTGGAGAACGTCATGAAGTCGCAAAAAGTGAAGGTCCTGGGCGGCCTGTTATGGGCCTTGGCGATGGGCGCGCAGGCCGCGGATGAGGACGATATCGAAGGCATGAGCGGCATGCTGAATGTGCTCGGGTCCATGCATGAGTCGCCTTGCAGCCTGGAGATGACGTCGCTGCACCAGACCGTCGACCTGGACGCCGTGTCGACCAGCCAGTTGCAACGGCCCGGTGACCAGGCGACCCCCAAGGCTTTTCAGCTGCGGTTCACCGATTGTCTGCGCACCGCCGGCCGTATCCGCAATGAACGTACCGGCAACCTGACCTGGAGTGCTTACCAACCGGTGCTGTCGGTCACATTCGAGGCGCCGGCCGATGCCGACGATCCGCGGCTGGTCAAAGTGCAGGGCATTACCGGCATGGGCCTGCAGTTGACCGATGCCCTCGGTCGCGACGTGCAGTTGGGCTCAAGGGGCCAGCCGCTGTTTTTGCCCGTGGGCCGCAATACCCAGACCTGGAATGTACGGCCCACGCGCACCGCTGCGCCGTTGACCAGCGGGGCATTCAGGGCCGTGGTGGATTTCAGGCTCACTTATGAGTAGGGGTGCAACGATGGCTAAATCAATCGGCTTGATTGCCGGCGGCGTGTGGATGGCGGTCAGCCAGGCCTTGCAGGCCGAAACCAGTTTGACCATTCGCGCGGTGATCATCGCGCCCCCGCCGTGCGTCATCAACGGTGGCAGCACGCTGGACGTACCGTTCGGCAATGACCTGCTGACGTCACGGGTCGATGGGGTCAATTACCGGCGCGGGGTGCCGTATACCGTGACCTGTGATTCGCCATTCAGCAATGCGTTGAGCCTGGAACTCAAGGGCACGGCGGCGTCGTTTGACAACCGCGCGCTCGCCACCCGCAAGGCGGACCTTGGCGTCAGGCTGTTTGTGAATGGCGCTGACTGGCCGCTCAATACAGCGGTGAATTTTACCTATCCCAATTTCCCCGTGGTGCAGGCGGTGCCGGTCAAACGTGCGGGCAGCACGCTGACCGGCGGGGCCTTCGATGCCACCGCGACCCTGGTGGTCGACTACCAATGATGGTTACCGATAAAGAGAGGAATGACCCATGACAGCTTGGCAGCCGCGAGCCTTGCTCGCTCTGTGCGTCATCGGCCTGTGCAGTGGAGCGTCGGCCAACTTGACGTTCAGCGGGACACTGAACGAGCCGCCTCCGTGCACGATCGATGCGGGCAACACCATTGAGGTCGATTTTGGCGATGTCGGGGTAAAACGCGTCGATGGGGTGAGGTATCGCAGAGCGGTCGGCTACGCGATCAACTGCGGCACCGACACCCTGCCATGGGCATTGAAACTGAGTCTCAACGGCACGCCCACGGCGTTTGACGGTTCAGCGGTGCAGACCAGCGTGCCTGCGCTGGGCATTCGGGTGTTTCAGAACAACCTGCCATTCCCACTCAATACGCCCCTGGACATCACCTTGTCGTCACCGCCGACCCTGGAGGTAGTGCCCGTGCAGCAGCCCGGTGCAACGCTGCCTCCGGCCAGGTTCACGGCGGTGGCCACGTTGTTGGCCGAATACCAGTAGGAGCTGAATCGATGCGATATCAAAGGGTTCAAACGGCAGGCCTGGCCGTTCTGCTCGCCATCGGCCTGATCCCCCTGGGCCAGGCGGCGGACAATCTGCGTTTCAAAGGCAACCTGGTTGAAGAGGCCTGCACCCTGCGCCCCGGCGACGAGGCCGTCACGCTGGAACTCTGGGACCTCACCAGCAAGTACCTGTATATCAACACGCGCTCGGTGGGCAAGCGTTTCAAGCTGCACCTGGAAGACTGCGATACCACGATCGGCAACTCGGTGACCATCACCTTCGGCGGCGCCGAGAACAGAGAGCTTCCCGGCTTGCTCGCACTGGACGGTGGCAGCGGCGCCTCGGGCATTGGCGTCGGCATGGAGACGCTGAGCGACAAACCCTTGCCCTTGAATACCGTCAGCGACAGACAGGTGTTGAGCGACGGCAGCAATGCCATCGAGCTCAAGGCCTATGTGCAGGGCGAGCCGACCGCCATCAAGGATCAGACCATCGGGCACGGTGCGTACACGGTGACCTCAACTTTTACGCTGGACTATCCCTAGGCTGTGGCCGGGTAGAGCAGAGCAACAAGAGATCAAGATGAAACGACTCTATGGCGTTATAGCGCTTCTCGTCCTGCTGGGTGTCAACACGGCCGTTCGAGCAGCTGATTGCCGCGTGAATGGCGGAGCGTGGCGATATGTTGGAGACGGTGGGATCCTGAATCTGCAGGTCCCCGTCACGGTCAGAGTGGGCTCGGACAGTACCCGTCTGATCCTTGAAGGTGCATGGCTGGAGTGCCGATTTACTCCATCCCCCGCTCACCCTGCGCGCATAGATTATTGGGGAACCTCTGCGCAGGCCGGTTCCCCCTGGGTGCCCGGCCCGAAATTTTCCGCGCAAGGTACTGGCTTACGCATAAACGGCGCGTTTTATAACACCCCTGTGCCGTATAACATCCGGATCGCGACCATGCCTAATAACGGTCTGGGGTACCCCATCAACGTAGCCCCCTATATCTTGCTGAGAAACGATCCGAGCAACCCTATCGACGTTCGAAGAGGGGACATCCTGGGCGCGTTGAATCTTCACCAGACCAACAACTACAGTTCGGGAAGTACCAGGCTCGTACTGACGTACACCGCCGATAACAACTTCGGCATCTCTCCATCGACCTGCACGATCAACAACAACAATCCCATCGATATCGACTTCGGCACCGTGAATCAACGGGCCATTGGCACTGACCCGCTGACAACCTCGATTGTCAGCCACCGCAGGCTCACCTACTCATGTCCGGATGGCGGGATCACTACACCGATCACCATTACTTACAAAGGCGGCCCGTCGTCGTTCGATTCACGTTTGTTGCTGATGAACAATCCGGACGTGGGCACGGCGCTTGTCCGCGCGGGTTCAGTGGTACCTGTGAACGATGCGTTCCTGACCCGTATCACCAACAGCACAGGCGGGGACGATGTGACGTTTGCTCTCGTTCGGCGCAACGGGGCGCTACCGAGCGCGGGGGGCGTAAGCGGCAGCGGTGTGCTGGTGATGGGGGTGCCCTGATGCATAAGATCCAGCCCGCTCGCACAGGGTGGCACGCTTTATTTATCAGGCGTTCGAGAGAGATCAGAATGAAACGACTATCTGGAGCCTTGGTGCTTCTTGCTCTGACGGGTTTTGCTACGACCGCGCAAGCTGTCCATTGCCGTGTCAATGGAGGAAACTGGGAAACCGGCAACCCTAATCTACAGGTCCCCGTTACGGTCACCCTCAACGCCGACCGTACACGCATCATGATGGAAGGGGCGAGGCTGGAATGTCGTTACTCCGCTGGGCAGGGCCCGGGGTGGGGGGTGGACTATTGGTCGACGGGTAACGCTTCAGGTACCCCTTGGACGCCCGGCCCGTCATTCGGCGGTCAACAGACGGGTTTGAGTATCAACGGGGCGTTCTATAACACCCCGGTTCCTTCTGGCATAAGGGTGGCGACCATGCCCAACAACGGGGTCGGTTACCTGATCAATGTCGTCCCGTTTATATTGGTGCGTAATTTTCCTTCCAACCCCATCAATGTTGTAGCAGGGGACAATCTTGGTGTACTACGCCTGATCGCCACGAACAACTACAGCTCGGAGACTGCAAACCTCAGGGTTACTTACTTTGCCAAAAACGACTTCACCGTCTCCCCGTCAACCTGCACGATCAACAACAACCACCCCATCGAGATCAACTTCGGTAACGTGCACCAGCGAGGGATAGGCACCGACCCGCTGACATCGTCCATCGTCAGTAACCGCAGGCTCACCTATTCATGCCCGGATGGCGGGATCAATACACCCATCACCATCACGTACAAAGGCACCCGCACCGGTTTCGACTCTCGCCTGCTGTTGATGAACAATGCCGATGTGGGCACAGCCCTGGTGCGCAATGGGTCCGCCGTACCGGTCAACGGTTCGTTCCTGACCCGCATCACTAACAGCACGGGCGCCGACGACGTGACGTTTTCCCTGGTTCGTCGGGCGGGCTCGTTGCCGGCCGCCGGCCCCGTCAGCGGCAGCGGGATACTGGTGATGGGCGTGCCCTGAACACAGCGCGATACCCAAAGCGCACCGCATGCCCCTAGAATGCCCGTTCCACTTCCTCTGGCATCTGGGGCACTCATGCACATCTCTTCGGGCCGCTGGGTCTACGGTTTTCTCCTGACCCTGTTGACCGCGCTGCTCTGGGGCATTCTACCGATCAAGCTCAAACAGGTATTGCAGGTGATGGACCCGATCACGGTGACCTGGTTTCGCCTGATCGTCGCGGGCAGTTGCCTGTTTATCTACCTGGCGTTCACCCGGCGCTTGCCCAGCCGCAAGGTACTTGGCCCCAAGGGCGGCTGGCTGGTGGCGATGGCCGTGTGCGGGCTGGTGGGCAATTATGTGTTGTATCTGGTGGGTTTGAAGATGCTGAGCCCCGGTACCGCACAACTGGTGGTGCAGATGGGGCCGATCTTCCTGATGGTTGCCAGCGTATTTGTGTTCAAGGAGCGTTTCAGCCTTGGGCAGGGCGTGGGGCTGATGGTGCTGATCATTGGCTTCGGGTTGTTCTTCAACCAGCGCCTGGCTGAGTTGCTGACCTCGATGGGCACCTACACCGCCGGCGTGTTGACGGTGCTGCTGGCGACCAGCATCTGGGTGTTCTACGCCCTGGGCCAGAAGCAGTTGCTGACCGTGTGGAATTCGCTGCAGGTGATGATGGTGATCTACCTGTCGTGTGCGCTATTGCTCACGCCGTGGGCGCATCCGCTGCAAGCGCTGCAACTGAGCCCGCTGCAAGGCTGGCTGCTGCTGGCGTGCTGCATGAACACGCTGGTGGCCTACGGCGCCTTTGCCGAGGCGCTGGCGCATTGGGAGGCGTCGCGGGTCAGTGCGACCCTGGCCCTGACGCCGTTGGTGACCTTTGTGGCGGTGGCACTGGCGGCGTGGCTGTGGCCGGATTTTGTGCAGGCCGAAGCGATCAACGCCTTGGGCTATTTTGGCGCGCTGGTGGTGGTGATGGGCTCGGCGATGGTGGCGCTGGCGCCTTCGCTGGTGGCGGGGCTCAAGGCTCGGCGTGCGCGGTTGGTCTAGGGGTATCAAGAGCCAAATGTGGGAGGGGGCTTGCCCCCGATAGCGGCCTCAGGGCTGGCCAGTATTTTGGATCAGACCGAGTACATATCCATTATTCAGTAACGGCCATTGACGGGGCGCCTAAGATCAAAAGCAAAAGCGCGGCGGCCTTGGAGCCGACCGGCATCTTGTGCCGAGCCCGGTACAAATGTGCCCTCTGTAGGAGCGAGCTTGCTCGCGAAAAACGTTAACGATAACGCGTGCTTTCTGAACGAACGCGGTGCCTGTGAGTTTTTCGCGAGCAAGCTCGCTCCTACAATGGGTATCAGGGCAAGCCTCCCACCTTTGATCATCGGTAACCGTTGGCGCTTAGTGCCCGGCCTCCAGCATGTTTTCCGGGCGTACCCACTGGTCGAACTCTGCGTCGGTGAGGTAGCCCAGCTCCAGCGCCGCCTCCCGTAGCGTCAGGCCTTCGGCATAGGCCTTCTTGGCGATCTGCGCGGATTTGTCATAGCCGATATGCGGGTTGAGGGCGGTCACCAGCATCAGCCCACGTTCCAGGTGTTCAGCCATGTGTTCGGCGTCAGGCTCAAGGCCGGCGATGCAGTGTTCCTGGAAGTTGTTGCAGCCATCAGCCAGCAGGCGGATCGATTCCAGCAGGTTGTGGATGATCACCGGCTTGTACACGTTCAACTGCAAGTGCCCTTGGCTTGCGGCGATGCCGATGGTCACGTCATTGCCGAGCACCTGGCAGGCCAGCATCGACAGGGCTTCGCACTGGGTCGGGTTGACCTTGCCGGGCATGATCGAACTGCCCGGTTCGTTGGCTGGCAATTTGACTTCTGCCAACCCCGCGCGCGGGCCGGAGCCGAGCAGGCGCAGGTCGTTGGCGAGTTTCATCAGGGCCACGGCCAGGGTTTTCAGCGCGCCGTGCAAGGTCACCAGCGGCTCATGGCCGGAGAGGGCGGCGAATTTGTTTGGCGCGGTGACGAACGGCAGGCCCGACAGTGCGGCCAGCTCGGCGGCAATCGCTTCGCCAAAGCCATGGGGCGAATTGAGCCCGGTGCCAACGGCCGTACCGCCCTGGGCCAGCTCGCACACGGCGGGCAGGGCGCTGCGGATGGCGCGTTCGGCGTAGTCGAGCTGGGCGATAAACGCCGAGAGTTCCTGGCCGAAGGTGATCGGCGTGGCATCCATCATGTGGGTGCGGCCGGTCTTGACCAGCTTCATGTGCCGCGCCGCCAGCTCCGCCAGGCCGCCGGACAGCACCGTGATGGCCGGCAACAGCTGCTCGTGCACGGCCTTCACGGTGGCAATGCTCATGGCGGTGGGGAAGCAGTCGTTGGAACTCTGGGAGCGGTTGACGTGGTCGTTGGGGTGCACCGGGCTCTTGCCACCGCGGTTGCCGCCGGCCAGTTCATTGGCACGGCCGGCGATCACTTCGTTGGCGTTCATGTTGCTCTGGGTGCCGCTGCCGGTCTGCCACACCACCAGGGGGAACTGGTCGTCGTGCTGGCCGTCGAGGATTTCATCGGCGGCCTGTTCGATCAGGCGGGCGATATCAGCGGGCAGGTCGCCGTTGCGGTCGTTGACCCGTGCAGCGGCCTTCTTGATCAGCGCCAGGGCATGCAGGACCGCCAGCGGCATGCGCTGCTCGCCGATGGCAAAATTCACCAGCGAACGTTGGGTCTGGGCGCCCCAGTAAGCGTCATCCGGGACGTGGACTTCTCCCAGGCTGTCGGTTTCGATACGGCTCATCGGGCACACTCCTTCAGGTTCGTTTGCGCAGTTTAGGCTGTGATTGGCCAAGGGGGTTCCATAAAAGACGTTTCATCGATCAAACCACACCTGACACGGCCCGGGGTTGAGCCGCGAGGTTTTTTAGGCGCAGAATGGTCGCCCTTGGGGGTAAGACCTCGCCAGCTAGAAAAGGAAACTCGATGACTCGTCTTCGTGCCATCTGTACCGCGGTTGCTCTGGTTTGCGCCAGCGGCCAGGTTTTTGCCGATACCGCCAGCCACAACGCCAGTGCCGAAGCCTTCCTTACCCTGGCCCACGCTGACAAGCTGGGGACCCCGGTGTACATGCAAGTGCAGCAAATGTTCGCCCAGCGTTTCGAACAGACCAAGGCGCCTGCCGCCAAGCAGTCCGTACTCGACAGCTACCAGGCCAAAGCCAACGCCGCTTTGGACCAGGCCATCGGCTGGCCGAAGCTGAAACCGGACATGGTCAAGCTCTACACCACCAACTTCAGCGAATCCGAGCTCAAGGACCTGGTCGCGTTCTACCAGTCGCCTCTGGGCAAGAAAGTCCTGGAAAAAATGCCGCAACTGACCCAGCAATCGGCCCAGATGACCCAGGCCAAGCTGGAAAGCGCGGTACCGGTGGTGAACAAGCTGTTGGAAGACATGACCAACGAGCTGGCGCCAAAAGCCGCCGCACCGGCCAAGAAGAAGTAAGCAGGAATGACCATGCAACAGCGTATCGAAACGGCGCTTGCCGCCCTGGCCCCGGATCACTTGAATGTGCTGGACGAGAGCCACATGCACAGCCGTGGGTTGCAGACCCACTTCAAGGCCGTGCTGGTGAGCCAGCAGTTCGAGGGGCTTAATCGCGTCAAGCGCCACCAGAAGGTCTACGCCACCCTGGGTGACCTGATGAGCGAGTTTCATGCGCTGGCGCTGCACACCTACACGCCTGAGGAATGGGCGAAGGTCGACGCGGCACCGCCTTCGCCGACCTGCGCCGGCGGGCATTGAGTGTGGCCCCGACCCGCGTGAGTGGGTCGGGGCGATGCCAGTACCCGGACACACAAAACATCCTCCAGCACCACCTTGCTCAACCCCCCATCCTTAGGCTTTCAGGACTACTTATTCAGCAATAAGGTCTTGAGGTCATGTCTTATTCCCTCCATCGACACACGCCGTCCCTGGTCGCCATCGACCCGCGTGGGTTAATTGTTCGTAACGTCGATTACCACCGCTCAAGCGCAAAGGTTGAACCGCAGGCGCGCATTCATCGTCAGGTGTTTGGCAGTTCCGGCTTGATGATTGAGCAGTGGGATCCGCGCCTGTGGCAATTGTCGCGTTCACAGGCCGGCACTCAGGCCAGTCAACACACGGTCTACAGCCTTGGCGGGCATGCGTTGCGCGTTGCCAGTGCGGATGCCGGCTGGCGGCTCATGTTGCCGGGTGAGGCTGGGCAGTTACTGGAAGAGTGGGATGGGCGGGGCGCCCATCAGGCTCATCACTACGATCAATACGTGCGGCCCGTCGCCGTGTTCGAGCAAGCGGCCAATGACGAGCAACCACTCTGTGTCGAACGTATTGTCTATGCTCCCCACTCGTACGAAGAGGCCGTACGCAACCGCTGTGGCCAGGTGATTCGGCATGATGACGGTGGCGGTTCGTTGTTCCACGAGTTTTATGGGCTGCGTGGAGACGTCGTCCAGCAGACTCGACGTTTCCGGCAGGCGACGGCTGCGCTGGATTGGCCGCCTGCCGATGCGCAACACGACGCACGCCTGGAACCCGAGCGTTTCCAGGCATCAACGGGTTTCAACGCGCTGGGCGAACGCCTGTATCACACGGATGCCAAGGACAATCGCCTGGAGTATGCCTATGGCGTTGACGGCCAGCCGGCGAGCGTCTTTGTTTCGCCCACGGGCGGCGTGCGTACGCAGTTGATGGGCCAGCGTCGCTACAACGCGGCGGGCCAAGTGATCAGCGAACATGCCGGGAACGGCGTTGTGCGTACCCTGCATTACCGTGAAGTCGATGGTCGCTTGCGGCAGATGAGTGCCCGTGTGCCAGGGCCGACGGGCACAGCGCTGCAAGATCTGACTTACGATTATGACGGCATCGGCAACGTTGTGCGGATCGACGATCTTGCCCAGCCGACACAATGGTCGAGCAACACCCGGATCAGTTCGGGCAGCGTCTATGAGTACGACACGTTATCGCAATTGATCAAGGCCACCGGGCGTGAAACCGCCGGCAACAAGGGTGGCCCCGCGTTACCGGCGAGGGTGGCGTTCGGCTCGGCTGACGACAGCGTCTGGCGTCGCTACACCCAGCAGTTCAGCTATGACGAGGCCGGCAATTTGCTTGAGTTGCAGCACGTGCCCAGCAGCGGCACGGGGTTCACGCGCCAGATGAGTGTGGCCGCCGACAGCAATCATTTCGTGCCGCAGGCCGATGGCAGGGGCGTGCCGGGGTTGGGGCAGGGCTTTGACCGCAATGGCAATCTGCAAGCACTGGAGGGCGGGCAAAGCATGGGCTGGGATGTGCGCAATCAGCTGGTGCGCCTCACGCAGGTGTTGCGCGAGGGAGGAAACGACGATGAGGAACGCTACGCATACGATGCGACCGGCAGGCGCATCCTCAAGCGCCGGGTAACCCAGGCCAGGGGCGTGGTGCATACGGCGCAGGTGCGTTACTTGCCAGGGTTGGAGATCCGCCATGACAGTGCAACGGGGGAGCAATTGAATGTACTCGACATCGATGTCGGTACGCTCACCATCCGGGTACTGTCCTGGGATCGTCACCCCTCGGGCGACAGCCAGGCGGTGCAGATCCGCTACGGTTTGTCGGACCACTTGGGCAGCAGCGCACTGGAGCTGGGCGAGCAGGCGCAGCTGTTGAGTCAGGAAAGCTATTATCCCTACGGCGGTACCGCGTGGTGGGCGGCGAAAAGCGCCAGCGAGGCGAGCTATAAATTCATCCGTTATTCGGGCAAGGAGCGCGATGCCAGTGGGCTGTCCTACTACGGCTTCAGGTATTACGCGCCGTGGATGTGTCGCTGGATCAGCCCGGACCCGGCCGGCGATGCCGATGGTTTGAATGCGTACGCCATGGTGGGCGGTAACCCCGTCACGAAAGTCGATGAGCATGGGCTGACGTCGACTCCGGCCTTGGAGCAGCCTCGGCAGACACAACTGCGCAGGCTTTCCATCAGTCGCAGGCTCGCGCATATAGCGCGTATTGCTCGACCCAGGATGCAGGCGGGTGCATCGGCCGCGATTCGCGATGGTTTATCCACCTATATTTCCAATACCTTATGGACGGGCGTCGATCTGGCAGTCTTCAGCACTATCCAACCGACGGCGCAACGCAACCAAATCCTGCGCATTACCGTCGCGGCGCTGGATGCAGTGTCCACGGCGCATATGAGTACGGGTATCGCCGGTAATTGGACGCAATATGCGCCACATATCGGTGCTATTTTTGCAGGTGCCGCAGGTATGGGGTATGCCATGTATGGCGACTCGATAGGCGATCAAGCCGAGCACAGCTGGGACCCGGTGACAGTCCAGCGCTTGGGCGGGCATGTCCGCGCGCTCTCCAGGGAACTTGTGCAGCAGATCATCCGTGGCCACGGTACCGGCGTCTCCTGGGGCAGCACGCCGCTGCGGGGCAGGGTTACGCGCACCGCCGGAGCGACGGCGGCCTATGGCCTTGCAACCGTGGCCAATGCGATGTACGGCGGGGAAGTACCCGCCCTGATGCAACCCAATGTCTCACCTCTGATAGAAGCCTACGATGCAGCAATGGGAACGATGATTCGTGGCGGTCACCCGACGGCCAGCCAAGATATCCATGGTCAAACCCTGCAGCTGCCGGACCCCGCCGCGACGGCGCACGGTGGGCTGAGCCGAATGTTCAATCAGGTGTGGACGCACTGGGCCGCGCGCGGTGTCGAAGCATTGGCTGTTTCGTTGACGGGCTTGCCCATGGCGGCCCAAGGTCGGGTCACTCAAAACCTTGTGATGGCGGCCCGCGGCGTGTTTTCTGCGCTGACCGAATGGCGTGGCTTTTTCGTGCAGTTTGCCAGGGGCGGGTACTCGGCCTTGGCGATGGGCTGGCGCCGAGGCCCGCGGTCCAGATAGGAGGATGAATGGGCCGGCGTCCTGCCGGGCGGCCACGGATTCAAGCCTGCGGTGATCGTTCCCAGGCGTGGGAACGATCAAAAACTGGAGTGCACCTATCCGATCAGCCGGGCCCTTATCGCTCGTCAGTCAGTGCTTTGGAGGCGGCTGCTTGCAGTTCTTCGTAGGTATCGTTTTCATCCTCGTTGACGGTGTACCAGGCCCAATAGGTGGTACGCCGCATGAATCCTCCTGCGGTCAGTGTCTTTGTCGGGCGCCCGAGGGGGTCGTAGAACTGTCGGTCGCTGTGGCCCAGCTCGCGCATGGATTGATCATTGACGTAGGCGTGCTTGTCGGCGAAGTAGGGGCGGTAGACGCGAATGACCAGGCCCTTGTTGTTGTATTCGACACGCTCGCTGACGCGCCAGCGGGGGTCGGCTTGCACGTGGCGCAGCTGTTTCTTGAAGGTGCCGGGTACCGTATCGGGTAGGCTGTCGACCAGCAAATTGCCCTTGTCATCAACCGCATTGGCCAGGCCTGGCTCAGTCTTTTGCTTGGTCTGCAAGGTACGGCTGAAGCCATCCCAACAGGTCAAGGTCATACGGATCTGTCGGGCGGCATCGTCCGGGTAGCGGTCGGCTTGCAACATGAGCCCATGTACCGGTGTCCGGCTGGCTTTGTCGATCAACGCCTTGAGTTGTTTGTCGCTGTCGCTGAGCCCCTGGCGCGCCCGTGGGCCCAGACGCATCCTCGCGCTCGCGCGGATATGCCCGCTGGGGAGCAAATAGGCTGCGGCGACCCACTCTGGCTTGACCAGGGCCATGTCGACCGTGCCCATCCAACTGAATGGGGCATAGCAGTGCAGGCTGGCCATGCTCTGCAACACGCTTTGCGCGTGTTCTATGGCAAACCCGGGCGTTACATCCTTGGGCGGGCGGTAGCTCTCCAAGGCGGCGAAACCTACTTTGCGGTTGTGTTCGTGACCGTGAAAGGTGTTGACGAGCAGTTGCCCGAAACCGTCATAAAGTGCTTCTTGAATATTGCCATTGGGGTCGACGATTTTTGTCGGCAGCAGCAATCGATAGTCATATTCGGCTTTGGTCACACAACCATCGGGCATTTTCACACGCACGGTTTGCAACACGCAGGCGTCATAGCTGAGCGTTGTTTCACCATGGGCCTCGGTGGCTCGCAGCGCCCTTAACCGATAAAACTGGGTGGCTGTGCCATAGCGGGGAAAGTGCCGGCGAATCGACCATAAGCGATTTTCCTTGGGCGGCACTTCGCCGTCGAATAGAAAAAACAGCTCCAGGGTGTGATAGCCGCTGTCGCTGAGCTTTTTTACCAGATCAACTGCAGGTTGGTTGGGCATCGCCGGTATGTCCTTGTAGGCATTCAGGGCGTTGTCATCCAGCTCTGCGGTTTCCAGGTAATCGGTCAAAGCCTGGGCTGTAGCGTTGCCGGGCTCCAGGGTTTTACCCAAGCCACCGGCTTGTCGATAACGCTGCACGGACAAGCCGCTCAGTTCGCGTTTGGCACCAGCGGCCAATGGCCCGTCGCGGTTGTCGATGAACCCTTCATAGGCGATACGCCCAAGGTCTAGCCCGCCGGCCGCTGGTGCCTTGCCCAGCACCAGGGCATTGTTTCGTTGGCGGTACGGTAACGCCAGACGCCAGTTTTGTGCGTCGTCCAGATGAATGTGCTGTGCCAGCGTTTCGCTCAGGTAATAGAACTGCTGCGCGCTGTCATGGGTGTCGCGCCACCAGCGCTTGTGATGTTCATCGACCAGCACGGCGGGCGGTAAGCTGGAGGCGCTCGTACGGCGGGCGTAATGCAGGGTGACGCCATGCACCAGGCAGCCATAGGCATCCCAGCGCAGGTTGATCTGGTGTTGGCAGACGGGATCGTCTTTCACCCCTTCATATTGGTAGGTGATCGACTCCAGGGCCAATGGCAGTAGCCGGGCATAGGGCGTATGGGCACTGTTCGGCGCCAGTTCGCGGATCAGATAACGCTGTTGCTTGACGCAATAGGGCACGGTGCCTTGTGCCGGATCCGCCGCTGCCACCTCCACCCGTAGCACACTGCCGCTGAGTGCGCGTGCCACTTCGCGTGCCAGCGATGGCGCGGGATCGCTGATCAAGTCGTCGTGATGGTCCAGCGGTTGTGCCCCGGACGTCGCCTTGTATCGGCTGACCAGCGTGCGGCCCATGGCCTTGGCCTGTGGGTCGTGAGTGCTATGGCCGAGGGTGGGCATGTCGATGGATTGCCCGGTATGAAACCAGGTCTTGGTGCGCACAGGTGCGCTGAAACCCTGGGAGTGTTGTTCGTCCTTGTTGCTTTCGGTGTCGGTTTGCAGTACCAGCCCGAAACCCCGAAATTCGCGGTCTGTGCGGTCGTAATAAGCCTGGCGATAGCGCCAGTGTCGGGTCAGTTGGTTGCCGGTAATTGCGTCCCGTTGGGTTTGTTGGCTGACCAGCAGCAGCGCAAAGGGTAACTGGCTGACCGCAGGCTGGCCGTTGGCGGGACGCTCACGTTTTTCATCCAGCCATTCCTGGGCACTGCTGCGATACTTGATCAAGGCCTGAGCACCCATGTTGTTGTCGGTTCCCAGGAGCAGCCAGGGCTTCTGGCTGAAAAAGTCGTAGCGCCAGTGTACGGGGGTCTGGTGGGCGGCGGTCAGGATCAGGCTGGGGCAGCCCAGGCCGTCCACGTCGACGACGTTGACCTGACAGTGGTCGTCGTACCGCACGCCCTCCGGCCATGGGACTTTGATCGCCTGTGCTTCGAAGCCGTTGCCCCCTTTATTGAGAAAAATACACAGGTGAGCGTTGCTCAAATACAGCAAGTCGGTAGCGCCACCTCCATTCAGGTCGACGAGCAGTACATCGGCCGCCTTGAATGTTTCATAACGCAACGGCAACGTGGCCAACACAAACCCTTGGGCAAAACGCCCGCGACCCAGGTTTGGCCAACATTTTATTTCGTTATGACGGATACGTACCAGATGCTGCTGGCCTGTGGCGAGCACATCGCTGAACGCCACCAGTTCATTGGGTGAGTCAGAAACGATCGGCAAGGTGTCGTCGAGCGTATGCGGCACTTCGATGGAGGGTTCGAAGCCTTTTTTTCGGCGGTTGGCATACAGGCGCACGCTACGCGGGCCGATCATGGCAACGTCAGGGCGTCCCGTGCCCATCAAGTCGGCAAGTATTCCCTGGGGATGGAAAAATTCCGACGGGAACGCGTCGAACGGCGTGAAGGTTGACCAGTTGCGCTGTTCGTCCAGGCTGAAAAAGCCGTTCATCCCAGGTTGGGCAACCAGCCAGTCCAGACGGCCATCGCCGTCCACATCGGCCAGCGCCTGGTGGATGGGCCGGGTGCTGTCGGCGACCGGCACCCGCGCCAACTCCCGGGCGGCGCCGTAAATCACCTCGTCGCCGGTCTTCGTGTGCTGCGGCCTGAGGGGTTCACGGTAGTACCAACTCTTGTCAGCGCGATACAACACACCGGGTATGCCCTCGCCATACAGATCGACCAGTTGATAACGATCGCTGTCATGCAGCCCGGGCAGTGAACTGAAGGGTTGATAGCGGCTCGGGTCCACCTTGAGCTGGCTCGACTGGTAAAAGCACTCCAACGGCGGGCGGCTCACACTATTGCCCGCGCTGTCGTAGGCCTGCTCATGGACCGCGCTCAACAGGCTGACATGGCTGGAGGTGCGGTATTCCAGCAGCAGACGCTTGACCAGCACCGGGTCAGCGCCCATTCGCGCTTCTTTGGGGAAGTGGTGAAACATCAGGATCTGGCTGCAACGGCGTAGGGTGCGCAACTCGAAGCCGTAGGCAAAGTCCGAGCAGGGGTCGGGTCGTGCCGGCCAGTCCCGGGTTCTCCGGTACGTCGGCCGCTGATCCAGTGCGAGGGCGCGTTCGCCGTAATCGAACAGCAAGTGAAAGTGCCAGCCCATGTCCGGCTCATCGTCGGTCTGCCAGAGGTAAAGCTGTTCCTGCTCCCTGGCGGTGAAGTTGGCGTAGCAGACGCGCTCCAGGTAATGCCGGGCTCGACAGTCCCTCGGGTAGCGTGAGCGATCGGTTTCTTTTTTGTAGTGATAATAAATATGCTCGCCGTGGGCACTCAGGCTTTCCTGCAACAACCATTGCCCCACATGGTGCGGGTGGTCCGGATCGGCAATTCGGGCCAGTGGGGTTTTCCCGTAAAAGTGCTGACTGCCATCGGCACCGCGTAGCAACCAGAAGCCCGCCGTGTCAGCTGCCGATTGCCAGTGTTCGATACGGTCGAAGCGGGTCTCGACCCTGGGGAAGTGGCGGGTAACCGTATATGCGCGGGGCAGTGGCAAGCCATTGAAGGATGCAAGGCTGCTACGGATGATCGCCCCCTCGGCGTCGCGTTCCGGTAGCCAGATTTGCCCGTCGGGGCCCAGCACCGCATCGTGCACCGTGTACCCCGGCACGCCATGGGAGGTGCGTTGGCTGACGGCGCCCAGGTGCACGCCCCAGCCCAGGCCGAAGGGGCCGTTACCGGCGCCGCTCTGGTAGGTCAGCGACATGGCTGGCGTGTAGCCACGCGCGGGCGAGATCGGCAACGCAATTTCAAAGCTTGCCGTACCACTGGAACCGATATCGCCCCAGCCCTTGCCGGTGCCCTGGATAGCGGCACCGCTCTTGGGCAGGGCCGGGGTATTGACCTGCAGGTTGTGAGTGTCGTCGCTCATGCCTGACCCCCGCCGGCAGCGGCCACCCTGGCGGTGTAGCGCAGGTGAATGACAATATCGTTGATGGATTCCAGCACGGCTTTCTGCCGGTCCGGGTTGGGAAACTCCAGGGTCCAGTCGGAAATGGCCCCGGTGTATTCGAAGGGCAAGTAGCGATCGTTGCTCTCGAAGTTGAGCGTGAACAGACCGTTGTCATCCAGCCCGGTGGACAGTGCGATTTGCTGATGGGCACGCATGTCGCTGCGTCGAGCGCCCGTGGGCAGTACGATTTCGTTGTGGGTCTGGGTCAGTATCGCCTTGATGTCCTCATAGGGCCCCAGGGTTGCGGGCAACGACACGCTGATGCCTTTGATTCGCCGCAGGATGTGCTTGGGGTAATCCTCGTCAAACAGCGTCCCGGTCAATTTGAAGCACAGCGTGCCTTTAGCGACCAATTGTTTTTTATGCTCGGCCCACTTGTCTTGCGTAGTCGAGGGTTGAGTGTCGTTTGTACGGGTGGGGGGCGTGGTGACTACGCAATCGATCAGGCGATGACGCAGGGAGATGGTCTTGACGATCTCCAGGTCTCGCACGTTTTGGTTCAGGTAAGCTGCATTCATGTTCAACAGCGACAGCTTCAGGGCCTCACCCGCCAGGTAACCGCGGTAGTTGTTGTTCCAGGCACTGGGCTGGATAAACGTGCGCTCATAATCTGCTATTTCGTACTGCCAGCACGCTTGCGCGGTACGGCACAGGGAAAGGCCAAGGTCATAGACTTGGTAGTAGAACTTGCTCAGTTGTGCATTGAGCCAGTCATATAGTTGCGCCTTGGTAAAGCGCTTGGCCAGTAATTGGTAGTTTGACCAGGCCTGGGCCAGGGAGGTCTCGGCCAGGCGTAATTGCAGGCGCGTGGCTTTTTCCTGCTCCGCATAGGCGTGTGACTGGGCATCGATCTGGGCCAGTTCGAGTTGGGCTTGATCCTGGGCATGCGCCCATTCTTGCGCCCGGCGGTTGAATTGCTCGGTACGGTCCAGGTCCGCGGCAGTGCCGCGCAAGTGCGTCGCAATGCCTTGGGCCACGGCTTGGGCGGCATAAAACGGGCCTTCCCAACGCCACCCGCCGCTACTTGTACCGAAGATGTTCGGCGCCATCATCGCAATGCCGGCCGCTGCGGCGGCGACGGAGCCTGCGGTCTCGAATCCGCTGCTGATCAGGTAGAGTTGGCCCGCGTTCGCTTCTGCGAGGCTGATGCCTTCGGTGAGCAGGCGTTCGTAGTGGCGCATCCGGGACTCGATCATGCTCCGACTGGCGCCGAGTGCCTGGCGGTTTTTTTCGTCGATCAACAACGCCTGGTGTTGTTGGGTTACGACGATATTGGCCAAGTCCCAGGCTTGTTGTTGCTGCAACTCCAGGTATTCAGCCTGTTCCTTGCGCTCAATCAGGCTCAGCACCGTGTTGCCCAATTGAATCACGGCTTCAGTTGCTGTGAGGGCGTGGCCCAGCATGGTCTGAAAGCGATAATGACCGACTTGCGCGTCAATGAACGTCGCCACGCCTCCTTCACCGAAGGCACCTTTGCTCTGGCTGGCCAATAGTTTGAGAGGGGAAAGCGGGGTTGCGTACAGCGACAGGCGCAAGGGCTTGCCGGTGATATCGAGATTATGCCGCAGGTTATGCAGACGGCTTTCGAGCTTGTCCCAGCGTGCGACTTGCTCGGTATTGAAGGGGAGGCACAGATTATCGGTGTCTGTGAGCGACGCCAGTGCGGTAGCTTCGGTCGCAGGGTTCACAGTGATTGATGGGGTTTGCTGCTCCAGTTTTACCAGGGCTTTAGAGCGCTCCTTCGTCAGGTGTTCGAGGGTAATTTCATCCCACGGTTCAGTGGTGGTGACGCGGGGGCGTGGCCCGAGAAAATGATTGGCTCGTGTGTACCAGAGTTTGGCTTGGGTGAGGCTGTCGGGGGTGAGCTGTCGATAGGCTGCATCGCCACGATTGAGCAGTATATCGAGATAAAACAGGTAGATTGCTTTGCGAAAATGCACGGGTGCGCGCATCGCCAGTTTGTGTGGGTCGTTGGTGACGGAACCGGGGCGCAGGTCGGTACGAACAAGCTCTTTGAACCCCCAGAATGCAGGGTGTTCGCTGGCCTGATCGGCCAACCGCCCTGGGTCGAAGAGGTATTTGAGCCAGGCTTGTGCTTGGCCATACTGCTGCTCCTGATTCAGGCGATGGGCAACCAGCCAGGGCACGTACAGGAACAGCTCCCAGAAGTGCTTGCTATTAGCCCGTTAAAATCAATGTCTGCTGCTGCTCCACTGGGTGTGAGTGGAGGTTCTTGCCACGTTTTCGGCGTTAACGAGAACAACGTATCAAGGCTGTCATTGGCCGCCTGGGCCAGCTTGCCGGCAATACAGGTATTTGTGCGAACGGTGGTGGGCATGTTGGCCGGTGGGGTGGAGGCGCTCTCGGAGAAATCAATAAATTCGGCGGTGCCGAGTATTCCTGACGTATGCCTTTTGATCGTCGGCGCCAGTTGCTGGTTGAGCGTTGCGTCAGCGTCGGAAGCGGCCGGTTTCAGGGTTGTCGCTTTCAGGGCATAACCGAGGATTGTCGAGTCCAGGTTGGCAGGCTCAAGCGTCGCCACCCCATGTATCAGGGTGATGCCGGACTCTTTCTGCTCCTGTGTCAGTGCAATACGAGCCGTGACCCGATGCCCCTTGGTTAATTCGGGGGTTGATCCGTGGAGGCTTTCGTGGGCAGTGTTCTGATAGTTGATGATTTGATGTGAGTTGGCGCTGATGAACTCGGTAAATGGATAGTCTTTGAAATTTGCACTCATGATGATGTGCTTATAGGCACGTAATGTGGACGTGGTCACCTCGGCCTTTTTGATGGTCAATGTATTTTGTGCGTGCAGCGAGTTCTTTTTATTGAGCCCTGTGTATCGACTGTAGCGGTTGAGGGCGACAGCGATGTGTTTACCTCCACTGGTGTATAAATTTATGAAGGCCGTCTTGTCGATGAAATTACCTGCCAGTGAGAAGCCGCCTGCGATCTGGTTGTTGTTCGTCAGGCTGATCAGTGATCCGTTCTCGGCATGTACAGCGTTGGGGAACTCCTCGTGTGTGACCGGGTTTTTAAAATAAAGGCTGTAAAAGTCCGTGTTCAATTCGTCAGTCGTGCCGGTGATGTAAGAGCCAGAGGCCAGTTTGAGCTGAGTGGTTTTCGGATTGTCCAGTGCGTCGTCTGTTTTCAGCGTGATCGTAATGTCCCTGGGCGCTTTTGCTTTTAATGTGACACTGTAGGACTGTTTGAAATCGCCATTGAGGGTGGAGAAAAATACAATCTCGTTGGTGTTTGAATCAAAAGAAACATCACTGGGTTCGGTGTCTTTTATCTGTTCTCGAGATTTTTCCAGGTTCCAATCCTTGTTGTCTTCGATATTTGTTTCCAGCGTGATGGTCAGCGAATGCCTGGCTGCGGGCGTCACCTTGAACTGCAAGTTACCCTGGTTTTTGTGAGCGAAGAACGTGAGGTATTGCCGAGCGCGGTCAGGCAGTAACTCGCTGTAATACCCGCTGACGCTTTGATCTTCACCTTTTGCTACAGCCTGCACTTTTGTCTTCTGTGACGGATCGAAGGATTCCAGGAGTCGGTTTATCTCCTCGGCCACCTGTGAGCCGGGCAGCACGCTGTAGCGTTCGGGGCTGCCGCCGTCGGCGATGGTGGTGATGTTGAAGGACTGGTCGATATGGACAGCCTGGAAAAATTTCCCAATAAAATGCTCCTGCTGTTTAGGGTCTTTACGGCTGGTGGCGAGCACACTTAAAAACAGTACAGGGGGACCGTTGCTGTCGACGATTGCCACCGTTTGTGTAATGGTTTTCAGAAAGGCTGCAGTCAATGCGTTGACGTCTTCGGTGGCGCAGTATTGCTCGATGCAGGGTTTAGGTGCACTCCAACTGCTGTCGTGCTTTTTATAAGAAAAATTGAGGCGAAATTTGACGTAACGACTGTTGATCCATTCGGTCTGCTGTTTTTTTTCCGCAGGATCGGGTTGCGTCGGTTTGACGGGACTGGTGGCGGCGGGCTTGATGCATTCGGCCCAGATGAGAAATAGCCGGTTATTGAAATACACCGGCCGGATACTTTGCTCGGCGGTGGCGTCGGAGACCGACACGTTGATTTTTTCCCAGTCTGTCCAAGCGTCCTGAAAAAGTACCGAGCCTGCGCGTTTGGACAGGTCGAGGGAGCGCCAGTAATAGGTGTGTTCGGAACTCGATTTACCGACGAAGTAATAGGTGCCGCTATACAGGTCGCTCAAGCCGGCGTCGATATAACCGTTGATCGTGCGTATGTTGGCGATTTCCTCGAACCTGGCCAGGTAATTGTGAACCGCCGTGGTGACGGTATCCGCTTGAATTCGATACTGGCTCAGGTCGTTTTCCAACTGCTCAAAGCTGTCGGTCTTGGCATGCCGTAATGTCGGGTCCAAGTAGTTGGCGGGGTGATACTGCAACTGCTGGCTGGCGTTCCAGAGTGCGTAGGTGTGCAACTGTTCGCGCCATAACTTGTCCTGTGCCGGGGTCATGCGCCGCTCTTCATAGCCCGGTTCCAGGCCCAGCTGGATGCGCGTGATGTACTGTTGCAGGCTGGAGATGGCACAGGCTACCGTGCTGGTCTGCACGGCTTGGCTGACTTGTACATCGAGCAGCCAGTATTCGTATAGGTCGGCGGCATGGGTGATGTTGTTCTCTAGTTTGCCAGGTACCTTGTGGGTCAGGTAGTACGCGAGCATGGCGTCGCGCAGGCTTTCATTGAGCAATTGATTAAACGAGTGAGACATGATCAGTCCTTGAGCAGGTCGAAAGCGGATAGGGGGTCAATAGGTTATGGATGCGCACTTACGACCGCTTCTCCGACGGTCTTCCAGTCAGCAAATGTCGAGTCGGCCTTCAGTTCGCTGGCTTTAATCAGCATCTTGGCGGGCAGGCCTGTGTCCTTGCTGGCTTGGCGGCAGCGCAGTACCCAGTCCAGGCGGTTCATTGAGGTAATGCGTGGCGGTTTCAGTTGGCTGCTGAAGGCATCTATTTCACTGGCACTCCAGTCTAAAAGTTGAGCGAGACGCTCGTTTGTTTCGTCACTGTCGTTCTGCGCAGCGCTGTTGGGCAGGGTATTGGCTTGTTCGAAATAGTTGAGAAGCTGTTCTTCCGTTACACCACTGCGGTCAATGCAATGTTTGAACTGCTGCATGAGGTAGAGGTTGTTCGGGGTCAGTTCCAGCAACGAAGACTCTTTGTACTCGCGCGCAAGCCAGTGCGGGTTGACCAGAAACTGATGAAGCGCATGTGGGCTGAGGGGCAGTTGCAGAAAACCGGCGGCGTGAGGCAACCGCAGTATCAAGTAGGCGAGGGTTTGCAGCGGCGGGTCATCGGGGGCATGTAAGCGCAAGAAATGGTGGTGAAAGTCGTATTTTTTATAGCCGTTGGCGTTGCCTGGCGCATGGGGGACGTCCTGGATGATTTTTTTAAGGCGTCCATACAACGACCACAACTCATTACGCACCGTGCTCAGCAGATTGCTGAGTTCAGACTTCGCTTGGTCGATCAAGTGTTTCGTACGTGTAGCGTCAATGCTGACTTTAACGGAAGAGAGCACTTCATCGAGCGCCGCCTCGATGGTTGTGTCGAGGCGCATCCGTTGCAACGCTGTATAGGCTAAGGATTTCCAGTCAACGACAGGCAGGCTGGCTGGTTCGTCATCGGGTTGCTTGGGAAGAGTGAGCCGTTGCAACTGTTTGGAAAGAGAGGCCTGGTCATAGCTGGCGAACTCCTTCAAAAGCAGGTTGATGGCCGGGTCCTGGGCTTTGTGATCCAGCAATAGCTGGTGTCTGAACAGCGCCAGGCTGCTGCCGTTTTCCTTGAACCAACGGCTGGCCCATTCCAGGTGCATGAGCATATCGAGAAAGTCAGACACACCTTTCGGCTTGTTTCGTAACGTTGGGTTGCGCAACTGCATGAGAAAGTTTGCTTTCCCGAGCATTTGCGCCAGTTGTCGGCATTCCATGACCGACACGCCAAACAGGCGGGCGATGCGCGCTTGTCGATAGATCTCGCTGACCGTCTCGATCGTACGGGTTGCAGGCTGGTCGGGGCTGATCAGTAGTTGCAGCGACTCCTGAGTGTCTTGCAGGCCCAACCCGGTGCACAGTTGTTGCCGGGTGGTAGCGTCGAACGTAGCACTGTCCAGATACAGGGGGGGCAGGGCAGAGCCGGCGCGATTGAATACCTGGTCGAACAACGACATGCGGTCGCCTGAGGCATGAACGGGCAATTGATGGAGCCAGGCGGCAAACTCTTCGGCTTGCAACCCGTAGCGCTTGCTTAGATAGCAAAACACCCCCAGCGCCCGGAGGGTGTTATGGGTGATCCGCAGCGCGCTGTTTCTGGTGCCTTCGCAGCGCATGGCGCTGACTATCAGAGTGTCCAATTGCGCGAAATGCACGCCCAGCCAGCGCTGTAGGCGAATCATGCGTTGCAGTCTGTCGAAGCGTTCAAGGCTGACGTTGACCAGCTTGGCGGGCGTGCCGTTGTCCAGGCTGATAGTGGGCGTTGCCGTGCCGTTGATGTAGCACGCACCGTAAGTGAGGCCGGTGTCCTGCTGGCAGTGAGGTGATTTGCGCGGTGATTGCGTCTGTTGTGCGAGCAGCGCCTGAAGTTGTCCGGCATCCATTTGTGTATGGTGCAGAAAGTCAGTGAGCGCCTGCGGTCCCAGCAAATCAGTTTTCCAGTTGTAGTACTTGAGATAGAACTTTTGCGCATCCGTTGCGGCTACCCAGCTATCTTTCAGCATCGTCTGTAGTTCAGGGCTCAACCCCGATAACTGACATTGGACCTCGTTGTTCTGTTCGCTGACCTGCCCGTAATGGCTGGTTTCTCCCGCCAGGGGCAGTTGGCGGCTGATGCGATAGCTCAACTCCTCCAGCGCCGGCCTGTCTCCCACCAGGCGCCGTTGGCATTGCTGATGGTGGAAGTGATAGGGCAGCGAAAACGGGTACCAGGTTTTACTCAGCACCTCATAGGTCGTTTCGTCTGTGCCCGGCGCGATATTTTCGAGCAGGATCTGGTTGACGATCGACAACATGGGCACCTGGCCCGACACGCTGTGTTGGTTGATCGTCAATGCCCCGAGGTCCGGGCGTCGCTCCGACAGCTTGACCGCATTTGCGCCCTTGGCGTTTTGTTCCAGTTGCAGGGCGAACAGATAGAGCGCCCGTAGGTAGGCCGCCG
Organism: Pseudomonas sp. CFBP13528; assembly: GCF_005233615.1. NCBI lineage: Bacteria > Pseudomonadati > Pseudomonadota > Gammaproteobacteria > Pseudomonadales > Pseudomonadaceae > Pseudomonas > Pseudomonas sp. CFBP13528. The sequence continues at coordinate 30,456 of NZ_QGAJ01000023.1, forward strand.
GCGAATCGATCGCTGCGATGGAAGAACTGGCACAGAACTGATGCCAGTTTTCGTTGAATAAGGCCTGGTAGGTGGCGCTGGTTTCGGGGGCGACACTGCGTTTATCACGCGGTGAAGGAGGGGGAGATGAGACTTGTTGTTCGCGAAACAGCGTTTCCAGCTGCGCTGCAGCGTTCTGGGCCTTGAGGTACACCGCGCGGGCATCGTCGTCGTTGCAGGTGGCCAATTGCTCTGCAAATGCCTTTTCGCCGAGACGCACAATGTCGAATACCGAGCGAATGTCGAGGCGCTGCAGCGCGGTTTTGAAATCGTCCCGGCCGGGGGCGGGAGGGCGTGAGTGATCAATCAGTTGAGCGAGCAAGGAGCTGCTGTCGGCTTGCATATTCATACGTTCCTTCACGTCCGCCGACGGGTCCGGCGGGCAATGAAAAACGCTATCACGCAGATTAACGGGGCCAGGTATAGGTATTTACAGGCATCGCCGGCACCCATACGCCGATACCACCTTTATCCAGGGTAACAAGCCCAGGCTTTGCTGACCTTTGTGCAATTGAGGTCATGAGATCATGTCTGCTTCACTTCATCGAAATACGCCCTCGCTTGCGGCATTCGACCCCCGTGGGTTGACCGTGCGCAGCGTCGCTTACCTGCGCGATACCCCCCAGGCTGCGCCAACGGCCCGTGTCAGGCGCCAGGTCTATGGGGCCAGCGGCCTGCTACTGCAGCAGTGGGACCCACGCCTGTATGCCCTTAAATTGAGCGTGCCCTTGACCGAGGCGAACCAGGAGTCGGTGTACAGCCTGTCCGGCACGCTGATCCGCCGCAACGATGTGGATGCCGGCATGCGGCTGATGCTGTCGGCGCCCTCCGGGCAACTGCTGCATGCCTGGGACGGGCGGGGTGCGTATCAGCGCCACGACTACGATGCTTTTCAACGCCCGGTGGCGGTGTTCGAACAACCTGCCGACCAAGCGCAACCCCGCTGTGTCGAACGCTTGGTGTATGCCCTGCCAACCCCTGAGCACCGTGCGCTCAACCGCAGCGGCCGTTTGGTCCGCCATGCCGATCCGGTGGGCACACAGGTGTACGACGAGTACGGGATTACCGGCCAGGTGCTGCAGCAAACGCGGGGGTTTCGCGAGCTCGCCGGCGAGGTTGACTGGCCACTTGCCCAGGCCGATCAGAACCAGCAATTGGAGCGCGCGCGTTACACCACACGCTGGACGTTTGACGCCCTCGGCGGCACCTTGAGACAGGTCGACGCCAAAGGTAATGGCCGCCACTTTGCCTATGGTCTGGATGGCCAGGCGAAACATATCTACCTCGCTTTGAAAAGCGGTGTGCGCAAGACCGTCATAGAACGCTACGACTACAATGCCGCCGGTCAGGTGGAGGCGGCCCTGCTGGGCAATGGTGTGAGCAGCCTGTCCGCCTATCGGGCTGAAGATGGCCGTATGCATCGGCTGATGGCTTACCGTAAAAATGAGATGGCCGAGCCGCTGCAGGATTTGAATTACGACTATGACCCGGTGGGAAATATTTCAGCCCTGCGGGATCGGGCGCAACCGACACAATGGCGTCACAACACGCAAGTGGAGGCTTGCTCTCGCTATGTATACGACTCGCTGTACCAACTGACCCAGGCGAGCGGTCGCGAGAGTGCCGCCGCCGCCATCGGCCCGGCACTGCCCGCGCGTATTTCGTTCGGTTCCACCGATACCGGTTTATGGCGCAACTACACCCAGCACTATGCCTATGACGAGGGGGGCAACCTGACCCGGCTGCGCCACGTGCCGTCCAGTGGCGTCGGCTACACCCGCAGCCTGCAAGTGGCGACGGGCAGTAACCGAGGATTGTCGAGCGAGCATCCGGTAGCCGAGCTGACGCAGGGCTTTGATGCCAATGGCAATCAGCAACAGCTGGAGCGCGGCGTGCCAATGACGTGGAATGTGCGTAATCAGTTGGCCCGCGTTACGTCAATTTTGCGCGAGGGCGGGGCCTCGGATGAGGAGGCTTATGTGTATGCAGGCGACGGTCAGCGTGCGCTCAAGCTCACTCACCAGCAGGTGGCCGGCAGCCGGCAAACGGCCCGTGTGTATTACCTGCCAGGCCTGGAACTGCGCCAACGGCCGTTGCGTCGGTTGAACGTGGTGCGCCTTGAAGTGGCGTGTTGCACGGTTGAGGTCTTGCAATGGGAGCTGGGACGCGATGAGGGGGCCGCCGATGAAACCCTGCGTTTTTGCCTGAAGGATCAGCAATCGAGTCATGGTCTGGAGCTGGGCGAGCAAGCCGAGTTATTGAGCCAGGAGAGTTATTTTCCGTATGGGGGGACGGCGTGGTGGGCCTCACGCAGCGCGGTAGAGGGCAGCTACAAAACCCGCCGATATTCGGGCAAGGAGCGGGACGGCGGTGGTTTGTATTATTACGGTTTCCGCTATTACGCCCCGTGGTTGCAACGCTGGATAAGCCCCGACCCCGCAGGGGATGACGGGCAGCTCAATCCTTATCTCATGGCGTTCAATAACCCGGTCACGTTCGTTGATTCAATGGGGCTGCAGCCTGCCTCCGTGGAAAATACCCGGATACAGGGCGGTATTGTAATTTTGCTGTTTTTAGTCTTGCTGGGCCTGGGTGTGGGAGCGTTGCTGGGGAATGCAAACTTGGGGGCTGCCGTGGGCGCGCTGGTGGGAGGTGCACTCTTTGGTGCCAGCCGCCTGAGTGCCTATCGACAAATGCAGCCGGAGGCCGTGGCCAGTGCAGCGCAACAAGTGGAACAGCAGTTCGCCAGGGATACTACGGAGATGGCAATCAATTTGGCGCAGCAGGGGTCGTTGAGTGACGAAGAAACAGAGCGGCTGGTGAATTTTGCCTATGCGCGTCGCCCTGCTGAAGGAGGCATTTTCCTTGGAGTCCATGAACGTCAGGGGACCCTCTATGGCTACGCGGGACCTATGGACCAACGGCCCGCTGTCGAACGCGTATTGGAGGGGAGTGGTAACCCGATGCCTGAGTTGAGGCGCATGGGTTATAACGAAATAGTGCTGCGAAGGCCTGGGCTTGAATCCGTTGGCGCGCGTGGTCAGCAGGCAGGGCCAAGTGCGTTTGAGGTCGAGGCGACCACGCAGGTGGCGGGTTCAAGTCACGCCCGCGGTGCTCGGCAAGCACAGGCGCAGGTGCCGTTGGCGCCGCCGGCGGCAGCGAGAGCCGCTGCCCCGCCGATGATGATTGACACCGCCAGGCTTGCAGATACCCAGCTATCGGGCCGCGAGCGCCGCAGTATTGCCCTTGCCCTCGGCCACTTGCGTGAAGGGCGTTTCGCTGCGGTTCATTGGCATCTTCACGCAGATCAACTGTGGTCCGCTGATTTGCACGGCTACGCCGGTGCGCGTGGACGCGGTGTCTATCGTTTGATGCTCAGCCATCAGGGTGGCCGGCGGTACCGAGTGGAGGGCGTACGCAACCCACACCGCTGAGGGCATATCAGCGGCTGCGTGTCGGTGCGGTGGCGGCGTGGTTTTGCTAGAATGCGCGCCGCGTCGCCTGGTCGGCGTCATTTTGCATCCGGTTCACCCCTTACGAGGGTAGCCACCTGGAGAGATTACCCATGACTCAACCTATCGTCGTGGCGGCACTGTACAAGTTCGTCACCCTTGAAGATTACGTCGCCCTGCGCGAGCCACTGTTGCAGGCGATGGTCGACAACGGCATCAAAGGCACCTTGCTGATCGCCGAAGAAGGCATCAACGGCACCGTTTCCGGCAGCCGCGAAGGCATCGATGGCCTGATGGCCTGGCTCAAGAAAGACCCACGCATGGTCGATATCGACCACAAAGAGTCCTACTGCGACGACCAACCGTTCTACCGCACCAAGGTCAAGCTCAAGAAAGAGATCGTGACCCTGGGCGTGGAAGGCGTGGACCCGAACAAAAAGGTCGGCACCTACGTCGACCCCAAGGATTGGAACGCGCTGATCAGCGACCCCGAAGTGCTGCTGATCGACACCCGCAACGACTACGAAGTGTCGATCGGCACCTTTGAAGGCGCAATCGACCCGAAGACCACCAGTTTTCGCGAATTCCCCGACTACATCAAAGCCAACTTCGATCCGGCCAGGCACAAGAAGGTCGCCATGTTCTGTACCGGCGGCATTCGTTGCGAGAAAGCGTCGAGCTACATGCTCAGCGAAGGCTTCGACGAGGTCTATCATCTCAAGGGCGGTATTCTCAAATACCTCGAAGAGGTGCCGCAGGAAGAGACCAAGTGGCAGGGCGACTGCTTCGTGTTCGACAATCGCGTCACCGTGCGCCACGATTTGAGCGAAGGCGACTACGATCAATGTCATGCCTGCCGCACACCGGTCAGCGTGCAAGACCGCGCGTCCGAGCACTACGTGGCCGGCATCAGTTGCCCGCATTGCTGGGATAAGCTGCCGGAGAAAACCCGTCGCAGCGCCATCGACCGGCAGAAGCAAATCGAACTGGCCAAGGCCCGTAACATGCCGCATCCGATTGGTTTCAACTACAAGCAAACCCCTTCCGAGGCTTGAACCATGACCGCGCGCCTGCTCTATGTAATGGACCCGATGTGTTCCTGGTGCTGGGGCTTTGCCCCGGTGGCGCAGGCGCTGGTTGAGCAGGCCCGGGCGGCCGGCGTGGAGTTGCACCTGGTGGTGGGCGGATTGCGCACCGGCAGTGGCGCGGCGCTGGAACCGACTACGCGGCGTTACATCCTCGAGCACTGGCAGGCGGTGACCGACGCCACCGGCCAGCCGTTCAAGCGCGAAGGCGCGTTGCCCGATGGGTTTGTCTATGACACCGAGCCTGCGTGCCGGGCCATCGTCACTGCGCGCAGCCTGGCGCCCGATTGCGCCTGGAAGCTGGTGGGGCTGATCCAGCAGGCGTTCTATGTAGAGGGCCGCGACGTCACCAATGCCCATGTGCTGGTGGAGCTGGCCGAACAGGCCGGTATTCCGCGTATCGAGTTTGCCGGCGAGTTCGACCGTGCCGAGCAGCACGCGGCCACGGCAGCGGATTTCACCTGGGTGCAGGATCTGGGCATCGCCGGTTTCCCGACCTTGCTGGCCGAGCGCAACGGACAATTGGCGCTGCTCACCAATGGCTACCAGCCGCTGGACGAGTTGTCACCGTTGCTCGCCCGATGGCTGGAGCGAGCCACCTGTGCAGGATGAGTCAAAAACCGGCGACCGCCTGACCTGGGCGGAAATCCGCCGCCTGGCCCTGCGTCACAAAAAATCCCTGTGGATCGCCAACAGCGTCGCCGTGCTGGCGACCTTGTGCAGCGTACCCATCCCGTTGCTGTTACCGCTGCTGGTCGACGAAGTGCTGTTGGGCCATGGCGACGCCGCGCTCAAGGTGATGAACCACGCGCTGCCCCTGGGCTGGCAGAAAGCTGCCGGCTATATCGGTCTGATGTTAATGGTGACTCTGGCCCTGCGTTGCGGTGCTCTGGTGTTCAACGTGGTACAGGCGCGGCTGTTTGCACGCCTGGCCAAGGACATCGTCTACCGCATCCGCGTGCGCCTGATCGAGCGGCTCAAGCGCATCTCCCTGGGCGAATATGAAAGCCTGGGCAGCGGCACGGTGACCACCCACCTGGTCACCGACCTGGACACCCTGGACAAATTCGTCGGCGAAACCCTCAGCCGCTTCCTGGTGGCGATGCTGACCCTGGTCGGCACCTCAGCGATCCTGGTGTGGATGCATTGGCAGCTGGCGTTGCTGATCCTGCTGTTCAACCCGTTGGTGATCTATGCCACGGTGCAGTTGGGCAAGCGTGTCAAACACCTGAAAAAACTGGAAAACGACAGCACCTCACGGTTCACCCAGGCGCTCACCGAAACCCTGGATGCCATCCAGGAAGTGCGCGCCGGCAACCGCCAGGGTTTCTTCCTCGGGCGCCTGGGCCAGCGTGCCCGTGAGGTGCGGGACTATGCCATCCACTCGCAATGGAAAACCGACGCGTCCAGCCGCGCCAGTGGCTTGCTGTTCCAGTTCGGTATCGACATCTTCCGCGCCGCAGCCATGTTGACCGTGCTGTTTTCCGACCTGTCCATCGGCCAGATGCTCGCGGTGTTCAGTTACCTGTGGTTCATGATCGGCCCGGTGGAGCAGTTGCTCAACCTGCAATACGCCTATTACGCGGCAGGCGGCGCGTTGACGCGTATCAACGAACTGCTGGCCCGCGCCGACGAGCCGCAATACGCGGGAGGCGCCGACCCCTTCAGTGGGCGTGCGACCGTCGGTATCGACGTGCGCGGCCTGGACTTCGGCTACGGTGACGACCTGGTGCTCGACCAATTGAACCTGGCCATCGCACCGGGGGAGAAGGTCGCGATTGTCGGCGCCAGCGGCGGCGGCAAAAGTACCCTGGTGCAACTGTTGCTGGGTCTCTACACACCGCAGGCTGGCAGCATTTGTTTTGGCGGCGCGAGCCAGCAGGAGATCGGCCTGGCGACCATCCGTGAAAACGTCGCGGTGGTGCTGCAGCACCCGGCGCTGTTCAACGATACCGTGCGCGCCAACCTGACGATGGGCCGCGAGCGTACGGACCAGGCCTGCTGGCAGGCACTGGAAATCGCCCAGCTGGATGCTACCGTCAAGGCATTGCCGTTGGGCCTGGACAGCATAGTGGGGCGATCCGGCGTGCGTTTTTCCGGTGGTCAACGGCAACGCCTGGCTATCGCGCGCATGGTCTTGGCCGAGCCCAAAGTCGTGATTCTGGATGAAGCCACCTCGGCGCTGGACGCGGCCACCGAGTACAACCTGCATCAGGCGCTGGCGCGGTTTCTCAGTGGGCGTACTACACTGATCATCGCCCACCGGCTCTCGGCAGTGAAACAGGCTGACCGTGTATTGGTGTTCGATGGCGGGCATATCGCCGAGGATGGCGACCATCAGCAATTGATTGCCGATGGCGGGCTGTACGCCAAATTGTATGGACACCTGCAACAGGTACGTTGATTTAGCTTAGGCTGTGCTATCGGGAGCGGATTTTCGCGTGCGTATTGAGCTGTGCATGTGCAAGGGACTTCATGAAGCAAAAGCGGACTCTCGGAACGCCACGGCTGCTGGGCATTGTCTGGCCCTTTATTGCCGTTGTACTGTTCCAGGCATTGTTAGGCTGCGTCAGTCTCTACGTGCTCTCGGCGGTGCGTGGCTATGTGGCAGGTGAAAGTCTGTGGTCCAAGGGCCAGAAAGACGCTATCTATTACCTGACCCTCTACGCCGATAATCGCGAAGCCGCCACCTACCTCAAATATCAGCAAGCCATTGCGGTGCCTCAGGGCGGGCACGAGTTGCGCATCGCCCTGGACAGCCCCACCCCTGATATCCCCGCTGCGCGCCTGGGTATCATCAAGGGCGGCAACCACCCGGACGACGTCTCCAGCCTGATCTGGCTGTACCTCAACTTCCGTCATTTCAGCTACCTGGAAAAAGCCATCGAACTCTGGACGGTGGGCGACGGCTACCTGTTGCAACTGGACGACCTTGCTCGCCAAATGCATGACGCCATTGCTGCCGATCGGGTGAATGCCGACGATGTGCGGCGGTGGAAAGCGCGTATCACAGCCATCAACGAAGGTGTGACACCGGCCGCCAAGGCGTTCAGCGATGCCTTGGGCGAAGGTTCGCGGATGATCCTGCGCCTGCTGTTGATCACCAACCTCGCCACGGCCCTGGGCCTGATCGTTCTGGCGCTGCTGCGCACGCACAAGTTGCTGGCCCAGCGCCATGCGTTTGCCGATGCCCTGCAAGCGGAAAAAGAGCGGGCGCAGATCACCCTGGAGTCGATTGGTGACGGTGTCATCACCACCGACGTGGACGGTTCGATTGCCTATATGAACCCCGCCGCCGAAGCACTGACCCACTGGACGTCGGCCCAGGCCCAGGGCCTGCCGCTGGCGGCGTTGTTCAAATTGCTGGATGAGAACGCCGAGCCGGACGGCTTCACCCTGATCGAGCACATCATCAAGGGCGAACTCAGTGGCGGCAGTGAGCATTCCAAGCTGATACAGCGCCTGGACGGCAGCACTGTCTCGGTGACCCTGGTGGGCGCGCCGATTCGCAGCGCGGGCAAGGTCAGTGGCGCGGTGCTGGTGCTGCATGACATGACCCAGGAGCGCCAGTACATCGCCAATCTTTCCTGGCAGGCGACCCACGATGCCTTGACCGGCCTGGCCAACCGGCGTGAATTCGAATACCGCCTGGAGCAGGTGCTGCAGCAGGTGGTGCGCCAGCCAAACGGCCGGCATGCCTTGATGTTCCTCGACCTGGACCAATTCAAACTGGTCAATGACACCTGCGGCCACGCCGCGGGCGACGAGTTGCTGCGACACATTTGCGCGCTGCTGCAATCGGACTTGCGCGAAGGCGATACCCTGGCGCGGCTGGGCGGCGATGAATTTGGCATCCTGCTGGAGCACTGCCCGGCACCCGTGGCCGAGAAGATTGCCGAGAGCCTGCGCCACACGGTGCAGAGCCTGCACTTTGTGTGGAAGGGCCGGCCGTTCATGACCACCGTCAGCATCGGCCTGGTGCATATCTCACAAGCGCCCACCACCCTGGAGACGTCGCTGCGCGCCGCCGACATGGCGTGCTACATGGCCAAGGAGAAAGGGCGTAATCGGGTGCAGGTGTATCACGCCGATGACTCGGAGCTGTCCATACGCTTTGGCGAGATGGCGTGGGTGCAACGCCTGCACATGGCCCTTGAGGAGGACCGCTTTTGCCTTTACTCCCAGGAAATTTCGCCTCTGGGCCCTACCGAAGCGGGCACCGGTCACATCGAAATACTCTTGCGCCTGCACGACGAAGCGGGGCGAATCATCCTGCCCGACAGTTTCATTCCGGCGGCCGAGCGTTACGGCTTGATGACTTCCCTGGATCGCTGGGTGGTGGACAACGTATTCAAGATCATTGCCCGTTGCATGCACGAGCGTCCGGGCCGACCCATGGCCATGTGTGCGATTAATCTGTCAGGCATAACCATTGGCGATGATGATTTTCTCGGGTTTTTGCGTGAAAAATTCGGCACTTACAGCATTCCCCCGGAAATGATTTGTTTTGAAATAACTGAGACCAGCGCTATCGCCAATTTAGGCAGTGCAATTCGTTTTATTAATGAACTCAAGGCGTTAGGTTGCCACTTTTCCCTTGATGATTTTTGCGCCGGAATGTCCTCATTCGCCTATCTCAAACATTTACCTGTAGACTTCTTGAAGATCGATGGAAGTTTCGTAAAGGATATGCTGGACGACCCGATTAACCGCGCCATGGTCGAAGTGATCAATCACATCGGCCATGTCATGGGTAAACGCACAATTGCCGAGTTTGTTGAAACGTCGCAGATCGAACAGGCGTTACTTGAGATAGGTGTGGACTACGCTCAAGGCTATCTGATCGAGCGCCCGCAATTGTTTACCTGTGATCGCCTGCAGTGCCGACCCGTGCGGCCGCAGCCCCTGTTATTCAAGGCGCCCGGTACATTCCGCTGAAACTTGCCGGTCTGTACATCACACTTAAAAAGGAGCCCTACAGTGATCGACACATTCAACAGAACCGGCCCGCTTATGGAAGCCTCGAGTTACCCCGCCTGGGCCCAGCAACTGATCCAGGACTGTAGCGAGAGCAAGCGTCGAGTTGTCGAACACGAACTGTACCACCGCATGCGCGATAACACGCTCAGCGCCAGGACCATGCGCCACTACCTGATCGGCGGCTGGCCTGTGGTGGAGCAGTTTGCCTTGTACATGGCGCAGAACCTCACCAAGACCAAATTTGCCCGTCATCCTGGGGAGGACATGGCGCGACGCTGGCTGATGCGCAATATTCGCGTTGAATTGAACCATGCCGATTATTGGGTGAATTGGGCGCGTGCCCATGGTGTCAGTCTCGACGACCTGCAGGCCCAGGACGTGCCACCGGAGTTGCACGCACTGAGTCATTGGTGCTGGCACACCAGCTCGTCTGATTCATTGATCGTCGCGATTGCCGCCACCAACTACGCCATCGAGGGCGCGACAGGGGAGTGGTCCGCCGTGGTCTGTTCCACCGGCGTGTATGCCGCTGCCTTCCCCGAGGAAGAGCGCAAGCGTGCGATGAAATGGCTGAAGATGCACGCCCAGTATGATGACGCACACCCTTGGGAAGCGCTGGAAATCATCTGTACCCTCGCCGGCACGAACCCGAGCAGGCCCCTGCAGGTAGAGTTGCGCCAGGCCGTGTGCAAGAGCTACGACTACATGTATCTGTTCCTGGAAAGTTGCATGCAACTGGAACAAGAGAAAGAAAAGGCCCCCGCGCTCGTGCGTGAGCGCCAGGCCCGAGTCGCCAGCGAGGCGTGATGCACAGGCAATGGCGGGGGTTACCCCGCCATTGCCAGGCGATTACGGCCTTCGCGCTTGGCCACGTACAAGGCATTGTCGGCTCGGCGCAGCAGGCTTTCAGCCGACTCAGCCGCCAGTAACGTCGAGCAGCCGAGGCTTACCGTCAATTCGATTCGCGTCCCTTCTACCCAGTAGTCCTGGGCTTGCGCCGCCTGGCGCAGGCGCTCGCCGACCATCCGCGCCGCATCGCGGCCGGTGTTGGACAGCAGGATCAGAAATTCTTCGCCGCCAAACCGAAACACCATGTCCACGTTGCGCAGCTGGCCTTTGATCGCCGCCGCCACGGCGCGCAATACGCTGTCGCCGGCGGTATGGCCATGGGTGTCATTGATGCGCTTGAAGTGATCGATGTCCAGCATCAACAGGGACAGCGGGTGCATGTGCCGCCGCGCCATGTCGATTTCCCGTTGCAGTGTCTGGTCCATGGCGATCCGGTTGCCGGTTTCGGTCAACGGGTCGCGCAGGGCGCTGCGGGTGGCGGCGCGGTAGAGCAGGGCGTTACGCATCGGATACAGCAGGGCTGCCAGCAGGGATTCGAGTTGGCCCAGTTCCTCTTCCGTAAAGCGCTGGTTGCGGCGGAACACCAACTCGCCCAGGTGCTCGCCGTCATGGCTCAAGGTGTAGCTCATCGAATGATGGCCGCGATGGCCGAACTCCAGGCGCAGGTCACTGGTGACGTGGCGATATTGCAAGGCATCGAGCGGCACCAGGCGTTGAATTTCGCGAAAGAACAGGCCAAGGATGCGTTCCGGCTCGAGGCTGGTTTGCAATTGCTGGTTAAGTTGCTGGCGAAGCTGGCCAAGAGTGGCGGGGCGAGGTGAACGGAGGGCGGGCTGACCAAATCCCAGGCGTTGCAATTTGGCACTGTCAAAGTCAATTGCGTTGGTCTGGGTGGGTGTTTTCATAGGTGAACGGCCTCTAAGCACATGACTGTCTTACAGGCGGATGAGAGTGGCAAGTGCCAGGCGTCTTACTGCTCCTTCAGTTCCGTAAAACAGTAAGGATCAGTTTAAACCGCTTTACGCCGGGTTATAAGGCCGGGGCACTGCCACACGTCTTGTCATCGCTTGACCTGCTTGAAGGGTGTTAGAGCGAGATTCGTGCCAAATCGTTTTATTTAATAAATAGCGATATGAATCAATTGACTGCCTCGACTCGAAAAACAGTCGACAGCGCGTGGCGTCATTTATCTGGCTGGGGCAGTTGAAGGATTACGTAGCGACCAGCGTGGAACCGTCAATTTGTTCGATCGACGTGACACCGGTCAGCGTCATCGCCACGCGCATTTCCTTGGCAAAGATATCCAGCAGGTTTTCCACACCGTTCTGCCCGTCGGCGGCCAATGCGTACACGCTGGCGCGCCCGAGCAGGCAGGCCTTGGCCCCCAGGGCAAGCATGCGCACCACGTCGAGCCCGGAACGAATGCCGGAATCCACCAGCACGGTGAGGTCATCGCCGACGGCCTCGGCAATGGGCGGCAACGCCTTGGCGGTAGACAACACGCCATCCAGCTGGCGGCCACCATGGTTGGAGACCACGATGCCGTCGGCACCGAAGCTCACGGCATCCTTGGCATCCTGTGGGTCGAGGATGCCCTTGATGATCATCGGCCCCTTCCAGAAGTCGCGAATCCACTCCAGGTCTTTCCAACTGATCGAGGGATCGAAGTTATTGGCCAGCCAGCCTATGTAGTCCTCCAGATGGGTGGGTTTGCCCAGGTACCTGGAAATATTGCCCAGGTCATGGGGACGGCCCATCAACCCCACATCGAACGCCCATTGCGGCTTGGTCATGGCTTGCAGCATCCGCCGTTGCGCCGCATACGGGCCGGACATGCCGGAGTGGGCATCACGATAACGCGCGCCCGGGGTCGGCATATCGACGGTAAACACCAGTGTCGTCACGCCCGCCGCCTGCGCGCGCTCCAGCGCATTACGCATGAAGCCGCGATCCTTGAGCACATACAACTGGAACCATATCGACTGCGGGCTTTGCGAGGCGACTTCTCCAATCGAACACACCGACACCGTCGACAAACAGAAGGGCACCCCCTTGTTCGCTGCAGCCTTGGCTGCTTGCACTTCACCGCGCCGTGCATACATGCCCGTCAAGCCGACCGGGCTGAGGATGACCGGCATGGCCTGCTCCTGGCCGAACAACGAGGTTTTCAGGCTCAGGTTATCGACATTGCGCAAGATGCGCTGGCGCAGGCTTATCTCGGCCAGGTCCGAACTGTTGGCACGCAGCGTGTGCTCGGCGTAGGCGCCGCCATCGATATAGTCGAATAGAAAGCGCGGCAACCTGCGTTTGGCGGCAGCGCGGTAATCGGATGCGGACGAAATGATCATGTAGAGGGGCTCCACTCGGCGAAGCGCTCTACGATAAGCAAAATTCTGGCATGATAAAAACAACTTTTATCGCTGCAATCGAGTCGCAAAAGGAATACTGATGAATCTGCGAACACTGCGGGCGTTTGTCGAAGTGGTGCGTCAGGGCGGTTTTTCCCAGGCGGCTGAAGTGGTGTCCCTGACCCAGTCCACGGTCAGCAAAGCGGTAAAGACGCTGGAGGAGGAACTGGGCACCCCATTGCTTGATCGTCTCGGCCACAGGAACGAACTCACTGCCGCTGGCGAAATTGCCTACCGGCGTGCCTTGGTTATGCTTGCTGAGCGCAACGACCTGATAGCCGAGATCAACGACCTGCGCGGCCTCAAGCGCGGCGTGCTGCGCATCGGCCTGCCGCCGGTGGGTTGCGGCGTATTGTTTGCCGCAATGTTTGCCACCTACCGCACGCGTTACCCCGACATCGACATCGAACTCACCGAGTACGGCAGCAAAAAACTGCGCGAATGCCTGGAAGCGGGGGAGGTCGACCTGGCGGCCCTGCTGCTGCCCGTCGACGAGTGTTTCGACTACCAGCCCGTGCGCAACGAACCGCTGATCGCCGTGCTGCCCATCAACCACCCGCTGGCGCGCCGCGAACGCATCGACTTCATTGACCTGGCGGACTCTGCGTTCATCCTGTTCGAAGCCGGTTTCGCCCTCAACGCGAAAATCCTCGCCGCCTGCGAACGCAAGGGCGTTGTGCCCAAGGTAACGGCACGTAGTGGGCAGATCGATTTTATCGTCGACCTGGTCGCAGCCGGCCTGGGCGTGGCCTTCCTGCCGCGGATGCTGGCGCACAAGCACCAGCATGCTGGCATTGCCCTGATCCCCCTGGACGAACCTCACACCGACTGGCACATCGCCCTGGCTTGGCGTGCCAGTGCCCACCTGCCACCGGCAGCCCGGGCGTGGCTGGAGCTGGCCGGGGAGCAGGCGGTTTCGACCGGTCAGCCTGTTCAGTCGTGACAAATGTCAGAGGAGGCTTGACTTCTTCTTTTTAATCAGTAACATACGGCGCATTCCGCGATAGCTCAGTTGGTAGAGCAAATGACTGTTAATCATTGGGTCCCTGGTTCGAGTCCAGGTCGTGGAGCCAGATAGAGAAAAGCCTGCAGCGATGCAGGCTTTTTTTTGCGTGGGATTTGCCCCGTCAACCAAAGTACACAGCGACGATCATTAATTTGATCCAGTGCAGAGTCATGCGACCCTCACTTACCCCTGCCATCAGTCTCGACGATTGCCTCTTCGAGAGGCCCCAATCGCCATGAAGACACAGCCTGGTATCCAAAAACCAGGGTTTGCGGTGCCCAAGCCTACTGCGACTAGCGCCACGCCTACTGCGAACATGATGCGTTCTCCATAACCGAAATATCCACTGACGGCTGAGCTGAATCAGCATTGCCCTTTATAACCGGATACCCGCTGGGTTTCCCTATGACGCAACGTTGCGATGGGGCGGGACAGTCGCGGCGGCGATATCCCAAGTCTGCATGATCTGGCCGATGGCTGCATCGATAACGGCGTGAGGAACGTTGTCCCGCGCCTGGATCGACAGCCCTTGCAGGAAACTGTCAAACACCGTCGCCATCGACGCGGCGTCAAGGGTGTCCGGCAGGTATCCGCCGCTGATTGCGCGTTCAACGCACGCCACAATCCCGGCCCGCGTGCGTGCCCGTGACTGGGTCAGCGCATCCGCCACGCGGGCGTTCTCGGGGCTCGGCGCGCTCATCACACCGAGTGTCACCATGCAGCCCTTGGGGTGGGCGTTGTCACACTGCATGCGCGCCGACTGGCGCAATGCAGTCTCGATGGCCTGGCGCGGTGGCAGGGTTTCGTCCCAAAGGCACTCGGTGACCTGGGCGTAGGTCGCCAGGTAACGCTGCACGCACTCATCGAACAGCGCTTGCTTGGAACCGAATGCCGCGTAAAAACTCGGTGCGGAGATGCCGCCCCCCAGGCCGTCCTTGAGCTGGGCGAGCGACGTGGCGTCGTAGCCGTGTTGCCAAAACAGGTGCATGGCCTGTTCCACGGCCTGTTCACGGTCGAAGGTACGGGGCCGGCCCATTTTTGCCATAGCGAGAGTCCTCTGAATACCTATATAAATACTAGTCGATACATAAGTCGTTGACAACGACTGTGCTCGCCTGCAACATTTGTATCGATCAGTATTTAAGTTCGCCCAAGGAGTTTCCCTCGTGACCCCCTCACTCAGTTTATCGGCGTCATCCGAACGTCTGCCCATCGGCGCCTTGCTCGCCCTGGCCATGACCGGCTTTATCTGCATCGTCACTGAAACACTGCCCGCCGGGCTGTTGCCGTTGATCAGCAAGGGCCTGGCGATTTCACCGTCGATGGCCGGGCAAATGGTCACCGCCTATGCGCTGGGCTCGGTGTTGGCGGTGATCCCCATGACCATCGCCACCCGTGGCTGGCGCCGACGCAATGTGCTGTTGCTGACCATCGTCGGCTTCCTCCTGTTCAATTCGATTACGGCGCTGTCGTCCCACTATGGCGTCACGCTGGTCGCGCGCTTTTTTGCCGGTGTGGCGACAGGGTTGGCCTGGAGCCTACTGGCCGGTTATGCACGGCGCATGGTCGCGCCCGGGCAACAGGGTAAAGCGCTGGCATTGGCGATGGTGGGGACGCCGATTGCGCTGTCCCTGGGGGTGCCGCTGGGTACCTGGCTCGGCGGGTTGCTGGGCTGGCGGACCACCTTTGGCTTGATGTCGGCGCTGACGCTGGGATTGATCGTGTGGGTACTGGTGAAAGTCCCGGATTACCCGCCGCAGCCCGCGCACCAGCGTCTCTCCCTCGTCAAGGTGTTGACCACCCCCGGAGTACGCCCGGTGCTGGCCGTGGTCATCAGTTGGATGCTTGCCCATAACATTCTGTACACCTACATCGCGCCATTCCTGGCACCGGCCGGGCTGGCGCAGCGGGTGGATCTGGTGCTGCTGGTGTTCGGTATCGCCGCGTTGGCGGGTATCTGGCTGACGGCCAGACTGGTCGAGCCGATGCTGCGCAAGACGGTATTGGTGAGCCTGGCGGCCTTCGCGGCAATCAGTGGCGTGTTCGGTTTTCTAGGCAACCAGCCGCCGGTGATCTACCTCGGGGTGGCGGTCTGGGGGTTGAGTTTCGGCGGTGCCGCCACCTTGCTGCAAACCGCCCTGGCCGATGCCGCAGGTGACGGTGCGGATGTCGCGCTGTCACTGAATGTCGTGGCGTGGAACAGCGCGATTGCCGGCAGCGGGGTGGTGGGGGGCGTACTGCTTGACCGTTGGGGTGTGGCCTCGTTTGCCTGGGTAATGCTGTTGTTGGCGGGCGTGGCGCTGGTGATCGCCTGGTCGGCGCATGCCCATGGCTTCAAGCCGGGACGGCGGTCTGCCGATGGGCCTGCGGCGGTGGGGCACTGAGTTAAGCGAGTTTCACATTCATGGTGATGTGGGCCGTGAACACTTTGACGTCGCCCTCATCAAATACGTCCACCGGCACAACTTTGTCCCCGGCCGTTTGCCAGTCGATGGCACTGCCATCGGCGACCGCGCGGATGTCTGTTTTTGCCTTGGCCAGGTATTGCACGGTCATGCCCTTGGGAATCCAGCGGGCGCCAGGGGGAATGGACGCGTCGGTCATCATCCCGCCGGCCAGTTCGGCGGCGTTGCACAACGCAATCGCGTGCACCGAAGCCAGATGGTTGGTGATTTCCTTGCGAAACGGCACGTTGACCACCGCGTGGTTGGGGCGCAACTCAGCGATCTCGGGCGTGATCGTGCTGAAGTACGGTGCCATTTGGCAGGCCAGGTTGCTGAACGCGGCAGGGCCTACGCTGTTGAACATGCTGAGTGCTTGGCTCATTGGGTGTCCTCATGATGGGTTTTCAGAATAATATTCTGTAACGGAACAATATTCCGTCAATTCGCTGCGTGTCAAGCCAGGCTTTCTCTGCCGCCCGCAGAACCTATAGACTCTGTTCATTTGGCGTCCCTGTGCATGCATTCCATCGACCTTATCGAGCGCACCTTCCCGGGCCGGCGCAGCGACCTCAAACGCACTATCCTGCGCGAGGCGCTGGCGTGTTTTAACGAGGCGGGGATTGAAGCGACGAATATCGAAACCATCCGCGCCCGCTGCGAGACCAGCGTGGGTGCCATCTACCACCACTTCGGCAATAAAGAGGGGTTGGTCGCGGCGCTTTTCTTCGCCGCGCTGGAGGACCAGGCCAGCCTGCGCGAACGTTATTTGCAAACGGCGGATACCGCCCAGGCGGGGGTGACCGCGCTGGTGTACAGCTACGTAGAATGGGTGACTGAACAACCGGACTGGGCGCGTTTCGTATTCCAGAGCCGCTTCGCCGTGTCCAATGGCCCGTTCAGTGACGAGCTGGTTTCACGCAATAAACAACGTAACCAGCAGTTGAAGGATTGGCTGAGTGGGGCAGGGCGCAAGGAGCATTTCAGCCACTTGCCCGCCGAACTGATCCCTTCGCTGATCATTGGCGCGGCAGAAAGCTACTCGCGTGCGTGGTTGTCGGCGAAGGTCAGGAAGAGCCCCTGGGAGTACCGTGAACTGCTGGCTGAGGCCGCGTGGAGCTCAATCAACCCACGCGAGACCCAGGCGGGCAACGTCAGCGCCTGACCGCCATCCCGCCGGGTTTATACTGGCCACCTTCAAACACGTCGAGATTCCCATGAGCACCTCTGTTTCCCTGACGCCGGCACGCAAGCCGGTCGCGCCCTTGGTGGCCTTTATCATCTTGGTGGCAGGCGCCCTGTTCCTGCAAAGCGCAGTGGGCATGCGCCAAGTCTGGTTGCTGATCGTCGGCGCCGCACTGGGCCTGACGCTGTACCACGCCGCCTTCGGTTTCACCTCGGCCTGGCGCGTGTTTATCAAGGATCGGCGCGGCGCCGGGTTGCGCGCGCAGATGGTGATGCTGGCGGTGGCGGTGGTGCTGTTTTTCCCGGCGCTGGGCGCGGGGACCCTGTTCGGCCAGCCGGTGGTCGGGCTGTTGGCGCCGGCCGGAGTGTCGGTGGTCTTCGGCGCGTTTATCTTCGGCATCGGCATGCAGCTGGGCGGCGGTTGCGCGTCGGGCACCCTGTTCACCGTAGGCGGCGGCAATGCGCGCATGCTGGTGACCCTGTTGTTCTTTATCTGCGGTTCGTTGATTGCCACCCATCACGTCGACTGGTGGTTTGCCTTGCCGTCGTTCCCGCCGGTTTCAATCGTCAAAAGTTTCGGTGTACTGCCGGCGTTGCTCCTGAGCCTGGCGGTGTTCGCATTCATTGCGTGGGTGACTGTGCGTCTGGAGAAGGGACGTCATGGCGGGCTTGAGGCTGGCGTGACCAGTGAACACCGGGGGTCGCGTCGCTTCCTGCGTGGGCCTTGGCCGTTGGTGTGGGGGGCGATAGGCCTGGCCTTGCTCAACTATGCCACGCTGGCGCTGGCCGGGCGGCCGTGGGGCATTACTTCAGCGTTTGCGCTGTGGGGCGCCAAGGTGGCGAGTGGGCTGGGTGTAGACGTAGCCAGTTGGGCGTTCTGGCAGATGCCGGCCAACGCCAAGGCCCTGGCCGCACCGGTTTGGGAAGACATCACCAGCGTCATGGACATCGGCATCGTGCTTGGCGCGTTGTTGGCCGCGGGCCTCGCCGGGCGATTTGCGCCGAGCTTGAAGATACCGGCGCGTTCGTTGATCGCGGCGGTCATTGGTGGCCTGTTGCTCGGTTATGGTTCGCGCCTGGCGTATGGCTGCAACATCGGCGCCTACTTCAGCGGCATCGCCTCGGGTAGCCTGCACGGCTGGCTGTGGCTGGTGGCTGCGTTTATCGGCAATAGCGTGGGCGTGCGGCTGCGACCGTTGTTCTTCGCTGGCGAACGGCCTCAAGTGGCCTTGAGTGGTTGCTGAACGAGCGGCTCAAGGTTTGCCTGGAATGTCCGAATCGGTCCTTAGCCAGTCCGCCTTGCGCCTGTTGCGAACCTGTTGAGGGCTTTACCATGGTTTGCAGTATCGGCCCCTAATCCAAGCCTAAAGGACC
Source organism: Pseudomonas sp. CFBP13528 (assembly GCF_005233615.1). NCBI lineage: Bacteria > Pseudomonadati > Pseudomonadota > Gammaproteobacteria > Pseudomonadales > Pseudomonadaceae > Pseudomonas > Pseudomonas sp. CFBP13528. The sequence goes on from NZ_QGAJ01000023.1 coordinate 49,275, forward strand.
TACCATGAGCCGCAAAGCCCTGATCGTAATCGACGCCCAGCATTCATTTCGGCATGCACCCTACTGGTCCGAAAACGACCTGCCAACTTACCTGGAAAACCAGCAGGCCCTGATCGATGGCTGCGTTCAACAAGGTATCCCGGTGGTGCAGGTGTTTCATGTGGAGGACCAAGACCACTTTTCGCTGGCATCGGGTAACGTCAGGGTATTGAGCGAGCTTTCAATCGATCCGCAGTTGGTCATCCATAAGTACTACCACAGCGCCTTCGCCGGTACGCCGCTGGCCGCGCGTCTCATCGAGATGGGCGTCAACAGATTGATCATCAGTGGTATTCGGACCGAACAGTGCTGCGAGACCACTACGCGACAGGCCTCGGACAGCGGGTTCAGCGTCGATTTCGTCAGTGAGGCCACGCTGACGTTCCCGATGACCCACGCCCGCAGCGGCCGCGTGTACACCCCGGCAGAGATTCGCGAGCGTACGGAGCTGGTGCTGGAGGGTCGGTTTGCGCGCATCGTCACCGTCGCCCAGGCATTGGCGGGGTGACTCGATGAGCGTGCCGGTGCTGTTCGTGTTGTTGCCCAATGTGCTGATGCTGGATCTGGCCGGGCCTGCCGAAGTGCTGCGCCTGGCCGCGCAGATGGATGATCCGGCGGCGGTGGATTTCGCGCTGCAATACGTCAGCCCGGTGTCGTCCCTGCACACCTCCATCGGCTTGCCGTTAACGGGCCTGGCACCTTTGCCGGCCAGCTTGGCGCCCGGCACCCTGGTGGTGTTGGTGGGCTCGAGCATGAAGGTAGACAAGGCCGGCCAGCGCGCCTTCGAATCCGCCAGCGACAGCCTGGTGCAGTGGCTGCAAACGGTGTTTGCGCCCTCTGCCGAGCATTTGATTTGCGTGTGCGCCGGCGCGCTGACGGCCGCCCGCGCCGGGCTGCTTGACGGACGCCAGTGCACCACGCACCACGCGTTGTGCGCTACCCTCCAGGCCCTGGCACCCAAGGCCCGGGTCCTGGAAAACCGGCTGTACGTCACCGATGGGCCGGTCAGTTGCAGCGCCGGGATCACCGCCGGTATCGATATGATGCTGCACCTGGTCGCCGAGCGCGCCGGGCCCCGTCTGGCCTGCGCCGTCGCGCGGGATATGGTGGTGTACCTGCGCCGCAGCGGCACTGACCCGCAGCTATCGCCGTGGATCACCGGACGCAATCACCTGCACCCGGCTGTCCATCGCGTACAGGACGCCATTGCCGCCGCGCCCTGTGACGCCTGGACCGTCACCCGCATGGCGAACCTGGCCTGCACCGGCAGCCGCCACCTGGCGCGCCTGTTCCACGAGCATGTCGGCATCAGCCCGCTGGATTACCTGCACCGTCTGCGCCTGGCCGTGGCCCGCGAGTTGCTGGTGGCGTCGAGCCTGGACATCGAAACCGTCGCCGAGCGCGCAGGCTTTGGTTCGGCGCGCCATCTGCGGCGTATCTGGGGCAAATATGAAGCGGGTACGCCTTCGGCGATGCGTCTTATTGAGCAGGCGTCTCGGGAGGCGTAACGGACTCTAGGTCACCCTCGGCCGCAAGCTTCAAACGGTCCGCCTTGCTGATGTATTTATCTTTGCTTTTCGGCGCGAGCTTGGCGTTGGCCTTCTTGGCTTTGGCCTTGAAAAGCTGCTGGAGTTTTTTCTGGCGGTTCATGTGCGTTGGCCTGGCAGGTAAAGGCGCGAATGATACCAGCTAAAAAACCGTGGATTGGAAGGTTTACCTGGCGAGGATGCCACCGATCAAGGTGCCAGGAACGCGCTGATCAGCGTGATCACCTGTTGCTGAATCTGCGCCCTGGACCTTCCTGCCTCGCCGTCTCGGCAAATCATGCTGTCACCGGGTACATCCTCGTCGAGTATCGCCGCCGCGCCGGGTTTGCACTGCGCCATAAAGCTGAAGTGGCTCGCATCGCCGATCTCCACGTATTGCGTGGATGCTTTCGGCAGCCGTCTGGCCAAGTCGGCAGACTCCAGCCCCACAGCCATGTCCTCCGAAGGTACGCCTCCAGCAATCACCAGCGCCGGCACGGGCAGCGCGGCCAGGCTGGCATCGGTCATGCCCCGCGACAGGCCCAGGTCCAAAGACACCACGGCGGCGACGCGCTTGTCGCTCAAGTCAGCGGCCAGTTGGGCTTTGCCATCTGCCGCTCCGGTGGGGTTCATCTGCGCGTAGCCGATGCAACCGCCCAGCTTGGGATGTGCCAGGCAGTCCTGGGCGAACAGATCAGCGTCGAAACGCGCACCGGCGATTTCCAGCACCGTCCAGCCACCGAGAGAATGGCCCACTGCCGCAATCCGGTGTTGCGCGACCGCGCCAAATTGCTGCGGTCGCGCAAGCACTGCATCGATGGCGCGGCTCAGGTCTTTGGGGCGTTGCCATAACTGCGCCGCTGCGTCTGCACTACGGTCCTTGCTGGTGGTGCCTGGGTGATTCACCGCCGCCACAATATAACCCCGCTGTGCCAGCGCACTCGCCAGCCACACCTGGTTGCCCCAATTGCCGCCATAGCCGTGGGAGAGCACCACCAACGGATATTCACCACCGGCCGGCGGCGCATCGGGCACTGCCAGAGCGCCGAAGAACACCGCGTCGTCTCGGATCAACTGGGGAGCGGCCCGGACTGCCGTGGGGTACCAGACGACCATTTCCAGCGCGCGCTGGTTGCGTGCGTCGGGCAGGTTGGTGGTTTTGAAACCGATGGGGTTGTCGTTGGCGAATGCGGGAGTGGCCAGGCCAATCAGGAGCAAGGCGGCGAGGGTGGTTTTCACTGTTTTTTATCGTCCTTGAAGTGAGAGGCGCAGCATGATCTGAAACAGGCCGTTTGGGTAGCGCGCAAGTGGCGTGATCCCTGTTCCGCGCCCACATGGTAGATCGTGCTGGCGCTGCTTAGTCGTAGGCGAACTGATCAATCAACCCCAAACGCGGAATACGGCTGTTGGACTGCAACAGTGCGCCGGGAGCTATAACGGCGTTTGCGCCAATTTTGCAGCCATCGCCCACCAGGGCGCCGAATTTGTTCACCCCCGTCTCAATGACCTGATCGGCATAGCGGATCCTGATATCCGCCCCATCCAGTTCGTTGCGATAGTTGGCGATGATCGCTCCGGCCTCGATATTGACGCCTTCGCCGATCACCGAATCGCCGACGAAGTTGAAATGCGCCAGCTTGCTTGCCCCAAGCATGAAGCTGCTTTTCAGTTCGCAGCTTGGGCCCACGATGCACTGTTTGCCCAGATAAACGCCGCCACGCAGGTAGGCGCCTGCGGCGACGAACGAGCCTTCGCCAATGATGATCGGCCCTTTCAGCACGGCGCCTTCTTCGACGGTGGCGCTTTCATGGATGGCGCAGTTTCCGTGACGGCGGTAGCCTGCGCCGAGGCGTGAAAGCAACGCCAGGACGTGGTTTTCGCAGTCCTGAGTCACCTGCCAGGCGGCGATAGGGCCCAGGTCAAGCGAGTGCCATTGCGCAATGAATGTGCTGATCTCAGGGAGCTTCATGGAGAATTTTTCCAGTGAGTGAGAGGGCGGTAGGCGCCGCGCGGCGGGCTCAGGCCATATCTTATAATGGTCGGCCCCGGATTTGGCCAAGGGCGCGCAAGCCGCGATGTGGGAGGGGGCTTGCCCCCGATGGCAGCCTCAGGGCCGACCAGGATGTTGGATCAGACTGAGTACCTATCCATTATTCAGGTAACGGCCACTTAGGGTTCCGCCCTGACGGCGGCTTACTTTGGAAAAGCGCAACAGTAAGCAAAACGCTCTTGCCCCACCACTCGGCACCTCGCTCATGCTCGGTGTGCCCTCACTCCGGCTTGAATCCGTGGGCCGCCGCCACGCGCCATCCATGGCGCGGGGCGGCTAACCCGGCGTCCTGCCGGGTTACCCACGGATGCAAGCCTGCGTTCGGCCAGCGTGGTTTAACGGGGCGCCTGAGATCAAAAGCAGATCAAGATCAAGAGCGACTCGCTGCGCATCGTGGTTAGCGGGTTAGCGTTGGGCGCTACTACGTTGTTCGATCGTTCCCACGCTCTGCGTAGGAATGCCGCCCTGGACGCTATGCGTCCGCTGTTGAGGTCGTGACGCAGAGCGTCACAGGCTGCATTACCACGCGGAGCGTGGGAACGATCGATGAGCATGAACGACCACGCTCGCTCCTGCGTAAAGCCGTCTCACCGCACCAGGCAAGGCTGTTTGTTGTTAAAACGCCAACCCGGAATCAGGAACTGCATCGCCACGCTGTCATCCCGCGCGCCCAACCCCATGCCTTTGTACAGTTCGTGGGCCTTGGCCACGGCGTCCATGTCGATATCCACCCCCAGGCCAGGCCTGGCCGGGACCTTCACGTAGCCGCCTTCAATTTTCAGCGGCTCCCGGGTCAGGCGTTGGCCGTCCTGCCAGATCCAGTGGGTGTCGATGGCGGTGATCTCGCCCGGCGCGGCCGCCGCCACCTGGGTGAACATGGCCAGGGATATATCGAAGTGGTTGTTGGAGTGCGAGCCCCAGGTCAGGCCCCATTCATGGCACATTTGCGCCACGCGCACCGAGCCTTGCATGGTCCAGAAGTGCGGGTCGGCGAGGGGAATGTCCACCGATTGCAACTGGATCGCATGGCCCATTTCGCGCCAGTCGGTGGCGATCATGTTGGTGGCGGTTTTAAGGCCGGTGGCGCGGCGGAATTCGGCCATGACTTCGCGGCCCGAATAGCCGTTTTCCGCGCCGCAGGGGTCTTCGGCGTAGGCGAGAACATGATGCTGGTCGCGGCACAGGCGGATGGCTTCCTTGAGTGACCAGGCGCCGTTCGGGTCGAGGGTGATGCGCGCCTCCGGGAAGCGCTCGGCCAGGGCGGTGACCGCTTCGATTTCGGCATCGCCACTCAATACGCCGCCCTTGAGCTTGAAGTCGTTGAAACCGTATCGGGCCTTGGCGGCTTCGGCCAGGCGTACCACCGCGTCGGCAGTCAGGGCTTTCTCATGGCGCAGGCGCAACCAGTCGTCGTCGGATTCTGCCTCGTTGCGGTAGGCCAGGTCCGTGGCGGTGCGGTCACCGACGTAGAACAGATAGCCGAGCATCTTCACCGCATCGCGTTGCTGGCCCTCGCCGAGCAGAGCGGCCACCGGCACCTCGAGGAACTGACCGAGCAAATCCAGGAGCGCCGCCTCCATCGCGGTAACGGCGTGAATGGTGATCCGCAGGTCAAAGGTTTGCAGCCCGCGGCCGGCCGCGTCCCGAGAGGCAAAGGTGCTGCGCATCTGGTTGAGGATGCGTTGGTACTGACCGATCGGCTGGCCGATCACCAGGCTGCGCGCGTCCTCCAGGGTTTCCCGGATGCGCTCGCCGCCGGGCACTTCACCCACGCCAGTGTTGCCGCTGCTGTCCTTGATGATCACGATATTGCGCGTGAAGTAAGGGCCGTGGGCGCCGCTTAAGTTCAGCAGCATGCTGTCGTGACCGGCGACCGGGATGACGTGCAAGTGAGTGATGACGGGAGTATTCATGGCAAGGTCCTTAATACGCTCAAAGAGGTTTGCTGATGGCGTTGGCGGTGGGCGCAATGCTGGGCGACGTCAGCCCGGCGCAAGGTGAGGTCCTGGCGAAAAACACCAGGATGGCCGCGAGCACCGAGGTGCCGGCCAGGCCGTAGAGCCCGCCCTGGATCGAGCCGGTGGTTTGCTCCAGAAAGCCAAAGGTGGTCGGCGCGACAAAGCCGCCCAGGTTGCCGATGGAATTGATCAATGCGATCACTGCAGCGGCGATGCGCACGTCCAGGTAGCCCTGGGGGATCGGCCAGAACAACGAAGACGCGGATTTGAAACCGATGGCCGCAAAGCAGATCGCCACGAACGCGAAGATCGGCCCGCCCGTGGTGGACATGAACATCCCGGCCGCTGCGATCAACAAGGCTGCCGCGACCCAGGCCTGCTGGAACTTGAACTTGCCTGACAGCGCTGCGAAGGCGTACATGGCGATGATCGAGATCAACCAGGGAATCGAGTTGAAGAAGCCGACTTGTATATCACTCAGGTCGCCCATCTTCTTGATGATGCTCGGCAACCAGAACGTCGCTGCATAAATCGTCAGTTGGATGCAGAAATACAACACGCAGAACAGCAGGATCTGACGATCCTTGAGCAGCTTGCCGAGGGTCGGTTTGACCGTGGTCAGGGTTTCGCGGTCACGCTGTTCCTGATCGATGGCCTCAACCAGCGCGTCCTGTTCTTCGCGGCTCAGCCACTTGGCGTCATGAGGTTTGGAGTCCAGCCAGAACCACACAAAGAAGCCCAGCGCCACCGAGGCCAGGCCTTCAATGGCGAACATCCATTGCCAGCCGTGCAAGCCGAAACCTTCGATCTGTAACAGCGCACCCGACAGCGGGCCCGAGATCAATGACGCCACCGCAGAACCGCTGAGGAAGATCGCGATGGCCTTGCCGCGCTCAACCCCAGGCAACCAGCGCGTGAAGTAGTAGATCACCCCGGGAAAGAAGCCCGCTTCAGCCACACCCAGCAAAAAACGCAGGATGTAGAAGTGGGTTTCGTTCTGGATGAACGCCATCAGCGTGGCGACGATGCCCCAGGTGAACATGATGCGGGTCAGCCAGATGCGCGCGCCGACCTTTTGCAGCAGCATGTTGGACGGTACTTCAAAGATCGCGTAGCCGATGAAGAACAGGCCGGCGCCGAAGCCATAGGCCGCCGCGCCGATGCCCAGGTCGTGCTCCATGTGCGTACGCACGAAGCCGATATTGACCCGGTCGATGTAGTTGAGGATGAACATGACCACGAACAGTGGGAGCACATGGCCCTTCACTTTGCTCACGGCGCGGGTGAGCACCGAATCGGTTTCTGGTGCAGCGGATGCACGACTGGAATGGTTCACGATGGAAAACGCCCCCTGATTTGTTTTTATGCGGGTTGTGGGTTTTGTTAACAGACATCATACAAGTTGTTTTTTATAAATCGCAATGCGGTGCAGTGTGTATTTCTTCTCATAAGCGCGCTTATGGGGTGATGATTTTGGTTATTTGCCAGCGTTATAAGGGCTTGCGTGTCAGCGAAGTCCTGTCTGGTTCGCAGGAGGGGGAGAGCGTAATGCCGGTCTATCAGATTGGTTGTCATACAAGTTGGTCGCCTCGTCAATCAACTCGGCGCCGTCCGTCTGCAGGATGTTAAGCTCCCCTCAGCCCAACCCCGTGGACCCGTTAGCGATGCCCATTGAGAACGCACCCCCTGTGCGCAGACGCTCCACCAACCTGGCCCAAGGCGTGGTCGACGCGCTGACCCAGCGCATTCTGCTCGGCCAGCTCAAGCCGGGCGAAAAACTGCCGTCCGAATCCACCATCGTGCTTGAGCATGGCGTGAGCCGCACGGTGGTACGCGAAGCCCTCTCCAAGCTGCAGGCGTCGGGGTTGGTGGAGACGCGCCACGGCATCGGCACGTTCGTGCTGGAGCAACACGCCCGGCAGGGCCTGCGCCTGCACGTCGACACTGTCGCCAGCGTGCGCAACATGCTGGAACTGCGCCTGGGTCTGGAAGTGCAGGCGGTGGCGTTGGCCGCGTTGCGCCGTACCGACGCGCAACTGGCCCACATGCGCCAGGCGCTGGACGACTATCAGGCTTCCCTGGCCAACAACGACAGTTGTGTGGAAGAGGACAAGCGCTTTCACCAACTCATCGCCGAGGCTACCGGCAACACGTTTTTCAGTGAAATCATGCAGCACCTGGGCAGCGCAATGATCCCTCGCACCCAGGTCAAGGCTGACGAACGCGGCGGGGCGGATTTTGCCAGGCTGGGTCAACTGGCGAGCCTGGAGCATGAGGCGATCTTCAATGCGCTCAAGCGTCAGGACCCGGATGCCGCGCGGGCGGCAATGGTGCTGCATTTGACCAATAGCCGGGATCGATTCTCCGGCGAATGAAAAGGAACCCGCGTTGAACCCACACACATTGTCCATGCGCCTGGAGCGCGTGGCGGCGCACGTACCGGCCGGCGCGCGCCTGGCCGATATCGGCTCGGACCATGGTTACTTGCCGGTGGCGCTGATGCGTCGTGGCGTAATTGCCAGCGCGGTGGCAGGGGAGGCCGCGACCACGCCTTTTCATGCGGCCCGGCGCACCGTGCGCGACAACGGCCTTGAAGCGCACATCAGCGTGCGCCTGGCCGACGGTCTGGCGGCCATCGAGCCGGGCGACGCCATCACGGCCCTCAGTCTGTGCGGCATGGGCGGCGAGACCATTCGTGACATTCTCGACAGCGGCAAGGCGCAGTTGAATGGCCAGGAGCGGCTGATCCTGCAACCCAATGGTGGCGAGTATCCGTTGCGCCACTGGTTGATGCACAACGGCTACCGAATCGTGCGCGAAGAGCTGCTGCACGAGCATCGCTTCTACTACGAAATCATCGTCGCCGAACGCACCGGGCCTGTGTCCTACACCGAAAAACAGCTGTATTTCGGGCCGCTGCATTTGCTGGAGCGCAGTCCGGCGTTCGTGGCGAAGTGGCAGCGCTTGTTGCACCAGAAACAAAAGACCCTGGCCAGTTTCGAGAAAGCCAGGCAGTCGGTGCCGGAAGAAAAAATCCATGGGATCGCCCGGCATATTCAGTGGATCACTCAACTGTTGACCTGAAGACCGCCCGGGATCGTCAACGCTCGACCGTTCTCGCATCGGGCCGTGTCCCTGGCGGTTACAGGCGCGTGCCCGGTAATGAGTGCTTTCGCCCCATTTTCGCGCACCGATCAAAGGTTTCTTAGCGCCATGGCACGTGTCGTCACGCTTGTATCCCACGGCCCAGATCTTGCTTGAGCCAGAATAATCAATGACATGGCATTTTGCCGTTAGTCATTCCCGGCTGTGAAGTATGGGGTTGTTCAGGGGAGTTTGTAGGGCATGCAAAGATTTTTATCACCCGGTATCCGTCTGCTCGGGCGGTTCGGTTTCGCGCGTAAGTTCCAGGTGCTGTTCTTACTGTTCATGCTGCCGCTCGCCGGCAGCCTGTGGATGATCGGCCAGGACTACCACGACAAACTCGCGGTGATTTCCAGCGAACAGTCCGGCGTGCACCAACTGTTGGCGCTGGACTCGCTCGATGTGCAACTGAGCGCCCAGCGCAACTTGGCCGCCCGCTGGAAAGCCCTGGATATTCTGCATACCCCGACCCCTGCCGCTCAGGCCGCAATGGCCAGGTTGGATGCAGGCAGTCCGCTGATTCAGCAAGGCCTGCAAACCCTGGGGGACGCACTCAAAACCCATCACGCCAGCGCCGCTACCCAGGCGCGCTTCGACGCGCTGCAGGCCGCGGTCAAGGGCATGGACACTCCGGCCCTGCGCACCGTCGGCTGGTGGCCGGATGGCTATGACCGTTTCACCGCCGCGCTGACCGCGATGCAGTCGCTGCGCGAACAGATTACCCTGGACACCGGCCTGATCCTCGATCCCTGGCTGGAAACCTATCTGCTGATGCAGATTTCCAGCCAGCACGCACCGGACCTGATCGAGCGTATCGGCCGCACGGCCAGCGTCGGCCAATCCTCGATTGCCTCGGGCCAGTTCACCCTGCAAAGCCGCTTGCAGATGCGTGACCTGCGCGGCCGCATCGGCGATGCGCGGGACCAACTGGTCAAGGCCGCCACCGCGCTGAAGGCCAAGCAATACCCCGGCCTTGAGCCCTGGACCGAACAATACGACGCCAGCCTGCAACGCCTGGACAGCGAACTCAAAACCCTGGACGACGGCGTGTTCGGCGGCACCATCAAGCTCGACAGTGCTGCGTTCGATCAAAGTGTCGACGCCATGCTCTCGGCGCTGGGCGCGCTGCGCAGCCAATCGCTGCATTCGCTCGATGCACGCTTGAGTTATTACCGTGAGCGATCGTTGCAGCACTTCATTCCCGTGGCGGCAACGTTCAGCCTGCTGGCGCTGGCGGCGCTGTACCTGTTCATCTGCCTGCAAGCCTCGATCCGTCGCAGCGCCAGTGGCATCACCACGCTCGCCGAGTCCCTGCGTGACGGTAACCTGCGCGTCGAAGTGGCGGTGCAGGGGCGCGACGAACTCGCTGCCATCAGCACGGCGCTCAACGTTGCCGTGGTGCAACTGCGCACCAGCCTGCTCGGGGTCAATCATGAAACCGAGCAATTGGGCGCCACCGTGCTTACCCTCAGCGCGCAATCGGGCAGTACCCTCACCGACGTCGAAGACCAGCGGCACCAGATCAGCCAGATCGCTGCGGCCGCCACCCAACTGGCTGCCACCTCCCTGGGCGTTGCCAAAAGCTGCGAGCAGGCTGCCGACAGCGCCCGGCACACCCGCCGTATCGCCGAAGACAGCAGCCGCGACAGCCAGCGCACCACGGCCAGTATCCAGCAACTCAACCAGCGCCTGTCCGACACCGCCAATGCCTTGGAACAGGTCAGCCAACAAGGCCAGCAGATTCAATCGGTGGTCGATACCATTCGTGGCATTGCCGAACAGACCAATCTGCTGGCCCTTAACGCCGCCATCGAAGCCGCCCGCGCCGGCGAGCAAGGCCGCGGGTTTGCAGTGGTCGCCGATGAGGTGCGCAGCCTGTCGCAACGCACCCAGGCGTCCACTGCGCAGATCGCCGGCACGGTGGACAGCCTGCGCGCCACGGTCAGCCAGGCCGTCAGCCTGATGGGCGCCGCGTGCGAGCAGGCGCTCACCGATGCCGAATCCGTCACCGGCCTGGGCACGCGCCTGGGGGAAATTGCCGGTGCCGTGCAGCACGTCACCGACACCTTGGCGCACATCGCCGCCGCCGTGGAGGAGCAGGCTGCGACGGCGGACGAAGTGAGCGGCAATATCCAGCAGGTCGACCAGGCTGCCGGACGTCTGCTCGACGGCGCGCGGGCGGTCAATCAGGCTGCCGACAGCCTGAGCCAGGGCAGCCGGGCGTTGAGCGACAACACGGCGCGGTTTCGACTGGGATGAAGCGAATTCAGGGCACTCCATCGCCGTCGTGTAGTCTTCTCCTTAACCCCAACGGAGCTGTGCCCCTATGATTACCGTTCACCACCTCAACAACTCCCGCTCCCAGCGCATCCTCTGGATTCTGGAAGAACTGGGCCTGCCTTACCAAATCAAGCGCTACCAACGCGACCCGAAAACCAACCTCGCGCCAGCCGAGCTCAAGGCGATTCATCCCTTGGGCAAATCGCCGGTGATCGAGGACGGGCCCCGCGTACTGATCGAATCGGCTGCCATTATCGACTACCTGATCCGCCGCCACGGCCAGGGCCGACTGCAACCCGATCCGGCCAGCGCCACCTACGACAACTACGTGCAATGGCTGCATTTTGCCGAAGGCTCGGCCATGCTGCCGCTGATGCTCAACCTCTACGTCGGGCGCCTGGGTGAAGCTGGCGCACCGCTGCACCCGCGCATTGAATCGGAGCTGGCCAATTACCTCGGCTACCTCAATGAGGTACTCGGGCAAACGCCGTACCTGGTGGGTGACGAACTGTCCGGCGCGGACATCCAGATGAGCTTTATCGGCGAAATCGCCAAGGCCCAGGGCAAGTTGCAGGCGTATCCGAACCTTGCGGCGTGGGTGGACAAGCTCCAGCAGCGACCGGCTTATCGCAAGGCGGTAGAGCAGGGCGGCGAGTACGCGTTTGCTAAATGAACGTGCGTGAATGAACTGTTGAAGACTGGATGCAGATTCAGTGTGGGAGGGGGCTTGCTGCCGATGGCGGCCTCCCAGCCGACAGCTACCCAACTGACACGCCTCGGTTCAATGTGGGAGGGGGCTTGCCCCCGATGGCGGCCTCCCAGCCGACAGCTACCCAACTGACACGCCTCGGTTGAATGTGGGAGGGGGCTTGCCCCCGATGGCGGCCTCTGGGCCGACCAGGATGTTGGGTTGGACCGAGTACATATCCGCTCCTGCGGTAACGGCGGCTGGCGGTTCCGCTTTTACAGCGGGTCACTTTTGGAAAAGAGCCCCAAAAGTAACCAAAAAGGCTCTTGCCCCACCACT
>NZ_QGAJ01000024.1:0-56340 GCF_005233615.1 Pseudomonas sp. CFBP13528
TCACATGGAGCCCGAATACATTAGCGCAAGCCTGATTTACCGTTCATCGTGACTGGATAGCAAAAGGTGGGCTGACCATACATTTGGTTACTTTGGGGCTTTTCCAAAGTGACCCGCCGTAAGGGCGGAACCGATAGCAGCCGTGACCGCAAAAACGGATATGTACCCGGTCTGCTCCAGCATCCTGGTCGGCCCAGAGGCCGCCATCGGGGGCAAGCCCCCTCCCACATCTAGTTCTCAGAACATCAGGTAGATAGGGCTCTGGCTGTCAGGCCGTTATGGCTGGCAAGCCCCCTCCCACAGAAAATGTTGCATCGTTTGAGCAGGCCCGAAAACAACAACGCCCCGTCGAGACGGGGCGTTGTCGTTGGTTGCAGCGCCGATTACTTCTTGGCGGCAGGTGCAGCAGCTGCGTCAGCGGCTTCAGCCTTGGCTGGGTCCTTGATGGCCAGCAGTTCCAGGTCGAATACCAGCACGGAGTTGGCTGGAATCGCCGGGCTCGGGCTCTGGGCGCCGTAAGCCAGGTCGGACGGAATGTACAACTCGACCTTCTCGCCCACGTGCATCAGTTGCAGGCCTTCGACCCAACCCGGGATCACACCGCTGACCGGCAGGTCAATCGGGCTGCCACGGTCCACGGAGCTGTCAAAGGTAGTGCCGTTGGTGAGCTTGCCAGTGTAGTGAACAGTCACTACGTCGGTTGGCTTTGGCTGGGCGCCGTCGGCTTTCTTCACGATCTTGTACTGCAGACCGGAAGCGGTGGTGACCACGCCGTCTTTCTTGGCGTTGTCTTCGAGGAATTTCTTGCCGGCCGCTGCCGACTCTTCGCTCATTTTGGTCATGCGTTCTTCAGCGCGCTTTTGCAGTGCGGCAAAGGCTTCAACCAGTTCGTCGTCCTTGAGCTTCTGTTCTTTCTTGCCGACAGCATCTTCAATGCCTTGGGCTACCGCTTTGGAGTCCAGGTCATCCATGCCTTCTTGAGCAAGGCTTTTGCCCATGTTCAGGCCGATGCCGTAGGAAGCTTTCTGCGCCGGGGTTTTCAGCTCTACGCTGGTCTGCGAATCACAACCCGCAAGTACCAGGCTAACCAGGGCCACCGCCGCCGCCAACCGATGCTGTTTCATGCTATTTCCTTGTTCATGCGCCAAAAGGGCATTCGAATAAAGTCGCGAGCTTATCAGGCGGCCACGACCAATGGCTACCGGCATGTGAGCAGGAAACGTCTGATAAGTTCACGTGTTTAAAAGCAATTTCATTCATGATGCAGGTCTGCGACGGATCGTGGGACCTGTCACTCCAGGCTCATGGCCACTTGCCGCCCCCTTGGCGTAGTGGCATAACAACGCCACCCCTCGACAAGGATAGTTAACTTGCGCATTTTTACCCGTGTCCTACTCCTGATCCTCCTGGCACTGGGCCTGATTCTGGCCGTGGTGCTCTATTACACGGTTAACCCCAGGCTGCCGGACTACATGCCCGTGGAGCAGGTGCACTACCAGGACCAATGGAGTGCCGCCGACCGCCAGACCTATTACTTCACGCCCCAGGGTACCCAAGTCAAAGGCCTGCACTACGATTGGTTCACCGCGTTGGAGCTGCCCTTTTCCGAGCGCCGTTTTGCCACGCCGGAGTACCTGGCCCGTTTTGGCTTCCTGGTGGACCCAAAGCAGGCGCCCAGCGCGCAGAACCCCGGCAACCTGCCCGTGGGTTTCGCCCGGCATAAAAACGCCGGCAGCAACGTTGAATACCTGGATATCACCTGCGCCGCCTGCCACACCGGCGAGCTGCACTTCAAAGGCCAGGCCCTGCGTATCGACGGCGGCTCAGCCCAGCATGTGCTGCCATCGAGCGTGCCGACCTTGCGCGGCGGCAGCTTCGGCCAGGCCCTGGTCGCCAGCCTCGCGGCGACTTATTACAACCCGTGGAAATTCGAGCGCTTCGCCCGCCAGGTCCTGGGTGAGCGCTACGACGCCGAGCGCAGCCAACTGCGCCAGGACTTCAAGCAGTCGCTGAACCGCTTCCTCAAGGTCGCCTGGAACGATACCCACCGTGGCCTCTACCCCACCGAAGAAGGGCCGGGCCGCACCGACGCCTTTGGCCGCATCGCCAATGCAAGCTTTGGCGATGCCATTTCCGCGCAAAACTATCGCATCGCCAACGCACCGGTGGATTACCCGCAATTGTGGGACATATGGACCTTCGACTGGGTGCAATGGAACGGTTCGGCCCAGCAACCCATGGCGCGCAACATCGGTGAAGCCCTCGGCGTCGGCGCGACCCTGGACTTCTTCGACAGCGCCGGCCAGCCCCTGCAGGGCGATGCGCGCTACCCTTCCAGCGTACGCGTGCGCGACCTGAACCTGATCGAAGAGACCTTGCAACGCCTCAAGCCACCCACCTGGCCCGAAGACCTGTTCGGCGCCATCGACAAGCCGCTTGCGGCCCAGGGTCGTGCACTGTTCGCCGAGAACTGCGCCGGCTGTCACGTGCCCACGGTCACGCAAGAAGGCGGCCGGCCGGTGCAGCAATTGAAGATGCTGCCAGTGGACTACATCGGCACCGACCCCGGCACCGCCTACAACATCGCCGACCAGCGTTACGACCTCAGTGCCCTGCAATGGGACCCGGCGGAGCTGGCCGGGCTCAACGTCCAGCTGCACCCCACGCCGACCGAGCCACTGGACCTGAAAAAGATGTCCGTGGCCAAGGGCCTGGCCTACGTCACCGCGTTCGTCGAGGACCACGCCTACCGCGCCGCCGGCGTAAGCCCGGCCGAGCGCCCGCGCCTGGACGGTTACGGCCTGCCCATCGGCGTGCGCGAGTTGCGCGCCTACAAAGCGCGGCCACTGGCTGGCGTCTGGGCGACACCGCCGTTCCTGCATAACGGTTCGGTGCCGACGATCTACCAGTTGCTCTCGCCCCAGGACGAGCGCAGCACCACCTTCTATAAAGGCACCTTCAACTATGACCCGCGCCATCTCGGCTTTGAGACCGACGCGTTCAAGAATGCCTTTGTGTTCGATACCAAAATCACCGGCAACCACAACAGCGGCCACGAATTCCGTGCCGGCCAGCGTGGCAACGGCGTCATCGGCCGTGGCTTGCTGCCGCAGGAACGCTGGGCGCTGCTGGAATACCTCAAAGTGCTGGGCGGCCCGCTGGAGCAACAACTGCCATGATGATTCGATCCCGCTATGACCAACCCTCCCTGCTCGCCCGCCTCTGGCTGCGCATCGGCAGGTTTCTCGGCAAAACCCTGCTGTGGCTGGTGGGTCTGGGCCTGCTCGGTTGGCTCGGCGCCAGCGCCTGGTACGCCTGGCAACACAGCGGCCCGGTATCGCCGGACGAACAGATTCCGCCCGGTGAAGCCGCCATGACCCAGGGCATCATCCAGACCGCCGTGCGCATTGTCGATCAGCACCGCGAGGGCACGCGCTACCTGCGCGACGCCCACGCCAAGGCCCATGGTTGCGTGAAGGCCGAAGTCAGCGTGCTGGCCGACCTCGATCCGGCATTGCGCCAGGGCGTGTTCGCCACGCCGGGTAAAACCTGGCAGGCGATGATGCGGCTGTCCAACGGCAATGCCTACCCGCAATTCGACAGCATCCGCGATGCCCGCGGCATGGCCATCAAGCTGCTGGACGTACCCGGCAAACAGCTGATGGCCGATCAACAAGCGCGCACCGAGCAGGACTTCGTGATGTTCAGCCACCCGAACTTCTTTGTCAGCGACGTGGCCGAATATGCGCAGAACATCGGGGCCCAGGCGGATGGCAAGAAAGTGCTGGCGTTCTTCCCCAAGGCCGACCCACGCACCTGGCAGATACGCCACCTGTTCATCGCCCTGGCAACCCTCGCACCCGCCCCGGCCAGCCCGACGCAGACCACGTACTTCTCGGTTTCGCCTTACAAGTTCGGTGCGGCCAACGCCAAGTTCCGCGTCGCCCCCGACCCGCAGAGCTGCCCCGAATACGTGTTGCCCAAACAGAACCAGGACCTGCCGAACTTCCTGCGTAGCGCCCTGAACCAGCAGCTCTCCACCGACCGCGTACCGGCGTGCTTCGTGTTGCAGATCCAGCGACAGAACCCGCAGACATTCATGCCCATCGAAGACACCAGCATCGAATGGAGGGAAAGCGACGCGCCTTTTGAAACCGTGGCCAAGGTGCGGGTCCCGGCGCAGGACTTCGACACGCCCGCGCTGAATCTCGCCTGCGACAACCAGTCATTCAACCCCTGGTTCGGCGTGGAAGAACACCGCCCCATTGGCGGCATCAACCGCCTGCGCAAGGCGGTGTACGAAGCGGTCAGCGATTACCGCCACAGCCGCAACGCGCCGTAGGCTCAGTGCCTGCCTGCCAGCAGAGGAAACCGATGTGAGTCCCGCTTACCTGTATCGCCCGGCAACCGCCGCCGACATGCCCGCCGCCCATGCACTCTCCGTGCACCTCAAATGGCCTCACCGCGAGGAAGACTGGGCGATGGTGCAGCGCACATCCGAAGGCTTCGTCGCCGAGCAGGACGGTGTCTTGGCAGGCATCGCATTCGCCTGTCATCAGGGGGCTTATTCGTCCATCGGCCTGGTGATCGTCAGTCATCAGCACCAGAGCAAAGGCATCGGGCGTCGCTTGATGAATCTGTGCCTGGAGGCCGTAGACCCGCGCACGCCGATCCTCAATGCCACCGAGTCAGGCGCGCCGCTGTACGCCAGCATGGGATTCGTCGAATTTGCACGGATCCAGCAACATCAGGGCGTGCCGCAGACGCTGGCCCCCCTACCCGCGACCCGCCACGCGCAATGTCGCGTATTGAGCCGAGTCGACTACCCGAAGGTGATCGAGCTGGCCAACGCCGGCAGCGGCCTGGACCGCACCGGTGTACTCAACGACCTGCTGCCGACGGCCGAGTACGTGGTGGGCATCGAGGCAGAGGGGTACCTGCAGGGGTGCGCCCTGCTCCGCCAATTTGGTCGCGGCCACCTCATTGGCCCCGTCGTCGCGCACCACCCGGAGCAGGCCCGACACTTGATCACGCACCTTCTTCGGTTGATCCCGGGCGCGTTCGTGCGCTTCGATATTCCCAGCGCATGCGGATTGGCCGACTGGCTGGAGAACCTCGGGCTGCCCTGCGTGGATAAAGCGCCACGGATGGTGCGGGGTGTACCGCCCCAATCAAGCGCCGGGGTCACCGAGTTTGCGCTGGTGACCCAGGCGATCGGCTAATGAATGCCCGCTCGCCGGCGCGTGCAATCGTGCCCTCTTCACAGACCAGAATGAACAAGTGCAAGGATAAGTGATCCAGGTGCTGCATGACGCCCCTCCCGTTGCAATGTGACGCGAAGCGAACGCTGCCTTTGCCTTCAATTTCCCCGATTGCTCTACTGCACACCGAGCGTAGTGCGGTGCCCATCCCGATTAACCCTTGCTCAATTTGGGTATGGCAATGCGACTACCGGTCTTGATTTCACGCAATGCCAGACTCGATTGAATAGACGCAATACCGACCTGGCGCCTCAGTACTTGCTCGATAAAGTCGCTATAGCTGTCGAGGTCCTCTGCCAACACTTGAAGCACGTAATCGGCGTCTCCGGTGATCTTGTGGCAGGCCAATACTTGCGGCAATTGCGCAATCACTGCCTCGAAGGCGTCCGGCGCGTGATCGGCATGGGTGGAAAAGCGGATGTGCACGAATGCCATGATATCCAGCCCGAGCATTCTTCGATCCAGCGTTGCCTGATAACCCTTTATCACGCCCGCCTCTTCCATTCTCTTGCGCCGTCGCCAGCAAGGCGTGAGGCTCAATGAAAGCCGCTCACTGAGTTCGGCATTGGAAATACTCGCGTCCTCCTGCAACAACTCAAGAATGGCCAGATCGGTCTCGTCGAGGCTGATTCGCCTGGATATATTTTTCTTCATTACGCTGTTCCTGAGTTAAATCGCCCGATAAATATGCATAAGCACGAAAACAAAGCAAAGAAATCGCGTCCTGACCAGAACAGAATATTTGCACTGGTTCACATTAACGGATGCGCAGAATGTTTACAGTTTTCAGTGATTCCCACCGTCTGCACCATGGCACCGAGTTGAAGGATGGCGTGCTCAAGCCGTCGTTCGAGCAGCCCAGTCGGGCCGACACCGTTCACGACCGTGTCAAGCAAACAGGCCTTGGCCGGGTAGTCGAACCGCGCGTGTTTGACCGCTCGTGTTACGTCAACGCGCACAGCGAGCGCTACGTGAGCTTCCTGGAGAGCGCCTGGTCGCAGTGGTGCGCCACAGGGCGCACTCATGATGCCCTGCCACTGGTATGGCCTGTGCGTGACTTGGCCAACGATCAAGTGCCAACGTTCATTGACGGCAAACTGGGCTTCTATGCAATGGATGCCGGCTCGCCGATCACCGCCACGACCTGGCAGGCAGTCAAGACCAGTGCCGATATCGCCCTGACGGGCCTGGCACTGATCGATGAAGGCCACGACAGTGCCTTTGCCCTGTGTCGTCCGCCGGGCCATCACGCGGCGCGTGAGTACATGGGGGGCTACTGCTATCTCAACAATGCGGCCATTGCTGCACAGCAGGCAATCACTCAGGGCGCCAAACGTGTCGCGGTACTCGACGTCGACTTTCATCACGGCAACGGTACCCAGAACATTTTTTACCAGCGCAATGACGTCATGTTCATCTCGCTGCACGGCGAGCCGGCCGTGTCCTATCCCTACTATTCGGGGTTCAGCGGTGAAACCGGCGCGGGCCACGGCGAAGGGTTCAACTTCAACTACCCATTGCCGAAAAACACCGCCTGGGAAAACTACCGCGACGCCCTGCTTCATGCCTGCAGGAAGCTTCAGCAATTCGCGCCAGAAGTATTGGTGATCTCACTGGGCGTGGACACCTTCAAGGACGACCCGATCAGTCACTTCCTGCTGGAAAGCGAGGACTTCATCGGGATCGGCGAGCTGATAGCGAGTGTGGGTTGCCCCACCCTCTTCGTGATGGAAGGCGGCTACATGGTCGATGAAATCGGCATCAATGCGGTGAACGTACTGCATGGCTTCGAGAGCAAACGCGCCTGATCCCCCCCGAATCTACAACGTGTAACTGGACAGATTGGAGAATAAAAAATGACGCTTTTCCTGGATGTCGATGATGCCGCACGCCTGTTCGCCAAGGTTGGCATCCGCCGGGCAATCCGTGAGATGGCCACCTACATCGAAGCAGACTATTTACGCTGGGCGCAGTTTGACAAGTCGCCGCGCACGGCCAATCACTGCGCAAATGGTGTGATCGAGCTGATGCCTACCGATGATGGCAAGCAGTATTCCTTCAAGTACGTGAATGGCCATCCGGACAATGGTCAGCAGAACCTGCTGACGGTGATGGCATTCGGTCTGCTGGCCGATGTCCACAGTGGCTATCCGACCCTGCTCAGCGAGCTGACACTGACCACCGCCGTTCGTACCGCTGCAACCTCGGCACTGGTCTCGCGTGCGCTTGCCCGGCCTGGGGCAACCTCGATGGCCCTCATTGGCAACGGCGCTCAAAGCGAGTTTCAGGCGCTGGCCTTCCATGAAATGCTGGGCATCAACGAAATTCGCATCTTCGATATCGATCGCGATGCCTCACTCAAGCTGCTGCGCAACCTGGCGGCTTTCCCGACGATCAACGTGATTCACGCCGACTCCGTACAGGAAGCGGTCAAGGGCGCGGACATTGTTACCACCGTTACCGCCGACAAGGCCTACGCAACGATCCTGACGCCCGAGATGATGGAGCCCGGTATGCATATCAATGCCGTCGGCGGCGACTGCCCGGGCAAGACTGAACTGCACGCCGACATCCTGCGCAACGCTCGGGTCATCGTGGAGTTTGAACCTCAAACGCGGATTGAAGGTGATATTCAGCAACTGGAGGCCGACTCACCCGTCATCGAGTTTTTCCGGATTGCGCAAGGCGACATCCAGGGACGCGAGAGCGATGAACAGGTGACGGTATTCGATTCCGTAGGCTTTGCCCTGGAGGATTTCTCGTCGCTTCGCTACCTGCAGGCGATGGCGCACGAACATCAAGTCGGCCGGCACATCCACCTGGTACCCACGCCTGAAAATATAAAAAACCTGTTCCAGATGCTTGATCAGCAACCGACCAACGCCGCCCATCTGCGCACGGCCAGTTGACCTGCGAGTGACGCCCCAAGGCATCTGCAGCGGGCCGTCACTGCCCAAAAATAAAACAACACCGTCACCCGCCATTGCCTCCTGACAGTGGCGCTGGGTATCCATTTTTCTGCCAAAACTCAAAAACATAAGATCAAGAGGTTTTGAAATGAAATCGAATTCATCACAGCGGGCTGAGCAGCCTGCGCTGCAGCGCACGCTCAGCAATCGTCACATCCAGTTAATGGCCATGGGCGGCGCCATTGGCACGGGTTTGTTCATGGGCTCCGGAAAGATCATCGCCCTCTCCGGCACCTCGATCATCCTCATCTACATGATCATCGGCCTGTTCGTTTATTTCGTCATGCGCGCCATGGGCGAAATGCTGCTATCGAATTTGAATTTCAAGACCTTTGCGGATTTCGCCGGCGCTTACCTGGGGCCTCGCGCCGCATTTTTTCTCGGATGGTCGTATTGGCTGAGCTGGAGCGTTGCAGTGATCGGCGATGCCGTCGTCGTCGGAGGCTTTTTCCAGTACTGGTTCCCCGATCTGCCTGCCTGGATACCGGCTATCGGGATGCTGACGACCCTGTTTGCCTTGAACGTGCTGACGGTCAGGCTTTTCGGTGAGGTCGAATTCTGGTTCGCGATCATCAAGATCATCGCCGTGGTGACGCTGATTGGCGTCAGCCTCGTGATGATTGCCAGCTCGTTCGTATCCCCCAGTGGCGTTACCGCGTCCCTGGGCCATCTGGTGGATAAGCAGGCTGCATTCCCTAATGGCTTGCTGGGTTTTTTCGCCGGTTTTCAGATGGCGATATTCTCCTTTGCCGGTACCGAACTGATCGGCACCGCGGCGGCAGAAACCCGGTCGCCGGAGAAGACCCTACCCAAGGCAATCAACTCGATTCCGCTGCGAATCATCCTGTTCTACGTGTTGGCATTGGGCTGCATTATTGCCGTGACGTCCTGGCAGCAGGTTTCACCCGTGAAAAGTCCTTTTGTCGAACTGTTCCTTGTCGCAGGCTTTCCCGCAGCAGCCGGTATCGTGAACTTCGTAGTTCTGACATCCGCCGCTTCATCGGCCAACAGTGGCGTATTCTCATCCAGCCGTATGCTGTTCGGGCTGGCCAATCAAGACAATGCTCCGGGTATTTTTCGGCGGCTATCGGGCAATAGCGTGCCTCTGCTGAGCCTGGCCTTCACTACATCACTGATGCTGATGGGCGTACTGGTGCTGTTTATCGTTCCGCAAGTCATGACAGCATTCACCATCGTTTCCACTGTGTCGGCGGTTCTGGTGATATTCACCTGGTCGACCATCCTCGCCTCTTACATTGCCTATCGCAAAAAGCGTCCTGAGCTTCACGCAAAATCTGCTTACAAGATGCCGGGCGGCGTCCCAATGGCAGGGCTCTCACTGGCTTTTATGGGCTTCGTTCTCTGCCTGCTGGCATTGAGACCTGACACCCGTGTTGCCTTGATGGTCATGCCAGCATGGTTCATATGGCTGGCCATTGCTTATCAGCTGACCCGTAGCAGGAAGCCCAAAACCACAGCGCAATCGGCACGTCAATTCGGTTGAGTTGCGCTAAAGAGGCTTGGCGCAACTTAACTCTCTATTAAAAACCGTGGCTGGAGATGCAATTGCAGCGCAATTGTGCAGACGAAAAAAAGCCCGCTCAATGAGCGGGCTTCTTGTGGCGACCTGGCGTTCAGTGTTCCAGGTTGCCGAATATGGCGCAGCGGACGGGACTCGAACCCGCGACCCCCGGCGTGACAGGCCGGTATTCTAACCGACTGAACTACCGCTGCGCGTAACACATAAAGCGAATGGTGGGTGATGACGGGATCGAACCGCCGACCCTCTGCTTGTAAGGCAGATGCTCTCCCAGCTGAGCTAATCACCCTTCGTTTCGGTGTGGGCGCATCATACACCAAAAAATCGTAATGTCTTGATTTAAATGCACTTTATTTAAAAAAAGTTTACCGCACGACTTTTTGCCATATTTCGGGCAATAAAAAGCCCGCTCAATGAGCGGGCTTTCCGTGGTGACCTGGCGTTCAGCATTCCAGGTTACCGAATATGGCGCAGCGGACGGGACTCGAACCCGCGACCCCCGGCGTGACAGGCCGGTATTCTAACCGACTGAACTACCGCTGCGCGTAACACATAAAGCGAATGGTGGGTGATGACGGGATCGAACCGCCGACCCTCTGCTTGTAAGGCAGATGCTCTCCCAGCTGAGCTAATCACCCTTCGTTTCGGTGTGGCGCGCATTCTACGGAGCGCTCCGAGGTCTGGCAAGCACTTTCTTAAATCTTTTTTTTCAGCCCTTCCAATGGCTTACGCAGGGTTGGCCTGCGGCGTGATCAAGAGAATAATGCCCCCCTTTGTATAGAGGAGAGACTCACCCCATGTGGTTCAAGAACCTGCTTATCTATCGCCTGACCCAAGATCTGCCTGTTGATGCCGAGGCGTTGGAAGCGGCCATGGCCACCAAACTGGCGCGCCCGTGTGCAAGCCAGGAACTGACCACCTACGGTTTCGTTGCCCCTTTCGGTAAAGGTGAAGACGCGCCCCTGGTCCACGTCAGCGGGGATTTTTTACTGATTGCCGCGCGCAAGGAAGAACGCATCCTGCCGGGCAGCGTGGTACGGGACGCGGTTAAAGAGAAGATTGAGGAGATCGAGGCCGAGCAGATGCGCAAGGTCTATAAAAAGGAGCGCGACCAGATCAAGGATGAAATCATCCAGGCCTTCCTGCCCCGCGCCTTTATTCGTCGCTCGTCGACCTTCGCCGCCATCGCGCCGAAACAGGGTCTGATCCTGGTCAACTCGGCCAGCCCGAAACGCGCGGAAGACCTGCTCTCCACCCTGCGCGAAGTGATCGGCACCCTGCCCGTACGCCCGCTGACCGTCAAAACTGCACCGACGGCGATCATGACCGACTGGGTCACCACCCAGAAACCGGCGGCCGACTTCTTCGTGCTCGACGAATGCGAACTGCGCGACACCCACGAAGACGGCGGGATCGTGCGCTGCAAGCGCCAGGACCTGACCGGCGAAGAAATCCAGTTGCACCTGACCACCGGCAAAGTCGTGACCCAATTGTCCCTGGCCTGGCAGGACAAGCTTTCCTTCATGCTCGACGACAAAATGACCGTCAAGCGCCTGAAGTTCGAAGACTTGCTGCAGGACCAGGCCGAACAGGACGGCGGCGACGAAGCTCTGGGCCAACTGGATGCCAGCTTTACCCTGATGATGCTGACCTTCGGCGAATTCCTGCCGGCGTTGATCGAAGCACTCGGCGGTGAAGAGACCCCACAAGGCATCTAAGCCATGTGAGGCTCTAAAATGTGGGAGGGGGCTTGTCCCCGATAGCGGTGTATCAGTCAAAAATCCATTAGCTGATACACCGCCATCGGGGGCAAGCCCCCTCCCACATTTGATTGCGTTACCACGTCAAAAATCGAACAAGAAAGGACACTTTCCATGCGCGCACTCGCCGCCTTGAGCCGCTTCGTCGGCAATACCTTCGCCTACTGGGTGTTGATCTTTGCCGTCGTCGCATTTCTCCAACCCAGCTGGTTCCTCGGCCTGAAAACCGCCATCGTCCCACTGCTGGGCCTGGTGATGTTCGGCATGGGCCTGACCTTGAAACTCGAAGACTTCGCCGAGGTCGCCCGCCATCCGTGGCGTGTCGCTCTAGGCGTGGTCGCGCATTTTGTGATCATGCCCGGCGTGGCGTGGTTGTTGTGCCAGGTCTTTCACCTGCAGCCGGAAATCGCCGTTGGCGTGATTCTGGTCGGCTGCTGCCCAAGCGGTACGTCATCCAACGTGATGACCTGGCTGGCCCGTGGCGACCTGGCACTGTCGGTGGCCATCGCCGCCGTCACCACCCTCCTCGCCCCGCTGCTCACCCCGGCGTTGATCTGGCTGCTGGCTTCGGCCTGGCTGCCGGTGTCGTTCATGGAGCTGTTCTGGTCGATCCTGCAGGTGGTGTTGCTGCCAATCGTGCTCGGCGTGCTCGCGCAACGCTTGCTGGGTGATCGGGTGCGTCATGCGGTCGACGTGCTGCCGCTGGTCTCGGTGGTCAGCATCGTGATCATCGTCGCCGCCGTGGTCGCCGCCAGCCAGGCGAAGATTGCCGAGTCAGGCCTGTTGATCATGGCCGTGGTGATGCTGCACAACAGCTTTGGCTACCTGCTCGGCTACTTCACCGGGCGCCTGTTCACGTTGCCATTGGCGCAACGCAAATCCTTGGCGCTGGAAGTGGGCATGCAGAACTCCGGGCTCGGCGCCGCGTTGGCCAGTGCGCACTTCTCGCCACTGGCGGCGGTGCCCAGTGCGCTGTTCAGCGTCTGGCACAATATTTCCGGGGCATTGCTGTCGACTTACTTTCGACGTATGAGCGAGAAGGAAGATCGCCGCGCACTGGAGAACACCCCGCACACTTGATCGAGCGGCCCATGTTCGGCACTCTTAGCCCCTCGCGGGGACGACCCCGCGACGCCAATGCGCGTTGAGTCCGGGGACGACCCCGCCTGAAGAAGCGAGGTCACCATGTCCTGGATCATTCTGTTTTTCGCCGGGTTGTTTGAAGTCGGCTGGGCCGTCGGCCTGAAGTACACCGACGGCTTCAGCAAGCCCCTGCCCACCGCACTGACCATTGCCGCTATGGTTATCAGCCTAGGCCTGCTGGGGCTGGCGGTGAAGGAACTGCCATTGGGCACCGCCTACGCCGTATGGACGGGAGTGGGCGCCGTGGGCACGGTGATCGCCGGGATTATTCTGTTTGGGGAGTCCATGGCGTTGTTCCGGTTGGCCAGTGTGGCGTTGATTATTTGCGGGTTGATTGGGCTCAAGATCAGCACGTAACCGCGTAGCGCAGCACCCGCTGCAACTTGCCTCAGTAATTAATCAGCTCACGTGCGCTCCAGGGCACCCAGGGTTTGCAAGATATGCTGGGCAAGTTCGTTCGCGCACTCGATCTGAATATTGTGCCCTGCATCAAAATTGATCACTTGGCAATCAGCCAGCGAACGCTGCAGGGCGGTCTTCTCGGCGGCCGAAGAAAAGTTGCTCTTCTGGCCGAAATACAGAGCGGCAGGCGCCGAGATGCCTTTGAGCAGATCAACGTAATGCTTGCGCAGCCCGTGAAAACGCAGTCCTACACGCGAGCGCAAACGTGCATCCCAACGCCATCGGTAACCGTGTTCATCATCGCCAGACAACACACGCTCACACAACTGACGGGCAAACGAGTCGGAAACGGTCATATAGCTCATTTTGATAAGTTGGACTGCCTCGGCGACGCTGCGTATCAACGGCTGGCTGGGTGTTGTACGTAGATGATGCAGCTCTTTGGCAATCTGAAGCTCCATGTCCAAGACATCGACGGTGGGCGGAATGAAGGTTTCCAGCAGAAACAGCGTTCTAACCCATTGCCGATTTTGATTGGCGAACAGGGCCGCGAGTACCGAACCCAAGGAGTGGCCAACCACATGCACCTGGGTGAGTGCGAGCGCCTCGCAAAGAAGGGTGATATCGCTGACGTAGTCCACCAGTTGGTAGCCCTTCCCGT
This sequence comes from Pseudomonas sp. CFBP13528, assembly GCF_005233615.1. NCBI lineage: Bacteria > Pseudomonadati > Pseudomonadota > Gammaproteobacteria > Pseudomonadales > Pseudomonadaceae > Pseudomonas > Pseudomonas sp. CFBP13528. The sequence goes on from NZ_QGAJ01000024.1 coordinate 13,737, forward strand.
CTTCTATATGCGAAGAAAGCCCGTGCCCGCGCAGGTCTGGGGCAATCACGCGATAACCGGCAGCCACCAGATACAGCGCCATATCGTGCCAGCTATAAGCCTGGTCAAGTAGCCCGTGGATGAGTAAGACAGCCGGTTGCCGGTCCTCGCCCCACTGACAGACATTGATCCGATAACCATTGATCAGCAGCTCCCTATCCATGAAGCGCACTTGATGTCTGCTCGCACTGAGATGGGCGGCAGGCAGCTCGGGTACTGGCGCGGTGTACGCTGCTGCAGGGTGAGTCAGGGACTGCTGTATGAAAGCTTCCAGCCTGGCGACTGAATGATGCTCGAACAAATCCTGAGGTTTTAAATCCAGACCGAAAGTCGATTTGATCTTCAGCAGTAACTCAACCGCCATGAAAGAGGTCAGCCCGAGCATCCGGAAACTGGCTGTTTTGTCCAGGGTTTGCGCCTCGAGTCCCAGACTGAGGGCGATGATCGAAGTCATATCATGTGCTGCCCGCCCCTGGGGCTCACCGACCTTGGGCGCCGAGTCCGCAAGCCCTGCCGCGCCTGGTGCGATGGTCGGTGTAAAAAACGGCTGACTGAATACGATCCCCGTGTTGGGGCCGTTTTGCGGGATCAGCATAACCGGCGCGTCACTGAAGACCGGTCGAAAGGAGGTACGCTCGAAAGCATATACCGGGATATCCATCACCGGTTCTGGGCGCGGTGCCGCAGAGGCACACAAGGCCGCCCACTCAATAGGTACGCCGCGCTCGTATAACCAACTCACTGCACGATAAAGCTGAGTTTGCGTTTCTTTGGCCAACGATGAACACATCGCAAACCTGGCAAATGGCTGGCATACGGCATTCAACGCGGCACCCGGCCCGACCTCCAGTCCTATATATGTTCCCTTACCCAGTAAGTTTTCAATGCTCTCGCGAAACCGTACTCGCTGGTGCATATGTTGACAAAAATAGTCGGCATTGAACGTGCCGCCATCTGCCGGTAGCCCTGTGAGATTGGCGATGATGGGGACTTGCGGCGCACCATAGGTGACCGACGCTGCCACCGCCTCAAAGGCAAGAGACGCCGGCAACATGGAGGGGGAATGAAAGGCTTTTTCCACTCGCAACTCAACCCATTGCATAGGAAGAGTATCGAGCAGGCATTGGAATCGTTTCACCGCCGGCAACGGCCCGCTGACGACTGTTTGATGCTGGCTGTTGTCTGCGGCAATCACCACTGCCTGCTCAGGTTCAAAACAGCAGCGCTCAAGCAGCGCTTCAACATCACGGGTGCTCGCCAAAACGCAGAGCATCGCCCCCGGCGCCGTCATTTGCTCCATCAATCGTGCTCGGGAAACGACCAGGCGCAACGCGTCAGCCAAGGAAAATACCTGGGCAATGCAGCACGCTGCGTATTCACCAAGACTATGCCCGATCAAGTACCTGGGCTTGACACCCAAGGAGATCCATAACTTGGCCAGGGCATACTCCAGACAAAAAATGGCAGGCTGGCAATTTATTGTTTTTCGCAACACCGCTGTGTCTGATTCCAATACCAGCGTCTTGATCGACAAACCGTGATTAGCCATCGTGATCGCTTCGCACTCATCAATGGCCTGGCGAAATACCTCGAAGGCGGCATATGGCATTGTCCCCATGCCTGGGTAATGGGAACCCTGGCCGGTGAAGAGAAATACACACTTGGGCCTCTTCCCAAACGCCTTCGGCCTATCAGCGCCATTGGAAAATGAGCGCAGTTTTTCGCACAAATCCGCCTTGTTCGAGAAAGCAATGGCCTTGCGTATGGATAAATCGGCCCTGTAACGATTGGCGGTGTAGGTGAGCGTCTGCGCACCTCTATGCGTCGGTTTTAAATAATCAGCATAAGCACGCGCAATGGCTTTGATGGAATACTCAGAGTGTGCGGTTATCTTCAGCACCCCGGCGCCCTCAACCCAGGACCTCTCACCTGCACAGGCGGCCGGGGGCTCTTCCAGCACCATATGCGTATTGGTACCGCCGAACCCGAAGGCACTCAGGCCCGCAATGCGCTTGTTGTCCGGTTGCCATGCGCTGAGTGCCGTCACTATCTTCAGCCGCGTGTGATCCAGAAACTCATCAATCAACGGATTCAATTGACCGATATGAATTTGCGGTGGGATCAATTGATGCTTGAACATCAGCAGAATCTTTAACAAGCCCGCCATGCCCGCGCCGGACTCGCAATGGCCGATATTGGCTTTGACCGCGCCCAGAAGGCAGGGCGTAACGATTGAAGCCTGCCCTCCACCATATACCTTGGACAACGCTTTTATCTCGATCGGATCACCCAACGGCGTACCCGTGCCATGGGTTTCGATATAACTGACGTCCTGCGGCTGCACTGCGGCTTGACGTAGTGCGCGCGCGATTACCTGCTCTTGTGCTTTGGCGCTGGGAGCCGTCAGGCCATTTGTCATGCCGTCCTGATTGATCGCACTGCCACGTATGATCCCCAGGATTTCGTCACCTTCGGCCAAGGCTCGCGCATAGGGTTTCAACATGACCAATCCTGCCCCCTCGCTACGCACGTAACCATCGGCGCTTGCCGAAAAGGTTTGGCACCGGCCGGTAGGCGACATGAATCCAGCCGCAGCGAAGGCGAGGTTGGTTTCCGGGGCCAGGATTACATTGATGCCGCCAGCGATGGCCAAATCGCATTCCCCTGCGTTCAAATGTGCACACGCCAGATGTATCGCGCTCAGGGAAGATGAACACGCGGTATCCACCACCATGCTGGGGCCCTGAAAATCAAACTGATAGGAGATGCGATTGGCCAGGGGGCTGAGCGTTGACCCAGTGCCTACATACCCTTCCATGAAATTAATATCGCGATTGAGGATTTTATTGAAGTCCCAACCACTGGCGCCGATGAACACACCGGTGTTACTACCGCGCAGCGAATACGCTGTGTAATGAGTACGCTCAATCAAGTGCCAACTCATCTCCAGCAACAGGCGCTGCTGGGGGTCTAGCTTTTCTGCCTCACGCGCGCTGATATTGAAAAAGGCAGCGTCGAACTGATCGATACCCTCCAGGAAGCCCCCCCACTGCGTCGCCGCTGATGAACGTCTGTCCCGATGATGCAGTGGCGGAATATAGGCATTGTTCCACCGATCGGCAGGCACTGCGGTGATGCAGTCTTTGCCCTCGCACAAGTTCTGCCAATATTGCTCAGCATCATTGGCGCCGGGCAAGCGCAGCGACATACCGATGATCGCGATACGCTCCATTACCGGCCCCATTGCCGCGTGTCCATCTCCAGCTCCGTCTGGCGCGACGCGTTGATATGCTTGAGAAATTGTCCAACCCGCTGCTGACAGTCAGGGCTGCCAACGACTTCATGAAACAGACGATGTTCATCGGCAAACAACGAATGATCCAGGTCCGTTGACAAATTGACGGCCCTCTTGGCATTCGCAATAGCCGCCGCAGGCGCGCTGGCGATACGTATTGCCAGCTTTCGCACATAAGCATCCAGCGCCACAGGCATTACAGCGCGATTCACATAGCCATAAGCTTCAAGTTGCTCGGCATTATAAAATTGACCGCTGAGCATCATTTCCAGCGCGCGGGACCGACCGACGAGGCGCGGCAATAATTGCGTTCCTCCTTTACAGGGCAACAACCCCAGCGACACTTCCGGGTGCCGGATAAACGCTTTGCCAATCGCTGCAAAGCGCATATCAAGCGCCATCAGGAACTCACTGCCAGCGCCGCTGGCACGGCCAGCGAGCTGTCCGATGGTGACCTTCCCCCAGGCGTGAAAGCGTTCAATCAACTCATACATCGACAGCAGTGCCTGGTTGGCCACCTCATCGCGATAATTCTGGAACAACTGCAGATCCGCGCGGGCGATGAAAAAATCCGGGTCCGCACTGTTGAACACAATTACCTTAACGTTCGAACACTCTGCTTGCCGGGCGGTGTAGCGGAGCAACTCGTCCGTCAAGTGGGCATCGAGCAGGTTGACAGGAGGATTGTTTATCGTGACAAAGTCCACCCCTTGCTGGTGCACGACGCTCAATAATTTAAAGTCGCCAGTCATCACGCCCCCCTTACGGAAAAACTCATCGCGTGGACGTCCAGGGTTTATCCAGGCACTTCAATTTAATCCGACAAAGATCCAGGTTTCCGCTCTGAAAACCGAGAATGGAATATTTAAGGTAGCGTTCATAGGTTTCGACCTGATCCAAACCGACCAGCTCGATTGCTCTCTCGCGGTGGGTATCAAGACGCGAAATCCACTCACGCAAGGTATTTACATAATCAGATCGGTCGTTGCGTAATTCGACAATTTCAAAATGTCCTTGAACCGCTTGGACAATATCCAGCAAATGCGGAGGATCGGTTTCTTGAAAAATCTCCTTGGATAAGAACGCTGTCGCCCGGGTGCCCACCATCTCTTGACGGGGCTTTCGGGAGCCATACGCGAACGTCTGAACAGACATATACCCACCGGGCACCAGCAGTGCATCCTGACAATGTTTGAAAAACGCCTTGTATGACTCCAGCTTCTGGGCTTGGCTGTCATCCAGTTTCGCAAAGTGCTCGAAAGCACCTATCGAGATAATGCTGTCGTACGGTTCGAGCGGGTAATGGTCCTGCCAATTTTCAACGCGAACTTCACACCCACCAAGGCCCAACTCGGCTATGTAGTCAGCCTGAGCATTGCTGAGCGTCAGCCCGGTAATCCGTTCAGCGCCACAGGTCGCAACGACCCGCGATAACGCCGCCCCCTAACCACAACCTATGTCCAAAACCGAACGCGCCGTGTCCGCGCCCGAGGCACGGATATGATGATCAAGTTTATTGATCTGAGCGTGTTCCAATGAGTCTGACTCAGATAAAAACATCGCACCGGAATACACCATGGCGTCATCCAGCCAAAGCTTATAAAACTCATTGCTCAGATCATAATGCGCTTGTATGGCACGCTCGGATGACCCGAACTTCGCAGAATGGGGCATCTTATTCTCCATCGCTCGCCAGGTACGTACTCAGCGTTTCAATCGTTGGGTGATCGTATAGCAGCGTGGCGTCCAGCTTACGACCGACCAGCGTTTGCAATTTCGCGGTCAACTCGACCACAGACGCAGAATCAATACCGTAGCGATCGAAGGCCACATCGGTCGCCAGCTCCGTCGCCGGAACCTCGAGCAAATCCGCCAATGACTCAAGTAAAAACTCTTCAATAACTTCCCGTTCCAGCACGATTGCCATTTTTATAGCGCCTCATAGCCCAGTTGTCGTTTGGATGCCGTAAAAAATATGAACGTATTAAGGCCGTGTCTTTTTTGCGTCACGCTTTTCTTTGGAAGGCTGCCGCATATCGGAAACCTGACCGCACGCTTTAAGTACATTTAAAATACCCAACCCCAAGTCCAGCTCATACCATTCATAGGCCATGCGTGCTGAGTAAGGAAACGCATGATGGTTATTGTGATAACTTTGTCCGAGTGTGGGCACGGCCATCAGCAAGGGAATAGAGTTTGTACTGCGGTCGGCGGTGCGGTAGGGGCGTGAGCCCACGCTGTGAGACAGCGTGTTAATACTCCAATACGTCAGATGGTTCATCACAAAAATGCGCACAAACCCTCCCCACAGAATTCCCAGCACGACGCCTTGCCAACTCATGTAAATAAGTCCGGACAGCACTCCCGGAATGACAAAACCGGCCGCCAGCCAATAAATGTAATTGACGTGGACGTGCAGGATATCGGGGTCCTTGTACAGGTCCTTCACGTATCGATTCCATCCGGGAGCGCGAATGCTCAACGGCGTCCAGATCCATCCCACGTGTGAATGCCAAAAGCCTTTCATATGCTGCCAGAACCCTTCGTTATAGACAGTGGTCCCGCCTGGCCTTATATACATGGAATGTGGATCGTTAGGGCGATCGCTATGGATATGATGTTTGCGGTGTATCGCCGCCCACCATATGACCGGCCCTTGAAACCCCATGGACCCCATGCCCGCCAGACAAATCCTGAGCCACCGTTTGGCGCTATATGACTTATGAGCGAATAGGCGATGAAACCCGAGTTCAACGCCACACACGGCAATGGCATGCATCATCAGCAACATGCCTATTTCAACCATTCCAATCTGGTACCAGCCAATAACGTGCAAGTAAATGGCAAGCATGACTGCGATAACCGGAACAAAGGTAACGACACCGGCAAGCACCCGGTCGATCATTCTGCTCTGAGGCTGCTCAAAGCGACGTGCCAAGGGCCCGTCGTACTGCTGTTCAATTCCGGGCAAGTCAAGTTCATGCTCATCCGGAAGGCTGGGTACACGTTTCATCAAATACTCCAGACATCTGAAACGCCTCACCCACTGTTTCTTCAAGACATGTGAGCGGCGTGATTTTTAGAATTCAATGGTCTAGGTCAGTCTTGCTTGGCGACGGAGTGAGATAGAGTTCCCTGCATTTAAACCGCTGCAACTTTCCGCTTGAAGTTCTGAACAGTCGATTGGGCTTGACGAACACTATGTCATCAGGGCTTATGCCGTGCTGCCGGGTGATTAATTCGCGTATATCCGCAGCCAAAATAGACAGTTGATCAGCGGAGCGCGGCCTCAACTCGATCAGCACGACCAGTCGCTCTTCGCCCGCCACTTCGATGCCTAGTGCAGCACAGCTGTCATGTCGAATGTCCGGATGGGACTCGACGGTATGCTCTATGTCCTGTGGGTACCGATTTTTCCCACGCACGATAATAAGGTCTTTGATCCGTCCGGTTATATACAGCTCACCGCGCTCTATAAAGCCTAGATCTCCTGTGCGTAAATAGTATTCGGGCAAACTTGCTATTTTCGATTGGAATGCTTGACACGCGTCGGTGGCGCCTGGCCAATAACCTTTAGCGTTGCTGTCACTGCTTAGCCAGACCTCACCCACTTGACGCTCTTCACAGAGCACGCTGGTTTCGGGGTTGACGATGTTCACCTTATGACCGCATCGTGGGTAACCGCAACTGCTGACTTCAATACCATGAGCACTACCAGGGTCAACTGGCACGACGCTATGCTCTCGTAGTTTCCGACCATCTATATACAAGCTGTTGACGTCACTCAGCTTGGTGCTGCCGGTGACAAAAAGAGTGGCTTCGGCAAGACCGTAACACGAGTAAAAGGCCTTCTTGTTGAAGCCCCATCGAGAGAATTTCTCGCAGAAACCTTCAAGGGTTGGTTTGCGAATGGTTTCTGCGCCCGTGAACGCCAGGCTCCAACTGCTCAGATCGATACCAGACCTGTCAGCTGTGTCGATACGCCGGGTGCACATCGCATACGCAAAATTAGGCCCGCCCGAGGTCGTGGCCCGGTAGTCCGAAATCAGCTGAAGCCAGCGCAACGGGTTTTGCACAAAGGCCAGAGGGCTGAACACTATGCTATGTGCGCCTAAGAAAAGAGGCTGCAGCACATTTCCAATCAAGCCCATATCGTGAAACATAGGCAACCAGCCAACCACCACTGCGCGCTCGTCATGTTCAAAGGCCTGCTGTATGGCACGTTGGTTAGTCAGAATATTTTCATGGGTGAGCATGACGCCCTTTGCGACGCCAGTGGACCCGGACGTATATTGAATAAGCGCTAACTCATTATATTTCACAGAGAAACCTGAGCGGTCCCATTCGACATTATCCAGGCCTGCCAAATCAATAACTTGGACATATGAAAGGCCATCTGATTGCAAAACGTGGTTGACCGCAGATACTAATCCGGCAGCGCTCAGAACGAAGGTTGACCGAGCATCCCTTGCAACGGCCGTCAGACGCCTTTTATCCGCTGTCGTCAGAGGCGCAGATAACGGAACCGGGACAGCGCCTGCATAGAGACACCCGAAGAATGCCTCAATAAAATCCAGCCCCGCGTGAAATACCAGCAATATATTGCGACCCTGCATGCCATGCTCAGTCAGATAACTGGCAATTCTCCTGGCTCGGGCATCCAATTGCGCAAACGTCAGGCTGTACGATTGTGAAAGGGAATAATCATGAAACGTGTAGGCTGGTTGCCCGGCATTTACAATCGCCCTTTCCTGCAGCATTCCCCCCAGCGAGTTGATGTGATGCATGTTCAGCCTTCCACACACGTCAACAAAGCGTAGGCAATCGAAAACCGACCCGACTCAGGCACCATGCACAACACTTTGTCACCAGCTTTGAACATGCCGTTGCCGAGTGCCTCCTCCAACATGAGATAAATACTGGCGGAGCCGACATTTCCCTTGCTTGCCAGATTGGTAAACCACTTTTGCGTGGGCACCGTAAAGCCAATATCCAAATAGGCTTTGACCAGCTCTTCAAAAAAGAAATACGAGCTGATATGCGGGAGAAAGTGATCGATCTCGTCGGGCTTGATCATGCCCCGCGCCATTAATTTTTCAGTCTCTACCAATACCGACCCGGACAAGCCCTTGGCCAGTAAGTCGGTATCCTGGCGAAGCAGCATCAATCCCGCTTCTTCGGCCTGGGAAATAGTCTTGTAGGATTGGTACGTATCGCCAGCCTGCAGGTTCTTCGTCTTCGTACTTCCCAAGTACATGCACGCAGGGTATTTATGCGCGTAGGAATTCAACGTTATCCATTCGATCTTCAACGAGATACTTCTTTCACGCGGCGCGCTTTGGACAACCGCTGCGCCAGCACCGTCTGATAACATCCACCGTAAAAAGTCAGCGTTGAAATATTGGTATGACGCTTCCTGACCGCGCGGAGCACTGATCTGACTTTCTTTTTCGAAACGGCTTCCTTGTAAAGCGACGGATGCCAGTTCAGAACCTACCGCCACCGCAATATCATGCTCGTTTGCCAAAATCGAATTATTCACACTTTTAAGAGCGGCCATGCTGGAGACGCATACGCCCCCTGCCGAAAGAATGTCCATGGGTCCGCCGCCCAGGCGGCCATGTACCATCGAGGCAAATCCCGGGACAATCAGATCGGGACAGGTCGTCGCAGTAGCAAGCATCTCGATCTGATCGATAGACAGCCCCCCTTTGCGCAAAGCATCCTGAACGGCATTTGCAGCAAGCTGCTCATTCAGGTGTGTTTGCTGACCTTGGCGATCAAACGCATAATAGCGCTGGACTATCCCATTGGCATTTAATATTAAGTCCTTATAACGACTGGGGTTGCCATTAACTAAGCCAAGGTGTTTTTCAATATCGTCGTTGTGAACGGGATCATTAGGCAGAAAGGCGCCAAGGGACGTAATATAGGCGGCGCGTTTTTCACAATTCAAAGCACTCTCCTCCACCCTGCACCGATAACACTTAGAAACTGCCCATCTCTTCGAATTGCAAGACATAGAGGCGGCTCGCCACTTGTGCTACACGTGCAATTTGAAACGCGACTGATGGCGTAATGTAAGGCGAGGCAATCATTTTGATGAAACCCTCGTAGTGGCCTGCATCGTTGCATGAGTGATAGATCAAATTACTCATTTGCTGATCCGTGAGCGCTAGCGCCTGTTTCAGATTTTGCGCCCATCGACCGGTCAGCTTTCTCCCCACACCTTCAATAATGAAGGTCACACCGAATGCAGGAAGGGGATTTGGCGCACTGGTTTGCTGGAATACATAAGCGGACAATGCTTCATAACCGATATTGCGCGGGTACTGAGTGATGTTCTTTAGATCGCCGCCCACGGCGACGTAGTCTCGCTCAAGCAGATGGAAATCCTGGTGCTCGCGACTCACGTGTGCGATGAGTGCATTGCGAATGACTTCATGCCCCTCGTCCATATTTGACGCCGCACGGAGCATCCAGCGCGGACCGTCGTGATAGCACATATTGATGAGAAAATCTCTATACTCAACAAGAGTAATAGTGCGCTCATTGATGGATCGAACGATGGGGGTGGCATTCAGTTTCTTTTCGAATTCGTACCATGTCACGGCTAAAGACAACCCTAGCCATCTCGCCGCCAGATTATCCACTTTCGACAAATTGGCACCCACGGGTGACTGCTCGTACAACTCATCAATAGAGACGCTGTGCTTGATTTCTGGAAGTTGCATTTCACACCTTTGCCATTATTAACACACGCCTGCACAGCCGCTTCTAAACAGTCGAGCGCTGTTTGTTCCAACTGACGTGTTTTTGTAATGCTAGAGGTGCTTACAGAAGTTAAATGTAGGGAAAATCTCAAACAGTCCAAATTATCTTTTGAGTTGACGTTGCGTCTTACAGGCAAAAAAGATAAGCCGCATTCAGACCTGGTCCATGTGGCTGTACCGGCATTGGCCGGCGCAGCCATCGCAGCATAGGTCAAGCTAGCGTACGGCTCCCCGTAGTTCATTGACCAATTCATACAGTTGTGAAGGCGTCGCAACGGGCACAGTGACCGGTTGACCGGCGACCAATGTCACGCGCGACCAAAACCGCCGAAACACGCCTTTTTGTGGATCACGACTGAAAAAGCTCCCCCACAACCCCTGCAACGCCAGCGGAATCACCGGTACCGGTGTCTCTTCCAGAATCCGCGTCACGCCACCGCGAAACTCATTCATCTGACCATCGCCGGTCAACTTGCCTTCCGGAAAGATGCACACCAGCTCGCCGTCCTTCAGGTATTCGGCAATCCGCGTGAAGGCCTTTTCGTAGATCTGGATGTCTTCGTGACGCCCGGCAATCGGAATCGCCCCGGCGGTGCGGAAGATAAAGTTGAGCACCGGCAAGCGGTAGATCTTGTAGTACATGACGAAACGAATCGGCCGACGCACTGCGCCACCAATCAGCAACGCATCGACAAACGACACATGATTGCAAACGAGCAAGGCCGCGCCTTCATCCGGAATCCGCTCCAGGTTGCGGTGCTCGACGCGGTACATGGAATGGCTGAGCAGCCAGATCATGAAGCGCATGGTGAACTCGGGCACGATCTTGAAGATGTAGGTATTGACCGCGATGTTGAGCAGCGACACCACCAGGAACAACTCGGGGATCGACAGCCTGGCCACGCTCAGCAGCAGGATCGACACGATGGCCGACACCACCATGAACAGTGCATTGAGAATGTTGTTGGCCGCGATCACGCGCGCGCGCTCGTTTTCGGCGGTGCGCGACTGAATCAGTGCGTACAGCGGCACGATGTAAAAGCCGCCGAACACGCCCAGGCCGAGGATATCGAACAACACCCACCAGGCTTGCCCGTAGCCGAGCACTGCCAGCCAGTCGTTGGCCTGGACATTCTGGGGGAAGCCGCCGGAATGCCACCAGAGCAGCAGGCCGAACACCGTCAGGCCGAACGAGCCGAACGGCACCAGGCCGATTTCCACCTTACGGCCCGAGAGCTTTTCGCAGAGCATCGAGCCCAGGGCGATCCCCACCGAGAACACGGTGAGGATCAGGGTGACGACGGTTTCGTCGCCATACAACCATTCCTTGGCGTAGGCCGGAATCTGCGTCAGGTAGATCGCGCCGACGAACCAGAACCAGGAATTGCCGACAATGGACCGCGACACCGCCGGGGTCTGTCCCAGGCCCATGCGCAACGTGGCCCAGGACTGGGTGAAGATATTCCAGTCCAGGCGCAATTGCGGGGTGGAAGCCGCCGCCCGTGGAATGCTGCGGCTGGCCAGGTACCCCAACACCGCCACGCCGACAATCGCCACGGCCACTACCGGCGCGTAATGGGTGGACGACATCATGATGCCCGCGCCGAGGGTGCCGGCAAGAATCGCCAGGAACGTGCCCATTTCCACCAGACCGTTGCCGCCGACCAGCTCATCGTCATGCAGAGCCTGGGGCATGATCGAATATTTCACCGGGCCGAACAGCGCCGAATGGGTGCCCATGGCGAACAGTGCCAACAGCATCAACGCCAGGTGGTTGAATAGAAAACCGGTGGCGCCCACGGCCATGATCACGATTTCACCGAGCTTGATCGCGCGGATCAACGCGTCCTTGTTGAATTTCTCGCCAAACTGCCCGGCCAGCGCCGAGAACAGGAAGAACGGCAGGATGAACAGCAAGGCGCACAGGTTGACCCAGATGGAACGGTCGCCCTCGATGGTGAGCTTGTAGAGAATCGCCAGAATCAGCGATTGCTTGAAGATGTTATCGTTGAAAGCGCCCAACAGCTGGGTGATGAAAAACGGCAGGAAACGCCGTGTGCGCAGCAAGGTGAATTGTGAGGGATGGCTCATCGTCCGTGTTCCTGCGTGGCCTGTTATTGATCAGGCCACGACTTTACCTAATCCTGCTTACTTATTCGCTAACCCCGCAATGCACGGCGAAACAAAAAGCTCGCCTTTGTAGGCGCCCTTCACCGTGCGCTTGGCCACGATCAGCCACATCAGCGCCAGAGCCACCACCAGCACACTGCCCAATACGCTGAAGAACCCCAGGTGCAGCAGGCCTGCTAGCTTGAGCGTGGCCAGCGCGTAAACCCCCAGCGGAAAGGTAAAGCCCCACCAGCCCAGGTTGAACGGAATACCGGCGCGCAGGTAACGCAGGGTGATCAACACCGCCATCAACATCCACCACAAGCCGAAGCCCCACAGGGTGATGCCTGCCACCAGACCAAGCCCGTTGGCCATTTCGCCGACACCCGGCAGGCCATTGGCGGCGAAGATCGCGGGCGCATCGCCGCCCAGCAGCAACATGCCCAGGGCACCGGTGCCGATGGGGCCCAGCGCCAGCCAGCTCGACGCCGCCATATTGGCGTGGGGCAGTTTGTGCAGGGCCATGCGCAGCATCAGGATGGTCAGGATGCTGAAGGCGACCGGCAGGGAGAACGCCCAGAGTACGTAACTGGTCACCAGCATCACCAGTTGCCCATGGGCATCCGCCAGGTGCGGCGCCAGCAGGCCACCGCTGGCGGCGGCGACTTCGGCGGCCACCACCGGGAGCAGCCACACCGCAGTCATCTGGTCGATGCTGTGTTCCTGGCGGGTGAACATCATGAACGGAATCAACACACCACAGGCCAACGCCATGACCACGTCCAGCCACCACAGGGCTTCGGCCAGGGGAATCACATCGCTGCCCCAACGCGGCAGTCCGAACAGCAGCAAACCATTGAGAAGAGTGGCCAAGCCCATGGGGATGGTGCCGAAAAACATCGAGACCGTCGAATGCCCGAAAATCCGGCGCGCCTCGTGGAAAAACATCACCCAACGCGCGGCATACAGGACGCTGAACAAGACGAACAAGCCGATGGTGAACATCCACAGGCCTTCGGCAACCGCATGCAAGCCGGGCAGATTGACCGGCAGTTGCGCCAGGGCCAGCGCCAGCACGCCGGTGCCCATGGTCGCGGCAAACCAGTTCGGGGTGAACTGGCGAATCACTTCCCGGGGACGGGTCAGGTGGCTGAAGGGTTTATAGCTGGTGGTAGTCGAGCAGGTCATGATGGCAATCCTCTTCCTCGCATGAGGTTGCAGCCATCATAGAAGCGTATCGAATATCTATATAACGGGTAATATCTCTAACAGTTATCTGTTTTACAGATGTTCAGCACTGGCGTGCGCTGCCATGACAGTCCGGCCAAGGCACCCACGGCGAGCAGAATAATCAGCGCGCCGTACGCATCCGTGGTCGCAATCAGACCGAATTCGCGACTCAGGTTACCGGCCAACAGCGCCGGCAGGCAGAACGCCAGGTAACTCAGTACATAGAACGCCGACATCAACCCCGCTCGCTCGTGAGGCAGCGCCAACCCTACGATGCTGCGCACACTGCCCATGAACCCGCCGCCGAAACCCAGGCCGGCAACCACACTGGCAGCAAAGAACAGCCACAGGCTGGCACTTTGCACAGCCACCAGCAACAGTGCCACGCCGGTCGCCAGCAGTACCGCCGACAGCCGCATGACCTTGTCCGCAGGGTGCTCGCGCAGGCTGTAGATCATCACCGCACCACTGAGGGTGATCACCGCCACCAGGCCACCGCCAATCAGGTGCGACGTCGACCCCGTCGCGGCCCGCACCAACGAGGGCGCCAGGGATGAAAAGAACCCTCCCAGCGCCCATACCGCCACATTCAGCGGCATTGCCAAGGCCAGGGCACGGCGTGCCTGCTTCGGTACATGCAGAGTCGGCGCCAGGGACTTCAAGGCCCCCGGAATGCGGCTGACGGTTTCCGGCAAGCGCCAGACATACAACGCCTGAAGCACCATCAATCCGAGCAGGGCGAAGTAGATCAGTTGGGTCGGCCACGGTGCGTATTCCACCAGCAAACCGCTGCCCAGGCCGCCACTGGCCATCCCCAGCATCGGCGCGAGACTGTTGAGCATCGGCCCGCGCAGGCGGTCGGTGTCAAGCAACGTCGCACCCAAGACTGCCGTCGCCGTCCCGGTGGCGAAGCCCTGCAGCGCGCGCGCGGCGATCAGGTACGCGGTGCTATCGGCGTTGATAAATAACAGCATCGCCACGATATTCAGGATCAACGCGACGAAAATCACCGGCTTGCGCCCGACGTAATCCGACAGCGAGCCCACCGTCAGCAGCGCCGCCAGCAGGCTCACGGCATACACGGCAAAGATCAGCGTCAGCATCGCCGCGGAGAAATGCAGGTTGTCCTGATACACCTGATACAAGGGCGTCGGCGCGCTGGATGCGGCGAGAAAGGTCAGTACGGTGATGGCCAGGAATGTCAGGCTGGAACGTTGAGACAGGTTGTTGGGCATAGGCTTGCTGGACATAGGCACGCTCCGCTAAAGCTAATATTTTGCTTTTGTGAAGTGTGCTACCCGTCGACGCTTAAAGCAAATTCTTTGTGTTAAGGTTTTATCCATGGCGATCAAAGAAGGCCTTCGCCCGGGGGGCCGTAGTGCCCGGGTACAAGAATCGGTGCATTCGGCCGTCCGCGAACTGCTGCAGGCCCATGAACGCGCCACCATCACCGTACCGATGATTGCGACACGCGCGGGCGTCACCCCCTCGACCATATACCGGCGCTGGGGCGACCTTTCCGCAGTGCTGGCCGATGTAGCCCTGGCACGCATGCGCCCGGACACCGAGCCGGCCACTACCGGCAGCCTGCGCGGCGACCTGCTGGCCTGGGCTGAGCAATACCTGGACGAAATGAGTTCGGAGCCCGGGCGCAACATGATGCGCGACGTGCAATGCAGCCTGACGCCGGGGTATTGCGTGAGTATCTTGAGCGGGCAGCTACAGGTCATTGTCGATCGTTACCCGGAGCAGGCAGCCCCCAGCGTGGATCGCCTGATCAACCTGCTCGCGGCACCCACGGTATTCCGAATTCTGTTCTCGACAGAGCCCCTGAGCATCGAAGAGCTGCATGCCCTGATCGACCTGGCACTGACAAACTAAAGCCTTGCACAAAACAAATGTGGGAGGGGGCTTGCCCCCGATGACGGTGTGTCAGCTGCAGATGAGCTGGCTGACACACCACTATCGGGGGCAAGCCCCCTCCCACATTTTTAACCGCGTTTAACCAGTATTACGTACGCATCCCACGCCCGCTGACCAGCAACCGCGCGCATCCGACGTACAAGACGATGGTGGCAACGATCATGAAGGTGATCGCCACGCTGATCTTGATATCCGACACCCCCAGGATGCCGTAGCGGAAGGCGTTGACCATGTGCAGCACCGGGTTGGCCAGGGACACGGTCTGCCAGAACGGCGGCAGCAACGTGATGGAGTAGAACACCCCGCCCAGGTAGGTCAGCGGCGTGAGTACGAACGTCGGGATGATCGAAATATCATCGAAGTTGCGCGCAAACACGGCATTGATGAAGCCCAGCAGCGAAAAGATCGTCGCCGTCAGCACTACCACCAGAATGGTGACGCCCAGGTGATGCACTTGCAGATGGGTGAAGAACAACGACAGCAAGGTCACGATCACGCCCACCATCAGGCCACGCAGCACGCCGCCCAAGGTATAGCCGATCAGGATCGTGTGCGGCGACACCGGTGAAACCATCAGCTCTTCAATGGAGCGCTGGAACTTGCTGCCAAAGAAGCTCGACACCACGTTGCCGTAGGAGTTGGTGATCACCGACATCATGATCAGGCCCGGCACGATGTACTCCATGTAGGTGAAACCACCCATGTCACCGATTTGCCGACCGATCAGGTTACCGAAGATCACGAAGTACAGCACCATGGTGATCGCCGGGGGCAGCAAGGTCTGCGGCCAGATTCGGGTAAAGCGCTTCACCTCGCGGTAGACGATGGTCTGCAGCGCGACGAGGTTGGGTTGCAGTTCAGAACTCATACCGCCACCTTCGCCAGATTTTTCTCCACCAGGGACACGAACAACTCCTCAAGGCGATTGGTTTTGTTACGCAGGCTCGATACCTCGATGTTCTGGGTCGCCAGTTGGCTGAACAGCGCGGTGATACCCATGGCTTTGTCCACCTGGACTTCCAGCGTGTGGCTGTCCACCAGACGGCTCGGGTAGCCCAACAGTTGCGGCGGCGCCGACAGATTGTTCTTCAGGTCGAGCAGGAAAGTTTCCACATGCAACTGGCCCAGCAGGTTGCGCATGCTGGTGTTCTCGACAATGGTGCCGTGGTCGATGATGCCGATGTTGCGGCACAGCTGTTCGGCTTCCTCGAGGTAGTGCGTGGTGAGGATGATGGTGATGCCCTTCTCGTTCAGCTCAGTGAGAAAGGTCCACATCGACCGACGCAACTCGATGTCCACGCCTGCGGTGGGTTCGTCGAGGATCAGCAGACGCGGTTCATGCACCAGCGCGCGGGCGATCATCAGACGCCGCTTCATGCCACCGGACAACGAGCGCGAAGGCACGTCACGCTTGTCCCACAGGCCCAGTTGGGTCAGGTACTGTTCGGCGCGCTCCTTGGCGATTTTCATCGGGATGCCGTAGTAGCCGGCCTGCGTCACGACGATGTCGAAGGTCTTTTCAAACTGGTTGAAATTGAATTCCTGGGGCACTACGCCGATCGAGCGCTTGAGCGCCGCCGGGGATTTGTCCAGGTCATGACCGAAGATATTCACCGTGCCGCTGGTCTTGTTGACCAGGGTCGAGAGGATACCGATGGTGGTGGATTTGCCGGCACCGTTGGGGCCGAGCAGCGCGAAGAAGTCACCTTCGGCAACGTCCAGATCGATACCACTCAGGGCCTGGAAACCGTTGCCGTAGGTTTTGGTTAGCTGCCGGATGGACAGAGCGGAACTCATATCGGATTACGCACCAAAGAAAAGAATAGAAACAATAGATGAGGGCGCACCGCAGGTAGTTCAACCTGCGATGGGGTGCGAGCATGGTGCGTGCCCGCGCCACACAAGTACAGTCACCTGTATTAATAGTGTGTATCAGGTCAACGCGGTCATCACTGCCCTGCGGTAGGCCGGACGTTGTTGCAGGCGCTGGTACCAGGCCTCCAGGTTGGGCATTGCCGGGCGTTCGATAGGCATCTCGAACCAGGCGTAGATAAAGCAGCCCAGGGGGATATCGCCCATGCCGAACGCCTTCCCGGAGAGGTACGGTTGCGCGCCCAGGGCCTGTTCGACGGTGCTGAGTGCATCGATGCAGGCTTGGCGCCCGGCATTGATACTGTCCCAGTTGCGCTTTTCGGGGGGTGTACGCAGGATGCCCCAGAACACCGCTTTGAACGGATCGGCGAGCGTCGACGTGGTCCAGTCCATCCACTTCTCGGCGCTGGCCCGGATTTGCAGGTCACGGGGGTAAAAATCCGACGCATGCTTGGCGCACAGGTAGCGCACGATGGTGTTGGATTCCCACAGTACAAAGTCGCCATCTTCGATCATCGGCACCCGGCCATTGGGGTTCAAGGCCCGGTACTGCGGGGTGTCGACCACACCAAACGCCCCGCCCGCATCAATTGCCTCATAGTCCAGGCCGAGCTCCTCGGCGCACCACAGTGCTTTCCTGACGTTTGATGAATTTTTACGACCCCAGATTTTCAGCATGACCGCGCCTTATCGTTGTTGAACATGGGCTTGATGAACGCCGCAGCATACGCCGGTTCACACGTGGCTCAAATCACTGTGCATGACGCCTGGCATTGAGTCAGCGCAACGCACAGCCTTACACGCAGCGTGGTGAATACTGACTGCATGGTCATATAAATCCCCATGGGTTCCGCGACGTTTCTGGGCGAACTCCACCACCACAGGGCGGTCACTATCGATGAAGCGGCTGGGACTCAGGTACATAGCGCACTGATGGCTATCCCCAGTACAACTTGTAACACCCTGATCACCCCGCTTGGCCGGACGCCGTCTAAGCTCCCTGGTGGTTTCGCCCTGGTTTCACGGAGGATTGAATATGCTGTTGTTGTGGATACTGGTTCTGGTGGTCGGCATTGCCTACCTGGCACACCGCCGCACCGCGCCCCTGCCCGCCTTGGGTGTGGTCGCCGTTTACCTGTTGGCGATGGGCGCCTGGAGCCATGCACCGGGTTGGCTGCTGCTGGTTTTCTGGGTGTTGATCGCCATCGTGGCCGTGCCCCTGTTGCTGCCCGACCTGCGCCGCCAATATTTCACCAAGCCGCTGTTCAGCTGGTTCCAGAAAGTCCTGCCGCCCATGTCCGAAACCGAGCGCGACGCCATCGACGCCGGCACCGTATGGTGGGACGGCGAACTGTTCAGCGGGCGCCCCGACTGGGACAAATTGCTGGCCTACCCCAAGGTGCAACTGACTGAAGAAGAACAGGCGTTCCTCGACGGCCCCACCGAAGAGCTCTGCGCCATGGTCAGCGACTGGGAAATCGGCCAGGCCATGGACCTGCCCCCCGCCGCCTGGGAGCACATCAAGACCCATGGTTTCTTCGCGCTGATCATCCCCAAGGAGTACGGCGGCAAGGGCTTCTCCGCCTATGCGCACTCCCAGGTCGCGATGAAACTGGCGACCCGCAGCGGCGACCTGGCCTCCACCGTGATGGTGCCCAACTCCCTGGGCCCTGCCGAGCTGCTGCTGCACTACGGCACCGACGAGCAACGCAACCATTACCTGCCGCGCCTGGCGCGTGGCGACGATATCCCGTGTTTCGCCCTGACCGGCCCGCTGGCCGGCTCCGATGCCGGCGCCATGCCCGACACCGGCGTCATCTGCAAAGGTGAATGGGAAGGCAAGGAAACCCTCGGCTTGCGCCTGAACTGGGAAAAGCGCTACATCACCCTCGGCCCGGTCGCGACCCTGCTCGGCCTGGCATTCAAGGCCCATGACCCGGACCACCTGCTGGGCGAGGAGGAAGACCTGGGCATCAGTCTCGCGCTGATCCCTACCGACACCCCCGGCGTCGAAATCGGCCGCCGCCACCTGCCCCTGGGCGCCGCGTTCATGAATGGCCCCAACTCGGGCAAGGACGTCTTCATTCCTCTGCAATTCCTCATCGGCGGCCAGGAGATGCTGGGCAAGGGCTGGATGATGTTGATGAACTGCCTGTCCGTGGGGCGTTCGATTTCCCTGCCTGCGGTGGGTACCGGCGCCGCCAAGTTCACCAGCCTGGTGACAGGCCAGTACGCGCAGGTCCGTGAACAGTTCAACGTGCCGCTGTCGGCCTTCGAAGGCATCCAGGAAGCCCTGGCGCGCATCGGCGGCAACGCCTGGCTGATGGACAGCGCGCGCATGCTCACCGCCAATGCCGTGGACCTGGGCGAGAAGCCTTCGGTGCTGTCGGCGATCCTCAAGTACCACCTCACCGAACGCGGCCGCGAGTGCATCAGCCACGCCATGGACGTGCACGGCGGCAAAGGCATCATCATGGGCCCGAACAACTACCTGGGCCGTAGCTGGCAAGGCGCGCCGATCTTCATCACCGTGGAAGGCGCGAATATCCTCTCGCGCAACTTGATGATCTTCGGCCAGGGTGCGATTCGCTGCCATCCGTTCGTGCTCAAGGAAATGGCCCTGGCCGGTCGTGAAGACCGTGATCAGGCATTGAAGGAGTTCGATGGCCTGCTGATGCAACACATCGGCTTCGCCGTGAGCAACGCCGCCAGTACGTTGGTGTTGAACCTGGGCATTGGTCACTTTGAAAAGGCCCCGGGCAACCGTCTGAGCCAGGGTTATTTCCGTGCACTGAACCGTCAGGCCGCCGCGTTCGCCCTGCTCGCGGACCTGAGCATGATGCTGCTGGGCGGCGAGCTGAAACGCCGTGAGCGGCTGTCGGCGCGCCTGGGTGATGTGCTGAGCCATATGTACCTGGCATCGGCGGCGCTCAAGCGTTACCACGACCTGGATTCGCCGGATCACCTGGAACCGCTGTTCGCCTGGGCCATGGAAGAAAGCCTTGGCGAGTCCGAGCGCGCGCTGGATGAACTGCTGAGCAACTTCCCGAACAAGATCCTGGGCTGCCTGTTGCGCGTGATCGTGTTCCCGTTCGGGCGTCGCCATACCGGGCCATCCGACGCTCTGGATGCTGAGGTTGCCGCGGTGCTCGGCCGCGCCAAGGGCGACCCGACCCTGGAAGAGCTGCTGGCTGGGTGCTATCGCCCACAATCGGCGCAAGACCCGGTGGGCGCATTGCAACATGCCTATGACCTGCTCGGCGCCAGCCACCCCCTGCAGAAAAAACTGCACACCGCGCTCAAGAGCGGGCAGGTCAAACCGACTGCCGGTGAGTCCGCCATTGATGCCGCGCTCCACGCCGGCGTGCTGCAACCGGCCGAAGCGCAAACCCTGCGCGATGCCGAAGCGGCGCGGCGCAAGGTGATTGACGTGGATGATTTCAGCAAGCAAGAGCTGGTGCAGGCTGAGGGTAAGGTCCGCTGATACCGGCGGTCATATAAAAACGGGCGCGAGAGGCATATACTCTCGCGCCCGTTTTTGCTTTAGAGGACTTATCTCGTGTCCAACGTCGTTGCCGATCATCTCGTCTTGCTCGACCACCTGCGTAGCATCCTGGTTGCCGTCGGCGAAGCCGAACAGGTACCCGAGGAAAGCCATACGCTGTTTCTGGAACGTTTCGACGAACTGCGCGCCCTGTTGCCGATCGATCCCATTGAAAGCCAATACCTGGGCCAGGACCTGATGAGCCAGGTCATCCTGCGCTACCCGCAGATTGCCCATCTGGTACCGCGCGACCTGCTGTGGTTCTTTGGCGGCGATTGCCTGCATTTCATGCCCGACGACGAACTGGACCTGTACCAGGCCCTCGAAGAACGTCGCTATGAAGCCGAGCTGAACGACGAACCGTTCGACTGGAACCAGGAAAAGCAGTTGCTGGCCATGCCGGATGACCAGAGCAAGCACTGATTATCAGTACACCGAAATCCAAATGTATGGCTTGTTTGGGAGGGGGCTTGCCCCCGATGAGGGAGTGCCAGTAGGCGCATTTTTGACTGAACCATCGCCATCGGGGGCAAGCCCCCTCCCACATGTTTAACCCCATTTCTACCGGCTGCGCAGTGTCGGCTCCTTCGCCATGCACTCCACCAGGTAATCAATAAACACGCGCAACTTGGGCGGCAAGTACCGCGTAGGCGAATGCAACAACCACGCCTCGCCGTGGTACGACGCAATAAAATCCCACGCCGGCAATACCTGCACCAACCGCCCGTCTTCCAAGGCGTGCCGAGCCGTGAAATACGGCAAGCTGCCAATCCCCACATGCTGCAACACCGCATCCAGCCGCACGCCCGTGTGGTTCGCCGCATACCGCCCGCGCACGCCGACCGTCACCGCCTTGGCGCCCTGACGAAACTTCCAGCGAGAGTCACCTGGGGTTTCACCCAGATAAATGCAACTGTGCTCCAACAGATCATGGGGATGGCTCGGCGCGCCATGCTCGGCCAGGTACTGCGGCGTCGCGCACAGCAAATGTTCGATCGGCAATAATTGCCGCCCGATCAAACCGGGCGGTGGGCTGTCGGTGATACGAATGCTCAGATCGACATTGTCGTCGATCAGATCCACAGGCCGATCCTCAAGGATCAGTTGCACATCCACCTTGGGATAACGCCGCAGAAACGCCGGCATATGCGGGTGCACCACAAACCGCCCCACCGCCTTGGGCACGCTGACCCGCACCAGGCCCTCGGCTTCATGGGTAAATTGCCCGCTGATCTCCATGACCGAACGCGCCGCGCTGACCATTTCCCGGCACCGCTTGAACACCTCTTCGCCACCCTCGCTAAGGCGCAGCTTGCGCGTGGTGCGTTGCAACAGGCGGGTCGCCAGTGCCTGTTCCAGGCGCGAAATACTGCGGCTCACCGCCGACGGTGAAACGCTCAGTTGCCGCGCCGCTTCGGAGAAACTGCCGGTTTCCACCACCCTGACGAAAATCGCCATTTCACCCAGCAGCGGCAAAGGAAGATTGATGCTCATGACGCACAGGTCCATTGATATTTGAATGGATTATCACCCATCAGCGCACTACTTATACTGCCCGCATCACCTGGATGCGGATGTAGACGATGACCGAGCGCCTGTTTTTCACCCATGATCACCTGACAGCCGAACTGGAAGTGCTCAACTGCACGCCGCACGAAGCGCAATTTGCCGTGATCCTGCAGTCGACGATTTTCCATCCTCAAGGCGGTGGTCAACCATTCGACACCGGATGGCTGGGCGACAGCCAGGTACTGCGTGTCATGCAGGAAGCCGCGCATGTGGTGCATTACGTCAATCACCCCCTGGAACCCGGCCCCATCACTGCGCGGGTCGATGCACAACGCCGCGCGCTGCACACGCGCCTTCACTCAGCGGGCCATCTGATTGGCAATGCCGGCGAACGCCTGGGCTGGATGCCGATCAAGGCCCATCATTGGCCCGGTGAAGGCAAGATCACCTTTATCCGTGGCGAAGCCGCGCAAGACATGGATGCGCAGGTCCTTCAACAACTGGTCAACGGATGGATAGCCGCAGATTACCCACGCCACATGACGCTGGAAGAAGGCACCCGAGAAGTGGGCTTCGGTGAATTGCCGGCATACGCCTGTGGCGGCACTCATGTTCAAGCACTGAGTGAACTGGGCCAGGTGACGATCCTGACCCTCTCGGAAAAGAAGGGCGCACTGTCGGTACGCTACGAAATCAACTGACACACCGAGGATCAAAATGTGGGAGGGGGCAAGCCCCCTCCCCCATTTGAATCCAGGCTACACAGCCAGCGCCCCCGCCCTGCCCGGCTCCACCACAAACGATTGCAACGTCGAGACCGTGGCCGCCGGGTCGCGTGGGTCGCTGATCACGCGAAAGTGCGTGAGCATCTTCTGCGCGTCCAGTTCCACCGACACATACCCACGCTGGCGACTGTCAAAAAATTTCACATGGGGATTGAGCGGCAGGATGTTCGTGAAGGCCTCATAGGGCGGGCCATCGGAGGTCACCGACGAGCCGACGAATTCGGTCGCCACGATTGATGAGTCTGGGTCATGGGCATCGGCGTGCAGGTCCGTGGTCCAGAACGAGTGGATATCCCCGCCCCAGAACACCGGGTTACTCACGCGATTGCGCTGGATAGACGCCAGCATTCGCTTGCGGTTGGCCATATAGCCATCCCAGCCATCGGTCCAGCGGCCGACCTTATGGAGCGTCAGGTCACGCTGCAGCAGCGGCGCTACCAGCAAGTCCTGGGCGATCACGTTCCATTGCGCCCGGGACTGGGCAAAGCCCTGGTCCAGCCAGGCTTCCTGCTGCCACCCGAGCAAGGTGCGGGCGGGGTCACGCAAGTCGCTGCAGGGGGTGGTGACAATATGCCCTTGATGGCTGCCATTGGCCGCGATGCACGGTTGCTCGGAACGGTACTGGCGGCCGTCGAGCACATGGAAGCGCGCGAGCCGCCCATAGTCCAAGCGCCGGTAAATGCGCATGTCCGGCCCCTTCGGCACGCTGCTCGCACGCAACGGCATATGCTCGTAGAACGCCTGGTAAGCCGCCGCCCGTTGCTGGAGAAACTGCGCCACGGGGATTTTCGGGTCCTGGGACCAGCGGCTGGCATAGTCGTTCTGCACTTCGTGATCGTCCCAGGTCGCCACGCTGGGTGCGGCGGCGTGCAAGGCCTGCAAATCGGGATCGGTCTTGTACAGCGCGTAGCGGTTGCGGTAGTCGCTCAAGCTCACCGCATTACCGCTGCCGTGGGCGCGAAAAACTTTGCCGGAGTCCGCTGCGTAGGAGCTGTCGTAGATATAGTCACCGAGAAAAAACACCAGGTCGGGCCGCTCGGCAGCGAGATGACGGTAGGCGCTGAAATACCCGCGCTCCCAATGCGAACAGGATACGAACCCGAGCCGGGCGGACGCCATCTCATGCCGCGCAGGCGTTGTGCGTGCTTGGCCAATCGGGCTCTGCGCGCCAAGGCCCTCGAACTGATACCAGTACGGCCGGCCCGCCGCCAGCCCCGCCACCTCGACATGGACCGAATGGGCAAAGCGCCCGGTCGCCATCACCTCGCCCTGTTGCACAATGCGTGTCATCGCCGCATCGCTGGCCACCCGCCAACGCACCGCCACCGTACGCTGTAATCCACCGCGTCCGTCCTCGGCATTGAACAACGGCGCCAGGCGCGTCCATATCACAAAGCCATCAGGCAATGGGTCACCGGACGCAACGCCCAGGGTGAACGGATAATCCACCCCGGCACTGCGCGCAAACGGGCTGAGGATGGAAAACACCGTAGCAACCGCCAGCCCGCCGAGTACCCGGCGCCGAGCGCGGTCTACATCGCCGTTCACAGGCAGCGCTCCCAGTCATCACGCACGGTGGCAAACCCGAGCAAGTCCTCATACACGCCGTTCTTTAGAAACGACTGGCGCATGCAGCCTTCATAGCGCAGACCGATCTTTTCCATAACGCGTGCCGATTCTTTGTTACGGCTAAAACACTGGCTACCCACCCGCTGCAATCCGAACCTGGTAAACCCGAAGTCCATCACCGCGCTCGCCGCTTCCGCCGCATAGCCCTGATTGCGCGCATGTGCCGCAACCCAGTACCCCAAGTGGCCATATCGATGCCGAGCATTCATACGCAGGCTGACCATGCCGATCAATTCGTCGGTGCCGCTCACATGCATCCCCAGGTTCAGCAGCCCAGCGGCACGATATTCGTCGGCGATCCCTGCAATGAAACCCTGTGCACTTTCCAAGGTGTAGGGCGACGGAATGTTCGCCGTGTTGTCGGCGATTCCTGGCCCGTTGGCGAGCGTGAAAAGCACCTGGGCCTGATGCATTTCCAGTGCGCGTAACAGCAGTCGCGGGGTCAATAATTGAGGCAATGCAGTGGGCATGGGCGCCGGCTCTCACAATAAATCTCTCAAGCATGTATGCCCTGAGTGTCAGTTTCATTACGTCCAAAACTGACTGGCAAGTTTTCTGAAAGACGCGTCCTAGAGGCTTCAAACCGTCAATTAAAGTTAACCATTCGGTCATTTTTGCTTGCTAGCGTGTTGCCCCTAATTCAATAAGGGGTAACGGAATGAGAACCTGGGATGAACCCAAGAAGCGCAAGGCGCACATCGAACTGATCCCGATGATCGACGTGATGATGTTCCTCCTGGTGTTTTTCGTACTGGTGAGCCTGAACGTGATTCCGGCCCAGGGCATGAAGACTCAGTTGCCCAGCGCCAGCAGTTCACAGCAGCTCAAACCGCAGAACAAATTCATCCTCACCCTGGGCCTGGAAGGCCAGTTGCAACTGGACGGCAAGGACCTCTCGGTCGACGCGCTGGTACCGGCGCTGAAGGCGGCAGAAAAGCCCGATACCAAGTCGACGATCATCGTCAACAGCGACAAAGGCGTGGAGGTTTCGCGCCTGGTGGAAGTGATGGACACCCTGCGCCTGGGTGGCTTCACCTCCGTGTCCATTGCCACGCGTAAGTCCTGATCATGTACCTGCTGTTTCGTGTACGTCAGTGGCTGGGCAGTGTCCCGGCCTTGGTCGCGCTGGTGCTGATTGCACTGGGTATCCAGTCCCAGACCTTGAAGGTCGAGCCGGTGTACGACGAGTCGGCGGTCGAGCTGGCGTTGGTCGAGCCGGAGCCGCAAGCAGTCCCGCAGCCCGTGGTCGAACAGGAGCCGCCACCGCCACCTCCGTTGATCGAGGAAGAGCAAGCCGAGCCCGCCCCACCGCCACCACCGCCGAAACCGGTGCCAAAACCCGAACCCAAGCCCAAGCCCAGACCTGTGCCCAAGCCTGCGCCCGTGGCCGCCAAGCCCACACCCACACCCACGCCGACGCCGGCAGCCGCAAAACCTGCGCCCGCGCCGGTTGCGCAGGCGGCCCCGACACCCGCCCCGCCCGCGCCGCCGAAGGTCGACAGCCAGGCCCTGGAAGGCGGTTACCTCAAGGGCTTGCGCAACGAGCTGGACACCTACAAGCAGTACCCCACCGGACGCCAGGCCTCCCTCGAACGCCCGAGTGGCGAAGTGGTGGTGTGGCTGCTGGTGGACCGCCAGGGCCGGGTACTGGACTCCGGCCTGCAGACCCAGGCCTCGAGCATGTTGCTCAACCGGGCCGCCACCAACAGTTTGCGTCGCATCAAGCAAGTCAAACCGTTCCCCGAGCAGGCGTTCGGGGGCCGCAATGAGCAGCGCTTCACCGCCACCTTCAACTACAGCGTGCAATAAGCACCCGCCACCAGGACGACAGTGATGAAGTTCACCCGCATTCATCTGGCACTCGTTGCCGCGACCAGCATGACCCAGGCAATGGTCATGGCAGACACCAGCGACAGTGACGTCGGCACCATTGGGGTCCAAGGCAAGGCCAGCGCCGGGGGTGGTTACATGGTGCCCGAAGAAAGCATCAAGGGCCGTTCCACCGTGACCAAGGAGGCGCTGGACAAACAGACGGCGACGGGCAACGCCATCGACAAGCTCAAGTACACGCCGGGCTTGAACATTTCCAGTGAGGACAACACCGGCCTGTCGGGCTTTCGCTTCACCATGCGCGGCATGAACTCCGACCAGGTCGGCATGTCGGTGGACGGCATGCCGATCAACGATTCGGGCAATTATGCGCTGTACTCCAACCTGCTGGGCGACCCGGAAAACATCGACCAGATCTTCGTCACCCAGGGCGCCTCGGAGTCCGACGGCCCGCACATCGGTTCCAGCGGCGGCAACATCGGCATCGTCACCATTCGCCCGACCAAAGAGACCGGCGCCTTCGTCAAACAGATCGTCGGCAGCAACGCCACGCGCAAGACCTTCGCGCGACTCAATACCGGCGAAGTCAACGGCCTGAGCAACTGGCTGTCGGCATCCCATACCGAGGGCGATATGTGGCGTGGTTCGGGTGCGGTGCGCGCGGACAAGGTGGAATGGAACAGCTTCTTCGACGCCGGCAACGGCAACACCGCCAACCTGATCCTCAAGTACCACGAGCAGGACAACAACAGCTACAGCCAGTTGACCAAAGCGCAGTTCCAGCAAAACGGCCGCCATTACGACCCCTACCCGGCAACGCCGACGGTGGGCAGCAACGGCAAGTACAACAGCTACTACGCCCTGGCGCAGAACCCGTTCCAGACCTTCACCGCGGTGCTCAATACCCAGTTCAAACTGGCCGACAACCTGGCCTTGTCGGTGATCCCGTATTACTTCTGGGGCAATGGCAGCGGCGTCGGCTCATCGAGTTATGCGCTCAACCGTGGCTCCAACCAGGGCGGTGTATTCGACCTTGGCAATCTGCCAACCGCTGCCCAGTACAACGCCGACGGCACCCCGAACAGCGGCGTGTACTACCGTCCTTCGCGCACGCAAACCTGGCGTCCGGGGATCACCACCAAACTGACCTGGGACCTGGGCGACCACAGCCTGCAATTGGGTTACTGGTACGAGCGCGCACGCCAGAGCCAGACCCAGCCGTTCATCCCGCTCAAGAGCAATGGCAAGCCGGTCGACACCTGGCCGGATTCGAACAGCGCCATCGTCGACGCCAACGGCAACCAAGTCCAGGGGCGCGACCGCTTCACCGTGACCCCGGCGCAAAAAGTCTGGGCCCAGGACACGTGGTACATCAACTCGGACTGGACCTTCATCGCTGGCCTGGCCTACATGAACGTCGAGCGTGACGGCACCAACCACGGCAGTCTCAACGAACAACCGGAAAAACGTAACCAGACCTACAACAAACTGCTGCCCAACGCCGGCCTCAAATACCAGCTGGACGAGCGCGACCAGTTGTTCTACAGCCTGTCGCGCAACATGCGTGTGCCGCAGAACTACGCGCTCTATGACAAAGGCGCCGGCTCCATCGACCTCGAGCCGGAAACCAGCTGGAACCACGAACTGGGCTGGCGCTACAGCGGCGGCGACATGACCCTGGCCGCAACCTTGTTCTACATGGACTTCAAGAATCGCCAGGTCTCGTCCAAGGACATCAATGGCGATTCCGCCGATATCAACGTCGGCGCCGTCACCAACAAAGGCCTGGAACTGGAGTGGAGCGGCCTGCTGCCCCACCATTTCAACTACTACACCTCCTACACCTACACCAAGGCCGAGCAGCAGGACGACATGACCGTCTACAACGCAGGCCAGGCCATCCTGCTGCCCACCAGCGGCAAGCAGTTCGCCAACGTGCCGAAGAACATGCTGGCGGCCAACATCGGTTACGACGACGGGCGCTTCTACGGCACCTTCGGCGGCAAGTACACCAGCAAGCTCTACGGCGACCTGACCAACGACGAAGGCATCTCCGCGCGCACGGTGTTCAACCTCGGCGCCGGTATCTATCTGCCGGTCGACAAAAAGGTCGTGAAGGACGCCACCCTGCGCCTGAACGTCGACAACCTGTTCGACAAGAAATACCTGGACGGCGTCTACACCACCAAGACCAACGCCGCCAGCTACAGCGGTTTTCGCGATGGCGACCCGGCGTACATCGTCGGCCTGGACCGCACCGTCACGGTTTCGCTGGAAGCGAATTTCTAAGACTGACCCAAGAGGAACGCAAGCATGGATATGAACCTGCTCCACGACATCACCTTCTATGTGATGTATGCCGCGATGGCCATCGCGATTTTCATCGCCATCGAGCGCGGTATCTACTTCGCTTACGTGCGCCGTCAGGCCCGCACCCTGATCGAGGCCCTGGATACTCACGTGCACAGCGAACGCGACCTGCCGGAACACCTGACCCGTCGCGACAGCCTGCCGCTGAACATGATCCTGCCGGTATTGGCCCAGAAGGCATCCCACGGGTCGCGCAAGGACCTCGACGACGAAATCGACACCCAGTACCTCAAGACCCGCGCGCCGCTGGCCCGTAGCCTTTGGATCATCGAGACCATCACCACGGCGGCCCCGCTGCTCGGCCTGCTGGGGACCATCCTGGGCATCATCGACACCTTCAAGGCCCTGGCAACGGCAGGCGTATCGGACCCAGGGCAGATTTCCGGTGGCATCGGCACGGCCTTGTTCGCCACCGGGCTGGGGATCGCCATCGCGCTGTTCTGTGTGGTGTTCCATAACTTCTTCCAGGACAGCCTGGAGCGCATCAACGACCAGCTCAAGATCCTGCTGATCCGCGCCTCCAGCGGGGCCCGCGCCCACGATGAAGTGCCGCTGCGCGTGCCCACGCCACTGCACAGCCGCACGGCCTGACCTGCACGGCGGGCGCGTCATGGCCCGCCTGTTCTTTTTGCGCGATGAGACGCTTATGTCCCTTTCGATGAAGTTGCGTGTCGCAGGCCTCGCCTGCTGGCTCCTCAGTCCGCTGGCCATGGCGGACTTTTCAATTGCAGGGTTTGAACTGGTACACACCGTGCCCGTGGACACCCCATTGGGCACTGCCGATCTGCGCCAGCCGGGCCCGGTGTGGATAGAGCTGTTCGACGGCGCAAAAAACCGCATCGATATCGGCCAGTTCTACGCGGCCGATCATCCCGGCTCGGTGATGGGCACGGTCATCGAACACCTGGAAGCCGCCGGTAAACGCGGGGTAAAGATCCGCTTCCTGCTCGAAGAAAAAGGTATCAAGTTATCGGATGCGGCCACCCTGGAGCGCTTGCGCGCCATTCCCAACCTGACCTTGCGCGTGCTGCCCTTCGGGCAGTTGAGCGGCGGGATCATCCACGCCAAATACATGGTGGTGGACACCAGCCAGGCGTTTATCGGCAGCCAGAATTTCGACTGGCGCTCCCTGGAACATATCCACGAAACCGGGCTGCGTATCAGCGATGCACGCGTGGTCGGGCAGGTCCAGGCGATCTTCGACCAGGACTGGCAGGCCCAACAGGCCCTCAGCGAAAAACAACCGGTGCCACTGCCGACCGCCGATCAGGAGCCTGCGCGTACCGGCAACTATCTGGTGGCCAGCCCGCAACGCTACAACCCGCCGGGCGTGGGGGATTCACAGCGGGAACTGCCGCGCCTGCTGGGCGAAGCGAAGCACGAGGTGCGCGTGCAATTGCTTGACTATGCGCCGCTGTCCTACGGCCCGGATCGGACCCGCCCGTACTACGCGGTAATCGACAATGCGGTGCGCGCCGCCGCTGCGCGTGGTGTGTCGATCAAGCTGATGGTGTCCAATTGGAACACCGATCCGCTGGAACTGCCCTACCTCAAGAGCCTGGCGGTGCTGCCCAACATACAGATCAAGATCGTCACGCTGCCCCAAGCCAAGCAAGGATTCATTCCCTATGCACGGGTGATCCACAGCAAGACGATGGAGATCGACGGGCAAGTGGCGTGGGTCGGCACCAGCAACTGGTTGGGCGGCTACCTGGATAATTCGCGCAATCTGGAGGTGGTGATGCGCAGTGAGGCGATGGCCAGGCGCGTAGGGCAGTTGCATGAGCAATTGTGGGACGGGCCCTACGCTCAGCCCTTGGACATCAATGCCCATTACCCCGCTCCGCATCCTGGCGTGCAGTGACCGAGGTGGGCAACATCAGCATGTCCTCGAAGAACCCACCGACCGGCTCAGTGGGATGGCACAGCTGGATCTCCAGCACCCAGGCCATTTCACTCGGTGGGATTTCCAGCTCGGCCAACTGTTTGCTCTCGAACAACGCATGGGGAAAATCCGCCAGGCGATGCCCCGCCAGATTGCGTGCCAGCCGCCAGCCCTTGGCCAAGGCGCTCTGTTCGGCGAAGTCGTAGAGTTCGCGTCCGGTCAGACCGCGCAGCCAGGCCTGGCGGGTTTCATCGAACACCTGGTGCAGTGCGGTGGTACAGGCCAGGTGCAGGGGCGAGTCGCCGAAGACAAACGTGTCGCCGTAGTCGCCTTCGTAGCCGTCCCACACCGGGCCAAGGTCCACCACCACGATATCGCTGGGGCGCAGCCTGCGTTGGCGGTCGATACCTTCGCGGGGTGGGCGTACCGTGTCGGCGCCGAAACGGATATAGGTGGGATGCCAGGTGTGCGAAGCGCCCATGGCCTGCAGTTGCCCGGCGGCCATTTCCAACGCCTGGCCGGTGGTCATGCCGACTTTCAAGCGGCTGGCGATGGCTGCCAGGGCGCGTATGGATTTCTCTCGCGCCGCCAGCATGCCGTCCAGGGAATAACGCGGGCCGACTTTTTCCCAGATCGGGTCGAACGCCGGCGGTGCCGTTTCAGCGCTTGACCGACCACTGGCGACAAACGCCTCCGCGACGAACCGATGCCCCGGCAAACCCGCCTCCAGGCACTGGGTTCGCACCTGGCTGAGCATGGCGCCGCTCCCGCAGGCATAGACCTGGGCCACCTCCCAGCGATGACCATGACTCAATGCAACTTCCTGCACCCTGCCCTCGGATGAGCGCACGGGATGCCAGCGAAACCGTGGGTGTTCGAGCGCTGCTTGATCCAGGAAGGCGCTGTCGTAGAAGTCCGCCGAGTGCGCGCCGCCCCAATACAACGTCACCTCGCGATTACGTTTGAGCGCGGTCAGCAGGATCGGCTTGATGCCGGCATAGCCGGTGCCCGTGGCGAACAGGACCACGGCGGCGGCGTCATCGTCCTGCCAGGTACAGGCACCAAACGGACCTTCCAGTTGCAGGCGGTCTCCCGGGGCCAGGCCATCCAGAATGCCTTCGGAAAAGTACCCGCCGCTTACCCGACGAATCTGGAAAACCAGGCGTCCACCGTCCTCGGCAGGCAGGTTGGCAATCGAGAAACTGCGCATATCCCCGTGTTCCAGGCGGAACTTGAGGTACTGCCCTGCCCGCACCGCTACAGGTGCGTCCGGCAACAACACCAACTCGATAACATCGGGGCCGATTGCCTGCTTGCTGAGTACGCGCGCGTCAAACACCAGCGCGGGGGTGTCCAGCGACCAACCGGGGATTTCCAGACGCATATCGGTGCAGGCATGACTCTGGCACAGCAACATTTCGTTGGCGGCCAGGGGGTAACAAGGTGCAGGCGCGTCCGGGGCCAGGCGTCTGGCTCGATATTCGCCTTCGGCGACCACCACCTTGCACGAGCCGCATGCACCACGGCGGCAGGAGAACGGCACGGCCAGGTCGCTGGCGAGCATGGCGTCAAGCAACAGCTCGTCGCCGGCCTCAAAGGTTTTGCCCGAAGGGGACAGTTCGATGACATACCGCATAGGCTGAGGACCCGAGAGTGAGTGAAGCCTGATTGTTACGCTAGACTAGGCCCATTAGAACCTCCAGTTTCGGATACTTCAGATGGTCCAGATGCGTAAATGGCGTCCTCTACTCAAGCTCGACGCAGACCCGCCACACGCTTCCTACCGCAAGATAGCCGAGGGCCTGGTGACCGCGATCGTCGAAGGGCGCCTGCCGCCCGGCACGTTGCTGCCAGGGACGCGGCAAATGGCGCAGTTGCTCGACGTCAACCGCAAGACGGTCATCCTCGCCTACGAAGAAGCCTTGACCAAAGGCTGGCTGATCAGCGAGCCGCGTCGCGGCACTTTCGTCAATGCCCAACTGACGCCCAAGCAACTGCCCGGCCATGCCCTGCAGTCCTTCGCGCCGCCCATTCTGGCGCAGCCGGTTGTGCCGTATTTCACCCATAACGCCCAGGTCACTGCGCTGCAGCATCGGCATGACGCGCTGTTTTTCGACAACGGCACCAGCGACCACCGCCTGCTGCCGCAAGCGGTGCTGCATCGTTACTACCGCAACGCCCTGCGCAACAGCTTTGCCTCCAACACCGTACGCTACGGCAGCGAAGGCACCGGCTATCACTTGCGCTGCGCCCTCGCCGAGATGCTGCGCAGCAATCGCGGGCTGGCCGTCAACGCCGACAATATCTGCCTGACCCAGGGCACCCAGATGTCGCTGTACCTGAGTGCCAGCCTGCTGATCAAACCGGGCGACGTGGTACTGGTGGAGCGCTTGAGTTACCCACCGGCGTGGGAAATTTTTCGTCAGTTGGGCGCGCAACTGGTCACGGTGGACATCGACGAAGAAGGTTGCCGTACGGACCAGATCGACCGCTTATGCCAGCAGCATAAAGTGCGCATGATCTACCTCACGCCGCATCATCAGTTCCCGACCACCGTCAGCCTGCACGCCGCGCGGCGACAACAACTGCTGACCCTCGCAGCGCTGTACGACTTCTGCATCATCGAGGAAGACTACGACCACGAATTCCACTTTAACGGTCGCCCCTACCTGCCGCTTGCCAGTGACCGTTCCCAGCGCCATGTGATCTATATCGGCTCGCTCTCCAAAGCGTTGGGCTCGACGTTTCGTTGCAGCTATGTAGTGGCCCCCACTGAGGTGGTCGAAGCCCTGCACCGCAATGCGGCGCTGATGCTGGGGGATGCCGACGCCGTCGCTCAGAAAATGCTGGCGGACCTGATCAATGAGGGTGAACTGAAAAAGCACCTGCGCCGCGTGTCGAAAGAATATCGAGGGCGTCGAGAGACGTTGCAAACCTGCCTGCACGAGTCGCTGGGCGAGCGTATCCAGGTGCGCGAGCCCGAGGGCGGCCTGGCGCTGTGGGTGCGTTTCGAGGATGAAATCGACGTTGAGCGGATGGTAAAAACTGCCCTTGACCACGGACTGGTGGTGCGCAGCGGCCGGCAATTCTCGCCGACGGGCCAGCCGGAGAATGCGCTACGGTTGGGCTTTGCGTCGCTCAATCAGGAAGAAATCCGTCAGGCTACGTTGCGGCTGGCTCAAGCGGTGAATGCTCTTTAGCACGATCAGCGCTGTTATATAAATCACAGACAAAAAAAAGCCACTCGATTGAGTGGCTTTTTATTTGAATTGGAGCGGGAAACGAGACTCGAACTCGCGACCCCGACCTTGGCAAGGTCGTGCTCTACCAACTGAGCTATTCCCGCAAATGGCGTCCCCTAGGGGACTCGAACCCCTGTTACCGCCGTGAAAGGGCGGTGTCCTAGGCCACTAGACGAAGGGGACACGCTACTGAAACACATGGTGTGTATTTCAGTGCCCAGAGGCCTCATCCGAAGATGGGGTCCTGGTTTCACTCAATGCCGCCCGAAGGCCACACTGCTTGTAAATTGGAGCGGGAAACGAGACTCGAACTCGCGACCCCGACCTTGGCAAGGTCGTGCTCTACCAACTGAGCTATTCCCGCATATGGCGTCCCCTAGGGGACTCGAACCCCTGTTACCGCCGTGAAAGGGCGGTGTCCTAGGCCACTAGACGAAGGGGACACACGTACAACATTCACTCCCTACCGCGTTTCGCTGTGTGCTTTACGCTGTAAGTGGCGCGCATTCTATGGATGGATTCAAAGGTCGTCAACCCCCAAGGATAAATTTATTTAAATCAATGACTTCGCCCTGGTTTACCAGCCTGCTCGGGCATTCTGGCTGCCCGAACCCTGGCGCCTATATTCTGGCGCCCGACAAGGCGCTATAGTTGCCACAGGCAGCTGATGGCAATATGCAGTCACGCCGCAGACACTTACCTATATAGAAGAAACTACCTGGGCAACTGGTCGAACAGTCCTATCCGCCGGATAGCTCAGTCACTACACTCCACAGCAAACCCCTTGAAGAGGTCACACCGGTGACACCACTCATGATCACCCTGCTGGTTATAGCCGGGATCGCAATACTGATCGCCATTGGCTACATGAACCATGTGGTGGAAAACAATAAGCTGGAAAAGCAGCGTACCGAGATCGAGCTCAATGATCGGCTGCGTCGCTGTGGTGAAATCACCGAGACTTTTCCCGGCCAATTGATGACCCCGGCGCTCAAGCTGTTGCTGACCCGCCTGGAACTCAACGTCAACCAACGCCTGCTGAACCTCAACAAATCCAGCGCCGCGCTCAAGGCACGGATCGCCGAGCTCAACGCACTGATCGCTCAGGGCGAATCGATTCCGGTGGCCAACCCGCCCGCGCCGATCCAGACCGAAGCCAAGGCCAAGGATGTGCGCTTTTTGCTCGAAGCGCTGCATGGCCAAGTCACCCGCGCGGCCCAGGACGGCTTCCTGCCGGCCAACGAAGCGAAGCACTGGATCAAGGAAATCCGCCATATCCTGGTGCTGCTGCACATCGAATTTTTCAACAACCTCGGCCAGCATGCCCTGCAGCAAGGTCAACCGGGCCAGGCGCGCCTGGCGTTCGAGCGCGGCGTGCAGTACCTGCGCAAACAGCCGGAACCGGTGCTGTACAGCGCACAGCTGAAAACGCTGGAGTCGCAATTGGCGCGCGCCAACTCCACGGTGTTGACCAACAGCCAGCCAGCCGAAGACGAAGTCAACGAACTGACCGAAGGCCTGAAAGTCGTCGACGCCGATGCCGAGTGGAAAAAGAAAGCCATCTACGATTGATAGCCTTCTGGCTATGTGGCGACGTTCCGTCGCCACGTGCCATCAAAATGCACCTATCCCCCCGCCCCCGACTAGCGTAAAAAAGTGCCCCTCACTCCGTGAAGTTAGAGGCCCGCTATGCCTGTCGCCGTGATTGATGGACAACCGCTGCACTATATCGACCAGGGCACCGGCCCGGTCGTCTTGTTAGGTTCGAGCTACCTGTGGGACCGCGACATGTGGGCACCGCAGATCGAAGCGCTGTCGCAGCAATACCGTGTGATCGTCCCTGAACTGTGGGGCCATGGCGAGTCGGGCACACTGCCCGCAACCACCCGCTCCCTTGACGACCTGGCACGTCAGCACCTGGCGCTGCTGGTCCACTTGGACATCCCGCAGATCAACCTGGTGGGCCTGTCGGTCGGCGGCATGTGGGGCGCCCGCCTCGCCTTGCTGGCACCTGAGCGCATCAACAGCCTCGTGCTGATGGACACCTACCTCGGCGCCGAGCCGCACGCTACGCGCGAGTACTACTTCTCGCTGTTCAAGATGATTGAAGACGCCGGCGCCATTCCTGAACCGTTGCTGGACGTGATCGCGCCGATCTTCTTCCGCCCGCAAATCGACCGCGAATCAGCGCTGTATCAGGACTTTCGCCAATCGCTGCAGGACTTTTCCCGGGAACGCCTGCTGGACAGCGTGGTGCCCCTGGGCCGCTTGATCTTCAGCCGCGAAGACATCCTCGATCAGCTTCCTCGCCTGGATTGCGATACAACCCTGGTCATGTGCGGCGAACAGGACAAGCCTCGCCCACCCGCAGAAGCCGAGGAAATGGCCGAACTGATCGGCTGCGCCCTGACCTTGATCCCCGACGCCGGGCACATCTCCAGCCGGGAGAATCCGGAGTTCGTCAATGAAGCGCTGCTGACATTCCTCGCCAACAACGCCTGACCCCCTCCCCCTCTGATCGCAGCGACCGGCTGCGATCAGAGGCGGAAGTGCCCCACCATGCCCCTGAGCTCCGCGCCCAACTGCGCCAGCTGGATGCTCGACGCGGCGTTGCCTTGCATGCTCAACGCCGACTGATCGGCACTCGCCCGGATGCTGGTGACGCTGCGGTTGATCTCTTCGGCCACCGAGCTTTGCTCTTCGGCTGCTGCGGCAATCTGCTGGTTCATCTGCTGGATCAATGACACCGCCGCGGCAATGCTGCCCAAGGCGCTTTCGGTTTCCAACGCATCACTGACCGCCAGTTTAACCAGCTCGCCACTGTGCTGAATCTGCTGCACCGACGACTGCGCCGCACTGCGCAAGGTGCTGACCAGACGTTCGATTTCCTCGGTCGATTGCTGGGTGCGCTTGGCCAGGGCCCGCACCTCGTCGGCGACCACCGCAAAGCCGCGTCCTTGCTCGCCTGCGCGGGCCGCTTCAATCGCGGCGTTCAGGGCAAGCAGGTTGGTTTGCTCAGCGACGCTCTTGATCACATTCAACACCGCGCCGATGTTCTGGATCTCCGCGCTAAGGCTCTCGATACTGGCACTGGCACTGTTGCTGGAGGTGGCCAGCAATTCGATGCGCTGCAAGCTCGTGCGCACCACCTGCTGGCCACTGTCGACCTTGTCATCCGCCGTCTGCGCCGCTTGCGCGGCCTCTTCGGCGTTACGTGCCACGTCGTGCACCGTGGCGGTCATCTGGTTCATTGCCGTAGCCACCTGCTCGGTCTCCTCCTTCTGGCTGCTGACCTCGATGTTGGTATGCTCGGTCACGCTGGACAACGAATGCGCCGAACTGGCCAGTTGCTCGATACCCGCCTGCAACCCGCTGACCATATGGCTCAGGCCGTTGCCCATCTGCTGCATCGCCTGCATCAACTGGCCGATTTCATCGCGGCGGCTGACCTCCATGCGCCCAGTCAGGTCACCGGAGGCAATCTGCTGCGCCACGGCGATTACCCTGCGCAGCGGCGCCACGATCAAGCGGGTAATCCCCCATGCCGCCATCAGCCCCACCAGCAACGCCAGGGCAGATGAACCGATGATGAGCCGCGCGCTGTTGGCCAGTTGCGCCTGCATCGACTGGTCTTCGGTGTCATAGGCCTGGTTGACCCGGCTGACCACCTGATCGGCGCGATCATGCAACTGTTGGTAAACCACTTTTTCCTGTGCCAGCAGGCCGGTGTATTCGCCAAGCTTTTCGCTGAACGACGCGATATGCCCGGACACTTCATTCAGCACGGTCTGGTAACCGGGGTCCTTGACCGAGGTTTTCAGTTGCTCGGCCTGAGCCAGCGCCTGGTCGGCCTGTTCGATCCTGCCCTGCCCGGCCTCGTCCGCATCGGCCTTGCGGCTCTGATCCAGGCGCAGCCGCGCTTCGTTCATCGCCTGCAGCATCAACCGCGCCACCTGGCTCACCTGCCCCGCCTGCTCGATAAACTCGGCACCTTCCTTGCCCTGGCTTTCCTTCAGGGCATAGGCGCCGTCGTCCGCCAGGCCGGCCTGCAACACATCGAGATTATTGGCCACGCTGGACACCGACCAACTGGCCATTTCCAGGGCCAGGTCCTTGGCCTGGGTCAGTTCGACAAACTCGTCGAACGCCTTGCGGTAGGCGGCCAGGGCTTGCTCCACCTCGGTCATGACCGGCACGTTGGCGGCGGACTGGGCCTTGAGGCTGGCCGCCAGCGCAGTCAGTGCGTCGACACGCTCATGCAGGGCATCCACCGATTTGGGATCGGCGTGCAAGGCATAATCCTGTTCGATCAGGCGCACCTTGAGCAGGTCACTGTTGAGCGAAGACATACGCTTGAGGCCTTCGAAGCGTTGACCAACGGTTTGCAGGGACCCTACGCCAATGGCCGCGACCAGTGCCGTCAGCAGCAGCACCAGGGTGAACCCCAAGCCCAGTTTTTTCGCCATACCGAGGTTGGCAAAACGTCGTTGCGCGCCCGAAATCATTGCACTTGAGTCCTCTCGCAATGGCAGATGCCATACACCCGCGTTACCAGCAGCGAGATTGGCAACCACGGGGCACTGAGCACAAGTCATCGGCGCCACAATAATGGCAAAAAGCTACACGCCCGTCGTTTTCAGAATGGTCGAGGTCGATCTGGCAGGCCCCAGGGCACGGAACAGCGCCAATGCGCGCTGATCCGCCGCATAGGCCACGTTGATGCGCAGCCACTCGCTGCATTCACCCTTGGGGTTGAACAGCATTCCCGGCGCCAGCAACACTCCCAGCCTGCGGGCACACGCCTGCACACGCGAAGGGTTCTGCGCGCCAGGTCGCGCCCACAGGAACATGCCGCCGGCGGGGACCGCAAACACTTGCCATTCTTCATCCTCCAGCACCTGCAGGGTGGCGGCCATTTGCGTATTCAGACGCTTGCGCAGGCGCTGTACCCACTTGCGGTAGGTACCGTTGGCCAGCAAGGTCGCCACCATGGCTTCGGCAAAACGCGAAGTGCCAATGCCCGTCAGGGTCTTGAGATGCGTCAGTTGCGCGATGATCGCCGCACCGGCGCTCAGGTAGCCCACGCGCAAGGCACTGCTCAGCGTCTTGGAAAAACTGGAGACATAGATGACGCGGTCTTCATGGGGCAACGCCGACAGCCGCGTGCAACTGGCATGTTGCAGGTCGCCGTAGACGTCTTCCTCGATGATCAGGAAATCCCGGCTGCTGGCCAGCGCCAGCAAACGCTCGGCCACCGCGCGGCACAGGCTGGTGCCGGTAGGGTTGTGATAGAGGCTGTTGATGAACAGGCACTTGGGGCGATGGCATTGCAGGTGTGCCTCCAGCACCTCGATGTCCGGGCCGCTGCGCGTGCGCGGCACTTCGAGCAAGGTGACGCCGTGAAAGGCCAATTGCCGATAGAGGTTGCCATACCCCGGCGTCTCGACCACCACCGTATCGCCCGCCTTGAGCAGGGTGCGGATCAGCAGGTCCAGGGCATGGCTGGCGCCGTGAGTCGTCAGGATGCACTCCAGGCTGCTGGGCACATGGATCTGGGTCAGGCGCTTGAGCAATTGTTCACGCAGGGCCGGCAATCCCAGGGGCGTACTGTAGTTGAACAGGCCTGCGGTGTCGGTGCGGCTGACTTCGCGGATTGCGTAGTTGATGTCATCGCTCTCGCGCCAGGCGTCCGGTAGCCAGCCACAGCCGAG
Source organism: Pseudomonas sp. CFBP13528 (assembly GCF_005233615.1). Taxonomy (NCBI): domain Bacteria; kingdom Pseudomonadati; phylum Pseudomonadota; class Gammaproteobacteria; order Pseudomonadales; family Pseudomonadaceae; genus Pseudomonas; species Pseudomonas sp. CFBP13528. The sequence goes on from NZ_QGAJ01000024.1 coordinate 53,483, forward strand.
TTTAAGCTCGCCCAAAGGGCCGTCGGTAAAGCTGCCCCACCCCAGTTCGGCGCCTTCGTGCCACGGGTTCTCCTGAACGGCCACGGGTTGTGCCACCACGAACCCGGCGCCGTTTTTCGAGGCTAACAGGCCCTGGGCCACCATCCGCTCGAAGGCCTCGATCACGCTGGACTGGCTCAGCAGGTTGTCGAGGGCCAATTGCCGGACGGACGGTAAGCGTGTGCCGGGGCTCACCCCATTGTTGCGAATCCATCCCGCGACTGCGCTGATGATTTGCTGCACCACCGGTACTGGGGCTTGTCGATCAATCCCTAAATCCATGAGCCACTCACTTCAACTGTTTGTTATTCAACCCAAACAGTTAAGCACAGAAGCTCAAAAAAACCCGGTCTTGATATTTATTAAATCATTGATTTTATTGGATTTTTTACCTAATGAAACACATTCAATCACGGCTTTTTGCCAGCTATGGAAACGCCCCACGGCACCCTATTCCTTTTCGATCAGGTTGCAGTGTGAAGTCTTAAATCGCCGTGGCACCGCCGTCCACCGCCAGGGCCTGGCCGGTGGTGAAGGCGGCGCCATCACTGCACAGATACAGCACAGCGCTGGCGATTTCCTCGACCTTGCCAATGCGCCCGACCGGGTGCATCGCCGCCGCAAATTCGGCCTTGCGCGGGTCAGCTTCGTAGGCGCGTCGGAACATGTCGGTATCGATCACCGCCGGGCAAACGGCGTTGACGCGGATTTTCTTTTTCGCGTACTCAATGGCTGCCGACTTCGTCAGGCCGACCACCGCATGCTTGGACGCCGCATAGATGCTCATTTTCGGCGCCGCGCCCAAACCCGCTACCGACGCCGTGTTGACGATGGCTCCCCCACCCTGCGCCAATAACAGCGGCAGTTGATGCTTCATGCACAACCACACACCTTTGACGTTGACCCCCATGATGGCATCGAACTCATCCAGCGTACCGTCGGCCAACTTGCCCTTCTCGATCTCGATCCCGGCATTGTTGAAGGCATAGTCCAGGCGGCCGTAGGCGGCCAGGGTCTGCGCCATCAATTGCTGCACATCCGCCTCCAGGGTGACGTTGCAGCGCACAAACAACGCTTGGCCACCGGCTTGCTGAATCAGCGCCACAGTGTCCTCGCCGCCCGCCACATCGAGGTCGGCCACCACCACTTTCAAGCCTTCGGCGGCAAACGCCAACGCACTGGCGCGACCAATACCAGCGGCGCCGCCGGTCACCAGGGCGACCTGGCCGGAAAATGTCATGCTCATGGGAAATGTCCTGTGGGATTAATAGCCGTCGGGCGAGTCTAGCCAACGATGGGAGCGCTGCGTCAGCACTATCAGAAGGCCGGTTGGTGCTGCATGAGTCCTGGTGATAAGGCCATAAGGGCGAGTATCAACCCTGTCTATCGGCAAGCATTCGCGTGGCTCGGATAACCTTGCTCGCGGGCCATTCCTTGTCTATCACTGATACTTCATTTCTAAAGAGTTGCCGCCATGACTGCCCAGACCAACCGCCAGTTCCTGCTTGCCAAACGCCCGGTCGGCGCGGCCACGCGGGACACCTTCACCTATCAGGAAGTCCCGGTCGGCACACCGCAGGACGGGCAGGTACTCGTGCGCAACGAGTACCTGTCCCTCGACCCCGCCATGCGCGGCTGGATGAATGAGGGCAAGTCCTACATTGCGCCCGTCAGCCTTGGCGACGTCATGCGTGCCTTGGGCGTGGGCAAGGTGATTGCCTCCAACCATCCGGACTTTGCGGTCGGCGACTACGTCAACGGCGCCTTGGGCGTGCAGGATTACTTCCTCGGCGAGCCACGCGGCTTCTATAAGGTCGATCCGACACTCGCGCCACTGCCACGCTACCTGTCCGCGCTGGGCATGACCGGCATGACCGCCTACTTCGCGCTGCTGGACACCGGCGCACCCAAGCCGGGTGAGACCGTGGTGATTTCCGGCGCCGCCGGCGCGGTCGGCAGCATTGCCGGACAGATCGCCAAACTCAAGGGCTGCCGCGTGGTGGGCATCGCCGGGGGCGCCGACAAGTGCCAGTTCCTGGTGGACGAATTGGGCTTCGATGCGGCCATCGACTACAAACACGAAGACGTGCCCGCCGCCCTCAAGCGCGAGTGCCCCAAAGGCGTGGATGTGTATTTCGATAACGTTGGCGGCGAGATTCTCGACGCGGTGCTCAGTCGCCTGGCGCTGAAGGCGCGGGTGGTGATTTGCGGCGCCATCAGCCAGTACAACAACAAGGAAGCCGTGAAAGGCCCGGCCAACTATTTGTCGTTGCTGGTCAACCGCGCACGGATGGAAGGCTTTGTGGTGATGGATCACGCGGCGAACTTCGCCGCTGCCGGGCAGGAAATGGCCGGCTGGATGACCCAGGGCAAGCTCAAGAGCAAGGAGGATATCGTCGAGGGGTTGGAGACGTTCCCGGAAACGCTGATGAAGCTGTTCAACGGCGAGAACTTTGGCAAATTGGTGCTGAAGGTCAGCTGACACACCCCATTTACAACTGTGGGAGGGGCTTGTCCTAATGCCAATCAGTCAAGGCTTTTTGTAGGAGCGAGGGGGGCGCCTAGCTCTTGCTCGCGAAAAACTCACAGGCACCGCGTCCATCCAGAAAGCACGCGTTATCGTTGACGTTTTTCGCGAGCAAGCTCGCTCCTACAGAGGGCAGCGTACGCTTAACTGACTGGCATTAAGCTTGCCCCCCACACCACTCCACGATGCGAAGCGAGCCGCTCTTGATCTTGATCTTGATCTGCTTTTGATCTTAGGCGCCCCGTTAAACCACGCTGGCCGAACGCAGGCTTGAATCCGTGGGCAACCCGGC
>NZ_QGAJ01000025.1:0-52513 GCF_005233615.1 Pseudomonas sp. CFBP13528
TCCTTGCCGGCTTTTTCGGCGAAGGCCCATTCGGTCTGGAACCAGGGTTCTTCGGCCTGCTTGACCAGGAAGCCGATCTTCACTTCTTCAGCGGATGCGAACCCACTGAACGCCAACGCAAGCGCCACAGCACCGAGTGTCTTCTTGAACATGGACCACCTCATTGTTGTTATTGGAAAACGGTTTAGTCGTGGTACATCACCGACCGCCCACCATCGATCATCAGGCAGGTGGCATTGATAAAGGGCGCCTCGTCGGTCGCCAGAAACAGCGCGCTCATCGCCACCTCGATGGGCTGCCCGATGCGTTTGGGCGGGTGCAGGTCGAACGCCCGCTGGCGCTCCGCGTGGGGGTCGGGGAACGCGTTCCAGTAGTCGACGTTGAGCTGGGTTTCGATATAGCCGGGGGCGATGGCGTTCACGCGGATGCCCTTGGGCGCGTATTCGATACCAAGGGCGCGGGTGAGGCCGAGCAGGCCGTGCTTGGCGACAGGGTAGGGAAAACAGCCGGGAATGATGTGGCTGGAATGGGTGGAAGCAATGTTGATGATGTTGCCGATGCCCTGCTCGATCATGTGCGGCAGCACCGCGCGGCAACCGTACCAGGCGCCGTCAAGGTCAATGGCGAAGCAGCGGCGCCAGTCCTCGTCGGTCATTTGCAGCGGGTCGCGAAACACATTGACCCCGGCGCAGTTGACCAGCACGTCCACGCGGCCGAAGCGCTCGATGGCCACATTGACCAGTGCCAGCCATTGCTCTGTGGAAGTGATATCCACGGCCTGCGCGACAATCTCGGCGCCGCGTGCGCGCCAATGGGCCGCGACTTGCTCGACCTTGTCGCCCTGGATGTCCGCGATCACCAACCGCGCCTGCTGCGCCTGGAAGCACGCCACGATCGCCTCGCCAATGCCTTGCGCAGCGCCGGTGATGATCACCACCTTGTGCTTGAGTCGCTCGCCGTAAGTCGGCTCGGGCACGGCGGGTAAGGACAACGGTTGTGCCTGCATCGCTTCACCTGTTTTATTTTTGGCAGTGAGTGCTGATGCAGGCGACTATAAACCCACAGATTGAAACATCTCAATATATAAATTTACATCCCACAATGTGAGCACACCTATAAAAAAACCGGCCGCATCGGGCCGGTTCCCTGCGCCTGTCAGCCCTGGGCAAAATCCCTCAGCGCATTGCCTTCCATGCGGTAGCGCACCCACTCTTCCTGGGGCTGCGCGCCGATGGATTTGTAGAACGCAATCGCCGGCTCGTTCCAGTCCAGCACGCTCCACTCGAAGCGCCCGCAGCCGTTGTCGCAGGCGATCCTGGCCAGGTGGCGCAGCAACTTCTTGCCCGCCCCGCCGCCACGCTGTTCCGGGTTGATATACAGGTCCTCCAGATACAGGCAATTACTGCCCAGCCAGGTGGAATAACTGAAAAAGAACACCGCAAAGCCAATCGGTACGCCGTCGCGTGAACAGATCAGGCCGTGGGCGGTGGCGCCCTCGCTGAACAGACTGCGTTGGATATCCACCACGCTGGCGATCACTTCGTGCCGGGCTTTTTCATACTCGGCCAGTTCAGTGATGAAAGTCAGGATCTGCGCAGCATCGCTGGGTACGGCGGGGCGAATCTCGATGGTCATGGGCGCGCCTTGGGCAAGTTCAAAGCCCACATACTAAGACGCTTTCATGACTGATTGCAGCGCAATTTCCGAATGGCGGGTACACAAAATCTTACAAGCCGCGTAAGACCGTTCGTCGCCATCAAGGCACGAACAGCAAAGTGCGGCTGACCAATCAAGGGTAAGGACATTAATCATATGGAGACACCCTCATGAAAAATTCCAAATTTGCTGCCCTCGCCCTCACCGGCCTGATGTCTGCTGCGTCGTTGAGCGCGTTTGCCGCCACCTCGGCGACCGGCCCGACCGATCCAACGCCTGACGCCACCACCGAATCGCAGAAGTCCATGGGCACTGGTCTGGATACCAATGGCGGCGCGATCATCGACAACACCAACGCCGCCGATCCGCATACCCAGGGCCACGATACCCAGCGCCAGGCACCTGCTGCCGTCGGTAACGGCAAGATGGGCCCATCGGTCAATGAACCGAAGATCAATAAAGGCGACGATTCGAACCTGCCAGGCGCCCCGAAACAACCTGCACCTTGATGCCTGCCTGGCCCGCTCGACACCCGATCATTTCCCAGTGAAGAGGTACACATGAACGTTGACACAAACCTTGAACGAGAAGTCCTCACCCGCCTGCTGCACGCTCATCCGCAAGGCTTGGGCAAGGAGGTACTGGACAACTACCGTGGTGAAAAAGAAGTCGCCAGTGTCTTGGCCTTCCTGCAGGACCGCGGACTGATCAAGGATGGACATGTGACCACCGACGACAACGGTGAATACTCGTTGAACCTGCCGATCAAGTTGACCGCGTCGGGTGTGGATGAAGCGCGCAAGCTTGAAGGTCAAGACGTGCAGTGATTCCATGTCTGGTCTGGCCCTGCGACCACCCAATGTGGGAGGGGGCTTGCCCTATCTTTATGTAGGAGGGAGCTTGCTCGCGAAAAACGTCAACGATAACGCGTGCTTCCTGAATGAACGCGGTGCCTGTGAGTTTTTCGCGAGCAAGCTCGCTCCTACATAGGGCAAGGGGCAAGCCCTCTCCCACATTCTGATGGGTGTCTATTCGGTGAACAGTGCGTCGACTTCGGCAGTGCCAGGGGACGTCGCCGGCCCCCAGCGCGTGACCGCCAGTGCTGCCGCTGCATTCGCTCGACGCGCTGCCTCGACGGGTTTCAAGGCGTTCGCCAGTCCGGCGATAAACACCCCAGCGTGCGCGTCCCCCGCGCCATTGCTGTCCACCGCCTTCACGTTGAAACCCGGCACATGCCTGATGTCGCCCGCCTGCCCTACCCAGCATCCATTCGGCCCGTCGCGCACCACCAGCAGCGTCTCGGCTGGCAGGTGTCGGCCCAGTGCGGGCAATGCGGCGGCAATGTCCATGGCGCCGGTGAATGCCAAGGCCTCCGGGCCATTGCTGGTCCAGATATCGATACGCGGCAACAGTGCTTGCATCAGGGCCGAGTCCGGCGCCTTGACCAGCGGGCCCGGATCGAACATCACCACGACCTCGCGCGGCAGCGCCAGCAACCAGTCGATCAGCGCCTGCGCCTTGCCCTCAAGCAGCAGGCTGTAACCGCTGACATACACATAGTCATCGCTGCGCGGCGCTACCCGGGCCAAGTCTTCGGTACTCAGCTCGCCCTCGGCGCCGAGGTGGGAAATGAACGTGCGCTCGGTGGTGGCTTCGGTCAGGGATACACAGATACCGGTGTCCTGGCCGCTGCTGGCCGGCAGTGCCATTTCAATGCCTTCTGCCTGCATCGCAGCGCGGGCCAGGTCACCAAACCGGCCGCTGCCGTGACGGCCCAGGTAAACCACCGGCAAGCCATTGCGCCGCGCGGCGGCCATGACGTTAAAGCCACCGCCGGCTTCGAAACTGGCAGACCTGGCCAACACGTCGCCGCCGGTCGCCGGCAAGGTATCGAGGGCCATGACCAGGTCGACGATGACCTGTCCGGTGTGCAGCAATCTAGACATTGGGGCGCTCGACTAACGCGGGACGTCGATCGGCAGCGCCGCCCATTACTGCATATACGCCGCCGGCCACCAGGAAGGTGACGATCCAGCCGAGGCCGTTATGGCCGAGCCAGGAATCGGACAATGGCCCGGCAAACCAGATGTTTTCGGCGGTGGTGCCGAGGGTGGTGAAGCTGAAGCCCAGCACGATGGCCAGCGCCCAGGCGCCAAATGCGCGCCACTCCACACCGCCGCGATACCAGTAGGCACTGCTCGGGCTGACATCCAGCAAATCCGTAGGGCTGTAGTAGTGACGGTGGATCAGGTCGACCACGAAAATCCCCACCCAGGCGGTAATCGGCACCGCCAGCAACGAGATGAAGGTGATGAACGGACCGTAGAAACTGTCGGCGATCAGCATGAAGTAAATGGAGCCGGCAAAAATCGCCACGATATCGACGATCACCGCATGCACGCGCTTGACCTTCAAACCCAGGGTCAGGGTGGTAAGGCCGGCCGAATACACCGACAGGTTGTTCGACAGCAGCAGCCCGCCGAACGCGGTGATCAGGTACGGTACCGCCATCCAGGTCGGCAGCATGTCGCGGATCGCAATGATCGGGTCCGTGGCCGAGGCCAGGTCGTTGTTACCCACCGACAGCAGGCCACCGAGGGTGATCAGCAACACCAGCGGTATGCCCGCACCAAACGCGGCGGAGGCCACCAGGCGTACAGCCTTGACGCTGCGATGCTGGTAACGCGACATATCGGCACCGGCATTGGCCCAACCGATACCGGTACCGGCCGCCATGGTGCCGACGCCGATGATCATGGCGCTCAGCGGCGCCGGAGTGGCGTTGAACACTGCGCTCCAGTCGATGGTGGCGCAGAGGAAGCCGCCCACTAGAATATTCAGCGCGCCGAACACGTAGGTCGCCCACTTCTGGATCACCAGCAAGGTGGCATGGCCCAGACCGGAAACGGCCAAGGTCAGCAGCACGAAAACGGCGATGAAGATCAGGGTGAGCAACGGTGCGCTCTTCGCTTCTACCGGGGAACCGAACAGGATCGAGCACAGCGACAGCAACACAAAGGCCGCCGTGGTGGTGTTGACCGTTTCCCAGCCCAGGCGCGACATCAGCGACACCAGGGTCGGTCCGATATTGCCGCGCACGCCGAAGATGGCGCGGGACAAGGTCAGGCTGGGCGCGCGGCCACGGCGACCGGCGATGGAAATGATGCCCACCACCGCGAAGGAACCGGCAGCGCCCAGGATTGCGACGATGATCGCCTGCCAGATGGCCAGGCCGCGAAACGCAACCAGCGTGGCACCCAGCGGCAAGCCGAGGATGCTGATATTGGCCGCGAACCAGACCCAGAACAGTTGCAGCGGATGCCCGTTGCACTCGCCTTCCGGGACCGGCTCGATGCCGCGCGTTTCCAATTGCCCGGCGCCCTGGCCGGAAGAGGTGCTGCTCATGTGGATGCTCCTGGTGCCTGTATTGTTATGGTTGTGGCAAAGCGTCAATGGCTGAAAGCAGTGGTGCTTAGCGCAGTGCGAGCAGGCCTTGAACCAGCGCGTGCACGTCCAGGCTGTTGACCTGCTTGACCTGCTCGATCAACGGCTGGGGCCAGCACTGCATCCCCAGACAGGCCCCGAGCATGGCGCCGAGAATCGCGGCGATGGTGTCGGTGTCGCCCCCCAGGCTCGCGGCCAGGCACAGCGCTTCGAAAGCGTTCATGTCGCCCGACGCCACTTGCTGCGCCAGGGCGAACGACACCACCACCGACTCCTGGGAGGCGACGGAGGTACCAATCAGCTCATAGAGCAAGTCGGTGAACAGGGCGTTGTCGCCGCTGCCGACGCTCAGGGTGCGTGCCCAACTGATGCGGGTCGACATGCGTCCGCCGGCAACCCAGTGCCCGTGGTGTTCGGCCTGTTGCGCAACCTGAGTGCCGATGTTCAGCGCCTCACCCAGGTCCACGCCGTTGATACCGGCCGAGACCACCGCCGCGACCGCCGCCGCGCTGGCAATGCCCAGGCTGGTGTTATGGGTGACCTGGCACGCCTGGATCACCGCCCGGATAAACCGCGTCGGGTCGCTGACATCGGCAGCGATGCCCACCGGCGTGATGCGCATGGCCGCACCATTGGTAGTGCCGTAGCGCCCGGACTCTTCGGGCGTGTGCCCGGCGAGGATCATGTCGATTGCACGCTTGGTGGACGGCCCGAGCAGGTCCTGGGAACCCTTGGCACGCATTGTCGCCTCCCAGTCGATCAGGCGCTGGGCGAGTACGCCGGGGTCGATCGTGCCGCGACCTTCCACGAGCAACTCACCGACCAGGATCGCCTGTTCGGTGTCATCGGTGATGGAACCGGCGGGCATGTTCGGCGCGATGGGTTGGTCGGGGCCGGCATCTTCCAGGGCGGTGATGGCGCCGAAGCGCTGCCGGACTTGCTCACGGCTCAGGGATTGGGTGGGCATGCCCAGCGCATCGCCCAGGGCCAGGCCATAAAAAGCGCCGAGCGCGCGGGTTTCAGCAGTCATTTGGACGTCCCAAATTGCAGGTGCAAACGAAAATGCACGGGGTCGAGCAAGCTTTCAACATGCTCCATGAAACGCTCGCGACGGTCATAGGTGGTGCGCGAGGCCTTGAGAAATACCGTGCCGGCCGCACGGCCGAGTAACTGAGCGTCGTCATCGCTCAGGGCCTCGGCGCCGATCCATTGGTCGCCCGTGGCGCCCACGTAGCCGTAGGCCGCCAGGGTGATGGTCAGGGAATGGTCGATCAGGCCGATGCGGGGCAGGCTTTCCAGGTCACCGGTGGCCGGCATCAGCGAGCGCTCCAGCGACACCGCCGTACCGTCGGCGGTGCGGCGCAGGCGGTCGAGGGCGATAAACTGCTCGCTGCCGAAACGGCTGAACAGGTCCGCGCGTGTCACCGCTTCGAAGCGCAGCACCTCGGTACTGACTTGCGCGCCGGTGTCCGCCAGGGCCTGGGCCCAGCCATGACGCTGGTCGAGCCCCATGCCGTCAAATGTGACGATGGAGCCCACACCGCTTTGGGTGGCGATATAGTTACGCCGCTTGAGCTCAGCCAGCGCTTCGCGCAGCGTGCCACGACTGACCGCAAACTCTTCGGCCAGTTGATGCTCACCCGGCAACAGGAAACCGTCGGCCATCACCCCACCCTCGATACGGCGGATGAGCTCGTCGACGACGCGTTTTTTCTTATCAAATCGAACATGTCTAATCATGTACAAATTGATAACCGAAAGGCGCGGTCTCCAGCAAGCGATTATTTCAGAACACTAAAAAAACCGGCCTCAGGGCTCCAGGCCAATGGGGAAAAACTCGCCGTTGCTCCAGACGCCAAGCCAGTTCTGACCGTTGATCGGACGGCTTACCGCCAGCTCGACCAATTGGTAAAACGCGTTGCGATGCACCAGGGCTTCAAGGTTGCTGCGCACCCGCAGATAAGGCGCCGGTTCCTCGGTGAGCGGATCGATCACCACCCGCAACGGGTGCTCAGGGCCCGCCTCGATCGATTCGTCGACGTTGGTGGTAAAACGCAGCACCTGGCACTCGCCCTGCCCTTGCACCTCAAGCGTGACGGCGACAAAGGGCGCGTCATCGACAGTGATGCCGACCTTTTCCACCGGAGTGACCAGGAAATAATCATCGCCATCGCCGCGAATGATGTTGGAGAACAACTTGACCATGGGTTTGCGCCCGATAGGCGTGCCCTGGTAGAACCAGGTGCCGTCACGGGCGATGCGCATGTCGATATTGCCGCAGAAATCCGGGTTCCACAGATGCACCGGCGCCGGCCCTTTGCCTTTGGGCAGTTGCGCCAACAGATCATTGGCCTTGGCGGTATCGGTCATGGGGGTCTCCTCAGCTTACTGATTGCTCATGCCGAGCAAGCCTCGGGCGTACTGGGCCAGGGGCCGGGCAATCAGATCTTGTGGCGTGTTGTCGTGGAACGTCAGTAAACCGCCACGACTGCGAATGCGTGCAGTATCAATCAAATACTGGGTGCTGGTCTCGATCAACATGATCTGGATTACGCCGCTGTCCAGACCAAGGCGGTCCAGGGCTTGCTGGTCGGTCCACTCGTCGGCATTGCCGATACGGTCATCGGCTGCCGCAAAACGGCAATACAGCAAGTAATGAGCCCCCGCCGCGCGTGCTTCGGCCATGGCCTGTTCGAGGCCTTCGGGCTGACGGGCGCGACGCACCATGGGGAAATATTCGACAAAGCCGTTGAAGGCTTCCTCGGCCACCACGTTGGGGCGCGGATACGCGCTGCCTGGCGGCACGAAAGCGCCCTGGGCGATAAAGATAAAGGAGTCGGGCTGCACACGGATTGAAGCGGTGCGGCGCGTATCACTGTGGTCGAGCAAGCCGGCGTCGCTCATCTGATAGCGGGTGCCTTCGGCCATATCGCTGACGGTCATGCAACCACCGAGTGCTAACGACGCCAGCAACAAAACCAGACTACGCATCCTATTCCTCCAGAAGCCGGTGACGGAAAACCGGCGAATGGACGTGAGATGCAGGTTCTGGGCCAGGGGAGCAGCTTCAGGCGTTAGGCGTTAGGCGTTAGGCGTTAGGCGTTAGGCGTTAGGCGTCAGGCGTCAGGCGTCAGGCGTCAGGCGTCAGGCGTCAGGCGTCAGGCTTCAGGCTTCAAGCTTCAAGCTTCAAGCCGCAAGCCGCAAGCCTCAAGCCTCAAGCCTGTAGCTTGTAGCTTGTAGCTTGCAGCTTGTAGCTTGCAGCTTGCAGCTTCTAACTGCCCTCAACCGCCAATGATCTTCATCACCGTCGCGCCGCCCGAGAAGGCCACTTCCTGCTTGTCGCCCAGGGCCTTCATCAGCAGCCCTTGCAACGCTGGCAGGGCCTGGTGGCGTGGCTTGTCCAGCAGGTCGCCGACGTAGTGACGATTGCTCGAAGACAGGCAACCATGCAGCCACCCCGTGGACGACAGCCGCAACCGCGAACAGGTGCGGCAGAATGGCACGCTCTCATTGGCGATCACGCCAAAGAAACCCTTGCCCGGCACCTCGTAGCGCACGGCCGTCGCATCGACGGGCGCATTGGCCTGCAGGTATTCATGCTGTTCGCCGATCAGGCTGAGCAACTGCTGCAGGCTGACGAATTGCTGCAGGAAGGCGTTGGAGTCTTTCGCCAAGTGGCCCATGCGCATCAATTCGATAAAGCGCAGCTCATAGCCCCGCTCCAGGCAGTAATCGAGCAACGGCATCACCTGGTCCAGGTTCTGGCCGCGCAAGGGCACCATATTGACCTTGATTCTGATCCCGGCCGCACGGGCCTGGTCCATGCCTTCGAGCACGGTGGCCAGGTCACCACCGCGGGCGATGCTGCGGAAGGCGTCGGCATCGAGGGTGTCGAGGGACACGTTGATGCGCCGGATACCCGCATCCACCAGCAGCGGCAGCTTGCGCGCCAGCAACTGGCCGTTGGTGGTCAGGCTGATATCGCTGAGCCCCATCTGCCCCACGGCGCCCATGAAGGCTTCCAGCTTGGGACTCACCAGCGGCTCACCACCGGTAATCCGCAGGCGATCGATGCCGGCCGCTTCGATCAGGTAAGCCACGCCTCGCGCCATGGCCTGGGCCGAGAGTTCGTCCTGGGCAGCCACCAGCCGCTTGCCGTTGGGCACGCAATAGGTACAGGCATAATTGCAGGCTGAGGTCAGGCTGATCCGCAAATTGCGAAATCGCCTGCCTTGACGATCAACGATCATGAACCACTCCGGCAGAGGATGAATCGGGGCGCGCTAAAAGCTGACTGATAAATCAGCTTTTAGCAAGAGTCCTTGCCTGAGTATATTCCTGGGGTACTGCGCGTGGCAGTAAATCATCAGGTGGACGGCGATTCCATGGACGGCGGCTCGGCACTGTGCTTGCGCTTGTTGCCCATGCGCACGCCAATATCCATCAGGAACTGGAAGAACCCTTCCTGGTCTTCCAGCACATTGCTCCAGAACGGCGAGTGGTACAGCGCCACGGCGCCATGCACCAGGGCCCAGGCGGCGCAATAGTGGAAGTAGGGAGGCACGTCCTCGAGCTTGCCTTCACTGATACGGCCCTTGATCAGCAAGGTCAGGCGCTCGAAGTTGGAGGCGCGGATCTTGTGCAGTTCCTCGACCATTTCCGGCACTTGGTGGCCCTTGACGACCTTTTCCTCAAGGCGGTCAAACAGGCGGTAGCGCTGCGGATCGCGCATGCGGAACTCGAAATAGGCCCGGGACAGGGCCTCTTTGTCCTTGTCGACATCGGCTGAATGCAGCAGCTCGTTCAAGTCACGCTCGTAGTCGAGCATCAGACGCAGGTAAATCTCGGCCTTGGACTTGAAGTGCTTGTAGATCGTGCCTTTGCCGATGCCCACGGCATCCGCGATCATCTCGACGGTGACGCTGTCTTCGCCTTGTTCAAGGAACAATTTGAGTGCGGTGTCGAGAATTTCCTGCTCACGGCGGCGAAACTCACGGACCTTACGGGGTTCTTTATGCATGAGGAAGAGGTCTGCAAAGGTCGGAATAGGAAGGGTTGCGCAGGCCACGGATACGTGGCGATACGATTTACCCGATGCGAGGGATTATCCCGACTGAACGGTCGTTGGGCAACGCCTATGTGAACCCGTTGTGCACTTTACTTTCAGTACGCCAACGATTTGCACGATATCAGTCAGAAACAATACGCGATATTCAGACCTGCGCATCCGCTCAATGAGAACTCAAGAGAAGCGCACGTATTCCAAATCTGTTTAAAAATCGATCAATCGAGACTGGACTGAATCCGAGAGTGATCAATACTTCAAGTGTCGACGCGACATCTCCCCCAAGTGAAGCGTCGACCTGGGTACCGACGGACTGCGTACCCTTGTTTTACTCCTAATGGTCTTAGCCCGGATTCACCCCCCCAGAACCCGGGTTTTTTTTGCCTGCGATTTTCTCCTGTAGGAGCGAGCTTGCTCGCGAAGAACTCATAGACACCGCGTTCATCCAGGATGCACGCGTTATCGTTGACGTTTTTCGCGAGCAAGCTCGCTCCTACAGTGCAAGGCAAGCCGCTTTGATGGGCGACAGCGCTACGTCGCAGAAGTAGTAGCGCCGGCCACATGGGCCAATGGAAACAGACGCTTGAAGTTCTCGGTCGTCTGCTCGGCGAAGCGCTCGTAGGACTCACCGCGCAGCATCGCCAGATAATCCGCCACGTCACGCACATATTCCGGCAGGTTCGGCTTGCCCCGGTGGGGGATCGGCGCCAGGTACGGCGAATCGGTTTCCACCAGCAGCCGGTCGGCAGGCACCTGTCGGGCCACATCACGCAACGCGTCGGCATTGCGGAAGGTAACGATGCCCGACAAGGAAATATAGAACCCCAGGTCCAGGGCCGCCTTGGCCATCGCCCAGTCTTCGGTAAAGCAATGCAGCACACCGGCCTGCGGCAGCGCGGCTTCGCGCAAGAGCGCCAGGGTATCGGCGCGAGCCCCACGGGTGTGGACGATCACCGGTTTGCCGGTGTGTTGCGCAGCGTGCAGGTGCAGGCGGAACGAGGCCTGCTGCAGGTCGGCGGCTTCGGGTTCGTAGTGGTAATCCAGGCCGGTCTCGCCAATGGCGACGACGCGCGGGTGGTCGAGTTCGGCCAACAGCCAGTCCAGGGCCGGTGCTTCGCCGGGTTTGAGGTCCAGCGGGTGGATACCCACTGAACAATCCACATCGGCGTAGCGATCAGCGAGGGCTTTGACGTCGGCGGCGTTTTCGGCACTGACGCCGATGCACAGGAAGTGCCCGACCCCGCGCTGGCGCGCAGCATCAAGGGCGGCGTCCAGGGAGCCGTTGTGCTGGGCGAGGTCAAGACGGTCGAGATGGCAATGGGAATCTACGAGCATGGGCAATGGCAACTTGAGTAGTGTCTGGCCGACGATACACCCGTCGGCCAAGGAAATTAACGCCGGCCGAGCAAACCGACCCATTGGACCAGCAGTGCTTCAAGCAACAGCACGCGGTTGAGGTTGGCCTTGCCGAGCACTTTCTGGCGCTGGGCGAGGATCCAGTCCTGAATACTCAGCACCTTGTCCTGCGCACTTTTCTGCGCAAGGTACTGCACCACCTTGCGCATGTCCGGCAAACCCAGGCCGTTTTCGTCCTGGGTCAACTGGTAGCGCAGGATCAGGCTGGACCAATCGCAGAACCAGTCGAACAGCAGCAACAGGGGAATGTCCTTCCACGCACTTTCGGCCAATTGCGTGGCGGACAGTTCCTGTTTGATCAGCTTCTTCACACCGTCTACGACCAGTGCACGTTGCTCTCGCACGCCTTGGGCGTGCAGCTTCACCGCAGCCAGAGGGGAGCCCGCGGCCAGGGTCAGCAATTCGATTCGTTCTTGCTCAGCGCAATCCGGCAGCGCCTGCGCCAGCCATTGCAGGCTCATGGCCTCGCTCGGCAAAGGGCACGCCTGCTGCACGCAACGGCTGCGAATGGTCGGCAACAACCGGCTGGATTGATGGCTCACCAGCAACAGCACGGTGTCGCCGGACGGCTCTTCCAGACTCTTGAGCAACGCGTTGGCGGCGTTGATGTTCATGGCCTCCACCGGCTCGATCAGCACCACCTTGCGCCCGCCCATCTGCGCGGTTTGCACCACGAAGCTGACGAGGTCGCGCACCTGGTCGACCTTGATCGCTTTGTCCGCTTCCTCAGGTTCCAGCACATAGTTATCGGGGTGGCTGCCGGCCTTCAATAGCAGGCAGGACTTGCATTCACCGCAGGCGTGCAGGTCAACGGGGCGCTGGCACAACAGGCTGGCCATCAAGCGCTCGGCCAGCGCACGCTTGCCGATCCCTGTCGGGCCGTGCAGCAAATAGGCGTGGGCGTGTTGCGCACGACCGGCCAATTGCTGCCAGAGACCATCCTGCCACGGGTAGGCTTCAGCCACGGGCGCGCTCCAGCAAGGTGGGCAGCAGCGCATCGAGGGCTTGCTGCACCTGAGCCAGCGGTTGCGCTGCGTCAAGCAGGTGATACCGCGCAGGCTCCGCCCTGGCACGCTCGAGGAACGCCGTGCGCACGGCGTCGAAAAATGCCCGACCTTCCAGCTCGAAACGATCCAGGCGACCGCGCGCGCTGGCGCGAGCCATGCCCACCTCCACCGGCAGGTCGAACAGCAGGGTCAGGTCGGGGCGCAGGTCTGCCTGTACGAACGTTTCCAGGGCAGCGATACGCTCCAGGCACAACCCTCGACCACCGCCCTGATAGGCGTAGGTGGAGTCGGTGAAACGGTCGCAGATCACCACGGCACCGCGGGCCAGGGCCGGTCGGATCACCTCGGCCAGATGCTGGGCACGGGCGGCGAACACCAGCAGCAGCTCGGTGTCCGCATTCATCGGCTCCTCACCCGGCGTCAGCAATACCTCACGGATGCGCTCGGCCAGCGGCGTACCGCCGGGCTCACGGGTCAACACCACTTCGATGCCTGCGGCGCGCAGGCGCTCGGCCAGGTAATCGCGGTTGGTGCTTTTGCCGGCGCCTTCCGGGCCTTCGAGGGTCATAAACAAGCCAGTCACAGGCAGTCCTTAGTCAGAATCATTGCGGGCTTTGCGCGGCGCTGGTGTTTGGCGCGGGCTCTACCGGTACGTCAACGGGCGGCACCGTGTCTTCCAGCGGCTTGACCTGCGGTGCCGGGCTGGAACGGTAATCGGCGCGGCGCTTGAGTTGAAACTCGCGTACGGCGGCATTATGCGCATCCAGGTCATCCGAGAAAACATGGCTGCCGTCGCCACGAGCGACGAAATACAGGCTGCTGCCCGGCACCGGGTTCAGCGCGGCATGAATCGCCTCGCGGCCCACCATGGCGATGGGTGTCGGCGGCAGGCCGGCGATCATGTAAGTGTTGTAAGGGTTGGCCTCCTTGAGGTGGGCACGGGTCAATTTGCCGTTGTAGCGCTCACCCAGGCCATAGATCACCGTGGGGTCGGTCTGCAACATCATGCCCAGCTTCAGGCGACGCACGAACACACCGGCAATCTGGCCACGCTCTTCGGGCACACCGGTCTCCTTTTCCACCAGGGAGGCCATGATCAGCGCTTGATAAGGTTCGGTGTAAGGCGCATCAGCGGCGCGCCTGCTCCACTCCTGTGCCAGCACATCGTCCAGACGGTTGTAGGCTTTCTTCAGGAATTCGACGTCCGTCATGCCACGCACGAAACGGTAGGTGTCGGGAAAGAAGCGTCCTTCAGGGAATACGCCAGGATGGCCGAGCTTATCCATCACTTCGCTGTCACTGAGGCCCGCGAGGGTCTGCACGATCTTTTCGTGCTTGGCCAGCGCCGAGCGTACCTGGCGAAAGTTCCACCCCTCCACCAGGGTCAGGCTGTACTGCACCACTTCCCCGCGCTGCCACAGGCCGATCAGGCCTTCGGCGGTGAGACCCGGGGTCATGCGGTATTCGCCGCTGTGCAGCGGCTGGCCCTCAAGGTTCAAGCGCCAGTAAAGACGCAGCCAGAATGCACCGTCGAGCACGCCATCGGCTTCCAGACGATTGAAGGTGCCGGTGGGCGTCGCCCCTGCCGGTACATCGAGCAATTGCTCCTGGGTCAGATGCAACGGCTGTTTCAAGGCAGCGTTGTATTTCCAGGCGCACAAGCCCGACAGCAAAGCCGCCGAGAACAGACCGATCAGCAGCAGTACAACCAGTTTTCGTATCACTCAAATATCCAATAGCGCGCGAACAATGCCCTGCAGTTTACGGGTGAGCGGCCCAACCGACCAGCGCATCCCAGCGCACTCGCGTACCGGCCAGATGCCATAAATGCTGTTGCACACGAAGACTTCGTCGGCCTGTTGCAACTGCTCCACGCTGATGTCGGCCACGGCCACCGGGACGCTCAGCGCTTGCGCCTGGGCCAGGATCTCGGCGCGCATCACTCCGGCAATGCCACAACGCTTCAGATCAGCGGTAAGTAACACGCCGTTGCGTACCAGAAACAGATTGCTGAACACGCCTTCGATGACACGCCCGGACATATCCAGCATCAAGCCTTCGGCATGCTCGGCATCCTGCCATTCGGCGCGGGCGATTACCTGCTCAAGGCGGTTCAGGTGTTTGAGCCCGGCCAGCAGCGGTTGTTCGGCCAAGCGCGTGGCGCACGGAAACAGGCGGATGCCGTCGGTCCCGTGGGTTTCGGGATAAGTGGCGGGTGGACCGCCCTGCAAGATACGGCGTACAGCGGCATCGGGATTGATGCCGTAACCCCGCTGGCTATCGCCACGGGTCAGGATCAACTTGAGCACGCCATCGCCAAGGGCTGCGGCATAGGCCAGCACTTCGCTGCGGACCAGAGCGTGATCCACCCCCAATGCAAAGCGCCTGCAGCCCTCATCGAGGCGCTGCAGGTGACGGTCAAGCAGCACCGGCTGCCCGGCCTTGACCGCGATGGTTTCAAACACACCATCACCATACGCCAGGCCGCGATCTTTCAGGGGCACGCTGTCCGCTGGCTGACCGTCGACCCAGCTGTGCATTACTCGGCGAACCGGCGGAACACCAGCGAGCCGTTGGTGCCACCAAACCCGAACGAGTTGGAGATCACCACGTCGATCGGCATCGGTTGCGCTTCGTGAGGCACGAAGTTCAGGTCGCAGCCCTCGTCCGGCTCATCAAGGTTGATGGTCGGCGGAGCGACCTGGTCCTTGATGGCCATCACACTGAAGATCGCCTCGACCGCACCCGCCGCGCCCAACAGATGGCCGGTCATGGATTTGGTGGAGCTGACCGCCAGCTTATAGGCGTGCTCGCCGAACACCGACTTGATGGCTTCGGCTTCCGCCAGGTCGCCGGTCGGCGTCGAAGTGCCATGAGCATTGATGTACTGCACCTGGTCGGCATTGACCTTCGCATCGCGCAGGGCATTGGTGATGCAGCGTGCGGCACCGGCACCGTCGGACGGTGGCGAGGTCATGTGGTAGGCGTCGCCGCTCATGCCAAAACCGATCAGCTCGGCATAGATGGTCGCACCGCGTGCCTTGGCATGCTCCAACTCTTCCAGTACCAGGGCACCGGCACCGTCGGACAGCACAAAACCGTCACGGCCCTTGTCCCACGGACGGCTGGCACGGGTCGGCTCATCGTTGCGGGTCGACAGCGCTCGAGATGCGCCGAAGCCGCCCATGCCCAGGCCGCAGGCGGCCATCTCGGCGCCACCGGCAATCATCACGTCAGCTTCATCGTAGGCGATGTTGCGCGCCGCCATGCCGATGCAGTGAGTGCCCGTGGTGCACGCCGTTGCGATGGCGTAGTTAGGCCCCTGTGCCCCCAAATGGATGGACAGGAAACCGGAAATCATATTGATGATCGAGCCCGGCACGAAGAACGGTGAAATTCGACGGGGGCCGGAATCGTGCAACGTGCGGCTGGTTTCTTCGATATTGGTCAGCCCGCCAATCCCCGAACCCATGGCCACGCCGATGCGCTCACGGTTGGCGTCGGTGACTTCCAGGCCGGCGTTACGCACTGCCTGAAAACCGGCTGCCAGGCCGTATTGAATGAACAGGTCGAGCTTGCGCGATTCCTTGAGCGAGAGGTATTGCTCGACATTGAAACCCTTTACCGAGCCGCCAAAACGGGTGGAATAGGCAGAAAGGTCCGTGTGTTCGATCAGACCGATACCACTGTGGCCAGCCAGAATGCCCTGCCAACTGCTTGGCACATCCGTGCCCAGTGGCGACAACATACCCATACCGGTGACTACGACGCGTCTACGCGACACAGCACTCTCCTTTTTCTAATGACGACACTTTGCTTCGCAGCGTACTTTTCGTCACCGCTGAAAGAAAAAACCGCACGCCGTTACAGCAGTGCGGTTTTTCCCTGACAGCAGGCGACGACTACAAACTATTACGCCTGGTGGCTAGTAACGTAGTCGATGGCAGCTTGAACAGTAGTGATTTTTTCAGCTTCTTCGTCCGGGATTTCGGTCTCGAATTCCTCTTCCAGAGCCATCACCAGCTCAACGGTGTCAAGGGAATCGGCACCCAGGTCTTCTACGAAGGAAGCAGTGTTGACCACTTCTTCTTCCTTAACGCCCAGTTGCTCGGCGACGATTTTCTTGACGCGCTCTTCGATGGTGCTCATACCTTGTTTAACTCCTAATGGACAAATTCAGGCAGCTGGCCAGTGGGTAAGTGTATAGAAAGCCATTTCGGTTTTTCAACCGAAAGCTTCACCCTGTACCCGCCCTGCCACCTGCCTATAAATTAAGTTGCAGCTTTATAACGGATTTTAGACAGCTCGTATGACATATTTTTGAAGCGATCCGTCACAATTTAACTCATGTACATCCCGCCGTTCACCGGGATTGTAGCCCCAGTTACGTATGCCGCACCGTCGGATGCCAGAAAAGTGACCACATTCGCGATCTCTTGAGCCTGGCCCAGACGGCCCAGCGGAATCTGCGTCAGCAAGGCTTCACGCTGTGCTTCGGGCAGTTCGCGGGTCATATCGGTGTCGATGAACCCTGGAGCCACCGAGTTTACCGTAATCGACCGCGAGCCGACTTCACGCGCCAGTGCACGGCTGAAACCTTCCAGACCGGCCTTGGCCGCGGCATAGTTTACTTGGCCGGCGTTGCCCATGGCACCCACTACAGAGCCAATATTGATAATTCGGCCCCAGCGCGCCTTGGTCATGCCGCGCAAAACGCCCTTGGACAGGCGGAACAGACTGTTCAGGTTGGTATCGACCACGTCGTACCATTCGTCGTCTTTCATGCGCATCATCAGGTTATCGCGGGTGATACCGGCATTGTTCACCAGAATCGCCGGCGCACCGAACTGAGCGGTGATCTCGGCCAGCACGGCCGCCACGGACTCGTCACTGGTCACGTTCAGCTCAAGGCCGGTGCCCTGCACGCCGTTTTCCTTGAGGGTTGCGCCGATACGCTCGGCACCCGAGGCGGACGTGGCGGTGCCGATCACAACGGCGCCTTGACGGCCCAGCTCCAGGGCGATGGCCTGGCCGATGCCACGGCTTGCGCCGGTAACCAGTGCAACTTTACCTTGCAGACTCATGCAGGCTTCTCCTAATTTCGGGGATCAGGCCAGCGCCGCACGAGCGGCAGCGAAGGCATCCGGGGTATTGAGATTGGCAGTCGATACGCCGTCGGCGCAGCGTTTGTTCAGGCCGGCCAGGACTTTGCCCGGACCGCACTCGACCAGTTCGGTGGCGCCATTGGCAGCCAGGGTCTGCACCGACTCAACCCAGCGAACCGGCTTGTAGAGTTGCTCCAGCAGGTCGCGCTTGAGGGTGTCCAGGTCAGGCGCCACCGCCGCGCTGACGTTCTGCACCAGCGGGATCTGCGGCGCCTGCCAGTTGATGGCGGCGATGGACTCGGCAAAACGCTCGGCCGCCGGACGCATCAGCTCGCAGTGTGACGGCACGCTGACCGGCAACGGCAGCGCACGCTTGGCACCACGGGCCTTGCAGCCTTCGATGGCGCGCTCGACCGCTGCCTTGGCACCCGCGATGACCACTTGGCCAGGGGAGTTGAAATTCACGGCACTGACCACCTCGCCCTGCGCCGCTTCGGCGCAGGCTTCGATCACCACCGCATCGTCCAGGCCCAGGATCGCGGCCATGCCGCCCTGCCCGGCCGGAACGGCCTCCTGCATCAACTGACCGCGACGCTCGACCAGCTTGACCGCCTCACCGAGGGTCAGGCTGCCCGCCGCAACCAGGGCGCTGTATTCGCCCAGGCTGTGACCGGCGACGAATGCCGGGCGCGCGCCGCCTTCGGCCAGCCACAAGCGCCACAGCGCGATCGAAGCCGTCAGAATGGCCGGCTGGGTCTTGTCGGTTTGATTGAGTTGCTCTTCCGGCCCCTGCTGGGTCAGTGCCCACAGGTCATAACCCAGGGCGTCGGACGCTTCCTTGAAAGTGTCCAGGACCTGCGGGTATTGCGCGCCCAGCTCGGCCAACATGCCGAGGGACTGCGAACCCTGCCCTGGAAAGACGAATGCGAGGGATGTAGACATGTAACAAGCCCCTAATGATCTGGTCGTCAAAAATGGTCGCTGCCGATCTTGAGGTGAAACCAAGACGGGAGCGCACGAAACTGACAGATTGGATGGTCAATTGAACTGGCCGGTCACATTTAAGCACTCCCGGGCCGATTCGCCTAAGGCAACAAGTCCTCAAGACGGCCGCGCAGGCGCTGCGGCAGGTTGTCCTGAATCTCGATCACGGCCCGCGCAATCGCGCTCTGAAAGCCCTCGACACCTGCCGAGCCATGGCTTTTCACCACTACGCCCTGCAACCCCAGAAAACTCGCGCCGTTATGCCGCGCCGGCGCCAGGTCGGCCTGCAGCCGGCGCATCAACGGCAGCGCCAGGGCGCCGACCATGCGCGACGCCAGGTTCTGCTTGAACAAGGCTTCGATACGCGTGGCAATCATGGTTGCCAAGCCCTCGCTGGACTTGAGCAGGATGTTGCCGACAAACCCGTCACACACCACCACGTCGGCTTCGCCACGGTACAAGCCGTCACCTTCGACAAAACCGACGTAGTTCAAACCCCGCGCGCCTTGCAGCAAGGTGGCGGCCAGCTTGACCTGCTGATTGCCCTTGATGTCCTCGGTGCCGATATTCAGCAGGGCCACTCTTGGCCGGACTACGCCCAACGCTTCGGCGGCCACCGAACCCATCACGGCGAACTGCAACAGATGCTCGGCACTGCAATCGACGTTCGCTCCCAGGTCCAGCAACTGACAATAGCCTTTCTGCGTGGGAATCGCCGCCACCATCGCCGGCCGATCGATGCCCGGCAGGGTCTTGAGCACATGCCGCGACAGGGCCATCAGCGCGCCGGTATTGCCGGCACTGACACAAGCGTGCACCTTGCCGTCGCGCAGCAGCTCCAGGGCCACGCGCATGGACGAGTCGGGCTTGCCGCGCAGCGCGGCTGCCGGTTTTTCGTCCATGGTGATGGTTTCGCTGGCCGGCGTAACCGTCAGGCGCGCGCGATCCACCGCCGGATGGCTGGCAATCAGTTCTTCAATAAGGGTAGGTTGACCGACAAGGGTCAGGTGCAGCGAGGGCGTAGCAGACAGGCTGGCAATGCAGGCCTGAACAATGCTGCGGGGACCGAAGTCCCCGCCCATTGCGTCAATCGCGATGACTTGAGCAGACAAGTGATTACTCGTCAGCGCCCTTGTCGATCACTTTACGGCCACGGTATACGCCTTCTGGCGATACGTGGTGACGCAGGTGAACTTCACCGGTGGTCTTTTCCACGGACAGGGTGCTAGCCTCGAGAGCGTCGTGCGAACGGCGCATGTCACGGGCGGAGCGGGATTTTTTGTTCTGCTGAACAGCCATAATTGATTAACTCCTAAACGTTTGGGTCACGCTTTAACTGCGCCAATACACTGAACGGGTTGGACCGCGTTACCTCGTCCTCGCTCGGTTCGGGCTCGTCATCGAGGCCCGCCGGCTGCTGGCATTCTTCCGGATGATGAGCAGGCACAATGGGCAAGGCGAGCAAAAGCTCCTCCTCGATCAGTGCATGCAGATCCAAAGGATCTTCGCCCAGTTCCAGCACGTCATAACCTTTCGGCAACGACTGGGTATTCGCACCCTCCTTCACCACGGCATAACTGCACTCGCTGTGGATCGGCAGGGTGACCAGCTCAAGACAACGCTGGCAAACCATTTTGACTTCGGTGTCGATAACGCTGTGGATCACCACAGATTTACGTTCATCTCGTTCAAAAATGAATTTGGCCTGCACCGTACCGACAGTGTCGGAAAGCGGGTCGCAGAGTCTCTCCAAATCGGCCAGCGGCAATTCACCTTGAAGGGAAGTGCCACGATCAGCCAATTTGCGCGGGTCAACGTGAGGTGGAATCGGGTCATTCAACATAGGCGCAGCATTATAGGGATGCACCCGGCCATGTCAAAGGAAATTCAGCCCTGTGCGTCAGCCGGTCACGCCGCTAGAATCTGCGGCTGTCTTGAGGAGACGTCTATGCTGCCTTTATTACTCGCGTCCAGCTCGGTTTATCGTCGTCAATTACTGAGCCGCCTGCACCTGCCGTTCATCTGCAGCTCGCCGGATATCGATGAAAGCCATCGTGACAACGAATCCGCCGTGGAACTGGTCAAGCGCCTGGCCGAGCAGAAAGCGCGCGCCTTGGCGCTCAGTCATCCAGGTCATCTGATCATCGGCTCAGACCAGGTCGCCGCACTGCAAGGCCGCATTATCGGCAAGCCTCACACCTTCGAGAACGCACGAGAACAGCTATTGGCCGCCAGCGGCAAGCGCGTGAGCTTCCTTACCGGGCTGGCACTGCTCAACAGTGAAACGGGGCGCTGCCAGGTCGATTGCGTACCGTTCACCGTGCAGATGCGTGAACTGGATGCCGAACGCGTCGAGCGCTACCTGCGGATCGAACAGCCTTATGATTGCGCGGGCAGCTTCAAGGCCGAAGGGCTGGGCGTCAGCCTGTTCCAGAGCACCGAAGGGCCGGATGCGACAAGCCTTGTTGGCCTGCCGCTGATCCGACTGGTGGATATGCTGCTGACCGAAGGCGTGCAAATTCCTTAAGTACACACCGACCCAATGTGGGAGGGGGCTTGCCCCCGATAGCGGTGGATCAGCCAGCTTATCCATAGCTGACACACCGTCATCGGGGGCAAGCCCCCTCCCACATTTTGATCTACAGCTGGCTTGAGCTATCAGCGCAATGTCGGGCCTTGGAAGCCCATGTACAACGCCAGCTTCTCGGCCACGCTGGCACCGAGCTTCTTGGAAAACCGGTCAAACGGCGATTCCTCAACCGTGAAATCCACCAGCTCCTTCTCGCCAACCACATCCCGCGCCACCGAACTGGCACTGCCCAGGCCGTCGATCAAGCCCAGCGGCAGCGCCTGCTCGCCCGACCACACCAGCCCGGAGAACAGCTCCGGATGCTCCTTGTCCTTGAGCCGATCGCCACGCCCTTGCTTGACGCTGGCGATGAACTGGCGATGAGTCGTGTCGAGCACGCCCTGCCAGAACTGGGTCTCATCAGCCTTTTGCGGCTGGAACGGATCGAGGAAGGCCTTGTGCTCGCCCGAGGTGTAGGTGCGACGCTCCACACCCAGCTTCTCCATGGTGCCGACAAAACCGTAACCGGCTGCCGTCACGCCAATGGAGCCCACCAGGCTGGCCTTGTCAGCGTAAATCTGGTCGGCGGCACTGGCGATGTAATAAGCGCCCGAAGCCCCCAGGTCGGAGATCACCGCATAAAGCTTGGTGTCCGGATGCAGCGCGCGCAGGCGACGAATCTCGTCATACACATAGCCCGACTGCACAGGACTGCCGCCGGGGCTGTTGATACGCAGGACCACGCCCTTGACCTTGGGGTCTTCGAACGCCGCGCGCAGGCTGCTGACAATATTGTCGGCACTGGCGGGCTCCTTGTCGGCGATCACCCCGCGCACCTCGATCAAGGCGGTGTAGTGACTGCCCCGGGTGGCGCTTTTCTCCATGTCCATCAACGGGCTGAACAACGCCAGAATGAGCAGCAGGTAAGTGAAGGTCAGCAGCTTGAAGAAGATCCCCCAGCGTCGCGCGCGACGCTGCTCCTGGACGCTGGCCAGGAGGGTTTTCTCCAGCAGTTTCCAGCTCTTGTCATCAGCGTTTTGCGCTTTTTCCGGCGCTTTCCACTCGTCACTCATGCCATCAACCTCAGCAAAGACTTATCGGGCCCGGCTGAGCCAGGCCTGCAATTGAGAAAAATGATCGATCGTAATCCTGGGCTCGTATGGCTGCAGGGCGTCCGCAGACTGGGCGCCATAGCTGACCGCCACGCTGTCCATGCCTGCATTGCGCGCCATCATCAGGTCGAAGGACGCATCACCTACCATCAACGCCTGGCGCGGCGATACCCCGCAATGCGCCAGGATCTGCTCCAGCATCAGAGGGTGAGGTTTACTGGCCGTTTCATCCGCCGCACGGGTGATATCGAAATAGTCTTCCCAGCCGTGCGCCTTGAGCACCCGATCCAGCCCGCGACGCGCCTTACCCGTGGCGACGGCCAGGTGATAACCCTCGGCACGAAACGCTTGCAGCGACTGCACCACACCTTCAAACAGCGGCGAAGGCTCGGCCTCCAGCGCAATGTAGTGATCGGCGTAATGCTCGCGGAAAGCGACCAGTTCAGTGTCGGATATCTGCGGATACAGCGTGCGAATCGCCTCAGGCAAGCCCAGGCCGATAATGCCCTTGACCGCCAGGTCGCTGCACAACTCGAAACCCGAGCGGGTCGATGCCATGTGCATCGACTCGACGATGCGGCCAATGGAATTGGCCAGGGTGCCGTCCCAGTCGAAAATCAGCAGCTTGTAATCACGGTGCGACACTCAAACGCTCCACGGTCTTGGCCCACATTTCATCGACCGGCGCCTGCAACTTCAGCTCGCCGCCATCGGGCAGCGGCACGGTCAACATGTAGGCGTGCAGGAACAGGCGTTTGCCGCCCAGGTCGCGAATCTCCCTGGAGAAATCCTCGTCACCATATTTGGTATCACCGGCGATGCAGTGACCGGCATGCAGGGTGTGCACGCGAATCTGGTGGGTACGCCCGGTCACCGGCTTGGCCTCGACCAGGGTGGCGAAGTCGCCGAAGCGGCGCAGCACCTTGAACAGGGTCAGGGCCTCTTTGCCCTCCTCGTCCACTTCCACCATGCGCTCACCGGAGCGCAGGTTGCTCTTCTGCAACGGCGCCCGCACGCTCTTGATCGAACTGGCCCAGTTACCGCGTACCAACGCCATGTAGCGCTTGTCCACGCCGTCGCCGCGCAGGGCAGTGTGCAGGTGGCGCAACATGCTGCGTTTCTTGGCGATCATCAACAGGCCGGAGGTGTCGCGGTCCAGGCGATGGACCAGCTCCAGCTCCTTGGCATCCGGGCGCAACTGCCGGAAGGCTTCGATCACGCCGAACGTCAGGCCGCTGCCGCCGTGAACGGCAATGCCGCAGGGTTTGTTGATCACGATGAGTTTGTTATCTTCGAACACGATCGACGCTTCCAGGCGCTGCAACAGGCCCTGGGCCAGCGGCACCGGCTCGTCGCGCTCAGGCACGCGAACCGGCGGCACACGGACGATATCGCCCGCCTGCAGCTTGTACTCGGGCTTGATCCGGCCCTTGTTCACCCGCACTTCACCTTTACGCAAGATGCGGTAGATCAAGGTCTTGGGCACGCCTTTGAGCCTGGCCAGGAGAAAATTATCGATGCGTTGGCCGGCATATTCCGGCGAGACCTCGAGCAGCTGGACGCTGGGGGTCTGGGGGGCGGTAGTCGTCATGCTGGCGATGATAACAATTTTTTATGGAATTGAAGCACTTAATCATTGCTGCTATAGTCGCGAACGCCGCCAAAAGCGGCCTGGACAGAGGACTTGCGGCAAACTGCCGGCCCTGACCATCGCAATTCATCAGGACGCGAGGCCGTCCTACGGGGCGTTCGCCACCCTGGAAGGCTTGAGATTGTAACAAGCGCAGGTGACATGAGGCCTGAAGCGAGTGCGGTACGCAGGGTGAATACTCGCGTGTTGCGCCGATATTTACGGCCAGTTCACAAAGTGCAGTCAGTCCCGAACCAGACCATGGCGAATGCTTCGGAAACAACGCCTGTTAAGAGCTGAGTGAGAGCGCAGTCGCCCACACCTAGTCTTGTTTAGCCATGAGCGTGGACTCCCCTTTGGAGAACACGGTAAATGCCAACCCGCTGCGGATTCTGCGCGCGGCAGCACCCGAATTATCAGGGATACGTGTAGGGTGGAGATGCACAACCGTCGGACCGTGTAGCACTAGGCTTATATTTAGACGCTTCATCTCGTCCACAGTCGCCGGTTGATTCCTCCTCCTGACCTTAGCTTTTGTTGAAGTGGTGCCTTTGTCACCACCGCTAACAAGCAGGACGCGTCCGTCGCGATACCCGCCCAATTGGCAGGTTTTGCTGGACACTGGAGTGGCCAACCACTCTTGACGCACCTGACACCGACCGTGAGAAGTCGTGTGTGCCGAACGCCGTTTCCGGCAGCCCGGAAACCGACGGTACAACATGAAAAGAATGCTGATTAACGCAACTCAACCCGAAGAGTTGCGTGTTGCACTGGTAGATGGCCAACGCCTCTACGACCTGGATATCGAATCCGGTGCGCGCGAGCAAAAGAAGGCCAACATCTATAAAGGCCGTATTACTCGCATCGAACCAAGCCTTGAGGCTGCCTTTGTCGATTTCGGCTCCGAGCGCCACGGCTTCCTGCCCCTCAAGGAAATCTCCCGCGAATACTTCAAGAAGGCCCCCGAAGGCCGCGTGAACATCAAGGACGTCCTGAGCGAAGGC
Source organism: Pseudomonas sp. CFBP13528 (assembly GCF_005233615.1). Taxonomy (NCBI): domain Bacteria; kingdom Pseudomonadati; phylum Pseudomonadota; class Gammaproteobacteria; order Pseudomonadales; family Pseudomonadaceae; genus Pseudomonas; species Pseudomonas sp. CFBP13528. The sequence continues at coordinate 24,993 of NZ_QGAJ01000025.1, forward strand.
CAGGAAGTCATTGTCCAGGTCGAAAAAGAAGAACGTGGCAACAAGGGCGCCGCCCTGACCACCTTCATCAGCCTGGCTGGCCGTTACCTGGTGCTGATGCCGAACAACCCGCGTGCCGGCGGCATCTCCCGTCGCATCGAGGGCGAAGAGCGCAACGAACTGCGTGAAGCGCTGAACGGCCTGATCGCACCCGCCGACATGGGCCTGATCGTGCGCACTGCCGGCCTGGGCCGCAGCAGCGAAGAAATGCAGTGGGACCTCGACTACCTGCTGCAACTGTGGACCGCCATCAAAGAAGCTTCGCTGGATCGTTCCGCGCCGTTCCTGATCTACCAGGAAAGCAACGTGATCATCCGCGCCATCCGCGATTACCTGCGCCAGGACATCGGCGAAGTGCTGATCGACAGCGTTGAAGCCCAGGACGAAGCCCTGACCTTCATCCGCCAGGTGATGCCGCAGTACGCCAGCAAGATCAAGCTGTACGAAGACAGCGTTCCGCTGTTCAACCGTTTCCAGATCGAAAGCCAGATCGAGACCGCTTTCCAGCGCGTGGTCGAACTGCCTTCCGGCGGCTCCATCGTGATCGACCCGACCGAAGCCCTGGTGTCCATCGACATCAACTCGGCGCGCGCCACGAAGGGTAGCGACATCGAAGAGACCGCCCTGCAGACCAACCTGGAAGCGGCTGAAGAAATCGCCCGCCAGCTGCGCCTGCGTGATATCGGCGGCCTGATCGTGATCGACTTCATCGACATGACCCCGGCCAAGAACCAGCGCGCCGTGGAAGAGAAAGTCCGCGAATGCCTGGAAGCCGACCGCGCCCGTGTACAAGTGGGCCGTATCTCGCGCTTCGGCCTGCTGGAAATGTCCCGTCAGCGCCTGCGTCCATCCCTGGGCGAAAGCAGCGGCATCGTCTGCCCGCGTTGCAACGGCACCGGCATCATCCGTGACGTTGAGTCGCTGTCCCTGGCGATCCTGCGCCTGATCGAAGAAGAAGCCCTGAAAGACCGCACCGCCGAAGTTCGCGCACAAGTGCCGATTCCGGTTGCCGCGTTCCTGCTCAACGAAAAACGCAACTCGATCACCAAGATCGAACTGCGCACCCGTGCCCGTATCGTCATCCTGCCGAACGATCACCTCGAGACGCCGCACTTCGAAGTGCAACGCCTGCGCGATGACAGCCCGGAAGCCCACAGCGGCCAGTCCAGCTACGAAATCGCCGCTGCCGCCGCCGAAGTGGAAGAAGTCCAGCCGGCCGCCGCGACCCGCACCCTGGTTCGCCAGGAAGCCGCCGTGAAAACCGCCCCGGCCCGCGCCAATGCACCGGTACCGGCCGAAGCTGCTGCTCCGGTGGCCGCGCCGGCCGCCCTGCCTGAGCCAAGCCTGTTCAAGGGCCTGGTGAAGTCGCTGGTCAGCCTGTTCGCTACCAAGGAAGAGCCCGCTGCCCCGGTTGTGGTTGAAAAAACCGCCACCGAACGCCCGGCGCGTAACGAAGAGCGTCGCAACGGTCGTCAGCAGAGCCGCAACCGCAACGGTCGTCGGGACGAAGAGCGCAAGCCGCGCGAAGAACGTGCCCCGCGTGAAGAGCGCGCGCCACGTGAAGAGCGTGCACCTCGCGAAGCCCGTGAAGAAACCCCGACCGTAGCCCGTGAAGAACGCGCACCGCGCGAAGAACGTGCGCGTACTCCACGCGCCCCGCGTGAAGATCGCAAGCCGCGTGGCGAGCGTGAAGAGCGTGTACGTGAACTGCGCGAGCCGTTGGATGCGGCCCCTGCCGTCGCCGCTGCCGCTGCCGCAGCCACCGAAGAACGCCCGGCTCGCCAGCCGCGTGAAGAGCGCGCGCCACGTGAGGAACGTCAACCACGCGCTCCGCGTGAAGAGCGTCAACCACGCGCCGAACAGGCCGCCGCCGCCAGTGAAGAAGAAGTGGTGACCGGCGAAGAGCAACTGCAGGAAGATGGCCAGGACAACGCCGAAGGCGATCGCCCACGCCGCCGCTCCCGTGGTCAGCGTCGTCGCAGCAACCGTCGTGAGCGTCAGCGTGATGCCAACGGCAACGTGATCGAAGGCTCGGAAGAAGTCGGCGAGAACGCAGAAGCGGCCAACCACGAACCGACGGGCGCCGAACTGGCTGCCGGCCTGGCCGTGACCGCTGCCGTTGCCAGCTCGGTCATCAGCGCCCCTGCTGAAGCCCAGGCCCATGAGCAGGCTGAACGCGCTACCGCTGCTGTCGAAGAGACCGCTGCGCTAGAAGCGCCCGTTGCCGAGACGCCAGTGGTTGAAGCACCGGTGGTGGAAGCCACTACCCCAATCGAAACCCCAGTGGTTCCGGAAGTGGAAGTGGCACCGGTTCGCGACGCTCAACCCGTGACCGAAGTGGTTGCCGTTGAAGTCGCTCCGGTCGTCGAGCCTGAGCCAGTGGCGGACGCCGCCGTTGAAGCACCGGCTGTCGAAGAAGCTGCCCCGGCCGTGCGTGAAGTTCGCGAAGAACAGACCGCCTTCCAATGGCCTGCCGAACCTGCTGCTCCGGTTGAAGCGCCTGCTCCTGCCCCGGTGGTAGAAGAGGCGCCGGCTGCGGTTGCTGATGTCGAAGTGGTGGCCGAGCCGACCCCAGAGGTCGAGACTGCCCCCGTGGTTGAGCCCGCTCCAGTCGTTGAGCCCGCACCCGTGGTTGAAGCGCCGGTAGTGGCCGAAGTTGCTGCTCCGGTGGTTGAAGCTGCACCGGCAAGCGCACTGACTGAAAACGGCCGTGCACCGAACGACCCACGTGAAGTGCGTCGTCGCCGCAAGGAAGCCGAGGCTGCCGCTGCCGCTGCCGCGTCGGTAGAGCACAAGGCCCAGGAAGAAGAGCACGAGCCTAAACCCTTCGTCTGATTCCATCAGCCATTAAAAAGCCCCGCCTGAGTGATCAGGCGGGGCTTTTTATTGCAAAAATGTGGGAGGGGGCTTGCCGCCGATGGCGGTGTATCAGCCACAGATATGTTGACTGAACCACCGCTATCGGGGGCAAGCCCCCTCCCACACTTTAATGCGCGCTGAAATTCAACCGTTGTGGCAGATCCACATCCCAGAGAACACCGGCGTCATCCAGCAGCACTTCACTCACCGACACACGCGCGAACAGCAGCTTCGCGCCACGATCGCCTGTCAGCGCCATCAAATCTGCGCCCAACGCCCGGTCAAAGGCCACGGGATGTCCATGCTCGCCCGCATGCACCGGCACGCTGATGCAACCGGCTTGCAGCGCATTGATCACCCGTTCGATGCTGGTGGATCGAATGAACGGCATATCGCCCAATACCACCAGCCAACCGTCCGCCAAACTACTCGCGGCGACTGCAGCAGCAATGCTGTCGCCCATACCAGCCGACTGCAGCAGCAAGACTTTGCAGCCATGCGCCTGCGCCAGCCGAATCACCTCGGTACTGCCCGGCAGCGTGACCACCCAACGTTCCACCACACTGGCCGGCAAATTCACCAGGACCTGCTCGATCACCGGCCGCGTCACGCCGTCCAGCCCTACACAATCGGCGAGCAATTTATCCCGGTCGGCGCCCGCCTCAGCACGAAAGCGACTGCCCTGCCCCGCCGCCAGCACTATCGCCGTCACTGTCACTGGGCAACCGCCGCCAGCGGCTTTTTCTGCACAGGCGCCACGCCGTTCTTGATCGCGACGATTTCCGCCATCAGCGACAGCGCAATTTCCGCCGGTGTATGGCTGCCGATGTGCAAGCCGATGGGCCCATGCAAACGTGCAATCGCTTCTGCCGACAACCCCAACGCCGCCAGGTTTTCCCGTCGCTTCTGCGTGTTGACCCGCGAACCGAGGGCGCCAATATAGAACGCGCTGGAATTCAACGCCGTGAGCAACGCCATGTCATCCAGGCGCGGATCATGGGTGAGACAGACAATCGCCGTGCGTTCGTCGGTCTGGATATTCAGCACCGCTTCATCGGGCATGCCCGGCACGAAGCGACCGTGGTGTTCCTCCCAGCCATAGACAAACTCTTCACGCGGGTCGCAGATCAGCACTTCAAAGTCGAGCAGGCGCGCCATTTCCGCGACATAGCGCGACAGTTGTCCGGCGCCGATCAACAGCAGGCGCCAGCGCGGCCCATAGATGGCGCGCAGGCACTGGTCGTCAAAGGTCACCACATCGGTCTTGCTCGCGGCACTGAGGGTCACGTTGCCAGTGGCCAGGTCCAGCTCCCGCGCAACAATCTGATGATCCTCACAGCGCGCCAGCAATTGCGCGACCCACTCCCAGTCGTCCACCCGCTCTTCGGTCAGGCGCAGGGTGCCGCCGCAGGGCAGGCCAAAGCGCGCCGCCTCATCGCGGGTGACACCGTAGGTGACCAACTGCACGGGCGGGCCATCATCGGGCAAACGGCCATCCTGCAGGCGCGCGATCAAGTCATCCTCGATACAGCCGCCGGACACCGAGCCGATCACCACCCCGTCGCCGCGCAGGGCCAACATCGCCCCCGGTGGGCGCGGCGCGCTGCCCCAGGTCTGCACCACGCTGTACAACACCACGCGTTGCCCGGCGCGGCGCCATTCCAGCACGCTGCGCAAGACGTTCAGATCCACACTGTCCACAAAACCTCCCGCAAGCGTTTCAACCGGTTCATTTACTGTAAAACAAAAGCCACTGCCGTGACGCGCCAGAAACGCAAACGCCCCGAACCAGTCGGGGCGTTTGTGTGTTGCTGTCGGCGTTAGTTCACGCCATCTGCAGCTTACTTGACCACAGGTGCAGGGCCTTCGGCCACGCCCAGGTCGTCGATTTCGCGGGTTTCGGAGATACCGGTACCGCCGGATGCCAGTTCGCTTTGCAGCTTGTCGGTGTCCAGTTCCTTGACCCACTTGGCCACAACGATGGTGGCAACGGCGTTACCCACCAGGTTGGTCAGCGCGCGGGCTTCGGACATGAAGCGATCGATACCCAGGATCAGCGCCAGGCCGGCAACCGGCAGGTGGCCGACAGCCGACAGGGTCGCAGCCAGTACGATGAAACCACTGCCCGTCACACCCGCGGCACCTTTGGAGGACAGCAGCAGCACCAGCAGCAGGGTGATCTGGTGGGTGATGTCCATGTGGGTGTCGGTCGCCTGGGCGATGAACACGGCGGCCATGGTCAGGTAGATCGACGTACCGTCAAGGTTGAACGAGTAACCGGTCGGGATGACCAGGCCAACCACGGATTTCTTCGCGCCCAGACGCTCCATCTTGATCAGCATGCGCGGCAGTGCGGATTCCGAAGACGAAGTCCCCAGCACGATCAGCAGCTCTTCGCGGATATAACGAATCAGCTTCAACACGCTGAAGCCGTGGGCGCGGCAGATGGCGCCCAGCACCACCACCACGAACAGGACGCAGGTGATGTAGAAGCAGATCATCAACTGGCCCAACTGCACCAGGGATCCTACGCCGTAGGCACCGATGGTGAACGCCATGGCGCCCAGGGCACCGATGGGCGCCAGCTTCATGATCATGTTGATGATGTTGAACATCACGTGGGCGAAACGATCGATGAAGTCCAGCACCGGCTTGCCGTAGGCACCCAGGCGGTGCAGGGCGAAACCGAAGATCACCGAGAACATCAGCACTTGCAGGATGTCGCCGTTGGCGAAGGCGCCGACGATGGTGTTGGGGATGACATTGAGGATAAAGCCGACGATGCTCTGGTCTTTACCGGCGGTCACGTAGGCAGCGACTTTGGAAGCGTCCAGGGTTGCCACGTCGATGTGCATGCCGGCACCCGGCTGCACGACGTTGACCACGATCAGGCCGATCAGCAACGCAATGGTGGAAACGACTTCGAAGTACAGCAGCGCGTAGCCACCGGTTTTACCGACCGATTTCATGCTTTGCATGCCAGCGATGCCGCTGACCACGGTGCAGAAGATGATCGGGGCGATGACCATTTTGATCAGCTTGATAAAGCCGTCACCCAGTGGCTTGAGGGCCACGCCGGTCTGCGGGTAAAAGTGACCGAGCAAAATACCGATAACGATTGCAACGATCACCTGGAAATACAGGGATTTGTAGATTGGCTGACGAGTCGTCATTGCAAAGTTCCTCAATCGCACCGTGTGGCAAATATCCGCCATTGCCCACGACACTTGAATTGCGAACCCTCCTGCACTGGAGGGATTTGTTGTTGGCGAGGACTGTAGGAACAATCCCGCGCTTTGATCCTTATCGCAAACGCCGTGCCACTTTGCTTAAACCCGGTGAAAGCCTCTGTACATCAGGGCTTCAGGCTCGCCAACGCCTGGCGGGCGTGTAACAAGGTGGCGGATTTCCGCCGACCAACCCCGTCTCGTCCTACAATTTGGCGGATATCCGCCTTGTGACCCCTCCAGGTGATGGCTACCATCGGCCCTTCCACGGACGAGGCCCTGTCATGCGTGAACGCACCATCGCCAGCCACTTCGCCCGCGCGGCCCTGGGCGGCGCACGTCGGGCCGGTTTCGACTACTCGGCCTGTTGCAGCAGGTGGGTATCACCCCCGAACAGCTGAGCGAATCGCGTGCGCGTATCGCTCCGGAGCAATTTACCCGGTTGCTGCAAATGCTCTGGCTGGCGCTGGATGATGAATACCTGGGTTTCGCCCAGGCGCCGAGCAAGCGCGGCACCTTCGCCATGATGTGTCATGCGCTGATTCATTGCCGCACGCTGGAGAAGGCGCTGGAACGCGGCCTGTTATTTTATAGCCTGTTCCCCCACGGCCCGCGCTGGCAGCTGACACGCGAAGGCGACAGCGCTCGCTTGAGCCTGGACGACTCGCCACTGTGGGACCCGGACCACTTTCTCAGTGAATGCCTGCTGGTGATCTGGCATCGTCTGGGCAGTTGGTTGATCGGCCAGCGTATTCGGCTGCATCAGGTCACCTTCAGTTATGCGATGCCGGCCCACGCCGGTGAATACGACCTGCTGTTTCCTTGCCCGCAGGTATTCGGCGCGCCCAACAGCAGCCTGGTGTTTCCCAGCCGATACCTGAACCTGCCGCTGCTGCAGGATGAACGCACCCTCAAGCACTTTCTACAGCGCTCCCCCGCCGACTTGTTGTCTCGACCCGATGAGGGCGACAGCCTGAGCAGCCAACTGCGCCGCTTGCTGAGCCGCGACCGCACGCCCTGGCCGGACCTGGAAGCGATCGCCCAGCACTTGCATATCAGCCCGCAGACCCTGCGCCGGCATTTGCGTGAAGAAGGCAGCAGCTTTCAGGCATTGAAGGATGAGTTACGCCGCGATATCGCCATCTACCACTTGGGGCGAGCGGACTTGTCTTTGCAGGAAATTGCAGAACAGTTGGGGTTCTCGGAGCCGTCAGCGTTTCATCGGGCGTTCAAGAAGTGGACCGGGTTGACGCCGGGGGCGTATCGCGCGCAGGAGGGCTGAAGGCGGGTAGCCTGCCTGCCCCCTCACAAGGCGGGAAAGTGAATCCTGAACGCCGCGCCACCCAGCGCCGAATCACCCAGGGTCAACCGCGCGTGATAGCTTTCGATGATGTCCTTGACCACCGCCAACCCGATGCCCTGCCCCGGGTGCTGGCGATCAAGCCGTTCGCCGCGCTGCAGGATCCGTGCGCGCTGGTCCGGTGGCACACCGGGGCCATCGTCTTCGATGCACAGCTCACTGCCGTCCGGGTGTTCCACGAGGCTGATACGTACCTGCTTCACGCATAGGCGGTAGGCGTTTTCCAGCAGGTTGCCGAGCATCTCGAGCAGGGCGCCTTTCTCGATGGGTACGTCGCACGCGTCCGGCAGGTCGAGGGACACGGTGACGCGCTTGTCCCGGTAAACCTTGTCCAACGTGTCGCACAGGCTTTGCAGCACCGGTTCCAGGCGTACCTGGTGGCGGACCAGGCCGCTCTTGCGCAGGCTGGCGCGCTGCAATTGATAGCCGATCTGCTGGCTCATGCGCTCGATCTGCGACTGCAGCACCCAGGCCTGGCTGCGTTCCTCGGGGCGCTGGGCCATGTCTTCGCTCACCCCCTGCAATACCGCCAGCGGGGTTTTCAGGCTATGGGCCAAGTCATCCAGGGAGTCGCGGTAGCGCGTGCGCTGCTCACGCTCGCTGTGCAGCAAACGGTTGAGGGAACCGGTGAGGCGCAGCAATTCCCGGGGGTGCTCTTCGCTGAGGCTTTCGCGGGTGCCGCCTTCGATCTGGTCCAGCTCCTGGCTCAGGCGCCGCAGGGCCTGCAGGCCCCAGGTCAGGCCGAGCCAGAGCAGCGTCAACAGCACCAGCAATGCCGCGCCGAACCCCAGGTAGAGATTCTCGCGCAGGCCTTCGAGGGTCAGTTGGTACTCGCGCACCGGTTGCAAGGCGACGATGCTGAAAGCCGCGCTCTTGCCGCCCAGCAGCCGGACCTCGACGTCATAGACGAAGAACTCCTGGCCGTTGGCCTCACGAATACGCGCGAATTCGTTGCCGCGCCCATCGTAGCGCGGCTTGTAATTGATGTTTTCTTCCTGGGTCGCCCGCGAACGCCACACCAGATGGCCTTCACGGTCGTAGATATAGCCGAGCAGGCGACTGTCGGTCAGGTTGAAACGCTCATCGGGCAACTGCGCCGGCATCAACAGCCGGTTATTTTCCACGCGGGCCGCCGAGATCAGGGTGGTGACATCCGACGCCAGGCGCTGCTCGATGGAATCCTGCAGCGCCAGGCTGAAGGCACCTTGCATGGCGGGCAACAAGCCCAGCATGAACAGCACCGCCAGGGTGGCGGCGGCCAGCATCAGGCGCACACGGAGCGAGCGAATCAACGGCAGCGCTCATTGAACAGGTAGCCCAGGCCACGCACGGTGTCGATCGGCTTGAACCCGGCCGGGCCTTCCAACTTGCGGCGCAGCCGGCCAACCAGCACTTCGATGACGTTGGGGTCGCGCTCGTCATCATCGGGATAGAGCTGCTCCATCAAACGGTCCTTGGCCACCACCTGTTGATGATGGCGCATCAGGTACTCAAGGATGCGGTACTCATAGGCGGTCAGCGCCAGCGGTTGTTCGTCCAGCGAGGCTTGCTTGCGATTGAGGTCCAGCAGCAGGGGCCCGGCGACGATGGTGGACTGGGTGAAACCGCTGGAGCGGCGCAGCAAGGCGTTCATCCGCGCCTCCAGCTCTTCGAACTGGAACGGTTTGACCACATAGTCGTCGGCACCGGCAGCCAGGCCTTCGACTTTGTCCTGCCAGTTGCCGCGGGCGGTCAGGATCAGGATCGGAAAGGTCTTGGCCTGGGTGCGCAGCTGCCGGATCAGGTCCAGGCCGCCCATGCCGGGCAGACCCAGGTCGATGATCGCCAGGTCATGGTTGAATTGGCCGGTCTGGTACAGGGCTTCCTCGGCATTGGCCACGGCTTCGACGACGTGGCCGCTGTCGGTCAGGCGGGTAAACAGGTGATGACGCAACAGCGCCTCATCTTCCACCACCAGCAATTTCATAAGGCTCTCCAAGGCAATTCAACAGTCCGAGCGAGGGATATCATAGCGGCCCTGCAGGTCTTGCGGGCGCAGTTTAATGCCATTGTATTGGCCTGACAGAGGCGCATAACCGGTGCGGTAACCCGGCTGAGGCGCTGTGACCAGTGACTGGCCCCACGGTGCGGCCTGAACGCTCATCTCTTCGAAGCTGACACGATGGATCAGGTTGCCGTCTTTTTTGCTTTTCTCTCGGCCAAAAGCGGCAAACGTGCTATCGCTGGCTTGCACACCGGCGGTGGCACTGAGCATGGTCAACGCCAGCAGCAGTTTCTTGATCGCAGTCATGGTGGTTACCTCTTACGCGTTCAGGCTGTGGTGTCCACACTACGCAAGCGCCCCTGAACTCCCCCTGAACAGGCTCTGAACCCGGCCTGAACCGCAATGAGTCATGCACTACGGACTATGCACTGACGCGCCAACTCGGCAAAATGTCGCGCATGACGCCCCTACCCGCCTGTTGTACCCCACTCGATGCCCATTGGCCGCTGCCTGTTCCCTTGCCGGGCACAGTGTTTTTGAGCACGCGATTCGACCCGGCCTTATTGAACGCCAGCGACTTCCAACGCAGCGCCGTGCCGCCGCCGGCGAGCATCCAGCGCTCGGTGGCCAAGCGCCAGGCGGAATTCCTCGCCGGCCGCCTGTGCGCCCGCGAAGCGCTGCAGCGACTCGATAACCTCGACTGCGTCCCGGCCATTGGCGAAGACCGCGCGCCGATTTGGCCAGGGCATATCAGTGGCTCCATTACCCACAGCACCGGGCACGCCGCGGCGATCGTCGCGCACAAGGCGCAGTGGCGCGGCCTGGGAATGGACCTGGAGAACCTGTTGACGCTGGAACGGGCGGAACGCCTGGCGGGCGAGATCCTTACGCCCGATGAAGTGCAACGAATGGCCAGCCTGCCGCGCGAGCAGGCCGCCCTGCTGGTGACGCTGACGTTTTCGGTCAAGGAGAGTCTGTTCAAGGCGCTCTACCCGCTCGTGCACCAGCGCTTCTATTTCGAGCATGCCGAGGTGGTGGAGTGGTCGCAGGCTGGGCATGTGCGGCTGCGGTTGCTCACGGACCTGTCCAGTGAGTGGTGCCATGGCAAGGAATTGGAGGGGCAATTTGGGGTGGAGGGGGAGCAGTTGTTGAGTCTGGTGGCGGTTGGCGCCTGATAGAGTGCCATCGGGGGCAAGCCCCCTCCCACATTTGGACTGCATTCCCCTGTGGGAGGGGGCTTGCTCCCGATAGCGGTGTCAGGGTTTTCCCTGTTCTCTGGGCCAACTCAGGCTGAAACACGCCCCGCCCAGGTTGTTGCTCTTGCTGATCAACGCCCGCCCGCCATGCCAATAGATAATCCGCCGCACGATCGACAAGCCCAGGCCGTGCCCGCCCGAGGCGCGGGTGCGGCTGTCGTCCAGGCGCAGGAACGGGGTAAACACCCGTTCCCAGGCACTTTCCGGTACGCCGGGACCATCGTCTTCCACGTCGATACGGCACCGCACCTGCCCTACCTGATAACTGATCAGTACCTGGCCCCTGGCGTGGCGCATGGCATTACTGACCAGGTTCTGCAGCGCGCGATGCAGGTAGCGGGGTTCAGCATCGACCCAGGCGTCCGCCCGATGCGCCGGTGACGGACAAATCCCCCGGGTGACGCTGACCTGCGGGCGCAGTGGCGACAATTCGCCGATCACCTGGTCGAGCAACGCATCGAGGTCGACGCGCTGGAAGTCCAACGCCGGCGCGCCCTGCTCCAGGCGCGCGTAGGTGAGCATCTCATCGACCAGGCCATCGAGGTCCTGGATATCGCCGTCCATGCCCTCCAGGTATTTGCGCCGGGCCTCGGGGGTGGTGGCGTCGCCCAGCATCTCCAGGCCGAAGCGCAGGCGCGCCACCGGCGTGCGTAGCTCATGAGAGACGGCGCGTACCAGCTCACGCTGAATCGCCAGCAATTGCTGCAAGTGCTCGGCCATGCCGTTGAACGCCGCCGCCAACCGCCCCACCGAATCGACGCCTCGCGCCGGTACGCGAACCTCCAGGTTGCCCTTGGCGATACGCGTCGCCGCTGCCTCCAGCCCCTTGAGCCGGCGCTCGAGCTGGCGCACCAACAGGTAGACGATCAGACCGATCAGGGTCAGGCCGATCAACGTAATCAGGATCAACCATTGCGCCGGGTACGGGTTCATTTGATACAGCGGGCCGATCTCCAGCACCCACGGCGTGCCGACCATGCCGGCAAACACACGGATCGAATCACCGCCTTTGCCCAGGGCCATCACCGTATCGCCTTCGGCCACGCGACGGCGCTGGTCGTCGTCCATATCGGCCTGGTCGAGGGTCATCAGGTGCATCTCGAAACCAAAACCTTTTGCCTGCTTGAGGTCGGCCAAACGTTGCGGCTGCTCGGCCACCGGAAACCGCACCAGTTCGTCGGCCAGCAGGTAAATAGTAGCGCGGGCCAATTGCTCGCTGATCTGCTGCACTTCGCCGGTGAGCACCCATTGCTCCTGTTCACTGACCAGCCGTAATACCCGCGCAGCATGGGGCCCCGTCTGCTCCACCAGGACCTGGCCACGTTGCAGGCGCTTGCGCTGGCGCATGTCCAGCTGTGCGTCAGTGAAGGTGCGCAACTGCAGCGGAATGCCCAGCAATCGCTCCCACACGGCCAATGCGCGCTGGCGCTCGATGGCGCTCATGGGCTGCAGATTGTCGCCCATCAGCGCGAAAGTGCCATGGGCCAGGCGCTCGCGGTATTGGTCGCTGCGCACATCGTTGAGCAAGTGCAGGGCCAGCACACCCAGCAGCGCGACCAGGATCAGCGCGGCGCACATGCCGCCGTAGATGCGCAGGAAGATCGAGTTCACAGTGGCATGTCGGCAGCAGCTTCGGGCACGAACAGGTAGCCTTTGCTGCGGATGGTCTTGATCAGGCGTGGGTGGATCGGGTCATCGCCGATCTTGGGGCGAATACGTGAAATGCGCACATCAATCGAACGGTCCTGGCCGTCGTAACCGACGCCGCGCAGGGCGATGAAAATTTCTTCGCGCGAAAGAATGCGCCCGGCATTGGCCACCAACAGCCACAGCAGGTCGAACTCGGCACTGGTCAGTTCGATGCCACCTTGGTGCAGCCAGGCCTCGCGCAAGGCATTGTCCACCACCAGCGGGCCGAATTGCAGGCGCCTCTGGTGCTCCACCGCAACCGCTGGCGCCGGTTCGCTGCGCCGCAGCAGGGCCTGGATACGTGCCAGCAACAGGCGCGGACGCACGGGTTTGCACACGTAGTCATCGGCGCCCATGTCCAGGCCCTGCACCTGGTCCATGTCGTCGGTGCGCGCAGTGAGCATCAGGATGACGCCGTCATAGCGCTGGCGCACCTTGCGACAGATGCTCAGGCCGTCTTCGCCGGGCAGCATCAGGTCGAGGATCACCAGGTCAGGCTGCTCGGCGATAATGCGCGCGGCCGCCACGGCACCGTCGTTCTCCACCGACACCCGCAGGCCGTTGCTCTCCAGGTATTCGCGGGTCAGCTCGGCCAGGCGTTGGTCATCCTCGACGATCAATATCTGCCAGGGGTCCTGTGCCATGGGGTGTCCTCATTGTTATAGGAAATTCTTCTGGCCGATACGGTCCAGGCACAGCCTGTTTGTCATGTGTTGCAGGCATAACGAGGGTCGATTGTAGCCACGGGCCAACCCATAAGCACAAGCCGGGAAATCCATTCGGCCATGGCGTTTTTTTGTGATAGGGTTCGCGCCCTTCGAAAACCGCCACCTTGTTTTGGGCTCGAAACATTTAATGACAAACGGCGCAATCCAGTAGTAATGCGGCCTACACGCCCCTTCAACCTTTCTTACACATTTTACTCACAGTGTTATCCACAGGTTAGTGCGTTGCTAACACCCGTAAAACGCATTATCTTGTACCTCGGCACTTCAAGAGACCCTACATGTAGGGTTTTAGCGAAAAGCGTCCAACCACATAAGCGGCTCGAAATTCAAGCGTTTTATTGCTGGCGCAGCGTGGAACCAACCGATTTTCAGTAGACCAAACCGCTCACGCGGATGGCAGCTGTTTTTCATCCAAAGACATGGAAAACGGTACGGGTGTTGCAGGAAAGCCTGGCACTCGCAATCAAATATAGAACGTGGAGACAACCCCCCATGCAAACCGACACAACTCGCGAGAACCCGCAGGGCTCCGTGCCGCAGGCCGCCGATTCGACTATGGATCTGTCCGCCACCGCACCTGGCCAATTGCGCGTGATCAAGCGTAACGGCACTGTCGTTCCTTACACCGATGACAAAATCACCGTCGCCATCACCAAAGCGTTTCTTGCAGTTGAAGGCGGCACCGCTGCTGCTTCGTCGCGCATCCACGACACCGTTGCCCGCCTGACCGAACAGGTCACCGCGACCTTCAAGCGTCGCATGCCTTCGGGCGGCACTATCCACATCGAAGAAATCCAGGACCAGGTCGAACTGGCCCTGATGCGTGCCGGCGAGCAGAAAGTTGCCCGTGACTACGTGATCTACCGCGATTCGCGCGCCAAGGAACGTGCCGTGCACGCGCCATCCGCCGAAGCCGTGCAAGCGCACCCGTCGATCCGCATCACCCTGGCCGATGGCAGCTTTGCGCCACTGGATCTGGGCCGCCTGAACACCATCATCACCGAGGCCTGCGAAGGCCTGGAAGAAGTCGACGGTGACCTGATCCAGCGCGAAACCCTGAAGAACCTGTACGACGGCGTGGCCCTGACCGACGTCAACACCGCCCTGGTGATGACCGCCCGTACCCTGGTTGAACGCGAGCCGAACTACTCGTTCGTCACCGCGCGCCTGCTGATGGACACCCTGCGCGCCGAAGGCCTGGGCTTCCTGGGCGTGGCCGACAGCGCCACCCACCACGAGATGGCCGACCTGTACGCCAAGGCCCTGCCTGCCTACATCGCCAAGGGTATCGAATTCGAATTGCTCAACCCGATCCTGGCCACCTTCGACCTGGAAAAACTCGGCAAGGCGATCAACCACGAGCGCGACCAGCAGTTCACCTACCTGGGCCTGCAAACCCTGTACGACCGTTACTTCATCCACAAGGACGGGATCCGCTTCGAACTGCCGCAAGTGTTCTTCATGCGCGTGGCCATGGGCCTGGCGATCGAAGAGAAGCACAAGGAAGACCGTGCGATCGAGTTCTACAACCTGCTGTCGTCCTTTGACTACATGTCGTCGACCCCGACCCTGTTCAACGCCGGCACCCTGCGTCCACAGCTGTCGAGCTGCTACCTGACCACCGTGCCGGATGACCTGTCGGGCATCTACCACGCGATCCACGACAACGCCATGTTGTCCAAATTCGCCGGCGGCCTGGGCAACGACTGGACGCCGGTGCGTGCACTGGGTTCGTACATCAAGGGCACCAATGGTAAATCCCAGGGCGTCGTGCCGTTCCTGAAAGTGGTGAACGACACCGCCGTTGCCGTGAACCAGGGTGGCAAGCGCAAAGGCGCTGTATGTGCCTACCTGGAAACCTGGCACATGGACATTGAAGAGTTCATCGAGCTGCGCAAGAACACCGGTGACGATCGTCGTCGTACCCACGACATGAACACCGCCAACTGGATCCCTGACCTGTTCATGAAGCGTGTCTTCGATGACGGCCAGTGGACGCTGTTCTCGCCGTCCGAAGTACCGGACCTGCACGACCTGACCGGCAAGGCCTTCGAAGAGCGCTACGAGTACTACGAAGCCCTGGCCCAGTACCCTGGCAAGATCAAGCTGTTCAAGACCATCCAGGCCAAAGACCTGTGGCGCAAGATGCTGTCGATGCTGTTCGAAACCGGCCACCCATGGCTGACCTTCAAGGACCCGTGCAACCTGCGCAGCCCGCAGCAGCACGTAGGCGTGGTCCACAGCTCGAACCTGTGCACCGAGATCACCTTGAACACCAACAAGGACGAGATCGCGGTCTGCAACCTGGGCTCGATCAACCTGCCGAACCACATCGTCAACGGCAAGCTGGACACCGCCAAGCTGGAACGCACTGTCAACACCGCCGTACGCATGCTCGATAACGTCATCGACATCAACTACTACTCGGTGCCACAGGCGCAGAACTCCAACTTCAAGCACCGTCCGGTCGGCCTGGGCATCATGGGCTTCCAGGACGCCTTGTACCTGCAACACATTCCCTACGGTTCCGATGCTGCGGTCGAGTTCGCCGACAAGTCCATGGAAGCGGTCAGCTACTACGCGATCCAGGCTTCCTGCGACCTGGCGGACGAGCGCGGCGCCTACGAGACGTTCCAGGGTTCGCTGTGGTCCAAGGGCATCCTGCCGCTGGACTCGCAACAGATCCTGATCGAACAGCGTGGCCAGAAGTACATCGACGTTGACCTGAACGAGTCCCTGGACTGGGCGCCGGTACGTGCCCGTGTACAGAAAGGCATTCGTAACTCCAACATCATGGCCATCGCACCGACCGCCACCATCGCCAACATCACTGGCGTGTCGCAGTCGATCGAACCGACCTACCAGAACCTGTATGTGAAATCGAACCTGTCGGGCGAGTTCACCGTGATCAACCCGTACCTGGTTCGCGACCTGAAAGCCCGTGGCCTGTGGGACTCGGTCATGATCAACGACCTGAAGTACTACGACGGTTCGGTGCAGCAGATCGAGCGCATCCCGCAGGAACTCAAAGAGCTCTACGCGACCGCCTTCGAAGTGGATACCAAGTGGATCGTTGACGCTGCCAGCCGTCGTCAGAAGTGGATCGACCAGGCACAGTCGCTGAACCTCTACATTGCCGGCGCTTCGGGCAAGAAGCTGGACGTGACCTACCGCATGGCCTGGTACCGTGGCCTGAAAACCACTTACTACCTCCGTGCCCTGGCCGCGACCAGCACCGAGAAGTCGACCATCAACACCGGCAAGCTGAACGCTGTATCCAGCGGCAACCATGGTGATGATTCGGTACTCGCCGCGCCAGCCGGACCTGCGCCAGTGCCGAAGGCTTGTGCGATTGATGAGCCGGATTGTGAAGCTTGCCAATAAGCTGAGGCTCACTCAGGTTTAATTGGAAAAAAGCCTTCTGTAAGCCCTGGATCCCAGAGGGCTCACAGGGGGCTTTTTCTTGTTCTTGCTTGCCATATGGACCTGGCGAGCACAGCTACCAGAATAGGTTGCACGCACTGCCTGTTTTAATTACGCGTATTCCCGCTTGAACCCCCAGGCTATCAAATTGGGATCAGTCCTTACGTTACCGTACCTGGTACCCCATCGATCCTCACTACGATTCAACACGGCGAGCGAATGCGTGTTGTTATCCAGGGTACCGACTCTGCCCGCAGCCAATTGCGAAGGGCTGACCCTCTCTATAAGATTCCCATAGCCCAATCGATTAAAAGTCTCCACGGCCCACTCACCGTCATTGATGCTGTTAATAGCTTCGCTGAAACTACTTCCTGAAATCCCATCGTTTCGCTGCCTCATTGCCTGAACGTTATTCACGGCCAACATTAAATTCATGAATCCGAGCAGCTTCGGATCCTGTCCTTGCAGTTGAGCCCTTGCTGCTGACTCACGGTACTGTGCCTGTGTAACTTGGACATGATTACCGTTTTTGAGAGTCACATCATAATTACCCGAAGCATCCCGTTTGATATCTTTAAACACACCGGCCGGACCGAACTGCGCGATCATGGCCTTACACGCTGAAATAGCACCGCAATTGCCTTCCTGACCCTGATAGGCGCCAGAAAAGAGATTGCTCGGCATCTCACCGGGCTTGTAGCTACCTGGCTCGAAATTGGTTTGATTCGTCCCTGCCGTAACCGGTAAGTTGCCCACTCTCTCCCCGAGCCCCAGCGTCCCGCCAGCATTGATGCCGCCTCCTAGCCCACCGCCCTGATAGCGACCGCTGCCACCGCCTCCTCCCCCACTGCCACCCAACTGCGACTCATCAGCACCGGTAGATACATCATCAGGAAACAGCTCTGGAAACAATGCCTTCAAAAACTCAAGCCAACTGTAAGGAGCGTCTTTCTTCAGATTTTCGATAATTTCCTTGAACTTGTCCTCGCCCAACTTTTCACGCAAATCATTAAGCTTGTTACGCAAGTCCTGGACAGCCTGGCTCTTGGAGGTTTTCTGAGCATCTTCCAGCTCCTTGAGCAGCTTTAAGACGGCGTCCTTATCGGTATTCGTGCTGTCTTTGGTTTCTTCAACACGTGGTATCCCGTTGCTACTTTGGAAATACGCATAATCCTTTTGGCTTGATACCGATCCCCCCCACATACTGCTCCCCCTTCATCAAAACTTGTTCGCTTCGATGAGTGAGAAGAACGGTGTAGGCAGTTCCAATAAAAAATGTGCAATCACATGACCGTCAGATAGCGCAAAAGGGGAGCAATTTAAAAAAACAAAAAAAACCCCTCGATCGAGGGGCTTTTTCGTCTTCGTGGCAAACCAACAGCATTACGTCATCTGAATGATCGTCTGCATGATGGTGCTCTGGGTGGAGATGGTCTTGGCGTTCGCCTGGTAGTTGCTCTGGGCCTTGATCAGGTCCACCAACTCATTGGTCAGGTTGACGTTGGAGTTCTCCAGGGAGTTGGCCACGATCGAGCCCAGGGTGCCGGCTTGCGGGGTGTCGTAACCCGGTTGGCCTGAAGCGAAGGTCTCTTTCCAGGTGGTGCTGCCGGCAGGTTGCAGGCCTTGTTCGTTGTTGAAGCTGGCCAGCGAGATCTGGCCGATGGCCTTGCTCTGCTGGTTGCTGAAGGTGGCGAACATCACGCCGCTGCCGTCGATCTTCAGGCCGGTGATCTGGCCGGTGGCATAGCCATCGGTCACCGGAGGGTTACGGTAGGTGGCCGAGTTGTACTGGGTAATGTTGGCCATGTTGACCGCAATTCCACCTGGGTTGGCATCCGCACCGTTGGCCTTCCACACACCACTGGTCACCGTACCCGGGACCCAGCCGGCAACGGTGAGGGTCTTATCGGATACACCACCGGTCACCACGCTGGTGAGCTTGCCAGCGCCATCGAAGGTCAGGGTCGACGCCACAGGTGGCGTCGATGGAGTGCCCGTCGGGGCAGAACCGTCAGGGTTGCGACCGTCGATCAGGGTGTAGGCATTCCACTTGTTGCCGTCGGTTTTCACCAGGTACTGCACCATCGGGTGAGCGTTGCCCTGGGAATCGTACAAGGTGGTGCTGTATTGCGTGGTGAAGGTATCGGTCTTGGTGGGATCGAATGGCTTGGCCGTTTGATCGATCACCGGCTCCGAGGAGTTCAGGTTACTGGTGGAATCCACTTTGGTGGAGGCCTTGGGCGGCAAGTTCGTCAGGTTCAGTTGCAGGTCGGTCAGGCCGCCCTTGATGATTTTTCCGTCATCATCCGCCGCGTAACCTTGCAGGCGCGAGGTACCGGTGTTGTTGGTGATGTAGCCGTCTTTGTCGGCACGGAACGCACCGCTGCGGGTGTATTCCAGCGAACCGTCACTGCCCTTCTGCACGAAGAAGCCGCCACCCTGGATCGCCATGTCCAGAATGCCGCCGCTGCCATTCACGTCACCTTGGGTGAATTGCTGCGACACCGCCGCCAGGTTCACACCATTGCCGATGCTGTTCTGCCCGGTGCCCAGTTTGGACGCCGCGTAGATGTCCGCGAATTCCGCACGGGACGACTTGAAGCCAGTGGTCGCAACGTTGGCGATGTTGTTGCCGGTCACGTCCAGTTGTTTGTTGGCCGCATAGAGGCCGCTAAGGCCGATATTAAAAGACATGTTTCTCTCCCTCTGCCGTCGTTAGCCGGCTCTATGTACCGATAGTCTGAATTTGCGACAGCTTGACGCTGCCCATGCCGCCTGCAAGGTTGAGCAGCATTTCGCCACCGGTCTTGCTCAGCGTCACGCTGGTTACCGTTGCCGGCAGCGAAGTGGCCAGGGCCACCGCGTCACCCTTGTCGTTCTTGGTGGAAGCCGCGAAGGTGTATGTGCCGGCTGGAGCAACTTCACCTTTGTCGTTCTTGCCATCCCAGATAAAGTCCGACGAACCCGCGCTCTGGGCGCCCATATCGAGGGTGCGCACCACATTGCCGTCCTTGTCGGTGATCTTGATCGAGACATTGCCCGTCGCCGCCGTCACCGCCACCGAACCGGTCATGCTCTTGCTGGTATCGACCAGTGCCTTGTCGGTCTGGGTGATGATCGAACGTCCCACCAGCGACGAAGCCTGCAGCGCCTGCGACGAGCTGAAGTTGCTCGATATGTTGTTTACCGAGTCGTTCAGGGTGTTGATGCCTTCCAGGCTGCTGAACTGCGCCAACTGGGCCACGAACGCACCGTTATCCTGTGGCGACAACGGGTTCTGGTTTTTCAGCTGGGTAACCAGCAGTTGCAGGAATGCATCCTTGCCCAATGCCTGGTTGCCGGTGGCAGCCTTGGAAACATTCGCTACATTGTTTGACGCGTCCTTGACCTTGGAGTTGAACAGGTCCTGGACTGCCGAGTTGTTCGACGTATCAACGATGGCCATTATTCGGCGCCCCTTATCACTGACCCAGGGTCAGGACCTTCTGCATCATGGTTTTGGCGGTGTTCATCATTTCCGCGTTGGTCTGGAACGAACGACTGGCGGAAATCATGTCGGCCATCTCCTCGACCACGTTGACGTTGGGGTAGTAGACATAACCCTTTTCGTTCGCAGCCGGATGGTTCGGCTCGTAACGCGCTTCGAGGTTGCTCTGGTCTTCGACCACACCCAGGACCTGCACGCCTTGCCCGGCGGCATCCTGGTTCTGGAACAGCGAATCACTGCCGCCGCTCTGGCCGCCCTGGAACATGGTGGCGAACACCGGATGACGGGCTCGGTAAGTCTGGTCAATGCTCGAAGACACGGTCTCGGCGTTGGCGATGTTACTGGCGACGGTGTTCAAACGCGTGGTCTGCGCGCTCATGCCACTGCCGGCAATATTGAAAACACTGGACAGGGACATGGCTTATTCTCCACGCAGGGCTGACATCAGCCCTTTGAATTTGCTGTTGAGCAGGGTGAAGCTGGCCTGGAAGTTCACCGAGTTCTCGGCGTAGTTCGATTGTTCCAGTTGAGCATCGACGGTGTTCTGGTCGATCGACGGCTGCATCGGCGTGCGATACAGCAGCGACTCATCACCACTGCTCAAGCCTTGCGCTTCGATATGACGGCTGTTGGTCATGTTCAAGGCGAAGGTGCCGTTTTTGGTTTTGTCCTGCTGTGCGGCGAGCACGGCGGAGAAATCCAGATCCCGAGCCTTGTAGTTCGGGGTGTCGGCGTTGGCAATGTTGTTGGCCAGGACTTCGGCACGCTGGGCGCGGAAGCCCAGGGCTTGTTCGTGGATACCGAGCGCTTTATCGAAGCTGATGCTCATGGCGGAAACCTTTTGGCTGACCTGCTGTTCGTTAACAGGGTTATAGCAAGGTGCATGCCAATGTAACCAAGCCCCGTATATCAAGGGCTCGTAGGGGATTTGCCGGCGGCAATGCCAGAAAAGCGGCAAGTGCTTTCCGCGTGGCGCCAGTAAAGCGGCAATGGAAGGATTGCCGCTACCGTTGAAATTGCCGCGAAACAAATGTGGGAGGGGGCTTGCTCCCGATGGCGGTGTGTCATGTCATGAATAGCTGACTGACCCACCGCCATCGGGGGCAAGCCCCCTCCCACATTTTTTACCGGGTAAACGTTGTTATTTGGCCTGGTAGATGATTCCCGGGCTGCACTGCACCATCTGGTAGTGATCCGGCAAGCCGTTCAAAGCTTCCGAAGCGCCGAGGAATAGATACCCGCCGCGCTTGAGCGTGCCATGGATGCGCAAGAGGATGTCCTTCTTCACTTCGGCCGAGAAGTAGATCAGCACGTTGCGGCAGAACACCATGTCGAACTTGCCCAGGCTGGCGTAGCTGTCGAGCAAGTTGAACGAGCGGAACTCGACGCGGCTCTTGATCGGCGCCTTGATCGCCCAGCGCCCTGCCCCTTTCGGGTCAAAGTAGCGCTGCAAGCGTTCCTGGGACAGGCCTCGGCCCAGGGCCAGGCTGTCGTACTCACCGGTCTTGCAGTTGGTGAGCATACTGCCGGACAGGTCCGTCGCCACAATTTGCGCGCCGGCTTTCAGCTGGCCCATGTTGGTCCGCTCGAACTCGTCGATGGACATGGAGATCGAATAGGGTTCCTGTCCCGAGGAGCATGCCGCCGACCAGATACGCAGGCGCTGACCCGGGCTGGCCTTGATGGCTTCCGGCAGCACTTTGTTCTTGAGCACCTCAAAGGGGTAGGTATCGCGAAACCATAACGTTTCGTTGGTGGTCATGGCATCGACCACCATCTCCTTGAGCCCGCTGCGCGGCTGCCCCTGGATCCGCTGAACCAACTCACCCAGGGATTTTATGCCCTGCTGTTCCATCAGCTTGTTGAGACGGCTGGATACCAGGTACTGCTTGTTTTCACCAAGCAATATGCCACAGGCTTTTTCCAGGAAGACCCGGAACTGTTCGAAATCCAAATTACCCGTAGACAATGGTACCGCCTCTTAAATCGTGTGACCGCCAGGAGAAATGCCCCTAGCCGTGATCTGCTGCCTTGATCCGGTCGACTACCCGGGATGCGAGGTCATCAGGCCGGAATTTGGCCAGAAAGTCATCTGCACCGACCTTCTTGACCATGGCCTGATTGAATACCCCCGACAACGAAGTATGCAGGATGATGTGCAATTTTTGCATGCGTGGATCGTTGCGTATTTCCGCCGTGAGGGTGTATCCGTCCATTTCCGGCATTTCAATGTCGGAAATCATCATCAGGAATTCTTCTTCCGGCTTCTTGCCCTCGTCCACCAACTTGCGCAGGTAATCCAGGGCTTGGCGACCGTCATTGAGGGCTACCACGTCCACGCCGACGGTTTGCAGGCAACGCGTGACCTGCTTGCGCGCGACAGAGGAGTCATCCACGGTCAACACGCGCAGGGATACCGCCTTGTGTGCCGTCTCGGCATCCACTACCCCGACGGAAATCGTTTCCGAGGTGGGCGCGACTTCGGCGAGGATTTTCTCCACGTCGATGATTTCCACCAACTGGTTGTCCACCCGCGTCACCGCCGTCAGGTAATGATCGCGCCCGGTGCCCTTGGGCGGCGGATGAATCTCTTCCCAGTTCATATTGACGATACGTTCCACCGAGCGCACCAGAAACCCCTGGGTCTTGGTGTTGTACTCGGTAATGATCACGAACGGGCTCTGGCGGTCCTGCAAACCGGCGGAGCCGGTGGCCATTGCCAAGTCAAGAATGGGGATGGTCGCGCCGCGGATATTGGCCACGCCGCACACCACCGGACTGGACTTGGGCATGATCGTCAGCTTGGGACACTGCAGCACTTCACGCACTTTAAACACGTTGATGCCGTACAGCTGCTTGCCGTCCAGGCGAAAAAGCAACAACTCCAGGCGATTCTGCCCTACCAGCTGCGTGCGCTGGTTTACTGAATCCATTACACCTGCCATGCCCAGACTCCTAAATCCCAGAGGTACGATGCGTACCCAACACTAAACGGCACGAGCTTTGCTATTTGGTTGGCTATGGATATTAAAACGACAGTTTCCCGACGCGCTTGCCGCCCAAAGTATCGCAGATTGCTCTGCGCCGCGTTGGCGCTGCTTGTCTGGGGCGTCACGGCCCGCGCCGACAACGTCACCCTGCCTGATCTCCTTATCGGCGTCACCCAGGGCTTTCTTGAATACACTGTAGAAGATTATCTGGAGACCACCCAGACACCGGGCCGCTATGAGATCCAGGTCAACTCGTTGGACCCGCGCCTGCGCATGCCGATGTGTGACAAGGAATTGACAGCCACCCTGGAAAGCCCGGCCCAGCCCATTGGCCGTGTCACCGTAAAAGTACGCTGTGAAGGCGCCTCGCCCTGGACTGTTTTTGTGCCGGCTCAAGTCAAATTGTTCCGCGACGTTGTCGTGGTGGCGCGACCGTTGAAGCGCACCGGCATCATCGGCTATGACGATGTCGCACTGCGTGAACGGGATATCAGCTTGATCAATCAGGGTTACCTGACCTCCCTGGACCAGGCGATCGGGCAGCGGCTCACCCGACCAGTGGTCACCGATCAGGTGATTACCCTGGTGCATCTGGAGCAGGCCGAGGTCATTCGTAAAGGTGACCAGGTAGTGATTTCCGCCAGCAGCGGCGGTTTGAACGTGAGAATGCCTGGGGAAGCGCTGTCCAACGGCGGCATGAGCGAGCAGATTCGCGTCAAGAACCTCAACTCCAACCGCGTGATCAAGGCGCGGGTGACGGCCCCTGGCCAGGTCGAGGTAGCGTTATAGATTACTGGTATGGGGCGCTAGGTTTTCCTACACTGTGCATGGAATGTTCCGTGCGGAGATTTATTGTCATTCGCGCCTAAAGTTTGTCCGGGTATTGCCGAAAACATGGCAAGCGTCCACATACCCAGAGGTTTTTTATCATGGTCATTGATTTCAATCGTTTAAACAGCACCCAGCCCTTGCCGGGCAATACGCGCACCAGCGGTGCCAAGGACAGTGTTGAAGCCAAACCCCTGCCCGCCAAGGCAGAACAGGCGAGCGCGAGCCAGAGTGGGGAATCGGTACACCTGAGCAATGAGGCTCAACAGTTGCAGAAGATCACTGACTCGCTGCGCGATCAGCCGATTGTGAACAAAGCCCGCGTGGCCGAGTTGAAACAAGCCATCGCCGATGGCACTTATACAGTCGACAGCAACCGTGTAGCCAGCAAGCTGCTTAACTTCGAAGCCGAGCGCTAGGCACAGGCCTGCGCTGGGCTTCTGGACGCTTAAAACCCAAGGCCAGCCATGCACCACGACGAACATTTGCTCCAACTGATCCTTGATGATCTGGCGCCGACGCAACAACTGCTCGAGCTGCTTAAAGAAGAGTCCCTGGCCCTGTATGGCCGGGATATGCCCTTGCTCGAAGAAATACTCGCGCGCAAACAGTCGCTGATTGTGCTGCTCGAACAGCACGGCAAGAAGCGCAGCGAGATTCTTATCAGCCTGGGCCTGCCTGCCGATCACGACGGCCTGGCACAGTTGGCAAGTCATTCCTCGGTCGGCGATCAGTTGCTGACGCAAAGCAAAGCGCTCAATCACCTGCTCACCCAGTGCCAGGAAGCCAACCTGCTCAACGGCCAGTCGATTCAGCTTCAGCAAGCCACCACGGCCAATCAGTTACGTATTCTTCACGGCGGTGAGCCCCCGGCCCTGTATAACGCCCAAGGTTCCACTTCACGCCTGGTCAAGCCAAGCACCCGCAGCCAAGCCTGACAACGGTTCCAAAGCGCGGCCTATCCAAGGTGCGCTACATACTGGCAAAATGCCGGTTCTTGCGTGTAGTCGTATTTTCCTGGAGATGGAACAACCGTGTTCAACACCCTTAATGCGGAAGATGCACCGCAGCCACCCAAGGTCCTTACCACACCTTTGGAAATCGCCAGCACGCTGCGGATGCTCCAGGAAAGCCATGATCCATTGATCATCACTTTCCACGAACGCAGCCAACGCTTCCAAAGTTACCTTGTGGACATCGACCGGGACAGCAAGACGCTGGTACTGGACGAAATGATTCCGCGTGACGGTGAACGTCACCTCGAAAATGGCGAACCCTTCCGCATCGAAGGTTTTCATGATGGCGTCCGGGTTGCCTGGGACAGTAACGGCACGCTGAGCATCAGCGAGAAGGACGGTCACCGTATCTACAGTGGCAGCATGCCCAGCGAGGTGGTCTATCATCAGCGTCGTGATGCATTCCGCGCTGCCCTGAAGTTGGCGCAATTGGTCAATATCGAACTGGGTGGCGAAAAGCTCAAGGCGCCGATCAACGGCAAGTTACTCGACATTTCCGCCACTGGATGCAAATTGCGCTTTGAAGGCGACATCGCCGAACGCCTGCAACTGGGGCAGGTCTACGACCGCTTCATCGCCGCGCTGCCATTCGGCAACATGACGACCGCTGTCGAGTTGCGTTACCTGCATTTCGAAGACAGGATCAACATCACTTTTGCCGGCGTGCGCTTTCATAACATGAGCGGTTTGGTGCAGCGCCAGGTAGAACGCTTTGTGTATCAACTGCAACGCGAAGCTCGGCGCTTCGACAAGGACGACGACTTTTAAGCCTTGAACGCTGAAGGAAAAAACGGGCAGCTCCTGACAGGACCTGCCCGTTTTTCGTTCAGGGGCGCGCTCTGCTCAAGTCATGGGGATGGTCTTGCGGGTCTGTCGACTCAGGCGCAATCTCGGCAGCCGGCTCGTCGACGGCTGGTTCGACGGCTGGTTCGGGGTCTGATTCAGGCACAGTGGCCTGCATCTGCTCCTGTACCACCTGTTCATCTACCCGCGGGTCAAGCGCGGCCACCAACGGCGAACTGGACATACTGTCAGGCATCGCCACGTGATGCAGCGGCGCATCGTCTACCTGATGCAAGTTGGTCACCGCCTTCGGCCGTATACGCCATACCAGGATCAACGCACACAGGCTGAAAAACGCGTACAGCATCTGGCTGCCGAACAGTTTCATCACCACACCCGCCAGAAGCGGGCCGATACTGGCACCCACGCCGTAAGTCACCAGCAACATGGCGGTCAGCGATACCCTGCGATCACCTTCTACATGGTCGTTGGAAAAAGCCACAGCCAACGGGTACAGACAAAACTGCACAAGTGAACAAAAAAAGCCCGCCACGAACAGCACTTCCAACGGGACCTGAGTCATGATCGCCAAGGGCAATGCTGCCACCGCCAGGCACAACGCAAAGCAGCGGATCAGCAATGCGCGGTCATAGCGGTCGGACAACCAGCCCAGGGGCCACTGCACGAGCAGTCCAGCAAAAATGCAGGACCCCATGAACAAACCGACTTGCTCGGTCGTCAACCCCTGCTGTGAGGCATAAAGCGGTGCGAGACCGTAGAACGAGCCCACGATCAGTCCAGCCCCCAGCACCGTGCTGAGGGACTGTGGCACGCGCTTGATAAAGAAACGCGGCTCCATCGGCGCCGGATGCAGCGGCGCCGGGTGAATACGTCGGGTCATGGCCACCGGCACCAGGCACAGGGCAAAGCACAGCGCGACCAGCATCAGCAGTTCAAGCCCCAGATGGGGATGCATCACCAGTATCAGCTGGCCCAGCACCAGACCGAGGTAGGACGCGATCATATAGCCGCTGAACACTACGCCACGCTGCTTGGCCTCCGCCTGCTCATTGAGCCAGCTTTCAATGACCATGTACTGGCACATCATCCCCAGGCCCACGATCACCCGCAGTACGATCCAGGCAGGCAGCCAATCGATCAAACCGTGGCCCAGCACAGCCGCGCCGACGATCCCGGCGCAGGTAGCGTAGGCGCGTATATGCCCGACACGGGCGATCAAACGGTGCCCGATCTTGCCGCCCAGCACCAGGCCAAAGTAGTTGGCCGCCATGAGCGCACCCACCCACAGGCTGTCGACATGGTCGGCCGCCAATCGCAAGGCTAAATACGTACTGAGCAGGCCGGAGCCGATCAGCATCATCAAGGAGGCGAAATAAAGGGCTCGAAAAGATTTCCAGATCTGGCGCATCGGCGTTCCGAGCGGCTCCTTGCAGTGAGGGGACAGGGCTATCGCATGATAGTCCGCGGTGGTCGAGTCCGGACAGGCGGCAAGAGCCTTTTCCGGGGATTATTTTGCTTAACCGCTCAGACACTGACCGCGTGGCGGCGAGGTACATAGCGTGGAGATAAATGTACAGCGCACCACCTGTGAACCTGGATCATGCGCAAGGTTCGACTGGTGTTTGGATATCTGCCATAAAAGCGCTGAATAGAGCGATCCATAGGTGAGCCTGCTCGATACGCCGCTCTAGCGTTAGCGATCTATGCAAGCCATCTCGCGCCTGCTGAGCAAATGTGTTTCGAGCGCCCAAAACAAAACCCCAACTGCTTTCGCAATTGGGGTTTCGGAATTTAATCTTGACGATGACCTACTCTCACATGGGGAAACCCC
>NZ_QGAJ01000026.1:0-49962 GCF_005233615.1 Pseudomonas sp. CFBP13528
TGGCGGTGACGGCGCGCGCTTCGATGGCGGCGGCAGCGCCGGCACCGTCGAGGCGGTCCATGTTGGCTTCGGTGGCGTGGCCGGCGTTGGCGCCTTTGACGACCGCTGCAACGCTGTCTTCGTTGTCGACTTCATCCCAACTCAGCATTGAAATACTCCTTCCTGATCTGTTCTGACGGTGTGCGGAACCGTCCAAAAAAATATGCGGTTTGCAGGCTTCAGGCATTGAAATACTGCGCATAGTGTGGTCGGAAAATACCGAGACTGCACACTATGTAGTGGTGTGTTCTGTTTGTGGGCACACTATATGGTGTGTAACAGGGTAGGTCAACGCGCAAGAAGATCGTCTGAATGTTTAAATATCGCGTTGAAAATATCGTGGTATAGCGCCTCAACATTAAATAGAATGAATCTCATTTGAGACTCAGTCGCGCCGCGCAGGTCGCTTGCCATGAATGATGCTGTTGTACCGACCCACGCCCCCGAACTGACCGTGTCGAGCCTGTACCGCGACCATCACAGCTGGCTGGAAAGCTGGCTGCGCCGGCGTTTGGGCAATGCCTGGGATGCCGCGGACCTGAGCCAGGATACGTTCCTGCGCGTGCTCGCCAGCGCGCAGCCAATCGGGCAGATGCAGGAGCCGAGGGCGTATCTGGTGACGGTCGGCAAGCGCTTGCTGGTCAATTTCCATCAGCGACGCAGCCTCGAACAGGCTTATCTGAATGCCTTGGCAAGCCTGCCGCAGGCCTGTGTGCCTTCACCAGAGCAACGCTGGTTGTTGCTGGAAACCTTGCACGCCCTGGACGACCTGCTTGAGGGGCTACCGATGCAGGTGCGCCGCGCTTTTCTGTGGAGCCAGCTGGAAGGCCTGGGCTATCGGGAGATCGCCGCACGCCTCAACGTGTGTGAACGCACGGTAAAGCGCTACATGGCCCAGGCCTACGAACACTGCTTGCTGGTGAACCTGTGAACCGCGACGTTGCCCGCGCCGCCGCCCAATGGCTGGCGCTGCTGGAGTCAGGCGCGGCCACCGAGCGCGATCACGCCGCGTTGCAGCGCTGGCGTGACAGCCATCCCCAGCATGAGCAGACCTGGCAAAGCGCACAGGCCCTGCGCCAGCGTTTCAGCGACTTGCCCCAGGCCCTGGCGATGGCCAGCCTCGATCGCCCGCAACCCGGACGGCGTGCTGTGCTCAAGCGCGCGCTGGGGGTTGCGGCTGTGTTGCCGACGGCCTGGCTGCTCAGCCGGCAATTGCCCATCCAGACCTGGCGCGCCGATCTGCACACGGCCACGGGAGAGCGCAAGCGCTTGGCATTGGCTGACGGCGCCAGCATGCAACTCAATACCGCGACGGCGGTGGACGTCGACCCGGCGCAGCGGCGGATCACCCTGGTCGAGGGTGAGTTGGCGTTGAATGTACCTGCAGCGGCGGCGATAAGCGTACAGACGCGTTACGGCGAGCTGACAGTCAGCCAGGCTGAGGTATGTGTCCGGCAACTGGACACCGGCTGCCTGGTGTCGGTGCTCAAGGGGTCCGTCCGGGTACGCGGCCTGGATGGGCGAACGGCAACCTTGCAAGGAGGGCAGCAAGCGCCGTTGAAAAACAACGGGCTCGGCGCCTGGGTGGCGTTCGATGCGCTGCAACTGGGCTGGCGCGACGGTGTACTGACCGCGCAGAACCAGGCGCTGGGGGATTTCCTGCGGGAATTGACGCGTTATCGGCCGGGCGTGCTGCGCTGGGACCCTCGCCTGGAAACGCTGCGGGTCACTGGTAGTTTTCGTCTGGACGACACCGATCGCATCCTCGACTTGCTGGCTTCCAGCCTGGGGTTGCGCGTTCAGGCGCGGACCCGGTATTGGGTCACACTGTCTTGAAACGCTGACGTCGTAACTGCTGTTGAATGAACACTGCTGCTCATATATCCGTATCGAATAAATAAATAGTTATATATTCCTTTTATTGTTCTTCTCGATGGCGCATTTTGAGGGCCTGCGCATTCGTGCGGATTGACCCAACAGCCAAAAGGAAAGCCGACATGACCATCAAAGCGATCAACGTGCGCAACCAGTTCAAGGGCACCATCAAGGAAATTCTGCTGGGTGAAGTGGTGTCGGAAATCGACGTGCAGACCGCGTCCGGCATCGTCACGTCGGTCATCACCACCCGTTCGGTGCGTGACCTGGAATTGAAAGTGGGCAGTGAAGTGATTGCCTTCGTGAAATCCACCGAAGTGTCCATCGCCAAGCTTTAAAAGGTGCTGGATGGGTACTGTCAGTCGACGCGATCAAACACTCTGGCGATATCTTCGCGACTCAGTACCCCTTTACCGGTTCCGTCCTGCAACTTGAATGTGCCATCGGCATTGATTGTGATGCCGGCGGAACCGGCCAGGGTCACTGCCGCGCCTGAGCGGCCGTTGAGCAAGTCGCGCAGCGGTTGCTCGCCGTGCAAGGTTTGTCCGATGGTCGTTGCCATGCCTTGCAGGGAGCTTGAGTTGATTCCGCCCACCAGGATGACGTGGCTGTTCTTGTCCAACGATGCCTGCAATGTTTGCATCAACCTTTGAGTCGTGCTGCTGCCAGGGTTCAGGCCCAGCTCCAGGTTGCTGCCGGTCAGGTGCATCAGGGTGCGGTCCTGGTAAGCAGACCCGTTCCACCCGGTAAGCACCGCCAAAGCAGAGCAGTCTGACAGACCACGGGTCGTGAGCGCGTCCCGGCCTTTATGCAGGGTCACTGACTGGCCCATTTCAACCTGCACCGTCTGGGTGCCTGCGCGTGCGTCGGGCGGGTTCGCCAGTGGGTGTTTCAACCCCGCCAAGCGCATGGGCCGCTGCGAGGCGTGGGTGTCAGCGGCGTGTAAGGCCGAGGCGGCTGATGCTGCAGGCTCGCGCAATACCGGGTTCGGCTTGAATGATTCCATGATTGGCACAGGGCCGATAGCGGGAGGGCGTGTCGATAGCATAGCGCGCAATGCTCCGAAGGTTTCAGACGTACAAGGGACTCCCCTGAGTGCTGAAAAAGCCTTTTACGGTTCCCGCCCCATTCAGCGGTTTTTCAGACTGCGCTCCATACGCTGCAAGCCCTCTTCCAGCATGGTCCTCGGGCAGCCGAAGTTCAGGCGCACAAACTGCTGGCTGTCATCGCCAAACTCGATCCCGGCACTCAACCCAACCTTGGCCTGTTCAAGGAAAAACTGTTGCGGGTCCTCCAGGCCCAGGGCGCTGCAATCGAGCCAGGCCAGGAATGTGCCTTCTGGCGCATGCATCACCACGCCGGGCAGGCGGGTTTGCACGGCGTTGAGCAGATAGTCCCGGTTACCTTGCAGGTAGTGCACCAGTGCCTGGAGCCAGTCGCCGCATGCGCTGTAGGCGGCGCGGGTGGCTTCCAGGCCCAGGGGGCTGACGCTGTCGACCATGCCGCAACGGGCCTGGTTGAAACGCTCGCGCATCCCGGCATTCTGGACCACCGCGAAACAGGTCTTCAGGCCGGCCACGTTATAAGCCTTGCTGGCCGACATCAGCGTAATGGTGCGCTGCGCAATCTCGGGGCTGAGGCTGGCGGTGGGAATATGGCGGCGGCCGTCAAAGCACAGCTCGGCGTGGATTTCATCGGAGATGATCAGCGCGCCGTTTTCCATGCACGCCTGCGCGATCGCCAGCAGCTCCTGGCGGGGGAAGACCTTGCCGATCGGGTTGTGCGGGTTGCTCAGCAACAGCGCGCCGGCACCGGTCAAGGCATCGCGCATGGCCGCCAGCGGCGTGTGGTATTGGCCGTCAATCAGCTCGAAAGGCACTTCGATACGTGGCAGGTTCCAGTGGCCGGGCGCCAGGCGAATCGGGCGATAGTTAGGGGTTTGCAGCACCACCGGCTGGCCCGGCTGGACGAACGCGTGCAGCGCCATATTGAAACCCGGCTCGACGCCGGGCAGGAACAACAGCTCATCCGGTTCAACACGCCAAGCGTACTTGGCCCACAGGTCGGCAATGATCGCCTCGCGCACATCCGGGCCGGCGACACTGTAGCCGAGCACCTGCCGGTCGAGGCGCGCATGCAGGGCCTCTAGCACGGCGGGCGGGGCGGCGATGTCCATGTCGGCGATCCACATCGGCAACACGTCTTGCGGGTAGCGGTTCCACTTGGTGCTGCCGGTGCCCAGGCGTGGGTGGATCGTGTCGAAATCAAAGCTCATGGGGGGCTCGTATCAGGGGGCGGATAAAGAGTGGCGCTGATTCTAGCGCCATTCGTTTCATAGGCCAGCGCTGAATATTGCGCAGCACCGTTCCATCACCGACAAGCTCTGTCATAAAAACGCCACTGCGCTGGGGATCGAATCAGGGAAGGGCTATTTTGGTGCATCTCAATCACTCGAGTAGTCACGGATGAAATACCAAGCCTTCAACCGCACCTTGATTGCCACTGCCCTGGTGTTGACGGTCAGTGGCGTGCACGCCGCTTCCCAGGCCCCGGTGGCCGGGGAAAATGGCATGGTGGTCACCGCCCAGCATTTGGCAACGCAGGTGGGCGTGGATGTGCTCAAGGCCGGCGGCAATGCGGTGGATGCGGCCGTTGCGGTCGGTTACGCACTGGCAGTGGTGTACCCGGCGGCCGGCAACCTGGGCGGCGGCGGTTTCATGACTGTGCAACTGGCGGACGGGCGCAAGACGTTCCTCGATTTCCGCGAAAAAGCCCCGCTGGCGGCCACTGCCAATATGTACCTGGATAAAGACGGCAACGTCATCGAGGGCTTGAGCACCAAGGGTCATCTGGCCGTCGCGGTGCCCGGCACTGTTTCCGGCATGGAGTTGGCCCTGAACACATACGGCACCCTCAAGCGCGCCCAGGTCATCGCCCCAGCGATCAAGTTGGCAGAACGCGGCTTTGTCCTGGAGCAGGGCGATATCGACCTGTTGCACACCGCCACCGGTGAGTTTGAAAAAGATCAGGACATGCGCGCAATCTTCCTGCACAACGGGCAACCGCTGCAGGTCGGCCAGACGCTGATACAGAAGGACCTGGCCAGGACCCTCAAGGAAGTGTCCGCCAAGGGCAGCGATGGCTTCTATAAAGGTTGGGTGGCCAAGGCCCTGGTGGATTCCAGCCAGGCCGGCAAGGGCCTGATCACCCAGGCGGACCTGGACAAGTACAAACCCCGCGAATTGGCGCCCATCGAATGCGATTACCGTGGCTATCATGTGGTTTCGGCGCCGCCGCCAAGCTCCGGTGGCGTGGTGATCTGCCAGATCATGAATATCCTCGAAGGCTACCCGATGGCGGACCTGGGCTATCACTCGGCCCAGGGCTTGCACTACCAGATCGAAGCAATGCGCCACGCGTATGTGGACCGCAACAGCTACCTCGGCGACCCGGATTTCGTGAAGAATCCGATAGCGCATCTGCTGGATAAAAACTACGCGGCGAAACTGCGCGACGCGATCGAGCCGCACAAGGCCGGGGATTCCCAGGCGATCAAGCCGGGGGTATCGCCCCATGAAGGCAATAACACCACCCACTATTCCATCGTCGACACCTGGGGCAACGCGGTTTCCGTCACCTACACCCTCAACGACTGGTTTGGCGCGGGCGTGATGGCAAGCAAGACCGGGGTGATCCTCAACGATGAAATGGACGACTTCACCGCCAAGGTCGGCGTGCCGAACATGTACGGGCTGGTCCAGGGTGAAGCCAATGCCATCGCGCCGGGCAAGACGCCGTTGTCGTCGATGAGCCCGACCATCGTGACCAGGGATGGCAAGGTGGTCATGGTGGCAGGCACGCCGGGCGGCAGCCGCATTATCACCGCGACCTTGCTGACCCTTCTGAATGTCATCGACTACAAGATGAATATCCAGGAGGCCGTGGACGCGCCGCGCTTCCACCAGCAGTGGATGCCGCAAGCCACCAACCTTGAAACCTTTGCGGTCAGCCCGGATACCCGCAAGATCCTCGAAAGCTGGGGCCATACGTTCGCCGGTCCCCAGGATGCCAACCACGTGGCGGCCATCCTGGTGGGCGCTCCGGCCCTGGATGCCAAGCCGGTGGGCAACAACCGCTTCTATGGCGCGAATGACCCGCGTCGCAATACCGGGCTGTCGTTGGGGTACTGACACCGACCCGTTCGCGCATGGAACATCTGCGGCCTTTCCGGGCTCTACCCCGAGAGCCCCGAAAGGACCCCAGCCATGAAAGCGCTGAAAATCGCCACCTTCAACATCAACGGCATTCGTGCCCGGCTGCCTAACCTTCTGCACTGGCTGGCGCGCGAGCAGCCGGACATCGTTTGCCTGCAGGAACTCAAGGCGCCGGAGAGGCTGTTTCCCTATGCCGATTTCGAGGCGGCCGGCTACGGCGCGATCTGCCTGGGCCAGGCCTCGTGGAACGGGGTGGCGATTCTGGCCAGGGACGCGCAACCGCTGGAAAGCCGGCGCGGTCTGCCCGGCGACGACAGCGACGAGCAAAGCCGCTATATCGAAGCGGCCGTGCATGGCGTGTTGGTCGGTTGCCTGTATCTGCCTAACGGCAACCCGCAACCCGGGCCAAAATTCGATTACAAACTGGCCTGGTTCGAACGCCTGATCGACTATGCCCAGGCGTTGCAAGCCAGTGATCATCCGGTGCTGCTGGCCGGGGATTTCAATGTGGTGCCCACCGACCTGGACATCTATAACCCGCGCTCCTGGCTCAAGGACGCGTTGTTGCAACCCGAGAGCCGGGCCTGCTATCAGCGCCTGCTGGAACAGGGTTGGACCGACGCGGTGCGGCATTTGTACCCTGAAGAGCGGGTGTATACGTTCTGGGATTATTTCCGCCAGCACTGGCAGAAGAATTCAGGGCTGCGCATCGACCATCTGTTGCTCAACCCCGCGCTCAAGCCCTATCTGAAGAATGCCGGCGTCGATGCCTGGGTGCGCAACGAGGCGCATGCCAGTGACCATGCACCCACCTGGATTGAGCTCGGCACGCGCAAGAAGCGTTAATCGGTCGTTGCAGACGCGAGCAAGCGCTCGACGGCGGCAAACGCCGCCTCCCGGCGCGCGTGCCAATCACCCCTGATCACCGCCACCGGCTGGTGCTGCGCGTGCATCCAGTCCAGGCTGGCCTGGAAGAACGCCCGGCGGTCTGCCAGTTGCGGTTGGCAGCGCTGGCCGTCGGCGCTCCATTCCACGTCTTCCGGGGACAGCAGCAGATGCAGGTCGTAGTGACGGGCCAGCAGTTCGCTGTCGAGCCAGCCTGGGTAATCGCCAAACAGCGTCTGGCTCCAGAGCCGGTTGGTCAGCAGGTGGGTGTCGAGGATCAGCAGCGCCGGGCACTTGGCGCGCGCCGCATCCTCCCAGGCCAACTGGCCCCGGGCGATCGCCGGGATATCCGCCAGGCAGGTATCGCGTTGATGTGCGTCGATGAAAGTGCGCACGTATTCCCCCACCATGAGCCCGCCGAAGTGCGCATGAAGCTGCGCCGCCAGCCAGCTTTTACCGCTCGATTCCGGGCCTGCCAGCACCACCACCTTCATGCGTGCAACGCCGGGTCGGCGCGCCATTCACGCCAGCCTTGCACGGCAATCATGGTAAACAGCGCATACAGCGCGGCGGTGAGGTAGAGGCCTTTGTAGAGGAACAGCCCGACGAAAATCACATCCACCGCGATCCACAATGGCCAGCACTGCACGCGCTTTTGTGCCATCCACAGCTGCGCCACCAGGCTGAAGCCGGTGAGGGCCGCGTCGAGCCAGGGCTGGGCGGCGTCGGTCCAGTGAGCCATGGCGGCGCCGAGCAGCAGGCTGCCGACAGCGCCCACCAACAGGCTGACCATGACCGCAGGCATTTCCAGGCGGCTAACCTGGCGTCCCTGCCTGACCGCGCCGGCGCGGGTCCATTGCCACCAGCCATAGAGTTGCAAGGCGGCATACACCACTTGCAGCAACATGTCGGAGTAGAGTTTTACGTCGTAGAACACCCAGGTGTAGAGCAATACCATCACCAGGCCGATGGGCCAGCACCATGGGTTCTGCTTGACCGTCAGCCATACGGCAATCACCCCCAGTGCGGCGGCGAACAGTTCAAGCCCGGACATGGCGGTTCCTTGGGGGAGTGGGAGAGGGCGGTGATTGTACCCAGAGGTGGCCAATCCTCAAAACACAGGCGGGCAAATGTGGGACGGGGCTTGCCCTGGCTTTTTGCAGGAGCGAGCTTGCTCGCGAAAAACTCACAGGCATCGCGTTCATTCAGGAAGCACGCGTTATCGTTGACGTTTTTCGCGAGCAAGCTCGCTCCTACAGGTTAGGGCTTGCCCCCTCCCACAATTTAACTCAGGGCTAGATGCGGAACTGACGCAACAACCCGTCAAGCTGCTCGCTCAAACCCCGCAACTGCGCGCTGGCCACGCTCGACTGCTCAGCCGCCAGCGCGGTGCTGTGGGACAGCCCGGCCGCCTGGGTGACGTTCTGGTTGATGTCTTCCACCACATGGGCCTGTTGCAGGGTGGCACTGGCAATCGAGGCATTCAGGCCGTTGAGATTATGCAGTGCCTGGCCGATGGCATTGAGGCTCGCACCGGCCAGGCCGGCTTGCTCGATGGTCAATTGCGAGGCGCTGTGACTGTCGCTGATCACCTTGACCGCCGCTTCCGAATGCCCTTGCAGGCGCTCGATCATCGCCTGGATTTCAGCCGTGGATTTTTGCGTGCGCTGGGCCAGCAGGCGTACTTCATCGGCCACTACTGCAAACCCACGGCCCTGCTCGCCGGCGCGCGCGGCTTCGATAGCGGCGTTGAGGGCGAGCAGATTGGTCTGGTCGGCAATCGAGCGAATCACTTCGAGCACGCCGCCGATCTGGGTGCTTTCGCTGGACAGGGTGCGGATCACCTCCACGGCCTGGCTGATGGTGCCCGAGAGCTGGTCGATCTGCTGCAGACTGCTGTCGATGTTGACCTGGCCTTGCTGCGCCTGGGCCTGGGCATCGCGCATTTCGCTGGCGGCGTGCTCGGCATTCTTGGCCACGTCCTGCACGCCGTAGGTCACTTCATTGATGGCGGTGGCCACCAGTTCCATCTGTTGCGACTGCTGCTGGCTGCGGTCATGGGCCTGGCTGGCGTTGTGGCCCAACTCGGTCGACGACTCGCCCAGGGCGTTGGCGCACACCTGCAAATGGCCGACCACCTGGCGTAATTTGGCGGTGAAGGTATTGAAGTGCTCGGACAGCTGGGTGACCTCGTCGCGCCCATGAGTGTCGAGGCTGCGGGTCAGGTCGCTTTCGCCGCTGGCAATGTTGCCCATGGCATTTACCGCAGCCTGTAACGGCTGCACGATACTGCGCGCGATCAACAGCACCAGCAGGGTCATGACCAGCGCAATGGCCAGGCCGATAGCGGAGGCTTTCCACACCTGGCCGGTGAACTCGGCCTGCACGTCGTCCACATAGACGCCCGAGCCGATGATCCAGCCCCAGGGTTCGAACAGTTGGATGTAAGAGGTTTTCTGCACCGGCGCATCGGCCCCCGGCTTTGGCCAGCGATAATTGACGATGCCGGCGCCCTTGGCCTTGGCCAGGCTCACGAATTCATTGAACACGGCAAACCCGTCCGGATCGCGGATCGCCGAGAGGTTCTGGCCGTCCAGCTTGGGGTTGGCCGCATGCATGATCATCACGGGGGTGAGGTCGTTGATCCAGAAGTAGTCGTCGTGGTCATACCGCAGGCCGCGCACCGCGCTCAGGGCTTGTTGCTGCGCCGCCTCACGGGTGAGCACCCCGGTCTTTTCCAGGTTCTGGTAGTAGCCGAGTACGCCGCTGGCGGTTTGCACCACGTGCTGGGTCTGTTGGCGCTTGGCCTGGTAGAGGTCGTCATGGATCTGTTTGAGCATCAAGGCGCCCAAGGTCAGCAGCATCAGCACGGCGACTATCAGGATCAGCCAGAGGCGCCGGCTGATCGACATATTGCGCAAACTGTTCATCGTCCTGTCACTCCGAGCCTTTTATAATTGTGGGTGTTGCATCGACTTTTGCGGCTTGTCTGATAGGCTTTCGGCCCGGAATCGAAAAACCTGAGTACTGCCTGATTTTTCACGGAATTTTTGCAGTCCGGCATTGAGAATCAACGCCGGGCGCTGCAGTGTGCTCGTTGTCAGTGAACTTTAAAAAACACTAAGAGGCACGCCAGGCGCGTGACCTTTGGAGAAAGCATGGATTTTTGGACCGCCATACAGGCACTGATTCTTGGCGTGGTCGAGGGGCTGACGGAGTTTCTGCCGATCTCCAGCACCGGCCACCAGATCATCGTCGCCGACCTGATCAACTTCGGCGGCGAGCGTTTCGAGGCATTCAATATCATTATCCAGTTGGGCGCGATCCTCGCCGTGGTCTGGGAATTCCGGCGCAAGATCCTCGACGTGGTCATCGGCTTGCCCACCCAGCGCAACGCCCAGCGCTTCACCGTGAACCTGATCATCGCGGTGTTGCCGGCGGTGCTGCTGGGGGTGATTTTCGCTGACCTGATCAAGCATTACCTGTTCAACCCGATCACCGTGGCCACGGCCCTGGTGGTGGGCGGTGTGGTCATGTTGTGGGCGGAACGTCGCCAACATGCGGTGCATGCGCAAACCGTCGACGAGATCACCTGGAAGGACGCGCTCAAGGTCGGCATGGCCCAGTGCCTGGCCATGATCCCGGGCACTTCACGCTCCGGCGCGACGATCATCGGCGGCCTGTTGTTCGGCCTGTCGCGCAAGACCGCCACCGAGTTTTCATTCTTCCTGGCCATGCCGACCATGGTCGGTGCAGCGCTGTACTCGGGCTATAAATACCGCGACCTGTTTCAGCCGGCGGACCTGCCGGTGTTCGCCATTGGCTTTGTCACCTCGTTCATCTTCGCGATGATCGCGGTCAAGGGCCTGCTCAAGTTCATCGCCAACCACAGCTACGCGGCCTTTGCCTGGTACCGCATTGCGTTCGGCCTGGTGATCCTGGCGACCTGGCAATTCGGCTGGATCGACTGGACCGCCGTCAAGCCATGAACATTCAGCACCCACGCTTGAAGACGTTGCTCTTCGTGCTGCTGGGCGCGGCGCCGTTGCTGGGTTCGGCGCTGCTGTGGCATCGCGGCGAGACCGTGATCCCGCTGGCAGCCTACGGGGTGGTCAGCGTGGTGGCGTTCTTTCTGTACTGGAGCGACAAGCGCAAGGCGCAGACAGAGGGCCGGCGCATCCCGGAAAACATCCTGCACGCCGTCGAGCTGGCGGGCGGTTGGCCGGGGGCATTGATCGCGCAGCAAGTGTTCCGGCACAAGACGCGCAAGGTGTCCTACCAGGTGCTGTTCTGGGTGATTGTGCTGTTGCACCAGGTGTTCTGGCTGGACCAGCTGTTTCTCGGCGGCACGCTACTGTCGATCCTCTAGCCACAACCCGACCTGTGTGCGCTTGGGCAGCTTGCCCACCACCAACTGGTGCGAGCGCTGCAACAAGCCACGCAGTTCGTCGGACCCAAGCGGGTAGGGCGTGTTCATGATGATCCACTGCGCACGTGCCAGGTACGGCGCCGGGTGGATGCCCGGCCGGTCGACGTGGCCGAGGAACAGTGCCTTGTCGACCTTGAACGCCAGCGACTCACCGCGCAAGTTCTGCAGGGCGAACATCTTGTTGCCGGCAATCGAGAACACGCGTACACCGCCCCATTTGTAGTCCTCGCGCGCTCCTGGCAGGCCCAGGCAGAATGCCGCGACTTGTGCTTCGCTCATGCTCATAACGTACGGTCTCCACAGCCTTTGAAGCCTTCTTCCAGGTAGTCGATCCAGGCCCGGATGGCCGGCAGCACGCCGCGCCGGTGCGGGTACACGGCCTGCAGCCAGCCGCCGGGTAGCGACCATTGCGGCAACAGTTGCACCAGCCGGCCGCTGGCCAGTTCCTCTTCGCAATACATCATCGGCAGCACCGTGAAGCCCACGCCCATGAGGGCGCTGGTCTTGCGCACGATAAAGTCATCGATACCCAGGCGAGCCTCCATGACCAGCTCATGGGCGTTGCCCTGGGGGTCGATGATGCGCTGGTGCACCATGCGGTCCGCCTCGAGTGCGCCCATGATCGGCAATTGCCTGAGGTCTTCCAGGGTCTCTACCCGACGGTCACGCAGAAGTGCCGGGCTGGCCACCAGCACGGTCTGGGCCTGGCGCAAGCGTTTGGTGACCAGCAACGGGTCTTCGTCGCCCAGTTCGCGTACGCGCAACGCCACGTCGATGCCTTCGGCCACCAGGTCGACGCGACGGTTGACCAGGGTCATGTCCAGTTGCACCAGCGGGTGCGCGGCGAGAAACCCGGCCACCAGTTCCGGCAGGATCTGCTGGGCCAGCCCGACCGGGCACGTGACGCGCAGGCGCCCTCGGGGCTCGGTGGACATGCTGGCCACGGCCTCGTCGGCCATCTCTGCCTCCAACAGCATGGCCTGGCAGTGGCGTAAGTAACGCTCGCCGACGGCGGTCAGGGTCAGTTGCCGCGTGGTGCGTTGCAACAGGCGCGCGCCCAGGCGCTCCTCCAGCTCGGCAATGCGCCGCGACAGCCGCGACTTGGGAATCCCCAATAGACGCCCGGCGGCGGCGAAACCGCCGGCTTCGACGACTTTGGCAAAGTAATAGAGGTCATTGAGGTCTTGCATGCTCGGCCTATTGTCCTGTCAGTGGGACAAACTATCGCATTTAAGCTGGCTTATCGACTATTGGTTTCATGCGTAGCATCACCACCATCTGATCGCCCCTGTCGATCCCACCTCGGAGATCCACCATGAAACTACTGCATATCGATTCCAGCATCCTCGGCGACAACTCGGCGTCCCGTCAGCTCAGCGCTGGCGTGGTCAAGGCATGGCAAGCCGCCGAGCCGGGTGTGGAAGTGACGTACCGTGACCTGGCCAGCGAAGGGATCAACCACTTCTCCGGCGCGACCCTGGGCGCGTTGGGCACCGCCGCCGAACTGCGCGACGCGGCGCAAAAGCATGAAGCCGAACTGAGTGCATCGTCGCTGGCCGAATTCCTCGCCGCCGATGCCGTTGTGGTGGGCGCGCCGATGTACAACTTCACCATCCCGACCCAGCTCAAAGCCTGGATCGACCGCATCGCCGTCGCCGGCCAGACCTTCCGCTACACCGAAGCCGGTCCTGAAGGCCTGTGCGGCAACAAGAAAGTCATCATCGTCTCCACCGCTGGCGGCCTGCATGCCGGCCAGGCATCCGGTGCGGCCCATGAAGGCTACTTGAAGCTGCTGTTTGGCTTCCTCGGCATCACCGATATCGAAATCGTACGCGCCGAAGGCCTGGCCTATGGCGACGAAGTGCGCAGCAAAGCGTTGAGCGACGCCAATGTGCTGATCAGCGAGCAATTGTTCGCTGCCGCGTAAGGCTTGTGTAAATGTTCGCTTTGCCCGGTTTCAATCTGAAACCGTGCGCCTAAACTCTGTATTCTGATCGCCTGAGCGCGAGCGGAGTACGGAGTTTTCCCGTTATGGCCCAGGTTATGCAGACGTGGGTTCAATACCCGGGAATTTTTAGACGGCCTGCCGGTTCTCATGCAGCAAAGGTGGACATCCCATGATGCGTCTCTGTGCTGTTTTGGTTCTTTCCCTGTGCAGCGGCCTGCTTTCAGTGCAGGCCGCGCCTGCGCCGCACCCGCATTGGAGTGTGGGCTTTCATCGCATGAGCATTCTCGACCCGCTGGATTCTCAGCCGATGAAGGCCATTGCGTTTTACCCGTCCACCGACGCCGAGCACACCACCACATTGGGCGGCGCCTACCATGTGGCTGCGGGCGAAGACGCCAAGGTTGCCATCGGCCGTTTCCCGATGCTGATGTTGTCTCACGGCAACACCGGCACGCCGCTGGCCCTGCATGACCTGGCCACCTCGCTGGCGCGCAAGGGCTTTGTGGTGGTGGCGGTGCTGCACCCCGGTGACAACTACAAGGACCACAGCCGCCTGGGCACCGTGAGCAATTTGTATGGTCGGCCGATCCAGATTTCCCAGGCGATCACAGCGGCGTTGAACGACCCGATGCTGTCGCCCTTCGTTGATATCGACCAGGTGGGCGTGATCGGCTATTCGGCCGGCGGCGAAACCGCGTTGATCCTGGCGGGTGCCAAACCGGATTTCGAGCGCTTGCGCCGCTATTGCCAGCAGCGCCCGGAGGACCGTGACGCCTGCACCACCAAAGGCGAGTTGGTGGTCGACCGCGACGACTTGCAGCCCCAGGCCGATCCGCGCATCCATGCGCTGATGCTGATGGCGCCGCTGAGCCTGATGTTCGGTCGTCATACCCTGGCCGACGTGCACGTGCCGGTGCTGCTCTACAGCGGCGATGGTGACCAATTGGTGGCCGTGGACAAGAACGCCGCCGCCCTGGCGCGCAAACTGCCGGAGCCGCCGGACTTCAAACTGCTGGCCGGGGCAGGGCACTTCGTGTTCATGGCGCCGTGTGACAGCGATCAATTGGCGACGATGCCGGCCATCTGTACCGATGCCGATGGCGTCGACCGTGAGGGCATCCACCGCGACCTGGTCTCCGAAGCCGGGCGCTTTTTCAGTCACACACTCGGCGAGGCGACGCGCGCCGGGCTACAGACCGCTGATCAGTAAGCGCGCCGCTTGAGCTGCACGGTCAGTGCCAGCGCGGTCACTGACAGCAGCGCCGCGCAGAAGAAGATCCAGCCGTAGCCGAGGTTCAGTGCCACGGCGCCCATCAACGGCCCGGCAATCGCCAGGGCCAGGTCGAAAAACACCGCATACGCACTGAGCCCCGCGCCCCGGCTGCTGTCCGGCACACGCTTGATGGCTTCCACGCCAAGCGCCGGGTAGACCAGTGACAGACCGACGCCGGTCAACCCCGCGCCAATCAACGCCACGCCGGTCGACGGCGCCAACCACAGCAGCGTGAGGCCCAGGGTTTCGATGAGCATGCAGGCGATGGCGGCGATAAAACCACCCACGCGGGTGATGGCGGAAATAAACACCAGGCGCGACAGAATGAAACATGCGCCGAACACCGTCAGGCAGTACGCCGCGCCGGTCCAGCCGCGATTCAGGTAATACAGGGTGATAAAGGTGGTCAGCGTGCCATAGCCAATCGAGGCCAGGCACAGGCTGGCGCCAAACGGTGCGATACGGCTGAACACCGCCCAGAACGGCAGGCGCTCGCCGCGCACCACCGGTACCGAAGGCTTATTGCGGATCAGCACCAGGCCCAGCGCGGCCAACCCTGCCAGTGCCAGGCCCAGGCTGGCGAAGCCGTAATCAGCCACCATCACCACCCCCAGCGGCGCGCCAATGGCGATAGCGCCGTAGGAGGCGATGCCGTTCCAGGAGATCGAGCGGGCCGTATGCTCGGTACCGACCGCGCCCATGCACCAGCTGATGGTGCCTACGCCAATCAGGCCCTGGGCCACGCCCAGCAACAGCCGACCAACGATCAGGATAGCCAGGCTCAGCGCCGGCACGTGCTCAAGCAGTACGGCGATAAACGTCAGTACCCCACTGATCAGAATACCGGCCAGGCCCAGCACAATCGCACGCTTGGTGCCGACGTTGTCCGACATGCGCCCGGCCATTGGCCGACTGAGCAAGGTGGCCAGGTACTGCGAACCGATGGTGACGCCGGCAACGACCGCACTGTAGCCCAGATGCTCGTGCACATAGCCTGGAATCACCGCAATCGGCAGGCCGATGCAGATAAACGCGATAAAGGTGTAGAAGACGATGGAGACGATCTGCAGCGTGATCGACAGGGAGGAGGGGGCGGCAGGCATGAATAGTCAATCGCTGGCGGGCGGTAGAAGCATCATGGCATATCCCGCACGACTGTAGGAGCGAGCTTGCTCGCGAAGAACGTCAACGATAACGCGGGTTGCCCGATTCTGCGCGGTGCTCTGAGGTTTTTCGCGAGCAGTAGTGTGCATGCAAAAAAGCCCTGTCACAGGGACAGGGCTTTTTCTTGCAGCTTGCAGCTGAGTGCTGCTCTTAGAACACCACACCCTGGCTGCGCAGGTAGTCGTCATAGGTGCCGCTGAAGTCGATCACGCCACTGGCGCTCAGCTCGATGATGCGGGTGGCCAGGGACGATACGAACTCACGGTCGTGGCTGACGAAGATCAACGTGCCCGGGTAGTTCTCCAGCGCCAGGTTCAGCGCTTCGATGGATTCCATGTCCAAGTGGTTGGTCGGTTCGTCCATGATCAGCACGTTCGGCTTTTGCAGGATCAGCTTGCCGAACAGCATGCGACCTTGTTCACCACCGGAGATGACTTTTACCGACTTCTGGATTTCGTCGTTGGAGAACAGCATGCGGCCCAATGTGCCACGAATCATCTGCTCGCCCTGGGTCCACTGGCCCATCCAGTCGAACAGGGTGACGTCGTCTTCGAAGTCATGGGCATGGTCCTGGGCGTAGTAACCCAGTTCCGCAGCGTCGGTCCACTTGATGCTGCCGGCGTCCGGGGTCAGTTCGTTGACCAGGGTGCGCAGCAGGGTGGTCTTGCCGATACCGTTCGGGCCGATGATCGCCACGCGCTCGCCGGCTTCAACCTGGAAGCTGAAGTCTTTGAACAACGGCTTGCCGTCAAAACCTTTGGCCATCTTCTCGACCATGACCGCCTGACGGTGCAGCTTTTTGTTCTGTTCGAAACGGATGAACGGGCTCACGCGGCTCGAC
The DNA here is from genome assembly GCF_005233615.1 of Pseudomonas sp. CFBP13528. NCBI lineage: Bacteria > Pseudomonadati > Pseudomonadota > Gammaproteobacteria > Pseudomonadales > Pseudomonadaceae > Pseudomonas > Pseudomonas sp. CFBP13528. The sequence continues at coordinate 16,669 of NZ_QGAJ01000026.1, forward strand.
GGCTTGACCTCGGCCAGTTGAATCTTGTCGATCGCCTTGGCACGGGAAGTGGCCTGCTTGGCTTTCGAGGCGTTGGCCGAGAAGCGGCTGACGAAGGATTGCAGCTCGGAGATCTGCGCCTTCTTCTTGGCGTTGTCCGACAGCAGTTGCTCGCGGGACTGGGTCGCCACGGTCATGTACTCGTCGTAGTTGCCCGGGAACAGGCGCAGCTCGCCGTAGTCCAGGTCAGCCATGTGGGTGCACACGCTGTTCAGGAAGTGACGGTCGTGAGAGATGATGATCATCAGGCTGGAGCGCTGGGTGAGGATGTTTTCCAGCCAGCGAATGGTGTTGATGTCCAGGTGGTTGGTCGGTTCGTCGAGCAACAGCACTTCCGGATCGGAGAACAGCGCCTGGGCCAGCAATACGCGCAGCTTCCAGCCGGGCGACACTTCGCTCATCGGGCCGAAATGCTGTTCCAGCGGAATGCCCAGACCCAGCAGCAGCTCACCGGCGCGGGATTCGGCGGTGTAACCGTCCATCTCGGCGAACTCGGTTTCCAGCTCGGCCACGGCCATGCCGTCTTCTTCACTCATTTCCGGCAGCGAGTAGATGCGGTCACGCTCGGCCTTGACCCTCCACAGCTCCTCGTGGCCCATGATCACGGTGTCGAGCACGGTGAATTGTTCGTAGGCGAACTGGTCCTGGCGCAGCTTGCCCAGGCGCACGTTCGGCTCCAGCATGACCTGGCCGCCGGACGGCTCGAGGTCGCCGCCGAGGATTTTCATGAAGGTCGACTTGCCGCAACCGTTGGCACCGATCAAACCATAGCGGTTGCCGGCGCCGAACTTGACCGAGACGTTCTCGAAGAGCGGCTTGGCGCCGAACTGCATGGTGATGTTAGCTGTGGAGATCAATTACTTTACCTATCAATAGCTTAGGGTGCGCTTATTTGAGCTGGGACCAATTTGGGACCAATCTGGAGCTTTTCCATTTCGCTCCAGTCCGAGCTTGAGTTGATCCAACGCGCATAAGTCGAGAGCAGCATCTGCACACTATGGCCGAGCTGCTGGGAAATGAAGGCGGGGTTCATGCCAGACATAATGCATATTGTCGCATAGGTGTGACCACAGTTGTATGGCGGCCGACGACGGATATTCAGCGCTTTTAGCGTTGCAACCCACTGTTTGTGTAGGTCAGATGTCTGTTTCACGTACTCCGCGTTCTTTGAAAGCGGAAAAATGAAAGGCGTTTCCAGCACCTTGCCTTTGCCTTTTTTCCGACGTTCTGCGTACTCCCTGGCAAATTGCAGAGCATGCATGGCGCGGTCATTCAACAAAACGAAGCGATCTCCGCCCGTTTTCGTACGTTCCACCACTTCCGTCGAGGCGACTCCGCGACACACGTGGGCCGTCCTCTTCTCCTCGTCAATCGCATCCCAGCGCATCGCCAGGGCTTCGGACAGACGCAATCCTGTAAAAAACACAAACTCAAAAAACGCCGCATAGATCGTGCTGGGCCAGTGATCGTGCTGATACATCTTCGCGATGATCTGGTTTGCTTCTTCTCGAGGTGTTAGTAAATTTGGCAGGGTTTGACTCGCTGCCTCATGCTGCGATCAGCGAAAAGCTCTCAATAACGGTTTGAAAAATCACGAAGCTAAATGTCAATTTTGCCGGTGTTGGGGTATCACGAGTGACCGGCATGGGTCCTCGTCAGTAAAAAGTGAGTCTAAAAATTGCCTGCAGAATTTCCAGAGTTTTCTCTTAAAAGAATCATTCTTAGAAAAGTTCGTCCTGAGGATGTTGGCTCTGTTTACGCGGGTCTGTCGGATCCGCGAGTGGTGGCTCAGTACGGTGTTTCCTATACAAGCTTGGCTGCTACTGATGAGCAGATGAGATGGTTTGAGCATATCGTCAGCCAGGAGACAGGAAGATGGTGGGCTATAGCCCTCAACACAGATGATTCAATGATCGGAGCATGCGGGCTGAATGATTGGTGCCATAAGCACCGCAAGGCTGAAATCGGCTATTGGCTGATGCCCGAGCACTGGCGCAAAGATCTCTTAACTGAAGCTCTACCAGCAGTTATCCGGTACGGCTTGCGGGAAATGGGGCTACATCGGATCCACGCAGACGTGGAGCCTGATAACAAGCCCAGCTGCGCGCTTCTGACAAAGTTTGGATTTCACCTCGAAGGCACGCTTCGTGATGTTGAGCTTAAGGATGGCAAGTTTCTAAGTCTTCACCAGTACGGCCTGCTTGCCTCAGATGCCGCTGCATCACGGTTCCTTAACTGATCACCACCGTGGAGTACCGGTGGTGGCAATTTGGTTTGGGTTGGAGTATTACGGGAGATCGGCATGGGGCCGATCTTGGGTCGATTGTTATGATTGATAACCCTGAAAATGCTCTGGAGCTCGCGCTCGGCATGCTGTTGGCTTCGATTGATATTCAGGGGCTAGATGCTAAAGATTTTGTAGATCATGCCTCCGGACTTGTCACGAAGGCCTCTAACCACTTCGAAAACGATGCAGTTGGGAGTCGGGTTATAGCTGAGCTTCACAGTGCCTATGCGCAAATGTTGGCTTCGAAGCAGCGACGTGAGACTTGAGATGATTTTTTGGTCCGACAGTGAAGCGCCGGAATTTGTTGAGGGTCTTCTTGTCCGGCGGCAAGGACTCGGAAAGGCCGTAGTCTTTCGCCTTGATGAAGTCGTTGAAGTTCTTCGGCCGGCTGCACAAAGCGCTGCCGGGTCATCCAGGATCTGATCAAGACGCTCAGACTGATCGCAGCAACGGTGGCGATAAGTAGTATTCAGCGATCACAAGATAAATCACAGAGCCCGGCCATCGGCCGGGCTCTTTATGAGCCGCAATTGGCTATAGGCGAAATTGGTTAACCATCCGGTTCAGTTCAGCCGCCAGCTTCGACAGTTCCAAACTGGCCGACGCGGTCTGGTTAGATCCTTCCGACGCCTGGCTCGACAAATCTCGGATACTGACCAGGCTTCGATCCACTTCGCGGGCTACTTGAGCTTGCTCCTCTGACGCTGTGGCAATCAGCACGTTGCGCTCCGTTATGTCGTCAATGGTTTCGGTAATTTCCACCAATGCCGACCCAGCACCACGCGCTGTATCGAGTGTTTTTTGCGCTTGGGTGTTGCTATTACTCATTGCAGAAACGGCGGCTCCAGTACCTTTCTGAATGGACGTGATCATCTGTTCGATCTCGCTGGTCGAAGTTTGCGTTCTATGCGCGAGCGCTCGGACTTCATCGGCGACCACAGCGAACCCGCGGCCTGCTTCTCCTGCCCTTGCGGCTTCGATTGCAGCGTTGAGTGCAAGCAAATTAGTCTGTTCGGCGATGGCCCTGATGACGTCTAGAACCTTACTGATGTCGGTAGCCATCACCGCGAGCCCTTGAACCTCATTGGATGCGTCTCCCACGCTTGAAACCATCAGGCTAATCGCTTCGACGGTTTCATCCACTCGTGCGCGGCCGGCTATAGCTGCCGAATTGGATCGCGTAGCGGCTTCAGATGCCGCAGAGGCATTTCTGGCCACTTCTTCAACTGCAGCGCTCATCTCGGTAACAGCCGTAGCGGCCATTTCCACTTCGTGGCTCTGTTGCTGCATGCCGGTATTCGCGTTTTCGGTTACGGCATGCATTTCCTCGGATGTCGATGCCAGCTGGTTGGATGAGTCGGATATCGACAAAAGTGTGGTTCGCAAGTTAGCCTGCATCGCTTTCAAAGCCTGCATCAGCCGCGCTACCTCATCGGTGCCTTGCACATCGATCACTTCGCTAAGGTCGTTTTTTGCAATCCGCTCAGCGATGGCCAATGATCGATTGACCGGGGTGGTGAGGCTTCGGGTGTACATGAAAGCAAGTACTATCGCAGCCAGCGTGCTCACCAAAATGAAACCGCCGACGACCAGTTTGCTTTGTTCATAAGTATGCGTTGCCTCTTTGCCCGCATTTAGTGCTTTATTGTTATTGAGTTCGATCAGATTCTGAAGAACGGTGTTTACGCCATCCGCCCCAAACTTCATTACCTCGCTGGACAGCTTGACTGCATCCTCGAATTTTCCGGCACCTGTAAGGGCCAGGTATTGATCCTGAACGACCTCATAGGTGCGGTAATCTTTCGCCAATTCCCCGATAAGCTGTTTGCCCTTAGCTGTTACGATGAGCGGTTGGAGTTTCTGGATGAGGTCCTCAAAATTTCCGCGCGATTTTTCGACCTCTACAAGCGCTTGCGCTCTGCGTTCGGCAGGCTCAATAGGGTTGCGCAATCTCGAATTATTATTTCGAATGCTCAAAAACTCGCGGTCCATCTTGGCGAGTATCGAAATGCTGGGCACCACGTTGTTTTCTACAAACTTCTCAGCGTCGTTTAAGCTTGATGCCTGGATGAGAGCTACCACTCCCAACCCAATTATCATCAAGCAAAAAAAGCCGAAGCTAAGTGTGGAACGTGGTGCGATATTGAGTTTGCGCAAAATCATATTTAGACCTCTCCCTGATCCTAAGGTATCGGCAGCAAACTGAGCCGCAGCAGCCCGTCCATCGGTACGAGGCATGTTAGTGCTACGAGTACAAAGGGCTTTGCACCTATTTCCAGCCTCGACATTGATCGGGGCCTTTCGTTTTCAGCCCGCCACACCCGTCGCACTGAGCAGTGAGTGCCGCTGGGGCTGACCTGTTTCAAACATGCCCCACGGAGTCGAGCGCATGGAGTATCTACAGCGCCTGCTCGACAAGATCGACAGGTTCGAATTGTTGATTGCGGGCCTGATTGGGGCTGTTGTTGCCAGTGGGTGGCACAAGGATGACTTGTCCGACTGGTGCGCCTGGATGATGTTCTTGATCACGGGGGTGGCCTGCTCGCTGTACCTGACGAGCATGGTCAGCGCCTACCTGAATGTCACTGAGCCCAAGATCGTCGCGGGGATTGGTTTCCTCCTGGGCACGTTCGGCGGTTCTCTCCTGGCAGCAATCAACCGAGCCATCAAAGCCGCTGACCTCTGGGCGCTCATCCGCCAGCGGTTCGGGGGAGGCAACCCATGAATCTTGAACTGATCAACTCCATCGCCTGCGGCCTTATCGCGCTGTGGGCCACCTGGTGCGTACTGAAATTGTTAGTTTGGGGCGCAGAGGGCCAGCTTGTTGCGTTTCACTCATGTGAACGTCCTTGTGATTTGACATCTATCAATACCTGCAACTATTAACCAGTTCAAGTTGGAGTGGCACTTCGATGACGACCATTGCCTACAAAGACGGTGTGATCGCCTATGACTCCCAGGTAACACGTGGTGACGTCATCACAGACGATGCGTATGAGAAGTGCATCGAGCAGAAGGGCCTGAAGTTCTTCTGTGCTGGGCCGGTGTCTGACCACCAGCGGCTGGTTGACGTCTATGACTGTGCTTGATCAGATCAACGAGCGCTGGGCAGAGGTACGCTCCGGTCTGCCAGCGTGCCGACCAATCCCGACTGGATGATGCGTCGGGAGATGATGAGGCAGAGCTATACCACCAAACTGGACCAGCTCTGGACGGTGGCTTGCTAATAAGAGGCATATTTCGATCGGCAGAACGCCGTGGGTGGTATTTATCAGATAAAAACACGAAGCCTTGGTCGTACTACTGATTTAAGGCAATCAATCGGAATCCTTGAATACTGCCAGAGTCATTTTTATGAAGTTTGCATCATGGCCGATGGTGAAGAGCGCCCCGCGCACGTTTTCTGCCACCTAGGCAGAACCTTGCCGGTCGACCCAATTCGATAGTTTCAAATGGCCGCTTCTAGGGCGAGTTGATTCTCGTAGAGTTTGAAAAGCAGGGGAGGGAGCAGGTCAGAATTCAGCATCGTTGTTCCTCCGTGGAGTGAACAGCGTAGCAGGCAAATTATGGAGTTGGGAGATCGGTCGGCAGGACGCCGGAGCAGGGTTATGCAGTTTCGGCATGAGCTTGAATTTACCCGTTGGGACCAGTCTTGGGACCAACGGGCGCATTTCGGAGCGTTATGGTTGATTACTCATGACGACATGGACCAGTAAACACTGATCACCAGTAATCACCAGAATGCGTTTCATACCGCATGGTCATGTTAGCCGTGGAGATCAATTACTTTACCTATCAATGGGTTGCGAGCGTGACGGCAGGTGCCTTCAGGCATGCGTCAACAGCGACATCAAGGCGCGAAACCCGGTCGCTGAGCGGAAAATTCGGGATGTGTGTTGGAATTTGGCGCGCCTTTTCGCATATGTCAGGCAACAGTTGTATGGCCAGCGAAGGTTGGTTTGGCCAATGTCTCCGGCATGGCCAGCCACAGTAGCAGCAATGCGGCGGCGGCCACCCCGGCCAGGGTCAGGAAGGCGGCGTTGTAGCCGGCCATTTGCACCACGAAGCCGGCCAGGCTGCTGCTCAGTGCCGCGCCCAGGCCGAATACAGTCGACAGTGCGCCAAGGCTGACGTTGAAGCGGCCGGTGCCTTGGGTCAGGTCCTTGACGATCACCGGGAACAACGCGCCGAAAATGCCTGCGCCGATGCCATCGAGCATCTGCACGGCAACCAGCCAATAGGGGTCGTTGGAGAAGGTGTAGAGCACGCCGCGCAACGGCAGAATCATGAACCCGGCCAGTAGCAGCGGCTTGCGTCCCCACACGTCGGCCTTGATCCCCACCAGCATCGCCGTTGGCACCATCACCAACTGCGCAGCGACGATGCAGGCCGAGGTCAACGGCGTGGCCATCTGCAGGTTGATCTGCGACAGCTTCTGACTGACCAACGGCAACATCGCAGCATTGGCCAAGTGAAACAGCGCGCAGCAAATGGCGAACAGCAGCAACGGGCGGTTGGCGAGCAGCACGCTCAGCCCCGAGGGCTGCTCATGGTCAGTGTGATGAGCCGGGTCGAAGCCACGGGCCACCTCGTGGTCGATGGCCTTGGCCGGGACGCAACTGACGGCGATGACACTGGCGACGGCCATAAACGCCATGAGGTAGAACACCACTACCGGCCCGAACAGATACGCCAGGCCGCCGGCCAGCAATGCCGCTGCGGCGTTGCCGGCGTGATTGAAGGTTTCGTTGCGCCCGGTACGCCGGGTAAACGCACGCGGCCCGGTGATGCCCAGGGAAATCGCGGAAATCGCCGGGGCGAACACCGAGGCGGCGATGGCGCTGGCGGCCTGGGTCAGCGCCACCCAGCCGAATGAACTGACGAAAGGCAGCATCAGGCAGCTGAGCGTGACCAGCAGCGCGGCAATCGCAATCACCGCGCGTTTGCTGCGGGTACGGTCGATCAACGCACCCGCCGGGCCCTGGGTGAGCAACGCGGCGACCCCGGCAAGGGTCATGACCACGCCGATACTGGCCGGGTCCCATTGGTGTACCGCCAGCAAATAAATCGCCAGGTACGGACCCAGGCCGTCGCGCACATCCGCGAGAAAGAAATTCAGGCTGTCCAGGGACAAGGCAGTGCGCAGGTCTGAGTGATGGGCCACGGTGCTATCTTCCAGAGCGCAGTCCGGGGCTGGACACGCGTTGGGGTAGTGACCTGCACGCCGGGTCATTAGTTCGCTGTTGCCTGGCAATTGCAGGCGCAAAAAAAAGCCCGCAAGCAGAGGCGGGCCAAGGGATTCACTGGAGTAGGTAGGCTTCACCTTAGAGGTCGGAAAGTGAAGGCCTTGTGAAAATGCTGTGATCAAACCGGATAAGCAGGCCGTTCATGCCCGACGCACGAAGGTGCGCATGGTCTGCCCCGGGCCTGTGCTGAATACAGTGGGCCGGGGCATGCCTTCATCGGCGGCGATGAACACAAAATGATCGCCCTCGAGGCGGTAGCTGGCCGGTAGCGACTTGCCGGCGTCCGCGCCGATGGCGTCCACCCAGGTAATGCTCTTGGGCGTGGTGTCGGCGTCCAGTACAAAACAGCCTGACAGCAAGATTTCCCCCTCGACGGTGACGACTTCGAACCTATCCGCGCTGATAGTGGTAATGGCGCCTGGCGCGCTGTGCGCGTCGGGAGGGTTGAGCACGCCATTGTCTTCCAGGGCGATTTGCTCCCAGGCACCTTGCAGGGCGCGATAGTCCGTGGCTGAAGGGGATGGCATGCAATTTCCTTGTGCTGATGTGGGGAGGCGGACAGTGGTACTGGCAATGTAACAGCACTGCAGATAACGGGATTTTTTTCTTTATGGGACAGCCATTTGACAGCTTTTTCATGTTGTATTGACTACGCTTGTAGCGTGATTAGTCCCACATCGAAATATGTTTGTGACTACACGTCGACATGAAGCAGAAATAATCCTTAAAGCAGTGGGATTTTTCGTCAGCCTAAGTGGTCAGACTGCCATTGGTCGGCCGTGTTCAGGGCGTTGTCCCTGACTTGAAGCCGCTAGGGCTTCCGCTAAGTGATGGCCTTTTAGTATTAATTTAAGGTGTTCTTATTTTGAATCGAAGTTCCTCGCTTACGCCTGCTGTAGCGTCTGATGAAATGGATCTGTTTGAATTGTTTAATGCCATATGGCGGCAAAAGAAGCTGATCGTGGGGTGTACGGTTCTGGCGGGGATTCTGGGTGCGGGATATGCCTTTCTCGCGCCCAAGACGTATGAGGTCAGCAGTGTGCTGCGACCTGCGGCAATCAATGAGTTGGACGCGCTGAACCGCTCGGAAGTGTATAAGTTGCCGCCCGCTGATGCGTTGCTCAAAGTGGGCGCGCAGTTGGACTCGTACGAGGCGCGTCTGGGCTTCTTCAAGGACCATGAAGAATTGTTCAAGGCGTTCAAGAAGCCAGGGCAGACCCTGGAGCAGAGTTTTGAAGACTTCAATCGCAATTCGGTCAATCTGATCCTGCCGGACCCGAAAAAATCCGACTCGCTGAGTAACTATATCCGCCTGGAATTGCAGTACCCGACCGATGTCGACGGGGTGAAGATTCTCAATGGGTTTGTCGACTACGCCATTGCCGCAGAGCGTCAGCAGGTGGGGGCCGACCTCAAAGTGATCGTGAACAACCGCCTCAATGAGCTCAAGGGCAAGATCGGCGCGGCCCGTGCCAACTACGACACCGACAAGGAATCGAAGATCGCCAAGCTGCTCGAAGCCGACCGGCTCAAGCGCGCCCAATTGGAGGATGAGCTGAGCGCCCTGCGCTTGCAGATGAAAATGGAGCGGACCAACCGCCTGGCCGAATTGGCTGAAGCAATCGGCATCGCCCAGTCCATGGGGATCAGGACACCGACCACGCCATCCTCGATGGCCGACTCCACGCGAACCGGCTCAAGCCAGGTGATGCGCACTGAGGTCAACAATCAGAAGATTCCGCTGTACTTCATGGGTACCGAGGCGCTGGAGGCTGAGCGCGTCGCGCTGCAAAAGCGCACCAGCGATGACTTCACCAACCCGCGTATTGCTGAAATCGGCAAGGAACTGCGGTTATTGGACGCCAACCGGGAAGTTGAAGTGCTGCGCAAACGTGGCAATGAAGACATTTTCCTGCAGGACGTAGAGCCACTGCGCGCCGAAGTCGCCAGGCTGCGTGGTTTGAACATCGACATGAGCAACCTGAAGCTGGTGACGATCGACCGCCGCGCCCAAGAGCCACTGTCACCGATCAAACCGAAAAAAGCCCTGGTCATTGCATTGAGCCTGGTGGGCGGTCTGCTGCTGGGCCTGATGGTCGCGCTGGTCCGCCACCTGGTGCTGACTCGACGCGACGTCGTGCCTTTCTCGGCATTGGAAGACAGCAGTTTTTCCCGCCGTGAGCGTAAGGACGATCAACTGTAAGCCATGGCACTGCCCTCCAGTGGGCGGGTCTTGAGGCCCGCCTGCTCATCCCCCCAGCACACTCAGTAGACAGCTTTTCACAATTCTTAGTTAACCTTTGGTTACAAAGTATGGCTAAATAACCGCCAATGGTCACACATCGCATGGTCCTCCAGCCGGTCGTGTCACCTGTATGTGAATTGTGATTTCAGGTGCTGCTATCCATCCTCGGCCGTTGTGGGCACGCAGGAGCAGCCTGTTTTCTCCCAGACGTGTGACGAATCCCTTGAAACTCATCATTGTTGCTCTCTACGTTGCCTCCATCGCGTATGTACATCTGCGTGGCCGGGTGCGACACAAGCTGGGCCGCCAACTTAGCGACCATTCGACGTTCCTGGCGCCGATCAACTGCTTCCTGTACCTGTTTTCCAGGCAACCCAGCCGCCCCTTTCTGTCGCCCAGCGACTTTCCGGACCTGAGCCCGTTGCAGGAGCACTGGGAAGAGATCCGCCAGGAAGGCCAGAACCTGATGCGGGCCGGAGAAATCAAACGTTCGCAGCAGTACAACGATGTGGGGTTCAACTCGTTCTTCAAGTCCGGCTGGAAGCGCTTTTATCTGAAATGGTATGGCGACAGTCACCCTTCAGCGATGAAGCTGTGCCCGCGTACCACCGAACTGGTGCAAAGCATCGGCTCGATCAAGGCCGCGATGTTCGCCGAGCTGCCGCCGGGCTCCAGGCTCGTGCGTCACCGTGACCCTTACGCCGGTTCCTATCGTTATCACCTGGGGCTGGACACGCCGAACGATCCGGGCTGCTATATCAATGTGGACGGCGAAAGCTATTACTGGCGCGACGGCGAGCCGGTGATGTTTGACGAGACCTACATTCATTATGCGCAGAACACCACATCGCATAACCGCATCATTCTGTTCTGCGACATCGAACGACCGATGAAATACCGCTGGGCAGCCGCATTCAACCGTTGGTTCAGCCGCAATGTGATGGCCGCTGCGGGGTCGCCCAATGACGAGGGCGACAAGACCGGCGCCCTCAACCGCGCCTTTACCCGATTGTATAAAATCAGGTTGCGTGGCAAGGAACTCAAAAAGCGCAATCGCACGCGCTATTACCTGGAAAAATGGGCAATCTTCGCCGGGTTGGCATTGATCTTCATCCTTATCTGAGCTGCGCGGGCGCGAATCACTTCGGTGGCTTCGCGCCTAGCTTGTCCCACATCTGCTTGCTGATCTTCTGACGATTGGCATAGCCGGCCCAAGGGTCGGCCTTCAACTCCCGCAACCGTTCGTGCAGATTGGCCACCGTCCATTGCTGGGCGCCGCGCACGCCACTGAGTTCATCCCGACTGATGGGCACCGACACCGGCAGGCCCGGCCGTGCCCGCACGGAGTAAGCCGCTACGGTGCTGGCGCCGCGGGCGTTGCGCAGATAATCGATGAAGATTTTGCCTACGCGGTTCTTCGGGCCGCTGGTGGCGGTAAAGCGCTCCGGCAGTTGTTGGGTCATGAATTGGGCGATGGCTTTGGCGAAGGCTTTGACGGTGTCCCAGTTATCCCGTCGCGCCAGCGGTACGATCAGGTGAAAGCCTTTGCCACCGCTGGTTTTGACGAAGGCCTGCAAACCTATTTCATCCAGTACCGACAGCGTCAACTGCGCAGCTTCCAGCATGGACTTCCAGGGCAGGGCGGGGTCCGGATCCAGGTCAAGGACGAACAGGTCGGGGGTTTCGATCTTGTCCGTGGTCGCGCCCCAGGTGTGCAGTTCAACCGTGCCCATTTGCACCGCGCCGAGCAGGGCATCGGCGCTGTCTATTTCCATCAGGCGGGCGTGGCCGGGGTCAAGTGCCGGGTCCAACTGCTTGATGTGCGGGATGGTCATGCGTTCGGAATGCTTCTGGAAGAACTGTTCGCCTTCGATGCCCTCTGGCGCCCTGAGCAGCGAGACAGGCCGGTTGCGCAGAAAGGGCAGGATGGATGCACTGATATCGGCGTAGAACTGCGCCAATTCCTGCTTTTGCGTGCCGCTCTGCGTGTCGATGACACGATCAGGGTGGGTGATTTTCATGGCTTTCACGGTTTTCACCGCCTTCCCGGGTTTTTTCGTCTTTGGCGCCTTCACCGATTTGGCCGTACGCGGCTGTTCATGAATGATCTGCGCAGCCGGCTTGTCGGTGCGCATGCCCACAAATGCAGCCTGGCGCACCACGCCTTCTCGGGTCCACTCGGCAAACTGCACCTCACCGACCAGACTGGGCTCGACCCAGTGCACGCCGCGCGCCTGGGCACTGGTCAACGGCTTTTGCAGCGGCGAGTCCGTGCGCTCAAGCGCGGTGAGCCTGGCATAGATGGCTTTGAGCGACGCCTGGTCGAAACCGGTGCCCACACGCCCCGCATACACCAGCCCGGCGTCGTCGTTGACCGCCAGGAGCAGCGCGCCAAACCCGGTGCGCGAGCCTTGGGGGCGGGTATAGCCGACAATCACGAATTCCTGGCGCAAACGGCATTTGAGCTTGATCCAGTCGGCACTGCGGCTGGACACATAAGGGCTGCCGGCACGCTTGCCGATGACACCCTCCAGGGCCAGGTCGCAGGCGCTTTCGAAAATGTCGCGGTGGTCGGCGGCAAAGGCTTCAGAGAAGCGCAGCAGCTTGCTCTTGCTGGCAGACAGAGCGGATTTAAGTGCCGCGCGACGGCTTTCTACCGGCTCTTGGCGCTGATCGCGACCGTCAAGAAACGGCGCATCGAACAGGTAGTAAACGATGTCGAGGCTGCGGCCGATATCGAAGGCATTCTGCAAGGCCTGGAAATCCGGCAAGCCGTCGCTGTTGAGGCTGACCACTTCGCCATCCAGCCAGCTGTCCTTGAGCTTGAGCGCTTGCAAGGCTTTGGCCTGGCGCGGCAGGCGCTCGGTCCAGTCGTGGCCGTTGCGGGTGAACAGGCGGACTTCACCGTCGCGAATGCGCGCGAGGATGCGGTAACCGTCGAATTTGATCTCGTAATGCCAGTCACCTTCGGGTGCCCGGTCGACCAGGGTTGCCAGCTGTGGGGAGAATGCTTCGGGGACGGCGGTTGCTCGCTTGCGCGTGCTCGCCTTGGGGGCTGTCTTGGCTGCCGCTGCAGTTTTGGCCTTGCCCTTGGCCTTACCCACCACCGCGTTGCTGAGCACGCTGGCGGGTTCGGCCTCGACGACATCGTATTGCGCCGAGGCGCGCGCCTGTTGATCCTTTTCCTTGATCAGCAGCCATTGCTCCTTGTCACCGCTGCCTTTGAGCCGCGTGCGCACCAACGTCCAGTCCCCTGCGAGTTTTTCGCCGACGAGGCTGAATTTCAGTTTGCCGGCGGCGTAGGCCTTGTGCGGATCGTCATGGGGTTGCCAGATGCCGCGGTCCCACACGATGACATCCCCGGCGCCATATTGCCCGGCAGGAATACTACCTTCGAAGCCGCCATAACTCAGGGGATGGTCCTCGACGTGCACCGCCAGGCGTTTCTGGCTCGGGTCCAGGCTCGGGCCCTTGGGCACGGCCCAGCTCAACAGCACGCCGTCCAGCTCCAGGCGAAAGTCGTAGTGCAGGTTGCGCGCAGCATGCTTCTGAATCACAAAACTCAGGGCCGAAGCGTTGCGCTTGCCGGCCGCTGACTTGCCGGCCGGCTCGGCGGTGATCTCGAAGTCGCGTTTGCGGTTGTACTCGCTCAGGGGCTTTGCCATGTCGTTCTCCAGCCTATGGCAGGCTCAAGAGGCCTTTTTATTGGATTTTTTTGCCGCTGGTTTTTTCGCCGCAGGTTTACCCGCCAGGCTGCGCTTGAGCAATTCGGTCAAGTCGATCACATCGGCTGATTTGCGCTCTTCGCTGCCTTCGCTCGATTCGACGTCCTCGATCTTGCCGGCCTTAGCCTTCTTCTCCACCAGCGCCATGATCTTTTCCTGGAAGCTGTCGCGGTATTCCTCGGGTTGCCAGTCTGCGCTCATGTCTTGCACCAGACGCTTGGCCATGTCCAGCTCACCCTTGGCCAGGGTCGGCTTGGTCACGTCGCTGCCCAATTCCAGTTCATCCAGGCTGCGCACTTCGGCGGGCCAGCGCAGCATCACCAGCACCAGGGCCGACTCCAGCGGCATCAGTGCGGCCAGGTGTTGCTTGGTGTGCAACACCACGTTGGCCAGGGCAACCTTGCCGGTTTTTTTCAGGGTTTCGCGCAGCAGCGCGTACACCTTGCCGCCGCGTTTATCTGGCGCCAGGAAGTAGGGCGTGTCGATGTTCTGCAGGGGAATCTGGTCGCTGGCGACAAAGGCGATGATTTCGATGGTCTGGGTCGACTTCGGGTGGGCCGAGCGGATTTCTTCTTCGCTGAGCACCACGTAGCGGCCCTTCTCATACGCCACGCCCTTGACGATATTCTCTTTGTTGATCTCTTTCCCGGTCGCCTTGTTGATGCGCTTGTAGCCCACCGGGTCCATGCTGCGTTTATCCAGCCAGTCGAAATCAACGCCTTGGGAGGCTGTCGCCGACACCAGCGAGACCGGGATGTGAACCAGACCGAAGCTGATGGCGCCTTTCCAGATTGCCCGGGGCATAGATACCTCTCCTTCAAAGAATAAGCCTGTGTTCTGGTGACTCATGGGCCCGGGCAAAAGTTTCGGCGGCTGGATGCTCGGACAGATCCTGTTACACGTGATGAGAAACAATTTGATGTCCCCAGCCGAACCCCTGGGGTAGCGTGTTATCGAAAGCACGAGCACTACTCGACATAGCACTACTCGACAGAGAGAGGCAGGGTCATGAACAGTTGTATGCGTTATCTGGCAGTGCTGGCATTGGGGCTCATCCTGGCCCCCGTAGCGCTGGCGCAAAACTTGCCGGGCCAATACGATTCCAACAACAGCCCCATTCATCGGGCCAACCCCAACAGCATGCAGGGCACCCAGCCCAATGCGCCGGCCGTTCGCGGTATCCAGACCGCCCCGAGCAACCCTCGGCCTACGGTGCAAAACGGCGGGATCGGCAATAGCTATCCCAAGCGCGACACCGCGCCCAGTCGCCCGACCACCGAGACCCAAGCGCCCACCTATGATGCCAACGGCAATCGCCGGTAAGGATCCGTCTTATGTTTCTACGCAAAACCCTGCTAGCCGCCCTGTGCGCAACTACGCTGCTGCCATTGGCCGCAGTCCATGCCGCCGAGGTCCGACAGTTTCCCAGTGAGCAAGGCAGCATCACAGCGACGCCGGTCGCCAAGGGCCTGCATCATCCCTGGGCGGTCGCTTTCCTGCCGGACAGGCAAGGCTTCCTGGTGACCGAGCTTCCCGGCCAGCTGCGTTTTGTCAGCCAGGACGGCAAGCTTTCCGCGCCGTTGACGGGCGTGCCGCAGGTGTGGGCCAAGGGGCAGGGCGGTTTGCTTGACGTGGTGCTGTCGCCCGACTTCAAGCAAGACCGTCTGGTCTACCTGTCCTACGCCGAAGGGGGCGGTAAGGATGGCCAGGCCGGGACCGCCGTAGGGCGAGGGCGCCTGGCCGATGACTTGAGTGGCTTGAAGGACTTTACGGTGATCCTGCGCCAGGAGCCCAAGCTGTCCACCGGCAATCACTTTGGCTCGCGCCTGGCGTTTGACCGTGACGGCTACCTGTTCGTGACCCTGGGCGAAAACAACGACCGGCCCACCGCACAGGACCTGGACAAGCTGCAAGGTAAGGTCGTGCGCATCTACCCGGACGGTCGCGTGCCCGACGACAACCCGTTTGTCGGCCAGCCCGGGGTACGCCCCGAAATCTGGTCCTACGGCCAGCGCAACCCGCAGGGCCTGGCGCTGAATCCGTGGAGCGGGACGATCTGGGAAAACGAACACGGGCCACGTGGCGGGGATGAAATCAACATCATCGAGCGCGGCAAGAACTACGGTTGGCCGTTGGCCACGCATGGCATCAACTACTCCCTGACGCCGATTCCCGAGGCCAAGGGCAAGACCGTCGAAGGCACCGTGGCGCCGCACCATGTGTGGGAGAAATCGCCGGGGATCAGTGGCATGGCGTTCTACGACGCCGACCGCTTCAAGGCCTGGCAGCACAACCTGTTTATCGGCGCATTGGCCAGCCAGGAGCTGATCCGGTTGCAGTTCGACGGTGACAAGGTTGTCCATGAGGAGCGTTTGCTGGGTGATTTGAAAGCGCGCATTCGCGATGTGCGGCAGGGGCCGGATGGGTATCTGTATGTGCTGACGGATGAAGATGATGGCGTGCTGTATCGCGTCGGGCTGGATCAGGACTAGGCAATCAGGACTAGGCAGATATAGCTGACGTTCCGAGATCCAAATGTGGGAGGGGGCTTGCCCCCGATGGCGGTGTATCAGTCACTGATGGACTCACTGACCGGTCCTCATCGGGGGCAAGCCCCCTCCCACAGGTTACAGGCCCAGCTCGGACAAACCCGGATGATCATCCGGACGCCGCCCCAACGGCCAGTGGAACTTGCGCTCGCTTTCCTTGATCGGCAGATCGTTGATGCATGCAAAACGGTTGGCCATCAGGCCGTTCTCATCGAACTCCCAATTCTCGTTACCGTACGAGCGAAACCAGTGGCCGGAGTCATCGTGCCATTCGTAGGCATAGCGCACGGCAATGCGATTGTCGGTAAACGCCCATAACTCCTTGATCAGTCGATAGTCCAGTTCCCTGGCCCATTTGCGCGTGAGAAAAGCCTTGGCTTCTTCGCGGTTGTGGGCGAATTCGGCGCGGTTGCGCCATCGGGTGTCCAGCGTATACGCCAGTGAAACCCGGTGCGGGTCGCGGCAATTCCAGCCGTCTTCGGCCAGGCGCACTTTTTCGATGGCCGATTCGCGGGTAAAGGGCGGCAATGGCGGGCGTACTTCTGCGTCAGTGGACATAGAGCAACTCCTGAAAACAGTAGAGCGGATCGAAAGTTGCCAAAAGCGTGCGGTTCAAAGTGCCAATAACGTTCGCGCCATATCCTGCGCATTATCGGCGGCCGTTGAATCGCCCATCACCAGGGCAACGGTAATGGCGCCATCGATCAGGATCAGCAGTTGCGCGGCCTGCCGCTCCGGGTCGGGGGTGCCATGTGCGTGACACAGCTCGAGTGCGTACTCGAACAGTTTTTGTTTGTGGGCCTTGGCCAGCAGGCGTACCGGGTCTTGCGCATTGCCGGTCTCGCCACTGGTATTGATAAAGGCGCAGCCGCGGAAATCCGCCGAGCCGAACCAGCTTTTCAGCGCGCTGAACAGCGCCAGCAGGCGCTCGCCACTGTCGTCGCTGCGCTCCACTTGCGTGCGCAGCCAGTGCATCCAGCGTTCGTCGCGGCGCTGCAGGGCGGCAATCACCAGCTCATCCTTGTTGGCGAAATAGCGATAGATGCTTTTTCTCGAGACACCGGCAGTTTTCACCAGCAAGTCCACACCGGTGGCCGCGATGCCATGGCGATAAATCAGCTTCTCGGTAACGTCGAGAATGATATCGCGTGTTTCGTTAGAGGTCATATCGTTCATGGCTGGAACAGTAGAACGATCGTTCTTCTTGGTCAAGGGGCTTTTTCGGTTCGCGCTGACGAGACCTGAGCATCCTCATGGTGTAAGCTTTGGGCCTCTTCGGATTCGACCTCTGCGAGCCTTATGCCGTCGTTCTTCAAACGCTCCCTGTTGCCTAAACTGCGCGGTTTCCCGGTGTCCATCGATGCCATCGAGGTGCTGTCCGGCGCCGATGCCTATCGGCGTTGCCTGCTGGAGAACATTGCGCAGGCCACCCGGCGCATTTACATCGTTGCGTTGTACTTGCAGCAGGATGAAGCGGGGCAGGAGATCTACGACGCACTGCACGCCGCGAAGGCGGCACGGCCGGAGCTGGACATCGTGGTGATGGTCGACTGGTTGCGCGCCCAGCGTGGGCTGATTGGCGCCGGCAAGCAGCCGGGCAACAGCGCCTGGTACCAGGCCATGACCCAGAGCCATGCCAGTGAAGTGCCGGTGTACGGCGTGCCGGTGCAAACCCGCGAATTGTTCGGCGTATTGCACCTCAAGGGCTTTGTGATCGATGACACGGTGTTGTACAGCGGCGCCAGCTTGAACAACGTGTACCTGCACAAGTTCGACAAGTACCGCTTCGACCGCTATCACCTGATCCACAGCCAGCCGCTGGCCGATTCCATGCAACATCTGGTGGAGCATGGCCTGGTGGCGTCCAAGGCGGTGCACCGCCTCGACCTGCCCAACCCGCCCACCACCCGCAGCCTGCGCAACGATATCGGTGACCTGCGCAGCCGGCTCAAGCATGCGACGTATGACACCAGTGCCGGGCAGTTGCCCAACGGGCACTTGCAGGTCAGCCCGCTGCTCGGTGTCGGCAAGAACAACCCGCTCAGCCGGGTGATCCTGGAACTGATCGCCAGCGCCCAGCAGCAACTGACGATCTGCACGCCGTATTTCAACCTGCCGCTGCCGGTGACTCGGGAGATCAACCGGGCCCTGGCGCGCGGCGTGAAGATCGACATCATCGTCGGCGACAAGACCGCCAACGACTTCTACATTCCGCCCAGCGAACCTTTCAAGGTGATCGCAGCGCTGCCTTATCTGTATGAGATCAGCCTGCGTCGCTTTGCCAAGCGCCACCAGCCGATGATCGACAGCGGCCAGTTGAACCTGCACCTGTGGCGCGACGGTGACCACAGCTACCACCTCAAGGGCATGTGGGTCGACGAGCGCTACACCTTGCTGACCGGCAACAACCTCAACCCCAGGGCTTTCCGACTCGACCTGGAAAACGCCTTGCTGATCGACGACCCCAAGGGCGAATGGCTGGCGCCGCGAGCGCAGGAGCTGGCGCATATTTTCCAGCACGCCACGCGCATTGCCGGTTACCAGCAATTGCAGACGCTGGTGGATTACCCGGCGGCGGTGGGCAAGTTCCTGCGGCGGGTGAGCAGGGTGCGTATCGAGCGGTTGCTGTACCGGATTCTGTAACTCACCCGGCCCATAAAAAAACACCCAGGCTCCCGACGGGGCCTGGGTGTTTTTTTGCGCGGTCGGCTTGGCTCAGGCCCAATCAGTTCAGGCCCAACTTGCCGCGCAGCATCGACAGGTCTTCGGCCAGGGTGTTAACCGGGCCCACCAGGGCTTTGCGGTCGTTGTCTTTCACCTTGTCGTAGGTCTCGAACCCGCCGTCCGGGGTCTTGTACTTGGCGAGGATTTTGTCCACGGTGGCAAAGTTCTTGTCGACCTTGGCCAGGAATGCCTTGTCTTGCTTGGCGATCTGGCCACGGAACAGGTCGACGATCTTCTTCGCACCGTCGATATTGCCCTGGAAGTCATACAGGTCGGTGTGGCTGTAGCGGTCTTCTTCGCCGGAAATCTTGGTGGCGGCCACTTCTTCAAGCAGCGCTGCCGCACCGCCGACGACTTTTTCCGGTGGGAAGGTCAGGCCGTCCACGCGGGTTTTCAGGTCCAGCACGTCGCTGTTGAGCTTGTCGGTGAGCGCGTCGAGGCCCTGGGTGGTGTTCTCGGAAAACAGGCTGTATTCGATGCGGTGAAAGCCGGTGAAGTCGTCGGCCTTCACGCCTTTTTCGTGGTCATCGACACGTGAGTCGATGGAGGCGTCGAGGTCGCTGAACAGCTCGGCGATCGGCTCGATGGACTCGTAGTGCACACGGGTCGGCGCATAGAGTTTCCTGGCGGTGGCTAGGTCGCCTTGTTTCACGGCGGCGGTGAAGGCCTGGGTCTGGGTGACCAGTTCACCGATCTCTTCGGTGACGTAGATCTTGTAGTCGGACACCGGCCCTACCAGGTCCAGTGGCGCCGTGGCGGCGAAGGCGGCCAGTGGCGAAAGGGTGATCAGCAACGACAACGCGAGGGTCGACTTTTTCATGGGACGGTATCCGCTCTGAGTTTGTTTCAGGTTTTGGCAGTAGTTTGAAGGGGCGTTGCCGCGAGCAGCGTGCGCCCGATGAAATCCTCAGCGCCCGTGACGCCCGGCAGGGTAAAGAAATAGCCGCCGCCGACCGGCTTGAGGTATTCCTCCAGGGGCTCACCGTTGAGCCGGGTTTGCACGCTGATAAAGCCTTTCTCCAGGTCAGCCTGGTAGCAGATGAACAGCAGCCCCATGTCCAGCTGACCGTTTTTATTCACGCCGTTGGAATAGTTGAACGGCCGGCGCAGGATCAGGTTGGCCTGGGTCTCTGGGGTGCGCGGATTGGCCAGGCGGATGTGGGCATCGAGCTTGGTCACCTTGCCTTCCGGGTCCTTGCTGTAATCGGGCACCTGGGATTCCTTGTCGCCCCCCATCGGCGCGCCGGTGGGTTTGACCCGGCCAATGATGCTTTCCTGTTCCTGCAGCGGGGTACGGTCCCAGCGCTCGACGAAGTTGCGGATGATGCGCACCGCCTGGTAGCTGCCATGGGCGGCCCAGGCGGGTTCGTCACTGCCGGGCTGGACCCAGACGATGCGGTCCATGGCCTTGGCGTCGTTGGAGTCGGGGTTGGCCGAACCATCACGAAAACCCAGGAAATTGCGCGCACTTTGCGCAGGTTCACCGGCTTTGGCCGGCGCCTGGGGCGGTACGCTGCCTTCCTGTTTCCAGCGCACCAGCAACAGGTCCGGCAGGTTTTTCACGATGTCGCGCAGGGCGTGGATATTGGTGTCTGGCGTATTGGAGCTGAACTGCAGGCTCAGGTCGCCGTGGCACTGTGCCGGTTCCAGCGCATCGTTGGGAAAGCCGACCATGCGAATCAGGCGCTTGGGTTTGGCTGCACCGAGGCCGAAGCGCTCATCGAACAACGACTCGCCGACCGAAACCGTGATGGTCAGGTTATCCGGCGTTACCACCGGGCCGAGGATGCCGGAGTCGGTGGGCGGCAGTTTGGGGTCGACCTGCGGCACGGTGCCGCCGCTCATCAGGAACGCGATGCGCTCGTTCAAGGTACGGAACAGACGTTCCAGGTCTTCCCGGTCGCTGGCCAGCACATCGAAGGCCACCACCATGCCGCAGGCCGGGCGCGGGGTGACGATACCGCTCTGATGCTGGCCAAAGAATGCGTGGTGGTCCTGGGTCTTGTCGCTGCGCGGCGCGGTGGTGACTTGTTCGGTGGCCGCAGCCATGGCCGGGCAGGTCAAGGTGCTGCCGGCGATGGCTGCGCCGGTGGCGGCCATGCCCAACAGGACTCGGCGACGCTGAAGGTTGAATTGTTGTGAATCACTCATGTCTGCGTTCGTCTCACTGCAGGCCGGAAAGGCCGAGGGCGGGGTCGATTCCATCGAGTGCGGCGGCCAGTGCCTTGGCCTTGTCGGCGATCTGCTTGCGCTGATCGGCCGTGACGCTGTCGTACGTGCTGTAGCGGCTGCCGACTTTGAAACCGGCAAGTTCGGCGTCCAATTGCGCCAGTGCGCTGTCGATGGTCGGCAGCAGATCCGCCGCCGACTGGGTCAACAGTGGGCGCATCAGGTCGACCACTTTGTGCGCCACCTGCAGGTTGGCGGCGAAACCGTTGAGGTCGATATGGCTGTAGCGTTCCTCTTCACCGCTGGCGGCGCGCACATCTGCCAGGCTGTTGAGGTTGCGCACCACAATGCTCACCAGTTGCTCCGGCGGCAGGGATTGTGCGAGCAGCTGTTGCTTGAGCGTGGTGACGTCGTTGACCAAACGCTGCGCAATGGGCGCCAGGCCATCGAGGCTGCGCTGCTGAAACAGGCTGTATTCCAGGCGGTGGAAGCCGCTGAAGGCCGGGTCCTGCTCGCGCTTTTCGAAGTAGTCGGCGCGGGCGTTGATCGCGTTGTCCAGCTCGGCCAGGCGTTGCGAGGCCGGCGCCAGGCGTTGGTAGGCTTCGCGGGCCGGTACGTACAAAGCCTGGGCCTGGGTGAGGTCGCCGGCATCGATTGCCTGCTGCAACGCCGTCACAGCCTTGACCAGCGCACTGCCCTGGCTGCTCAGGTACACGCGAAACTCCGACAGCGGCCCGATAAATGCCACCATCGACGGCTTGGCCCTGGCCTGGGCGTCGGACTCAGCGGTGGGCGTCACATGCAAGGTACCGCGTGGGTTACTCAGCAGGCCGCAGGTGATGGCGTAGTCGCCGGGCAGCAGGTTGGCGTTGATCACCTGGCTCAAGCCTGGGGCAATATTTTCCCGCTCTTCGACGACCAGCACGCCGTCGAGGATTTCCCATTCCACCGCGCGATCGGAGCGGTTGATGATGCGAAAGCTCGCACGCCCGGCCGGCACCGTCAGTGCGTTGGGCTCGCAGGCATGGCCGTGGATGGTCACCGCGATTTCATTGTGGTTGGCCTGGCGCTTGCCGGCGGCCAACTGCGAGGCGTAATAAAACAGGCCACCGGCGGCGATCATCACGACCACCGAGCCGGCCAGGGCCCAGCGCAGCGCGCGGGATGGCGCAGCCGGTTGAGGGGTTGGGTTGGACAAGGGGCGGTCCTTACTGGCTGGAGACGGAAGAAGGGTGGGTAACTGACTTGGCGGAAGGCGAGGGCAGGAAGAACATCACCAGGGCCACCACCAGGTAAATCAGATAGGCACCGAGCGTGCTGACCGTCGGTGCTTCCTGATACCCGAACATACCGGCCAGCACTGAGCCCAGCGGGCTGTCCATCGGCAGCGCGGCGCTGAAATCGAACAGCACGGTTTGCAGGTGATTCCACACGCCCGCTTCATGCAGGGCCTGCACCGAGTTGGCGAGAATGCCGGCCGCCACCACGAGAATGAACAGCCCGGTCCAGCGGAAAAACGCGCCGAGGTTCAGGCGCATGCTGCCGGAATAGATCAGAAAGCCCACGACAATCGCGAGGATCAGGCCGAGCAGCGCGCCCGTCGGCGCGCCGGGGCCTTCGCTCTGCTGGAACACGGCGAGCAGAAAGAACACCGTTTCCAGGCCTTCGCGGGCCACGGCGAAGAACACCATGGCGATCAGCGCAAACACTTGATGCCTGGAACCGGCCAAGGCATGGTCAAGGGACTCATGCAGCGAATGTTTGATGGAGCGCGCCACCTTGCGCATCCAGAACACCATGGAACTGAGGATGCCCACCGCGACCAGCCCGACGATGCCCTCGAACAATTCCTGCTGTTTCTGCGGAAATTCGGCGCTGACCAGTTCCAGCCCACCGCCCACCAGCAAGGCCAGCGCAGCGGCGAGAAATACACCGATCCACACGGCGGGCATCCACTGGCCGCGCCCGGTCTGTTGCAGGTAACTGGCGATGATGCCAACGATCAACGCCGCCTCAATGCCTTCGCGCAGCATGATTAAAAAAGGAACGAGCATCGGGCACCACGGCGTAACTAGATAGGAAGCTAAGTTGTAACATAATGATACTCATTGCTAAACAAGAAATATTGACCTTTGCTGAACCTGGGCTGAACGGTGGTGGCGAAGCGCAACCGCCCTTATGATGCAGGCCACCTGGTTTGAAGTCGGATAACTCAACATCCCATGTCGGAAAAAGACACCATCTCCATCCACCTCGTGCGCGAAGCCTTGCTGCAAAGCTGTGCGCCTGGTGCGGCCACTGTCGAGGCATTGAGCAAAGTCGGGATTGATCCTGCGTTGCTTGAGCAGCCCAATGCTCGTGTCCCGGCCACGGCCTATGCGCGCCTTTGGCGTTTGCTGGCGCGGCGCAGGGATGACGAGTTTTTTGGCATGGACCCGCGCACACTCAAATCCGGTAGCCTGGCGTTTCTGTGTCGCGCCGCCATGGCGCAACCGAGCCTGGCGGCGGGCCTTGAAACCGGCCTGGGGTTTCTGTCGTTGATGCTGGAGCACATGCCGGCCCAGTTGGTTCGCCAACAGAGCCTGGCGGAAATCGTCCTGCTCGAACCCGATGAGCCCACGCGTGCGTTCACGTATTTCACTTATTGGATGATCGTCCACGGCGTTGCGTGCTGGCTGGCGGGGCGTCGCATCCCGATCCTGGCCATTGAGCTGCGTTGCGCACAGCCGGACTTCTGTGACGATTACCAGGTGATGTTTTCCGACAACCTGCGCTTTGATCGACCCCGTACCCGCATGATCTTTTCCGCCGAGTGCCTGGACCTGCCGATCAAGCGCAGCCCGCAGGAGCTCCAACGTTTTCTCGCCCATGCGCCGGCTAACATCCTGGTCAAATACCGCGATCCCGAAAGCCTCGCCACGCGCATCAAGCACGACCTTCGGCAGATGCCTCCCGATACCTGGCCGGAAACGGAGGGCCTTGCCGGCACGCTATGTATTTCCGCGTCCACCCTGCGCCGACGCCTGGCGGAAGAAGGGCAGACCTACCAGGGCCTCAAGGACAGCGTGCGCAAGGAACTGGCGATTGTATGGCTGGCAGAGCCGCAGATCAGCTTTGCCCAGATTGCCGAGCGGTTGGGGTTTGCCGATGCGAGTTCGTTCTATAAGGCGTTTCGTAAATGGAGCGGGTCGAATCCGGGGCATTACCGGAGTTTGATCCTGAATGATCAGAGCTGATAGGCAAAAAAAAGCCCCGCGACCGAATGGATCGCAGGGCTAAAAATTGGCTGGATGCGACCAACCAAAGGAGCTCTTTACATCACTTGGCGGTAGCGACCACCGTATCCGGCTGCCAGCCACCCCCCAGCGCCTTGTAGATCGCGACTATCCCGCGATACAGGTCCACTTCGGCCTGGGCCTGGGCGTCTTCGGCGGCCAGGCGTTCGCGCTGGGCGTCGAGCAGTACCAGGAAGTCGACGGTGCCTTCGCGGTAGCGGATCGCTGCGAGGTCGGCGGCGGCGCGGCTGGATTCGCTTTGGCGGATCAGCGAGACCAGGCGTTGCTGGCGCTTGCCGTAGTCGCTGAAGGCGTTTTCGGATTCCTCCAGTGCCAGCAGCACTTGCTGTTCATAGGTTGCCAAGGCGCCATCGGCCTCGGCATTCGCACCGCGCAAGCGTGCGCGCACGCTGCCCAGGTCGAACGCGGCCCAGGTAATGCTTGGGCCCAGGGACCAGGCATTCGCTGCGGCCGAACCGATCTGCGAGCCGCGCCCGGCGGTAAAGCCGAGGAAGCCACTGAGGCTGACCCGTGGGAACAGGTCGGCCTTGGCCACGCCGATCCGCGCGGTGGCGGCGGCCAGTTTGCGTTCGGCGCTGAGGATGTCCGGGCGGCGTTGCAGCAGTTGCCCCGGATCGCCAATCGGTAATGCCTTGGCAATCGCCGGCAGGTTTTTGGGGCTCAGGTCCACACTCAGTTTGTCCGGGCGCTCGCCGAGGAGGGTGGCGATGCGGTTACGCTCGCGCACTTGCTCGGCCTGCAGTTGCGGCACGCTGGCTTCTACCGCCGCCAGGCGCGCATCGGCACGTTCCACGTCAAGCTGATCACCCACACCGGCATCGCGCAGGCTCACGGTGATGCTGCGCGAATCCTGCTGGTTCTTCAGGTTGTCCAGGGCGATGCGCTCACGCAGCTGTGCACCGCGCAGTTGGCCGTAGGCATCCACCAGTTCGGCAATCATGGTGACTTGCAGTTGGTACAGGTCGGCTTCGGCCACTTGTTGGTCGGCGTCGCTGGCTTCCAGGTTACGGCGGATGCGCCCGAACAGGTCGACCTCCCAGGCCATGTCCAGGCCCAGGTCGTAGCGCTCGCTGTTGACACGCCTGGTGGTCTGGCCCGGAATCTGGCCTTTGCCCACTTCACTGCTGGCGCGGGAGGTGACCACCGGCATGACGTCATTGGCCGCGTCATCACGAATCGCACGTGCCGCCCGCAGGCGGGCAAACGCTACGCGTAAATCACGGTTGCCGCTCAATGACTGGGTCACCAGCTGGTTAAGTGTCGGGTCTTCGAACTGCTGCCACCAGATACCTTCGTATTTGGCGTGGTCGTAGCTTTTGCTGTCGGCGGCGGCCGTGATATTGGCCGCCTCCAGCTGTTGGGTCTTGTAGTCCGGGCCTACGGCACAGGCGGCGAGCGCCAGTACCAGCAGGCTCGGCAGGAATATTTTCACACTCATTGCTGTGTCTCCAGCTTCAGGGCCTTGGCCGCTTTGCGCGCTTCCTGGCGCTCCACATAGCGCCGGATCAGTACGTAGAACACTGGCGTCAGCAACAGACCGAAGAAGGTCACCCCGATCATCCCGGAGAACACCGCCACGCCCATGGCATGCCGCATCTCGGCACCGGCACCGCTGGACAGCACCAGCGGCACCACGCCCATGATGAACGCGAACGAGGTCATCAGGATCGGCCGCAGACGCAGGCGGCAGGCTTCCAGTACCGCAGCCAGTGGGTCGAGGCCTTCCTGCTGTTTATCCTTGGCAAACTCGACGATCAGGATCGCGTTCTTGCAGGCCAGGCCCACCAGTACGATCAGGCCGATCTGGGTAAAGATGTTGTTGTCGCTGCCCGAGAGAATCACTCCGGTGATGGCCGACAGCAGCGTCATCGGTACGATCAGGATCACCGCCAGCGGCAGGCTCCAGCTTTCGTATTGGGCGGCCAGTACCAGGAACGCCAGCAGCACGCAGAGCGGGAACACGAACAGCGCGGTATTGCCCGAGAGGATTTGCTGATAGGTCAGGTCGGTCCACTCATAGGTCATGCCGTTGGGCAGTTCATCTTTCAACAGCTTTTCAATGGCTATCTGGGCCTGGCCGGAGCTATAGCCCGGTGCGGCGTTGCCGTTGATTTCAGCGGTGATAAAGCCGTTGTAGTGCATCACGCGATCGGGACCTGAGGTGTCGCTGACCTTGATGAAGGTTGCCAGCGGGATCATCTCGCCTTTGTTGTTGCGCACTTTCAACTGGCCGATCTGGTCGGCGTCCTGGCGGAACTGCTGCTCGGCCTGCACGTTGACCTGATAGGTCCGTCCGAAGCGGTTGAAGTCGTTGGCATACAACGAGCCCAGGTAGACCTGCAGGGTGTCGAAGATGTCGCTGATCGCCACGCCATGGGTCTTGGCCTTTTCACGGTCGATGGCCGCGTCGACTTGTGGCACGTTCACCGTGTAGCTGGTGAACAGGCCGAACAGCTCGGGCACGTTGTGGCTCTTGGCGATGACGTTCTGCACTTCTTTGTACAGCTCGTCATAGCCGAGGTTGCCACGGTCTTCGATCTGCAGGCGGAACCCGCCGATGGTGCCCAGGCCTTGTACCGGTGGCGGCGGGAAGATCGCCATGTAGGCTTCTTCGATATTGGCGTATTGACCGTTCAGTGCACCGGCAATCGCACCGGCAGACATGCTCGCGTCCTTACGTTCGTCGAAAGGCTTCAAGGTCACGAACACGATGCCGCTGTTCGGGCTGTTGGTGAAGCCGTTGATCGACAGGCCGGGGAAGGCAATCGCGGCTTCCACGCCAGGTTGTTTCAGGGCGATCTCCGACATGCGCTTCATCACGCTTTCGGTGCGATCCAGGCTCGCGGCGTCGGGCAGTTGGGCGAAGGCCACCAGGTATTGCTTGTCCTGGGCCGGTACGAAACCGGTCGGGGTATGGGCAAACCCGAAGAACGTCAGCACCATCAGGCCGGCGTACACGAACAGGGCAATGCCGCTGCCGCGAATCACCCGGCGTACGGTCCCCACGTAGCCATGGCTGGCCTTTTCGAAGAAGCGGTTGAACGGACGGAACAACCAGCCGCCGAAGACCTTGTCGAGGAACCTGGAGAAACGGTCCTTCGGCGCGTCGTGGGCACGCAGCAGCACGGCAGCCAGGGCAGGGGACAGCGTCAGCGAGTTGAACGCCGAGATCACCGTCGAGATTGCAATGGTCAAGGCGAACTGTTTGTAGAACTGTCCGGTCAAGCCGCTGATGAAGGCGGCCGGGATGAACACCGCGCACAGCACCAGCGCCGTGGCGATGATCGGGCCGGTCACTTCGCTCATGGCCTTTTCAGTGGCCGGGAACGGCTCCAGGCCCAGCTCGATATTACGCTCGACGTTCTCCACCACCACGATGGCGTCGTCCACCACGATGCCGATGGCCAGTACCAGGCCGAACAAGGACAGCGCGTTGAGCGAGAAGCCGAACAGGTGCATCACCGCAAACGTACCGATCAAGGAGACCGGGACCGCCACCAGGGGAATGATCGAAGCGCGCCAGGTCTGCAGGAACAGGATCACCACCAGCACCACCAGAATCAGTGCTTCGAACAGGGTATGCACCACCGCTTCGATGGAGCCGCGCACAAAGATGGTCGGGTCATAGGCGATGCGGTAATCCATGCCCGCCGGGAAGCTCTTTTTCAGCTCGGCCATTTTTGCGCGTACATCGTTGGAGATGTCGATGGCGTTGGAGCCGGGACGCTGGAAAATCGGAATCGCCACGGCCGGCTGGTTATCGATCAGCGAGCGCAGCGCATATTGGCTGGAGCCCAACTCGACCCGGGCGATGTCCTTGAGCCGTGTGATTTCACCGTTGGCACCGGCGCGAATCACAATGTTCTCGAACTCTTCCTCGGTGACCAGGCGGCCTTGGGTGTTAACCGACAGCTGGAAGCTGGTGTCACTCGGCGCAGGCTGGGCGCCCAGGGCACCGGCGGCCACCTGACGGTTCTGCTCGCGAATCGCCGTGACCACATCGGTCGCGGTCAGGTTGCGTGAGGCGGTCTTGTTCGGGTCGAGCCACACGCGCAGGGAATAGTCGCCCATGCCGAACAGCTGCACGTCGCCGACGCCGCCCAGGCGGGCCAGCTCATCCTTGATATTGAGGATGGCGTAGTTGGACAGGTACAGCATGTCGTAACGCTGATCCGGGGAGGTCAAGTGCACCACCATGGTCAGGTCGGGAGAGGCCTTGTCCACGGTGATGCCGATGCGTGTCACTTCCTCAGGCAGTTTTGGTTGAGTGCGCGTCACCCGGTTTTGCACCTGCACCTGCGCATTGTCCAGGTCGGTGCCCAGGGCGAAGGTGATGGTCAGGGTCAGCTTGCCGTCGGCGGTCGACTGCGAGGACATGTACAGCATGTTCTCGACGCCTGTAATGGCTTGCTCCAGCGGAGCCGCCACGGTTTCGCCGATGACTTTGGGGTTCGCACCCGGGAAGTTGGCGCGTACCACGACGGTCGGCGGCACCACTTCCGGGTATTCACTGATCGGCAGCTGGAACAGCGAGATTGCGCCTGCGATCAGGATCAACAGCGACAGCACCGCTGCGAAGATCGGCCGCGAAATGAAGAACTTGGAAAAATTCATCTTGAGTCGTATCCCTTAACCGCGTGGAGTCGCGCTGCTGGCAAGCTTGGGCGCGGTTTTGTCCGGCGCCACTTGCTCCAGGTTGCTGGCTTCAAGCGCTTGTCGTTGTTGGGCCAGGGCGGCGAGGGTTTCCTGGCTGGCCATCGGAATGGTTTCCGGCGCCACCGGTGAGCCCGGGCGCACGCGCTGCAGGCCCTTGACGATAATGGTGTCGTCCTTGTTCAAGCCGCTGCGCACGATGCGCAAGCCTTCGATCTTCGGGCCCAGTTCCACGGCGCGATAGGCCGGCTTGTCGCCTTCCATCACCAGTACGAACTTCTTGCCCAGGTCGGTGCCCACGGCTTCGTCGTTGATCAGCACGGCGGAGTAGGTGCCGCTGCCCACCAGCTTCAGGCGCGCATACAGGCCAGGGGTGTATTCGCCCTTGCTGTTATCGAACACTGCACGTCCGCGGATGGTGCCGGTGGCCGGGTTGACCTGGTTGTCGACGAAGTTCATCTGGCCCAGGTGCGGGTTGCCGGTTTCATTCGACAGGCCCAGGTACACCGGCGTGGTCGCGCCGCGACGGCCTTGGCGGGCCAGCTCGGTGTACTTGAGGAACACACGCTCATCGGCATCGAAGTAGGCGTAGACCTTGTCGGTGGAGACCACACTGGTCAGCGCGGTGGTGTCGGCGGTGACCAGGTTACCGGCGGTGATCTCGGCACGGCTGACGCGGCCGCTGATGGGCGAGGTGACGCGGGTAAAGCTCAGGTTCAACTTGGCCAGGTCCAACTGCGCCTGGATCCCGGCCATCGCGGCGCGGGCTTCCTGGGCCGCAGTGGCGCGCGAGTCGGCGAGTTCGGCGGAGATCGCATTGCTCTGGCGCAGGCGTTCGCCGCGTTGTGCTTCGTTTTCACTGCGGGTGGCCGCGGCCTTGGTCTGCGCAAGCTGAGCTTCAAGGCGGCGCACTTCGGCCTGGAACGGGCGCGGATCGATCTGGAACAGCAGGTCGCCTTTCTTGACCAAAGCGCCTTCGGTGAAAGCGACTTGGTCAATCTGGCCAGAAACCCGCGGACGAATCTGTACGGTTTCCGGAGCTTCCAGGCGCCCGGTGAATTCATCCCACTCGTTGACCGGCTGTTCCAGCACCTTGGCCACGCTGACTTTGGCAGCAGGCATGGCGGCCGCTTGTTCCGGGGTCTTGCCGCACGCGCTCATCACCACCACGGCCAATATCGCCAGGGGCAAGCGCAAATGTTTGAGTGACTGTTCCATGAGGTGCATCCGCCAATGTATTTGAGATGGGCGGATCATGCGCGGGGAGGCGGTATGTCACGAATCGAATGAAGCAAAGGTAACTATCATTCGGAATGATATAAGCGCCGGGGACAGCCCCCTAGTGTGCAGTTTTAGTTAGGGAGCTATCAATGTGATTGATGGCAAATACTGTTGTTGCTGGCGTGTTTGAACTCACCGGTATTGTCCCAGCCTCGCAGGCCGGGACAACTAGGTGACTTTTACGGCTGAGACTGAGCGGGCTCTCCGCTCAACGCATCGACCATGGGTGGGTGCTCCTGCACCGCCTGGCGCAAGTCCTCGGTGACTCGCAGCTCGGCGCCCGTCGGCGAGAACGTTGCCGCTGCCGCAAACGGCGCGGGATTGGCCGGCACGGGGCGCTTGCCGCGTCGCCACAGGAAGAAGGTGACCATGCACAGGTTCACCAGCGCAAATACCCAGAACAGGCCGTTGGCGCCGAACGAATTCATCACCGGCGAAATCATCATCGGGCTGATGGCCGAGCCCAGCGAGTTGATCAGCAACAGCCCCTGGATCATCGGCACCAACGCGTCGGCGGGGGCGCGGTCGGCGGCATGGCTGACGGCGACCGGGTACAGCGCGAACACCGCGCCGCCGAGCAGGAACAACAGCACCGCCAGCAGCATCGACGACAAGGGCAGCAGGACGATCAGCAGTGACAATACGCTGCATGCCACCGCCAGAATGGTCAGCACCTGCAAGCGATCCTTGTGGTCGGACCAGCGTCCGACCGGGTATTGCAGGAGCATGGCGCCGAGGATCGTCCAGGCCATCATGCTGCCGACTTCGCCCACGTTCAGGCCGGCGCGCTGCAGGTACAGCGGCAGCAAGGTGTAAACCGCCGCGATGCTGACCCCCGAGCCGAAACACCCGACCAGCCCGGTCGGCGTCACGCCCAGCAGTTGTCGTGGTTTGAGCGGTTCAACCTGATCCAGCAGGGGCGAGACCCGTGGCAGGATCACAATTGGCAATACCGACAACGAAGCGAGCATGCCGGCCACCATGAACGGCGCGCTGTCGCTCAGGCCGGCGATTCTGCCCAGCGCCGCCTGGCCCAGCACGCCGGCGCCATACAGCACAATCATGTACAGCGCGAGCAAGCGCCCGCGAATCTTGGCATCGCCGGCCAGCAGCAGCCAGCTTTCGATCACCAGAAAGACCCCGACCGTGGCCCAGCCGTTGACCAGGCGCAGCGCGAACCAGCCCCAGCTGTCGTAGAACAAGCCCTGCAGCAGGATGGTCACCGCGATCAACGAGGCAAAGCTGCCGTAGGCGCGGATATGGCCGATGCGCAGAATCAGCCGGTCATTGAAGACGGCGCCGAGCGTCAGGCCGATGAAGTAGGCCGATGACACGATCCCGATCATCGTGGCCGATGCGCCGGCCGCGTCGAGTCGAAGGGTGGTCAGGGAGGAAAGAAAGCCGTTGCCCAGCGCAACAATGAACAGCCCCAGCAAGGGCGCCAGCGCCATGGCCAGCAAACGCGCAGACATAAAGACCTCTGGAAAATCGAACGGCGAAACAGGCGGTCGCCTGCAAACGAGCGCGGGATTCTACGGCCTGCGCGTGATTTTCCAAGCGCTGTCTGCTGCGACGTTAGGTCGCAGGTGTAATAGGGTCGACCACATAAAGCGCAAGAAAATTTTTTCCATCCATCCTCTCCCGCAAAGCTCCCGTCCGGTCGAGCAAAGACCCTGGCGGGCCTGCGCCTTGATAATCGCTGCACTCAACTCCACCGCAGCAACGAGCACCGCGTCCCGCCATGAACCTGCGCACCTTCATCCGTAGCCACTGCCTTAACTGCGCGCTCGCTACGAAGGCACTGACCCGACTGCATAAGTCGCTCTCTGTACTTGTCACTCACCTGGCCATGCGAGGCTTCGACTCCACAGCCTGTCCGGCCACCCGTGACGAGGCCGCACTCGACCGTCGCCTCAGTACCCTGTGCCCGGAGCTGGCCGCCACCGTGTTCAGCCATGCCCGCGACGGGATCATCCTGGTCGACCCGTTCGGCCGCGTCATCGCCGTGAACGAGGCCTTCAGCCGGCTCACCGGCTACGGGCGGGACGAGGTGCTGGGGCGAGCGTTGAATTCCCATCGCATGGTGCGTCGGCTGGCGACGTTTTATGCGCCGATGAAGAACGCACTGGATTTCCACGGGCACTGGTCCGGTGAGATCCAGAGCAGCCACAGGGATGGACGGCAGATGACTTCGCGAATCAGCGTCAGCGCGGTGCATGACCGTCACGGGAATGTTCAGCACTACGTGGCGCTGTTCAGCGACATGACGCAGATGAAGCAGCGCCTGCAGTTGCTGGAACGTGATGCCCGGTATGACGCGCTCACCCAGTTGCCCAATCGGTTGCTGTTGGCCGAGCGGATGCGCCAGGCACTGGGCAAGGCGCGCATTGAGCAGCAGAAAGTGGCGATCGCGTTTATTGACCTTGATGGGTTCAAGGCGCTTAACGACAGTTACGGCCATGATTGGGGCGATCGGGTGTTGCAGATTGTCGCGGCGCGGATCAACGCGACGTTGCGCGAAGGCGACACATTGGCGCGGCTCGGTGGCGATGAGTTTGTGGCGGGACTGGTGGGTTTGCAGGCAGCGGAAGACAGCGAGCCTTTGCTCCAGCGAATGTTGCAGGCCGCCAACGCGCCGATTCTGATTGGCACGCAGACGGTGGAGATTGCCGCGAGTATCGGCGTGGCGTTTTACCCGGAGCATGGGGCGCAGGTCGATGGGCTGATCAGCAAGGCGGATCAGGCGATGTACCTGTCGAAAAAGGCCGGTGGTAACCGTTTGGCGTTTTGTCCGATGCGGTGTGTTTCGGCTATCAAGGCATAGGTATCTACACAACGTTGGCGTGACGCCGAGCTTGTGGCGAGGGAGCTTGCTCCCGTGACAGTCGGACAGCTAACGCGTATCGACCTGATGCTCCGCATCCAAATGTGGGAGGGGGCTTGCCCCCGATGGCGGCCTCAGGATTGGCCAGGATGTTGGATCAGACCGAGTACATATCCGTTTCTGCGGTAACGGCTGCTATGGGTTCCGCTTTTACAGCGGGTCACTTTTGGAAAAGAGCCCCAAAAGTAACCAAAAA
>NZ_QGAJ01000027.1:0-35585 GCF_005233615.1 Pseudomonas sp. CFBP13528
TGGCGGTGACGGCGCGCGCTTCGATGGCGGCGGCAGCGCCGGCACCGTCGAGGCGGTCCATGTTGGCTTCGGTGGCGTGGCCGGCGTTGGCGCCCTTGGTGGCTACTTCGCCTTCTTCTTCTTTGTCGAATTCGTCCCAGCTCAGCATGACGTGTCGTCTCCTGCGTGAGGGCTCAAAGGTGCCCGTGTGAAACCGGATGGTGGGGTGTTCACACGGCCCCAGGGCCGCGGTGGATCTTAAGGAATCGTTTGTTGCAGCAGCTCGCGCAGGCAAATAAACGGAAATTGCGTAACGGGTACTGCGTGAGGCTTGAGGTGCGGAGCGACAGGTGCAGGCTCCAGCGGAGGCCTCAGGTCTGGCTCTTCATCCCTGTGTAAAGGGATATTGCAGGCCCGATTTACCCGCGCATTATAGGGAAAAAATCGTGTTTGTGTTGTGGCGGATGGTCACTTGGAGACGCCAAATTAGCCTGGTTTACGGCCAAAGCGTGTGTTTGCGAGGCTTTGCCGGGATTGGATTTTTTTGACGGGCGGTGTGAGGGTTTTGGTAGGGGGGGCGCAGGCAGGGCTTTATAAGGTGGGTGTGGCGGCTAACGCTATCGGGAGCAAGCCCCCTCCCACATTTTGATCGTGGTGTTTCAGCGGTCGGGCCTTGGCCGCAAGAGCGATTTCTTGCGGCAATTAAGCATTTAACTTGAAAACCGATTATCCGTTAGAACAACCATTGCCCATCACATGATAATTAAGAATATGACGCTGACCTTGCGAGTCTTCATATTCCATCTTCACCGGTACCACTTCACACACTTGCGCAATATCACTCATGGACAATACTTTGGCGACGTCCAGGTGAGTGCTGTAGGTGTAGTCCTCAACAATCGGCGCATTCGCGCCAGCCAGCTCGGTCGGGGCCTCGTCGGCCAGGGCGGCGGTGGCGCACAAGCTGCTGAGGGCCAAAACTACTAAAGCTTTCATTTCTCTATTTACCTTCTTCAGGGCGAAAGGGGTCACGAGGCCCTTGTGAGGCCGCGTGTGTAACTTGAAAGTTGGGAAGTTCGGATTAACGTTGCCTTCGTGGGGGCTGTTACGGTGTTAATCACAGTGCCTTGGTTGGCGGAGTTGATTCTAGGCGCCCGGGTTATATTCATATACCCGTGGTTTTGATAAACACTTTTGACGGTTTTTGTAACAATCCCTCGATGAAGGTTTTTTCAGCAGCCTGCGAAGCGCTGCAGGACGCGGGCCAGAGCGGAATACCGGCATAGCTGGGCAATTTGTAGGGTCTTGTTACTACCATCGTCGAATGGTTCTATAGGCCTACCCCGGCTACAACAGGGGCCATACAACAACAACTATTGTCACCGAGGTAAGAAAGATGAGTGCGGCTTCCCTGTACCCCGTTCGTCCCGAAGTAGCAGCCAATACGCTGACCGACGAGGCGACCTACAAGGCGATGTACCAGCAGTCGGTGGTCAATCCCGATGGTTTCTGGCGCGAGCAAGCCAAGCGTCTCGACTGGATCAAGCCTTTCACCACGGTGAAGCAGACTTCGTTCGACGATCACCATGTCGACATCAAGTGGTTTGCCGATGGCACCCTGAACGTTTCCTACAACTGCCTGGACCGCCACCTCGCCGAGCGTGGCGACCAGATCGCGATCATCTGGGAGGGCGATGACCCTGCCGAGAGCCGCAACATCACCTACCGCGAACTGCATGAACAAGTCTGCAAGTTTGCCAACGCCCTGCGCGGCCAGGATGTGCACCGCGGTGACGTGGTGACTATCTATATGCCGATGATCCCCGAAGCCGTGGTGGCCATGCTGGCCTGTACCCGCATCGGGGCGATTCATTCGGTGGTGTTCGGTGGTTTCTCGCCGGAAGCCCTGGCCGGTCGCATCATCGACTGTAAGTCGAAAGTCGTTATCACTGCTGACGAAGGCATCCGCGCCGGTAAGAAGATTCCGCTCAAGGCCAACGTCGATGACGCGCTGACCAACCCGGAAACCAGCAGCATCCAGAAGGTCATCGTGTGCAAGCGCACCAATGGCGCGATCAAGTGGAACCAGCATCGCGACATCTGGTACGAAGACCTGATGAAAGTGGCGGGCACCGTGTGCGCGCCCAAAGAGATGGGCGCCGAAGAAGCGCTGTTCATCCTCTACACCTCCGGCTCCACCGGCAAGCCCAAGGGCGTGCAGCACACCACCGGCGGCTATCTGTTATATGCAGCCCTGACCCATGAGCGTGTGTTCGACTACCGCCCGGGTGAAATCTACTGGTGCACCGCCGACGTCGGCTGGGTCACCGGCCACACCTATATCGTCTACGGCCCGCTGGCTAATGGCGCGACCACGCTGCTGTTCGAGGGCGTGCCGAACTACCCGGATATCACGCGGGTGGCGAAGATCGTCGACAAGCACAAGGTCAACGTCCTCTACACCGCGCCGACCGCGATCCGCGCGATGATGGCGTCGGGCACCGCCGCCTGCGAAGGCGCCGACGGCAGCAGCCTGCGCCTGCTGGGTTCGGTGGGCGAACCGATCAACCCGGAAGCCTGGGACTGGTACTACAAGAACGTTGGCCAATCCCGTTGCCCGATTGTCGACACCTGGTGGCAGACCGAAACCGGCGGCAACATGATGAGCCCGTTGCCGGGTGCCCATGCGCTCAAGCCGGGTTCGGCGGCGCGTCCGTTCTTTGGCGTGGTACCGGCACTGGTGGACAACCTGGGCAACCTGATCGAAGGCGCGGCCGAAGGCAACCTGGTGATCCTCGATTCGTGGCCGGGCCAGGCGCGTACGCTGTACGGCGACCATGACCGTTTCGTCGATACCTACTTCAAGACCTTCCGGGGCATGTACTTCACCGGTGACGGTGCGCGACGTGACGAGGACGGTTACTACTGGATCACCGGGCGTGTGGACGACGTACTCAATGTGTCCGGCCACCGCATGGGCACCGCCGAGATCGAAAGCGCCATGGTCGCCCACCCGAAAGTCGCGGAAGCGGCGGTGGTGGGTGTGCCGCATGACATCAAGGGGCAGGGCATTTATGTCTATGTCACCTTGATCGGCGGCGAAGAGCCCAGCGAGCAGCTGCGCCTGGAGTTGAAGAACTGGGTGCGTAAAGAGATCGGCCCGATTGCTTCGCCGGACGTGATCCAGTGGGCGCCGGGCTTGCCGAAGACGCGTTCGGGGAAAATCATGCGACGGATTCTGCGCAAGATTGCCACGGCCGAGTATGACGGGTTGGGGGATATCTCCACCCTGGCCGATCCGGGGGTGGTTGCGCAGTTGATTGAGACGCACAAGACCATGAACGTCGCGTAAGGCGGAGTAGGTGGGACAGAGCCCCATTCGGTACAGACCGGGTGGGGCTTTTTTACGGGATTTTGCAAACCATGAAGACCCCTTGTGGGAGGGGGCAAGCCCCCTCCCACATTTGGATTGCATTTCAAGTCCTGTACAGAGGGTGGTCTGACAGGCCTGCATAACCAGCAAGCCAATAAATATCGGTTTACGCAGTAGGACGTTTCTGAATGTTACCGGTGGGCGCAAATGTGTAACCCTTCGCTCAGGTATGAGGCAAACAGCTACGCCCGCGTCTCGAAAAACTGCGTTTCAGAGACCCCGGGAAATAAGATTAAACGCCACACTTGCCGTGCCAGAAGGGTTTGCGAATAATAGGCCCGCAATTTGCAGCATTAGCTGGTTTAATATCTTTTGCCTCTGCATAAAATCCAGAGGCTGTCAATGGGCTGGAACCGCTTTCTCGGTGCTTCTGTAAATTGTTGTCGCATTGAGGAAATATCGGCTTTCCGCCTGTCGTTAGAATGCCGATCACTCGCTCGTCGTCGCTGGCACTCTCTGGCGCAGGACGCTGCAACGCTATTCGGTTTCACCTTCGCCGCATCGTGGGCCATGGCTCATACTGCTGTTTTGCCCTATACCGATGGAGTCCCAAGATGAAGAAACTCGTGCTGTTGGGCGCCCTGGCGCTGTCCGTGCTGTCCATGCAGGCTTTCGCCGAAGGCAAGCCACTGAAGATTGGTATTGAAGCAGCTTACCCTCCGTTTGCCTCGAAGGCGCCGGATGGCAGCATCGTCGGCTTTGACTACGACATCGGCAACGCCCTGTGCAAGCAGATGGACGTGAAGTGCACCTGGGTCGAGCAGGAATTCGACGGCCTGATCCCGGCACTGAAGGTGCGCAAGATCGACGCGATCCTGTCGTCCATGTCCATCACTGAAGACCGCAAGAAGTCCGTCGACTTCACCAACCGCTACTACCTGACCCCGGCGCGCCTGGTGTTGAAGGAAGGCACCACGGTCAGCGATAGCCTGGATGAACTCAAGGGCAAGAAGATCGGTGTGCAGCGCGGTTCGATCCACGACCGCTTCGCCAAGGAAGTCCTGGCTCCCAAAGGCGCCACCGTTGTGCCTTACAGCTCGCAGAACGAAATCTACCTGGATGTGGAAGCCGGTCGCCTCGACGGCACTGTGGCTGACGCTACCCTGCTGCAGGAAGGTTTCCTCGACACGCCAGCCGGTAAAGGCTACGCGTTCACCGGCCCGGCCTTCACAGACGCCAAATACTTTGGCGACGGCATAGGCATCGCGGTACGCAAAGGCGACAAGGAAAACCTGGACCGTATCAACGCGGCTATCACCGCGATCCGTGCCAACGGCGAGTACAAGAAAATCCAGGACAAGTACTTCAACTTCGACATTTACGGGCCAGAAGCCAAGTAAATCGTCGCGGCGGTCTGTCTGAAATGGCGCAAGCAACAGAACACTCTGAAGTTTGCGCCATTTTTTCATCCCCCTTTTCGAGGACCTGAATCATGTTGAAAGGCTACGGGGCCGTTATCCTCGATGGCGCATGGTTGACGCTTCAGCTCGCCTTGTCGTCAATGGCCCTGGCCATTGTTCTGGGTCTGATCGGGGTCGCCTTACGCCTGTCGCCGGTGCGCTGGTTGGCCTGGCTGGGTGACTTGTACTCCACGGTGATCCGCGGGATCCCCGACCTGGTGCTGATCCTGCTGATTTTCTACGGCGGTCAGGACCTGCTCAACCGCGTCGCGCCGATGCTCGGCTACGACGACTATATCGACCTGAACCCCCTGGCCGCCGGTATCGGCACCCTGGGTTTCATCTTTGGCGCCTACCTGTCGGAAACGTTTCGTGGCGCCTTCATGGCTATTCCCAAGGGGCAGGCTGAAGCCGGCCTGGCGTATGGCATGAGCAGCTTCCAGGTGTTTTTCCGGGTGATGGTGCCGCAGATGATTCGGCTGGCGATCCCCGGTTTCACCAACAACTGGCTGGTGCTCACCAAGGCCACCGCGCTGATTTCGGTGGTGGGCCTGCAAGACATGATGTTCAAGGCCAAGCAGGCGGCCGATGCCACCCGTGAGCCTTTTACCTTCTTCCTCGCCGTGGCGGCGATGTACCTGGTGATCACCAGCGTGTCATTGCTTGCCCTGCGTTATCTTGAGAAGCGCTACTCGGTAGGCGTAAGGGCGGCTGATCTATGATCTTCGACTACAACGTCATCTGGGAGGCCATGCCGCTGTACCTTGGCGGCCTGCTGACCACCCTCAAACTGCTCGCCATCGCGCTGTTCTTCGGCCTGCTCGCCGCCTTGCCCCTGGGCCTGATGCGCGTGTCCAAGCAGCCAATCGTCAATGGCGCGGCGTGGCTGTACACCTATGTGATTCGCGGCACGCCGATGCTGGTGCAGCTGTTCCTGATCTACTACGGGCTGGCCCAATTCGAAACCGTGCGTGAAAGCTTCCTGTGGCCGCTGCTGTCCAGCGCCACCTTCTGCGCGTGCCTGGCGTTTGCGATCAACACCAGCGCCTACACCGCCGAGATCATCGCCGGCAGCCTCAAGGCCACGCCCAATGGCGAGATCGAAGCAGCCAAGGCCATGGGCATGTCGCGCTACAAGCTGTACCGCCGCATTCTGCTGCCGTCGGCCCTGCGCCGCGCGCTGCCGCAGTACAGCAACGAAGTGATCATGATGCTGCAGACCACCAGCCTGGCCTCCATCGTCACCTTGATTGATATCACCGGCGCCGCGCGCACGGTGAACGCCCAGTACTACCTGCCGTTCGAAGCCTATATCACCGCCGGCGTGTTCTACCTGTGCCTGACGTTCATCCTGGTGCGCCTGTTCAAGTTGGCCGAACGCCGCTGGCTGAGCTACCTGGCTCCACGGAAGCATTGATATGGAACGTATCGATCACCTGTTGCCCTGGGGCCACCTGGGCTGTGAACGCCAGCTGAGCGTGTTTCGTTTCGGCCGTGGCGAGCGCAAGGCATATATCCAGGCCAGCCTGCACGCCGATGAGTTACCCGGCATGCGCGCGGCCTGGGAGCTGAAAAAGCGCCTCACCGAACTGGAACAGCAAGGCGCGCTTAACGGCGTGATCGAGTTGGTACCGGTGGCCAACCCGATGGGCCTGGGCCAGTTGCTGCAAGGCAGCCACCAGGGCCGTTTCGAGGTGGGCAGCGGCAAGAATTTCAACCGTGATTTCGTGGAGTTGAGCGCGCCGGTCACCGAGCTGCTCAAAGGCAAATTGGGCGATGACCCCCACGCCAACGTGCGCATGATTCGCCAAGCCATGAGCGATGTGCTCAGTGCCTTGCCCGCGCCGAGCAGCCAGTTGCAAGGCATGCAACGTATTCTGCTCAGCCACGCCTGCAACGCCGATGTGGTGCTCGACCTGCATTGCGACGCCGAGGCCGCACTGCACATGTACGCACTGCCCCAGCACTGGCCGCAGTGGCGTTCGCTGTCGGCGCATTTGAATGTGAAGGTCGGCCTGCTCGCGGAAGATTCCGGTGGCAGCTCGTTCGATGAAGCCTGTTCGTTGCCGTGGCTGCGTCTGTCGCGCACGTTTCCCGACGCACAGATTCCGCTGGCCTGTCTGGCGACGACGCTGGAGTTGGGCGGCCAGGCTGACACCGGTCGCAATGAGGCGATCTTCCACGCTGAAGGCATCCTGGCGTTTCTTGCCGAACAAGGCCTGATCAAGGGCGAATGGCCGGCACCGCAACACGAAGCGTGCGAAGGCATGCCGTTCGAAGGCACCGAATTGCTGTTCGCCCCCCACGCCGGAGTGATCAGTTACCTGCGTAAGGCCGGTGACTGGGTCGAGCAGGGCGAACCCATTTTTGAAGTGATTGATCCCCTGGCAGACCACGTGAGCATTGTTTGCGCGGGTACGTCCGGGGTGTTGTTTGCCGTTGAACGGCTGCGTTATGCCCAAGCGGGTTTCTGGCTGGCCAAGGTGGCGGGGCGCGAAGCGCTGCGTCACGGGCGCTTGCTCAACGACTGACCACCTGTTTTTGTGAGAACCGACCGCATGTACAAGCTTGAAGTCCAAGACCTGCATAAACGCTATGGCAGTCATGAAGTGCTCAAAGGCGTGTCCCTGGCCGCCGCAGCCGGTGATGTGATCAGCATCATCGGCTCCAGTGGCTCGGGCAAAAGTACCTTTTTGCGCTGCATCAACTTGCTGGAGCAGCCCCACGCCGGCAAGATCCTGCTCAATAACGAAGAGCTGAAACTGGTCGCCAACAAAGACGGCGCCATGAAGGCTGCCGACCCTAAACAACTGCAGCGCATGCGTTCGCGCCTGTCCATGGTGTTCCAGCATTTCAACCTGTGGTCGCACATGACTGCGCTTGAAAACGTGATGGAAGCCCCGGTGCATGTGTTGGGCATGTCGAAGAAAGACGCGCGTGAAAAAGCCGAGCATTACCTGGCCAAGGTCGGTGTGGGTCATCGTAAGGATGCCTTCCCAGGCCATATGTCCGGTGGCGAGCAGCAGCGCGTGGCGATTGCCCGTGCCCTGGCGATGGAGCCGGAGGTGATGCTGTTCGACGAACCGACGTCGGCGCTCGACCCTGAGTTGGTCGGTGAAGTGCTCAAAGTGATGCAGGACCTGGCCCAGGAAGGCCGCACCATGGTGGTGGTGACCCATGAAATGGGCTTTGCCCGTGAAGTGTCGAACCAGTTGGTGTTTTTGCACAAAGGCATTGTCGAAGAGCGTGGTAATCCTCGCGAAGTGCTGGTGAACCCGCAGTCCGAGCGCCTTCAGCAGTTCCTCTCCGGCAGCTTGAAATAGTCCTTTCCTGTTGGAGCTGCTTTATGTGGGAGGGGGCTTGCCCCCTCCCACATTTGATCGCCATTGTTTTTGAGATTTGTGTTGGTTTACCGGCTAGCATTGGCCTCTGTCTTCATTACTGTTTTCGTTCCGGATAGCACTCCATGACCGCCCATAAAATTGGTTTCCTGATTTGGCCCAGCACAAAAGCACTCACGCTTGCGCTGGCTGAGGAGGCCTTGCGCGTTGCTCAGCGGGTGCATCCGGAGGTGGTCTACGAGTTGTCATTCCTGCTCGCCGAACCTGCCGCCGAAGGCGCCTGGCAACTGCCGGGCGAGCCGTGGGCCGGCAAGCTCGAAGGTTTTCAGAAGCTGTTCCTGTTGGCGGATGAGCCGCCCACTGTGATCGCTTCCCAGCTCAGTACCGCGCTCAAGCAGCTTGTCCGGGCGGGGTGTGTGATCGGTGGTCTGTCCGCCGGAGTGTACCCGCTGGCCCAGCTTGGCCTGTTGGATGGCTACCGCGCTGCCGTGCATTGGCGCTGGCAGGATGATTTTGCCGAACGCTTCCCCAAGGTCATCGCCACCAGCCATCTGTTTGACTGGGACCGTGATCGCCTGACCGCCTGCGGTGGCATGTCGGTACTCGACCTGCTGCTGGCAGTGCTGGCCCGTGACCACGGTGCCGAGCTGGCTGGTGCGGTCTCGGAAGAGCTGGTGGTGGAGCGCATCCGCGAAGGTGGCGAGCGCCAGCGCATCCCGCTGCAAAACCGCCTGGGCTCCAGCCATCCGAAGCTGACCCAGGCGGTTTTGTTGATGGAAGCCAACATCGAAGAGCCGTTGACCACGGACGAAATCGCCCAGCATGTCTGCGTGTCGCGACGACAACTGGAACGGATCTTCAAGCAATACCTCAACCGCGTCCCCAGCCAGTACTACCTGGAGCTGCGCCTGAACAAAGCCCGCCAGATGTTGATGCAAACCAGCAAGTCGATCATCCAGATCGGCTTGTCGTGCGGCTTCTCCTCGGGGCCGCATTTCTCCAGCGCCTACCGCAACTTCTTCGGCGCAACCCCTCGTGAAGATCGCAATCAACGGCGCAGCAGCAGCCCCTTTGAACTGTCTTCGGTGCCGTCCGAGCGCGGCTGATCAACCCGTCAGTCTTCTTCCGGTTCAGGATGAGCCACCACCAGTGGTGTGCCTTGAGCATCCACGGTGGCGGCCGCAACCTGGAAGTCAATGCCTGTGCGTTGGTAATACTGGCGCAGGCGTGCCAGGCTTGCTGGCGATAGCGGGTTAAGGCTCAGGTCGCAGTCCTGGTTGAACACGGTTCGACTGTCCAGCAAGTCCGCCGGTATCTCGCGGATTCCGTTGTTGCTCAAATCCAGCGTGTGCAGCCCATCCACCCGGAACACGCCTTCAGGGGCTTCGCTCAGTGCTGCATTTCTCAGGTGAAGCGAGGCTAGTTGGTGCAGCGAACTGATGTCAGGGGCGAGGCCCAAAGGGTTGTTGCTCAAGTCAAGGAAGTCCAGCTGGTTCAAATGCGCCAGCGCTCCTCGGGTGTCGGGTGTCAAGCGGATTGCGCACTCTTCCATTGCCAGGGTGGACAGCTTGGGCATGTACTGGATCGACTCAGGCAGTGTGCCCAGCGAGCACTTGGTGAGTGTCAGTGATTGCAGGTGCTTGAAACTGCGCAATGTGCCGTCGACGCCAGTTGTGGTGCCGTTACCGATCAACTCGAACGAGGTCACGTGGTTGAAGTTGGCGTTCAACTGCGGCAAGTCGCCCAATATCGGTGTGTCCGTATGCACCATGTGGCTCGGTTCATCGCCCAGGCTCTCTTCGTCCAGGGCGCTTTCGCGTCGCCAGGCTTGTTCCAGCAACGTCTTGAAGTTCTGTCTCGACAGCTGGTCCAGGGCACGGGTTTGCTCGTCAAGGGGCACATCCAGGATCGGGTGTCGATCCGGCACAGCCTGCACCCACAGTTGCAGGTCGTTACCCAGTTGTTCGTATTCGGCTTCCAGGCGCGTCAAAGTCGGGTCCACCGCTGCCATATCGCCGGGCAGGCGGAAGATAAAACGGTCTGCCTCAGCTTCCAGGAATGTGGGGTATAGCTGTTGCGTACGCAGGCGTTGCTCTGCGGAGGCCTGGGCGGCGAAGCTCTCGCCGGTGCGCTGGCAGTAGGTTTTGATCAAGTCCAGGGTCGGGGGCGTCAACGGGTTGGCGGAAAGGTCCAGTGGGCTGGTGAGCGAGCTCGGCAACGCGAACAGTTCGGCGGGCAGTTGTTCAATGGCGTTTTCGCTCAAGTTCACCGTCTGGCGTGGTGGGTTGCCCAGCAGCTCAAGCGGTATCTCCATTAGTCCGGTGTCTTTCAGTGAGATATGGCTCAAGCCGGGCAGGCGACTGAAGTCCGGGACTTGTCCCAGGGGGTTATGGTCCAGGTTCAAGTACTTGAGGCTGCTCATGCCGTGCAATCCCTCCAGACTGGCGCGGTTCAGCGCGATTGAGCAGCGTGGCAGCCCCAGTATTTCCAGTCCTGGCAGGTTGATCACCGAGGGAGGGATATCCTCGAGCAAGACGTTTTCGATGTCGAGGATCGTCAGGGCCGGAAAGCTGTCGATAAAGGCGGTTGACCCCATCGGGCTACCGCTGCCTTTGATCGTCAGTGAGCCAATATGTTTGAAACGCGCACTGAGGGTGGGCACTTCGCCCGCGAGAGACTGAGGGATGTCCAGGGTGTGGACAACTTGAGTGTCTTGGGGCAATTCCCGGCGCCAGCTTTTTTCGAGCAGCACCTTGAGTGCGTTTCGCCGGTTGCCTTCCACTGACGGTGCCGGGGATTGCTGTGACCAGTGGTTGAGCTCGAGCTGCAAGGTGTCCAATTCACCGGCCAAGCGTGCCAGCTCGCGCCTGCCTGCTTCCAGATCGCCCGGCAGGCTGTAGATGAGCCGGTTGATTTGGTTGTCGTCCAGGGAGGGGTACAGCCGTTTTGCATCGTGCACATCCACGTCGGGAGCAGTGGCCTCCCAGTAATCTCCGTGCTGCTGGTAGTAGGCTTTGACGCGCTCAAGGGTGGCCGATGACAGCGGGTTGCGAGACAGGTC
The DNA here is from genome assembly GCF_005233615.1 of Pseudomonas sp. CFBP13528. NCBI lineage: Bacteria > Pseudomonadati > Pseudomonadota > Gammaproteobacteria > Pseudomonadales > Pseudomonadaceae > Pseudomonas > Pseudomonas sp. CFBP13528. The sequence continues at coordinate 11,215 of NZ_QGAJ01000027.1, forward strand.
GAAGGCCACGCTTTTACCCGCTGGCAGAGCGAACAGTGTCGCGGGCAGTTCTTTGATCCGGTTGCCACTGAGAAAGGCCGCATCCAGATTATTGCGGGTGAGCAGACCAGGGGGGAGGCTATCGATGCCGGTGTCGGACAGGTCCAGGGTGTGCAGTTCGGTCATGGCCTCCACGCTGGGTACGCGGCCCAAGGGGTTTTTATACAGGTCCAGGGTTTGCAGTTGGGTCATCGAGGCGAGCCGGGTCTGACTGAGCGGCGTCAGGCTGATTGCGCAGTCGCTCAGGCGCAGTAGTTTCAAGTTGCCCATCTGCAATACAGCCGGTGGCACGTCGCCCAAGGGCAGACTTTCAACGGCCAAATGACGCAGCCGCGCAAAGTAGCCGAGGAACGCGGGTGCCCCCAGCGTGTGGTCGCTGCCCGACAGGGTCAGCATCGATACGTGATCGAAGTTGGCGGACAGCCGGGGCAATTCGCCGCGAATAGGGGTATTCAGGTTCAGCCGGTAACCGTCGAGGGTCGGGTCTTCGAAGTAATCATCGATGGGCAATTCCCTGCGCCAGCAGCGTCTGAGTTCGCGGGCCATGAGCTCGCGATTGCGTTTTTCGTACTCGCGCTGCCGCAAGCTGAGTACAGAGCCGTTCCCGGGGTTCTGAGAGGGAATGTTGCGTTGCCAGCTAGTCAGGTCGCGTTCCAGTTGGTGGTATTCGATGTCCAGCGCTTCCAGGCCGGCAAGTGCACCGCCAGGCTGGGACTGCAAATGGTTCAGCAGGGTGGTCAATTGATGTTCGGCAAGTGCGGGGTACAGGTTGCGCGCGCGTTGATGCAGGTTTGCAGCGCCCAGGGGCGCGGGCGCCTGGGCGTGATAGCCGTTGTCGGCGCCTAACAGGCGCAGGGTTTCAATGGCCTGTCCGGGCTCATTGTGGGGGGTAAGCAATGCGCGTAGTTCGTTGCGTGGCAGTGGCGCCTGCCGTAGACGCTGCTTGAGTTGTGCGCCCTGGTGAAGGCCCAGGTCGAGTTGATCGCGCTGCTTGTCGGGCAGGGCACTTAAAATGGCTGAGTACAGGTCAGTCTCGCTGCCGAGGGCGCCCTGTTCATCGTAGGGCTGGTAGCGACCCGCTTCGGTGCGCACCAACGTGCGATGGATGGGCGCGTCAACCGGGCCGATCCGCAGCCAGGTTGGCCCGGTCAGTGAATCGTGACGGGCCTCGAGCTGTACCTCGCCCGACCACCCCTGCAGTGTGCGCAGGGAGTTGAGTGCCAGCCGATCGGTGTCCACCGACCCCGGCGCCTTCAGGTGCAGCCCCTCATAGGCACGGTTGACCTTGACTTCATTCCACGCGGCGCGTGCCAGTTCGGCCAGGCGCGGCGGCGTGTTGCGCTCATGCAGCGCTTCAAGCTCTGCGCCGCTCGCCTCGCTCACGAGGGTCTGCGCCACGCTCGCCGGCAACCCGGGCGTGGTGCTGAGCAATTGCTGGGTAAGCGGCTCGGTAGCGGTTTGCAGCGGCGCATACCGCGATTCGAACAACGCGCTGCGCTGGTGATTGGCAATATCCGCCAGCTTATGGCGCAGCAGGTGGGCGCGGCGTTCCAGGCTCAGTTCCGGGTCGCTGGCGCGCTCACCGAACTGCGTGCGGATCTCTTCGGTGGTCAGGCCGCGCAAGACCGTTTTCAGCAAGTCTCCATTGTCCAGCTGGGATTCGTAGACCTGAACCACCGGCATGCGCTTGTCCCCGAATTCCCAGGCGGTCTGACCCTTGTCGTTGACGATGCGCAAGGCTTTGGTGGGCGGCCACGAGCCGTGGGTGGTCAATAGCTGCAAGGTGTCTTGAGGATCAATCTGGTGATACACCGTCGGGTCCTCACTGCGCAGCTGTTCGATGAGCCGTTGGATGTCGCGGTCGATGCGCAGGCGGCTCAAGGTATCGTCCAGCAGCGGTGACGGACGTTCGCTGTTGACATGCATTTTGCGTACGACGTGTTCATCCGTACCGCTGATATGCAGAGCCAATTCTCGGTCCGCCTCGCTCAAGCCCTGGACGCTATGGCCTAGCCTGCGCAGCAGCGTGGGTTTGTCCCACTGCAAGGGTTGTTCGAGTTCGGTGTGCCACGCGCCGGCGCGGTTGTGTCGCACGATCGGGCGATAGGCGTCGGCGCGGCTGGGGTGTTTGATCTGGTATAGCTCGCTGTCCGGGGCTTTTTCCACGCTGTACAGTTTGTTTTCCAGCGCCAGGATTGTCTCCCCGCGTGTCTCGTGCAGGCCCAGATCGTTGATACCCAGGCGCGGTGGTAGCGATGCAGGATGCTCGTAGGGCGTCAGGTCCGGTTTCCAGTAACGCTTGGCATTATTGGCCAGGCTGACGGGTTTGAATGTGTCGATATAGGCGAGTACGTCCTTGGGTAACGCCTTGCGCAACAGGGGCACACCAATCTTGCTGCCCGCGGCAAATGCGCCCAATTGCAGCAGGGACTCCAGCACGCTCATGAGATGACCGAAGGCTTCTTTGCCCTGGCCCTCGGCCCAGTCGACGATCCCTTCGAACACATCATCGAGCAGTTGATAGGCCATGTAGCCAAGCATCAACTCGCCCAGCCCCGGGACAAAGGGGGCTACCACCATCAATGCCGCGTTGAGGATCGAGGATGCAACATCGACGAAGGAGTCCCAAAGTCGCCAGCGTGCCTCGCGATCGACACTGGCGGTGGAAACGGCAAGGGTGCGAGCATCGTTGAGTATCTTGTCGAGCTTTCGCTGATACAGATGCAACCAGGGATCGCCCGTGATCGGCACTGCGTCAAACTGCAGTGTGGGGTTGTCGGTCGGTTTACGGCGCCAGGGGGCCTCGCTGCTGCCCTTGACGGTGGGATGCCAGGTAATGCGCGCCAGGCGCTGGTCCAGGCCGGAAAAAAATACCCCTCGATTGGCGTGGGGCACGAAGCGGCTGAAGAAGGTTTGATAGTCGCGATCACGCAGTTGTCGTATCAGTTCCTGCATGAAGGCCCGCGACGAGGCATATTCCTTGAGTGGGTGCTGTGGATCATCTGGAATGTATGCCACCAGGCGCTGGGCCGACCGGGGCGTTTCCAGGTCGGGGGCAAACAATTGGATCCCCGTGAGCGGAATTTCCATCAGCCTGAAATCGTGACAGAGCAACGGCTGGCCATCGAGCCTGAGGTGGGATGTGCCCGCGATCAGCCCTTCGATCACGGTGCCGAAGTCCTCGCTGATGTCTCCCTGGATACGTGCCAGTTGCAGCGCGACCTGCAGGGCGGCTTTGTGGCTGGCGTCGACCTTCAGGCGCAGTACTGCGGCGGCCACCGGGTTGGACATCCCCAGCGCCTCGTTCAGGTAGCGGGCGTAGAGGGCACCGATATCCAGGTCACGGCACAGGCTGGTAAACGCCGAGATTGACATCACGCGCTTGATTGGCGGCAGGGTGTCGAATTGCCCGCTGGCTGAGGGGCGCGTGATAAAGGTCGAGGCCGGCTCGTAGGCGTCCGCCAGCGTTTCTTTGTGTTCGAAGTTATGCAGGGCGGCGTCGAGCAGCGAGACCGTCCAGGTTCGCGTTGCGCCGGAGTGTATCGAGAACCATGGGATGCGGTCGGGGATATACAGACGCACAAAGGTGGCGTCGACATCCAGTTGCAGGCCGAACTCGGCTTTCAGTGCCTGCTCGAGGATCGGGGTGGCAAAGGTCTTGACGTCCTGCAGGTGTTGCAATGCCCGGTCCACACTGTTTTGTGCATCCCAGTGGGCGCCGGTAAGCCGCTTGAGCGCCGCCCGCTGCTCGACGCTGCCCGGCAGCGGGCGGGGCTGGGTTTTGGCAAGCGCCTGGCGTTTGCTGGCAGAGGCATTGCCGAGCCAGGCGGGCAGGGCGCTGGTCAGCAGTTGGTAGTGGCTGTCAGGCAGGCTGGCATCCGAGAGATCGATGTTGGTCATGAAGCGGGTCCGTACAAGTCATGAAGGCTTGCAGTAAACCCGTCGGTTGCGCGCAGGAGGCTTTAGATAGTTAGGGGGCACAGCCCTTTCACCGGCGGCCCCTGACGCAAAACTGCGGCAGCGTTTAAACTGCGCCATTGCGACGCAATATGTCGCATTGCCGTAAACCCGTGTAAAACCGGGGTTGGCGCTATAAGAAGTTGTCGCTTGGCGACAAGGTGGCGCTCAAAACTGTCCTTACAATCCCTGCATCGCCCGCCAGTTCCAGGCAGGCGTTCCTCTTCAGGAGACTCCGATGTCCGTTGAGCAAGCCCCGGTGCAACGTGCCGATTTCGACCAGGTGATGGTGCCTACCTACGCGCCTGCCGCCTTTATCCCCGTGCGTGGCGCAGGTTCGCGCGTTTGGGACCAGGCCGGTCGCGAGCTGATCGACTTTGCCGGCGGCATCGCGGTTAACGTATTGGGCCATGCGCACCCGGCGCTGGTCGGTGCACTGACCGAACAGGCCAACACGCTGTGGCATGTCTCCAACGTGTTCACCAATGAGCCGGCGCTGCGTCTGGCGCATAAGCTGATCGACGCCACGTTTGCCGAGCGCGTGTTCTTCTGCAACTCCGGCGCCGAAGCCAACGAGGCCGCCTTCAAGCTGGCCCGTCGCGTTGCGTTCGACCGTTTCGGCAGCGAGAAGTACGAGATCATTGCCGCGCTGAACAGTTTCCACGGCCGTACGCTGTTCACCGTCACCGTCGGTGGCCAGTCCAAGTACTCCGATGGTTTCGGGCCTAAAATCACCGGCATCACCCATGTGCCTTATAACGACCTGGCTGCACTGAAGGCCGCTGTGTCGGACAAGACTTGCGCTGTGGTGCTGGAGCCGATCCAGGGTGAAGGCGGTGTATTGCCGGCCGAACTGGCTTACCTGCAAGGCGCCCGCGAACTGTGCGATGCCCACGACGCGCTGTTGGTATTTGACGAAGTGCAAACCGGCATGGGCCGTACCGGTCACCTGTTTGCCTACCAGCATTACGGCGTGACGCCAGACATCCTCACCAGCGCCAAGAGCCTGGGCGGCGGTTTCCCGATTGCCGCAATGCTTACCCGGGAAGATCTGGCCAAGCACCTGGTGGCCGGCACCCACGGCACCACCTATGGCGGTAACCCGCTGGCGTGCGCGGTGGCTGGAGCCGTGATCGACGTGATCAACACCCCCGAAGTGCTGGCCGGCGTGAATGCCAGGCACGCGCTGTTCAAGACGCGCCTGGAGCAGATCGGCACGCAATACGGCATCTTTACGCAAGTGCGCGGCATGGGCTTGCTGATCGGTTGTGTGCTCAGCGATGCGTTCAAAGGCAAGGCCAAGGACGTGTTCAACGCCGCCGAGAAAGAAAACCTGATGATCCTGCAAGCCGGCCCGGACGTGGTGCGTTTTGCGCCAAGCCTGGTGGTGGAAGAGGCGGACATCACGGAAGGGCTGGATCGTTTTGAACGTGCTGTGAAGACGTTGACGCACGCCTGATAGCGACACATTTAGCAGGCCGGACCGGATCAAATGTGGGCGGGGGCTTGCCCCCGATGGCGGTGGATCAGTCACCTGATTTATCAACTGACAAACTGCTATCGGGGGCAAGCCCCCTCCCACATTGGATCTGTGTGAACTCAGATCCCGTGCCCGGTATTTTTCCCTCTATGAGTTTTTCGAGTTAAGGAGTGACACCATGCTGGTGATGCGCCCCGCGCAAATGGCTGACCTGGGCGAGGTACAGCGTCTGGCTGCGGACAGCCCGATTGGTGTCACTTCCTTGCCGGATGATGTGGAACGCCTGAGCGACAAGATCGCCGCCAGTGAAGCCTCGTTCGCGGCCGAAGTGAGTTTCAACGGTGAAGAAAGCTATTTCTTCGTGCTCGAAGACACCGACACCGGCAAGCTCGCCGGCTGTTCGGCCATCGTTGCTTCAGCCGGCTACTCCGAGCCGTTCTACAGTTTTCGTAACGAAACCTTTGTGCACGCCTCCCGCGAGCTGAAGATCCACAACAAGATCCACGTGCTTTCCCAGTGCCACGACCTCACCGGCAATAGCCTGCTCACCAGTTTCTACGTGAAGCCTGCACTGGTCGGTTCGCCGTGGTCGGAACTCAATTCCCGGGGCCGCCTGTTGTTCGTCGCCAGCCACCCCGAACGCTTTGCCGATTCGGTGGTGACCGAGATCGTCGGCTACAGCGACGAAAACGGTGATTCGCCGTTCTGGGATGCCATCGGCCGCAACTTCTTCGACCTCAATTACGCCGCCGCCGAGCGTCTGTGCGGGCTGAAAAGCCGCACCTTCCTCGCCGAGCTGATGCCGCATTACCCGATCTATGTGCCGCTGCTGCCGGACGCAGCCCAGGAAGCCATGGGCCAGGTGCACCCGCGAGCGCAGATCACCTTCGACATCCTGATGCGCGAAGGCTTCGAGACGGATCACTACATCGACATCTTCGACGGCGGCCCGACGCTGCATGCACGGGTGTCGGGTATTCGCTCGATTGCCCAGAGCCGCGTGGTACCGGTGAAAATCGGCGAGATGGTAAGGGGCGTCGGTCGCCAGTACCTGGTGAGCAACGCGCAGTTGCAGGATTACCGTGCGGTGATGCTGGAGCTGGATTACGCGCCGGGCAAGCCGGTGACCCTGGACCTGGCGGCAGCCGAAGCCCTGGGCGTGGGCGAAGGCGCGAGTGTGCGTCTGGTTGCGGTTTAAAAAGAGAGTTTCGCGGGTGGCTGACCACAGCGGCCCGTTCGAGGAGATAGCATGATCGTTCGTCCCGTACGCAGCAGCGATTTACCGGCCCTGATTGACCTGGCGCGCAGCACCGGCACCGGCCTCACCACCTTGCCGGCCAACGAAGAGCGCCTGACCCACCGCGTGGGCTGGGCTGAGAAAACCTTTCGCGGCGAAGCCGGGCGCGGTGATGCGGACTACCTGTTCGTGCTGGAAAACGACGAAGGCCGGGTGGTGGGGATTTCGGCCATCGCCGGCGCCGTCGGCCTGCGCGAGCCCTGGTACAACTTCCGGGTCGGCCTGACGGTCAGCGCCTCCCAGGAGTTGAATATCTACCGCGAAATTCCGACGTTGTTCCTGGCCAACGACCTCACCGGCAATTCCGAGCTGTGTTCGTTGTTCCTGCACGCCGATTACCGCAACGGCCTCAACGGCCGCATGCTGGCCAAGGCGCGCCTGCTGTTTATCGCAGAGTTTGCGCAGCTGTTCGGCAACAAGATCATCGCCGAAATGCGTGGCGTGTCCAACGAAGCAGGGCGCTCGCCGTTCTGGGAAAGCCTGGGTCGACACTTCTTCAAGATGGAGTTCAGCCAGGCCGACTACCTCACCGGCGTGGGCAACAAGGCATTTATCGCCGAGCTGATGCCGAAGTTTCCACTGTACAGCTGCTTTCTCTCCGAAGACGCGCGCAACGTGATCGGCAAGGTGCATCCGGACACCGAGCCGGCGCTGAGCATGCTCAAGAGCGAAGGCTTCAGCTACCAGGGCTATGTGGATATTTTCGACGCAGGCCCGGCGGTGGAGTGTGAAACCAGCAAGATTCGTGCGGTGCGCGACAGCCAGACGCTGGTGCTGGCCATCGGCACCCCGGGAGACGACGCCACGCCGTTCCTGATCCATAACCGCAAACGCGAAGACTGTCGCATCACGGCCGCACCGGCCCGTCTGGCCGCGGGCACGTTGGTGGTCGATCCTCAGACCGCCAAGCGCCTCCAGTTGGTGGTCGGTGATCAAGTGCGTGCTGTTGCGTTGTCTGCTGCTCGGGAGTCGAAATAATGAATTCGTTGTACATCGCAGGTAGCTGGCTGGCCGGCCAGGGTGAATTGTTCGAGTCGCGTAACCCGGTCACCCAGCAAGTGCTGTGGAGCGGCAATGGCGCGACGGCCGAGCAGGTCGAGTCCGCGGTGCAGGCTGCGCGTCAGGCGTTTCCAGGCTGGGCTCGGCAGACGTTGGAAGAGCGCATCGGTGTGCTCGAAACCTTCGCCGCCACGCTGAAAAGCCGCTCCGATGAAATCGCCCGCTGCATCGGTGAGGAAACCGGCAAGCCGCTGTGGGAATCGGCGACTGAAGTCATCAGCATGGCCAACAAGATCGCCATCTCGGTGCAAAGTTATCGCGAGCGTACCGGCGAGAAGAGCGGCCCCCTGGGCGACGCCACCGCTGTGCTGCGCCACAAGCCTCACGGTGTGGTGGCGGTGTTCGGCCCCTACAACTTTCCCGGTCACTTGCCGAACGGGCATATTGTCCCGGCGCTGCTGGCGGGTAACACCGTGCTGTTCAAGCCGAGCGAGCTGACGCCGAAAGTCGCCGAGCTGACCGTGCAGTGCTGGGTCGAAGCGGGCTTACCGGCGGGCGTATTGAACCTGCTGCAAGGCGCTCGGGAAACCGGTATCGCGTTGGCGGCCAACCCTGGCATCGACGGTCTGTTCTTCACCGGTTCCAGCCGCACCGGCAACCACCTGCACCAGCAGTTTTCCGGGCGTCCGGACAAGATCCTGGCCCTGGAAATGGGCGGCAATAATCCGCTGGTGGTGGACGAAGTGGCCGATGTGGATGCGGCGGTGTACACCATCATCCAGTCGGCGTTTATCTCCGCCGGCCAGCGCTGCACCTGTGCCCGTCGCTTGCTGGTGCCGGAAGGCGCCTGGGGCGATGCCTTGCTGGCACGTCTGGTGGCGGTCAGCGCGACCCTTTCAGTGGGGGCGTTCGACCAGCAACCGGCGCCATTCATGGGCTCGGTGATTTCCCTGGCAGCCGCCAAAGCACTGATGGACGCTCAGGAACTGATGTTGGCCAATGGCGCCGTGGCGCTGCTGGAAATGACGCAACCCCGTGATCAGGCCGCCTTGCTGACCCCGGGCATCCTCGACGTGACGGCCGTGACCGAGCGCGAAGACGAAGAGCTGTTCGGCCCGCTGTTGCAGGTGATTCGCTATGCGGATTTTGCCGCGGCGATTGCCGAGGCCAACAACACCCAGTACGGCCTGGCCGCGGGCTTGTTGTCGGATTCGCAAGCGCGTTACCAGCAGTTCTGGCTGGAAAGCCGCGCCGGCATCGTCAACTGGAACAAACAACTGACCGGCGCCGCCAGCACCGCGCCGTTTGGCGGGGTCGGGGCCTCGGGTAACCATCGCGCCAGTGCGTATTACGCGGCGGATTATTGTGCGTACCCGGTGGCGTCGCTTGAAACCCCGACGTTGGCGGTGCCCGCCACACTGACCCCCGGCATTACGCTGATTTAAATGTGGGAGGGGGCTTGCTCCCGATGGCGGTGGATCAGTCATCTGATTTATCAACTGACAGACCGCTATCGGGGGCAAGCCCCCTCCCACACTTGATTTGTGGTGTGTTCAGGTAATTTGAAGCCTATAAAAACAGATGTTCGTGGAGCCTCGCCGATGAAATCCTGTGAAGTCAATTTTGACGGTCTAGTGGGGCCGACCCATAACTACGGCGGCTTGTCCTTCGGCAACGTCGCGTCCCAGAGCAACAGCCAGCAGCATTCCAACCCGAAGGAAGCGGCGTTGCAGGGACTGCAAAAAATGAAAGCGCTGATGGACATGGGCTTTGTGCAAGGCGTGCTCGCGCCCCAGGAGCGTCCGGATGTGGCCGCTCTGCGCAACCTCGGTTTCAGCGGCACCGACGCTCAGGTCATCGAGCAGGCGGCGAGGCAGGCCATGCCTTTATTGGTGGCGAGCTGTTCGGCGTCGAGCATGTGGGTGGCCAACGCCGCCACCGTCAGCCCCAGCGCCGACACGGCGGATGGCCGCGTGCATTTCACCGCTGCCAACCTCAACTGCAAATACCACCGCAGCATCGAACACCCGACCACCAGCCGCGTGCTGGGGGCGATGTTCGCCGACCAGAAGCACTTCGCCCACCACGCGGCGTTGCCGGCGGTGGCGCAGTTTGGCGATGAGGGCGCGGCCAATCACACGCGCTTTTGCCGTGAGTACGGTGAGGCCGGCGTCGAGTTTTTCGTGTTTGGCCGCAGTGCGTTCGATGCTCGCTACCCGGCCCCGCAAAAGTACCCGGCGCGCCAGACCCTCGAAGCGTCCCAGGCGGTTGCACGTCTGCACGGCCTGAAGGATGACGGCGTGGTCTACGCCCAGCAGAACCCGTCGGTGATCGATGCCGGTGTGTTCCACAACGACGTGATCGCTGTCGGCAACGGCGAGGTGCTGTTCTACCACGAGGATGCGTTCCTCAACACCGAACAGATGCTCGCCGAACTGCAGGGCAAGTTGGGCAAGCTGGGCGGCAATTTCCAGTCCGTGTGTGTGCCGCGTTCCCAGGTCAGCGTCGAGGACGCGGTGCGCTCCTACTTGTTCAACAGCCAACTGCTGACTCGGCCTGACGGCTCGATGCTGCTGATCGTGCCGGAAGAATGCCGCGCCAATCCGCGCGTCTGGGCGTACCTGCAACACCTCACGGCCTGCGGCGGGTTGATCCGCGAAGTGAAGGTGGTCGACCTCAAGCAAAGCATGCAGAACGGCGGCGGCCCGGCGTGCCTGCGTTTGCGTGTGGCGCTGAACGAAACCGAACTGGCGGCGGTGAATCCAGGCGTTATCATGACCGCGCCGCTGTACGACACCCTGACCCAATGGGTCAACAAGCACTACCGCGACAGCCTGCGCGAAACCGACCTGGCTGACCCGCAACTGCTGCTTGAGTGCCGGACGGCACTGGATGAACTGACGCAAATCCTTAAACTGGGCTCGGTTTATCCTTTCCAGATCAATTAACGCCCTACGGCTGAGAACTTTTATTTATGACCGACACCCTGAAGCTGATCCTTGAAGACACCGACGGCACCCAGCTGGAAACATCCTGCACCCGCGTTGCCGTGGTCTGGCAGGGCAAGGAGATCTGGATCCAGCATGACGGCCGTGGCCAACTGCTGATCGGCGTGGATGTGGAAGAGGGCGACGCCGAGTACGCCAACCTGTTGATGCGCCCGCTGGCGACCAACTTGATGAGCCTGCAACTGGAAATGGAACCGGCTGACGTCGAAGGTGATGACGACGACCACGTCCACGGCCCAGGCTGCAACCACTAAGGAAGCTGCTTATGCTCGCCCTCGGCAAACTGCTTGAACTGACCCTCGCCGGTCGCGAACCGGCGCAAAAAATTCAACTGACTGTCGACGGCGTGCAGATGCGCTGGCTCAGCGAGGGTGCGCTTGAAGTGCGTCCGCCCGAAGCCAGGGATAATCGCGGCGACCTGCTGCTGTCCTCCGGCATCCATGGCAACGAAACCGCGCCGATCGAACTGCTCGACCGCCTGTTGCATGGCATCGCCCGTGGGGAGATCAAACCCCGCACCCGTATTCTGTTCCTGTTCGGCAACCCCGAGGCCATGCGTCGCGGCGAGCGTTACCTTGAACTGGACGTCAACCGGCTGTTCAACGGCCGTCATGAAAGCAACATTGGCCCGGAAGCCATGCGCGCCGCCGAACTTGAACAGTTGGCCCGCAGCTTTTTCAGCCAGGCGGGCCGTTCGCGCCTGCATTACGACCTGCACACCGCGATTCGTGGTTCGAAGATCGAGCAATTTGCGCTGTATCCGTGGAAAGAAGGGCGCCGGCATTCGCGTCGTGAGCTGGAGCGCCTGCGCGCCGCCGGAATGGAGGCGGTGCTGCTGCAGAACAAGGCCTCTATCACGTTCACGGCGTTTACGTATGAACAGTTGGACGCCGAGGCTTTCACCCTGGAACTGGGCAAGGCGCGGCCGTTTGGGCAGAACCAGGGCGTGGATGTTTCCCGCCTGGAGCAGCGCCTCAAGCACATCATCGAAGGCACCGAGCCTGAGTCCGACAGCCTCGACGGCTTGAAGCTGTTCGCCGTTGCACGCGAAATCATCAAGCACAGCGATGCTTTCCTGCTGCATTTGCCGGCTGACGTGGAAAACTTTTCGGCGTTGGAAAAGGGCTATCTGCTGGCCGAAGATGTGGCCCAAACCCGCTGGGTGATCGAGGAGGAGGGTGCGCGCATCATTTTCCCCAACCCGAAGGTGAAGAATGGTCTTCGGGCCGGGATCCTTATTGTGCCGTGCAGTGAGGAGCGACTGGCTTAGTACCGAGTGCGCGGGGATAGCCCCAACTCCTTGCGCAAACCATTTTCACTGAAGGCTTCAGGGTTTGTGGTGGTCGGCGGTGTCGTGGGGTCAGCGTCGAAATCAAAGGGTGCGGCGCTCGTTGGCAAGCCGACGGCTTGCAGTTCGGTGTTGAGTACTTGCTGGGGTGGCAGCAGGCTGCCAGGTTCTGATTGCGCGCTGGTGCCCGGCAGCAAAGTGCCGGTTACGTGGTTGTAGGCGTGGCACAGTTCGTGGAACAGGGCGATGACGCTTGGGTTGTCGCCCATCACATCCTTGATGCTGTAACTGATGCTGCCACCGTAGGATGGGGCGCCGGCCTGACCGTCGTGGATAAAAGCAGCGGCTGCTCCTGCGCTGTCTAGCGGGGTGAAGTGTGCATTGGTACCCGTTTGCGACTCGTTGATCTCGATAGATCTGCCACTGGTCAGTGCGGCGCTTTCCAGTTTCGACAACAGCTTCTGACCAGTGGGCGAGGCGAGCAATAGGCGCAGGTCGTCCTTGGCCCTCTCGATGAAGTGCGTGCTGCCGTTAAAGGTGAATGCCGCATGGTTGATGGGGCGCGGTTCCACATGGACGGTGTGGGAGGCGAGTTCTCCTGGAGGGAACTTGTCCAGCTGGTCCGAGGTGATCGTTGTGTAGTCCACTGTCAGATCGCTCGTGACATTGTGGTAGGTGGTATCGGTGGGCTTGAGCTTTTCCACTTGGTTATAGCCGCCCCCGGTATAGATCACGTTGTGCTGGCCTCCAGCCTCGATCTGGTCACCACCTGGGCCACCCACGATGATATTCGGGCCACCGCCGCCAATCACGGTGTCATCGTCCTCGCCACCATCGAGAAACGACAGGGCGGTGTGCCGGCTGCCTTTGAGCATGTCTTCGCCTGGTCCGCCGTGGAAGGTGACATGACCGTCGTTGAGCGAGAGAATTTCGTCGTCACCTTCCTCACCGTCTGCGTAGCATTTGCCCCTGACGACTACGATATGATCATTGCCCTTACCACCAAAGATTGATGCGTGGTTTGCGGAGCTATCGATTCGATCTGCGCCGCCCCCAGCATGCACGACACAGGGATTAACCATAGTTCGGCCAATGCCGATTTCGTCGTCTTCGTCACCGGTGAAGAGGGCCATTACCTGGGTGTTGGAGGCTGGCTTGATGATAAAACCTTTTGCTGCGCTGATTCTAAGCATCAACGTTTGTGTTACCTGGCCGGCGGGGTGATGTTGTTCGACGATCAACTGTATCTTGCTCTGCCCCGACATGTGGAATTCCAGGGAGTCAAGCTGGCTGGCCTCGTTCATGTGTCGGAAGATCTCTATGCCTTCGCTGGCATGGATCAGTTGGCGCGGGGTACTGACGGGGGTATTGCCGTCGATATGAATGTAGCCTGAGGTGTCGAAACGGTGGAAAGGATGAGATGCCATGACCGTATGTGCTCTAGTGAAATGAGGCCTCACTAGACCGTAGACGCCAGGGCGAAAAGCGGTATTTATCTAAAACGAGACGCCCCGCTCGGGTAGAACGGGGCGTTTAAGGTGGGGCGCAGATTTTCGCTGTTTGCCGGCCGAACAGAGGCTCAAGACGAAATCGTCTCCGGGGCCGGTATGGGTGTATCAGACGGCCATCTTTTGCTCGGCACGACGGATCGCCCGCACCTTATGCAGCGTATCGGCGCACGTACGCGCAGCTTCCTGACCTTTGTGCACGAAGTGCTCGTAGAAGAACGTGGTGTGTTCGCTGCCACCGTGGAAGTGGTGTGGGGTCAGGGACACCGAGAACACCGGCACTTCAGTTTCCAGCTGCACCTGCATCAGGCCGCTGACCACCGATTGCGCGACGAATTCATGACGGTAGATCCCGCCATCCACCACCAGCGCGGCGGCGACGATACCGGCGTAACGGCCGGTCTTGGCCAGCAGCTTGGCGTGCAGGGGCATCTCGAAGGCGCCGCCGACTTCGAAGAAATCGATGTCCGATTCCTGATAACCCTGGGCGATCATTTCGGCGAGGAAGCCTTTGCGCGATTGGTCGACAATATCCTTGTGCCAGCAGGCCTGGATAAACGCGACACGCTCGCCGTGATGGTTTTTGCTTTTGCTGTCGATTGCGGTGGGTTGCATGTTCTGACTCCTGTTTAAGTAAAAAACAGGGCGTTATGAATCGAATGGGATTTAAGGGTATGCACCACTGTTTCATGCAGGCATGAGGTCAGCGCGCGGCCCTTAGGTGCCAATCCCGTTCTCTCTTCATCCGGACTATGACCGTCGGCCCCGGGATCACACCGGGTCTGCTGACCTTGTCGCCGTCCTGCCTGAGCAGTTCGAGGCGCCAAGCGCTCGCGGGCTATGCACATTGCGCGCAATTACCGCCGGTGGGGAATTGCACCCCGCCCTGAGAACGTTGCCGCCAGAACCCTGGCGGCGAAGAGTTTTTAACATGGTTTTTCTAAAACTGCACGGTTGCCGTATCGATAAGCTATATCGGTTTGTTTGGTTGGTATTCGATTGAATGCAGTGGGGACTTGATATTGCGTGGCTTTGCCCGCAGTAATCACTCACAAAAGGACTTATCCATTCCGTTAGAGGCCCCCTTCATGACCGTGATCGACCTGCGCAGCGACACCGTGACCCAACCCACCCCCGGTATGCTTGACGCGATGGCCAGCGCCGTCAGCGGTGATGACGTCTACGGCGAAGACCCCAGCGTCAACCAACTGGAAGCTGAGCTGGCCAGGCGCCTGGGTTTCGACGCCGCGCTGTTCGTGCCCACTGGCACCATGAGCAACTTGCTGGCGTTGATGGCCCACTGTGAGCGCGGCGAGGAATATATCGTCGGGCAACAGGCCCATACCTACAAATACGAAGGGGGCGGGGCGGCCGTGCTGGGTTCGATCCAGCCGCAGCCGCTGGAGGTACAGGCCGACGGCTCCCTCGACCTGAGTCAGGTGCTCGATGCCATCAAGCCCGACGACTTCCACTTCGCCCGTACCCGCTTGCTGGCACTGGAAAACACCATGCAAGGCAAGGTGCTGCCGATGACGTACCTCGCCAAGGCGCGTGCATTTACCCGTGAGCATGGCCTGGCTCTTCATCTGGACGGCGCGCGGATCTACAACGCGGCGGTCAAGCTGGGTGTGGATGCGCGTGAAATTGCCGGGCATTTCGATTCGGTGTCGGTGTGCCTGTCCAAGGGGCTTGGCGCACCGGTCGGCTCGGTGCTGTGCGGTTCCACAGCGCTGATCGCCAAGGCGCGGCGCCTGCGCAAGATGGTCGGCGGCGGCATGCGTCAGGCCGGTTCTCTGGCGGCGGCAGGCCTGTATGCCTTGGATCACCAGGTGCAGCGCCTGGCCGACGACCACGCCAATGCCCAGTGGCTGGGGGATGAGTTGCGCCAGGCCGGTTATACGGTGGAGCCGGTGCAGACCAACATGGTCTATGTGCAGATGGGGGATCGGGCGCAGGCCCTGAAAAGCTTTGCCGCCGAGCGCGGGATCAAGTTGAGCGCCGCGCCGCGCCTGCGCATGGTCACGCATCTGGATGTCAGTCGGGCACAGATCGAGCAAGTCGTGCAGACATTCGTCGCATTTTCGCAGAAATGACAGTGCAAGCCGTCTAATTGACTGTTTCTATCACATAAACACGCTGTACCACCGGCAAAGGGCCGATATAATGCGGCCCTTTGCCGTCGCTTCGTCTGATGATGTCGCGCACTGGCCTTTGGCCGCAGCCTCCGTGGAAGAACCTAATGAAAAGCGCAGAAATCCGTGAAGCCTTCCTTCGCTTCTTCGAAGAGCAAGGCCACACCCGTGTAGCCTCAAGCTCCTTGATCCCAGGCAATGACCCCACCCTGCTGTTCACTAACGCGGGGATGAACCAGTTCAAGGACTGCTTCCTGGGCCAGGAAAAGCGCGCCTACACCCGCGCCACCAGCAGTCAGAAGTGCGTACGCGCCGGCGGCAAGAACAGCGACCTGGAAAACGTCGGTTACACCGCGCGGCACCACACCTTCTTTGAAATGCTGGGTAACTTCAGCTTTGGCGATTATTTCAAGAAAGATGCGATCACCTTCGCCTGGACCTTCCTGACCGGCGTGCTGAAGCTGCCCAAGGAAAAGCTCTGGGTCACCGTCTACGCGACGGATGACGAAGCGTACGACATCTGGACCCAGCAGATCGGCGTGCCCGCCGAACGCATGATCCGCATCGGTGACAACAAAGGCGCGCCGTATGCCTCCGATAACTTCTGGACCATGGGCGATACCGGTCCGTGCGGGCCGTGCACCGAGATTTTCTACGATCACGGCGCCGACATCTGGGGTGGCCCGCCGGGTTCGCCGGATGAAGACGGCGACCGCTACATCGAAATCTGGAACAACGTGTTCATGCAGTTCAACCGCACCGCCGACGGTGTGTTGCATCCGTTGCCGGCACCGTCGGTGGACACCGGCATGGGGTTGGAGCGGATCAGTGCGGTCATGCAGCACGTTCATTCCAACTATGAAATCGACCTGTTTACCAACCTGTTGAGTGCCTCGGCTGCGGCCATTGGTTGCGCCAATGAGGGCCAGTCTTCGCTCAAAGTGGTATCGGACCACATCCGTTCCTGCGGTTTCCTGATTGCCGATGGCGTACTGCCGTCCAACGAAGGCCGTGGCTATGTGCTGCGCCGCATTATCCGTCGCGCCTGCCGCCACGGTAACAAACTGGGCGCCAGCGGCAGCTTCTTCTACAAGATTGTGGCTGCGCTGGTGGCCGAGATGGGCGACGCTTTCCCGGAACTCAAGCAGCAACAAGCCAACATCGAGCGGGTTCTCAAGGCTGAAGAAGAGCAGTTCTCCAAGACCCTGGAGCACGGCCTGAAAATTCTGGAGCAGGACCTGGCAGAGCTCAAAGGTACTGTCGTGCCGGGCGACGTGGTGTTCAAGCTTTACGACACCTACGGTTTCCCGATGGACCTGACCGCCGACATCGCCCGTGAGCGCGAGCTGACCGTCGATGAGGCCGGTTTTGAGCGCGAAATGGAGGCCCAGCGCGTGCGCGCGCGTTCCGCCAGCTCGTTTGGCCTGGACTACAACACCTTGGTCAAGGTTGATGTGCCCACCGAGTTCATCGGCTACAAGGCAACCGCGGGCTCCGCCAAAATCGTTGCCATTTATAAAGACGGCAAGTCAGTCGACGTGCTGAGCGAGGGCGATGAAGCGGTTGTGGTGCTGGATCAGACCCCATTCTATGCCGAGTCGGGCGGGCAAATCGGTGATTGTGGTTTCCTCAGTTCGACGTCCGGTCGTTTCGATGTGCGCGACACCACCAAGACCGGTGGTGCGTTTCTGCATCACGGTGTGTTGGTGCTGGGCAACCTGGCCGTCGGTGCGCCAGTGGATACCCAGGTCGATGCCGACGTACGCCATGCAACTGCGTTGAACCACTCGGCCACTCACTTGCTGCACGCTGCGTTGCGTCAGGTGCTGGGCGAGCACGTCCAGCAGAAGGGCTCGTTGGTCGACAGCCAGCGCCTGCGCTTCGACTTCAGCCATTTTGAGGCGATCAAGTCCGAGCAGATCAAAGCGCTTGAAGATATCGTCAACGCTGAAATTCGCAAGAACTCCCCGGTGGAGACTGAGGAGACGGATATCGAAACCGCCAGGAAGAAGGGCGCCATGGCGCTTTTTGGCGAGAAGTATGGCGACGAAGTGCGCGTATTGAGCATGGGCGGCAGTTTCTCGGTGGAACTGTGTGGCGGTATCCACGCCAATCGCACCGGTGACATCGGCCTGTTGAAAATCATCAGCGAAGGCGGTGTGGCCTCGGGTGTGCGTCGTATCGAGGCGGTGACCGGTGCTGCGGCGCTGGCCTACCTCAATGCCGCCGAAGAACAACTCAAGGAGGCGGCCGGCCTGGTCAAGGGCAGCCGCGACAATCTGATCGACAAGCTGTCCGCCGTGCTTGAGCGCAACCGCGCGCTGGAGAAACAGCTGGAGCAGTTGCAGGCCAAGGCAGCCAGTGCCGCGGGCGACGATCTGTCGGCCTCGGCGGTTGACGTCAAGGACGTAAAAGTCCTTGCGGCGCGCCTGGACGGTCAGGACGGCAAGGCGTTGCTGGCCCTGGTCGATCAGTTGAAGAACAAGCTCGGCCGCGCAGTGATCCTGCTCGGCAGTGTCCATGAGGATAAGGTCGTTCTGGTTGCCGGTGTAACCAAGGACCTGACTGGCCAACTCAAAGCCGGTGATTTGATGAAGCAGGCTGCTGCGGCAGTGGGCGGCAAGGGTGGTGGTCGTCCGGACATGGCGCAAGGCGGTGGTGTGGATGCCGGCGCCCTGGACGCGGCCCTGGCCTTGGCCGTGCCGTTTGTCGAGGCAGGTATTTAAGGCGCTGTTAATGAGCCCATGGTCTAGTCGTGGGCTCGCTCGGTTGCTGGAAGATTCGTTTATTGGGCGCCCCTTTACGGGCTGAGGCGGCTTAGAAATGGCTTTGATCGTACAGAAATTCGGAGGCACCTCGGTCGGTTCTGTCGAAAGAATCGAGCAGGTCGCCGACAAGGTTAAGAAGTTCCGTGATGCCGGTGACGACCTGGTGGTGGTGCTGTCGGCCATGAGCGGCGAGACCAATCGCCTGATCGACCTGGCCAAGGCCATCAGCGGTGATCAACAACCGCTGCCACGTGAGCTGGATGTCATTGTGTCCACCGGTGAGCAGGTGACCATTGCGCTGCTGGCCATGGCGTTGAACAAACGCGGTGTGTCAGCGGTGTCCTACACTGGTAGCCAGGTGCGCATTCTTACCGACAGCGCACATACCAAGGCGCGCATCCTGCAGATCGACGATCAGAAGATTCGTGCCGATCTGAAGGCTGGACGCGTGGTGGTTGTAGCCGGTTTCCAGGGTGTGGACGAGCAGGGCAACATCACCACCCTGGGGCGTGGCGGTTCGGACACCACGGGCGTGGCGCTGGCAGCGGCTCTCAAGGCTGACGAATGCCAGATTTATACCGATGTGGATGGCGTCTACACCACCGATCCGCGCGTTGTATCCGTGGCCCAGCGCCTGGACAAGATCACCTTTGAAGAGATGCTGGAGATGGCCAGCCTCGGTTCCAAGGTGTTGCAGATCCGTGCGGTGGAGTTCGCCGGCAAGTACAACGTTCCGCTGCGCGTATTGCACAGCTTCAAAGAGGGTCCGGGCACCCTCATTACTATTGATGAAGAGGAATCCATGGAACAGCCGATCATTTCCGGCATCGCTTTCAACCGCGATGAAGCCAAGCTGACGATCCGTGGCGTGCCAGACACTCCAGGTGTGGCCTTCAAGATCCTCGGCCCTATCAGCGGTGCGAATATCGAAGTCGACATGATCGTGCAGAACGTTTCGCACGATAACACCACCGATTTCACCTTTACCGTGCACCGCAACGAGTACGATGCGGCCGAGCGTATCCTGCAGAACACTGCGAGAGAGATCGGCGCCCGTGAAGTGATCGGTGATACCAAGATCGCCAAGGTGTCGATCGTGGGTGTGGGCATGCGCTCCCACGCCGGTGTTGCCAGCCGTATGTTTGAAGCGCTGGCCAAGGAAAGTATCAACATCCAGATGATCTCTACATCGGAGATCAAAGTCTCGGTGGTGATTGAAGAGAAGTACCTCGAGCTGGCTGTGCGCGCGCTGCATACCGCCTTTGAGCTGGACGCTCCGGCCCGACAGGGCGAGTGATGCGATGCCAGGAAGGCGCGGCTTACCGCGCCTTTCATTTTTTTGTTGAGCGCATGTTCTTTGGCGTGGGCTCGACAATACTTAGGCGGTAGGGCTACGACCGTCTGGTTGTAGGTCGAATGCCTTTTTTTTGCAGACTGTTGTTCCTGAAATGAATTGCGTGAGGTGAAAGGTATGTTGATTCTGACTCGTCGTTGCGCAGAAAGCCTGATTATCGGTGATGGCGAAATCACCGTGACCGTGCTCGGCGTCAAAGGCAATCAAGTGCGTATCGGGGTTAACGCTCCGAAAGAGGTAGCGGTCCATCGCGAGGAAATCTACCTGCGGATCAAGAAAGAGAAGGACGAAGAACCAAGCCTTTAATTTTTATCGTTTTTTATGTTTGCAAACGGGGAGGAACGTGGTTAATATACGCCCCGTGTTGCGGAGAGCTGGCCGAGTGGCCGAAGGCGCTCCCCTGCTAAGGGAGTACACCTCAAAAGGGTGTCGGGGGTTCGAATCCCCCGTTCTCCGCCATTATTTGCTTAGTACGTTGCAATCTGGTTTTTTCGGTAAGTTGTTGAAAATACTCGAAAAAATAGCTTTACATAGAGATTGAACGGCCTATAATGCGCGGCAACAAATGCACTCGTAGCTCAGCTGGATAGAGTACTCGGCTACGAACCGAGCGGTCACAGGTTCGAATCCTGTCGAGTGCACCATTTAAGAGTTGCTTGCAGTAATGCAGGTAACTTGCTTCAACCAGTTGTGATCTGGTCTAAAAAGCACAATCTGCACTCGTAGCTCAGCTGGATAGAGTACTCGGCTACGAACCGAGCGGTCACAGGTTCGAATCCTGTCGAGTGCACCATACAAACAAAAAGCCCGCCTAGTGCGGGCTTTTTGCCGTCTGGCGTTCGTGTAGGTTTTATCCTGGCGTGTGCCTTTTTCTATTTCCCATGTGTTCTCCCTTCCAGCTACGTCGTCGCAGTTCATAGATGCAGCCATTACTTAGCTTCGGCTTGCAAGCGCTTGTTCTTTCCAGTTTTTTGACGTTAAAAGCGGTCGGTCGGTGTATCATGCGCCGGTCAGCCCCGCCGGGGCTTGTGGAATGCCTCCATGGACTTACCCAGTAGTTACTCAGTACCCCGCTTTACCAATCATGAATTGACTGATTGATCCTTCCGGCGCGCCCCGCTGCTGGGAGTGGAGTTCGCCTATGACCGAAGTAGAAGTAAAGAAAACACAGGAAAGCCTGCAGGATCGTCTGGCTCAAGTTATCGAGCTGCTGCAGCGCCAGCGCGTGGTCGAAGACCTCACGCACCGCCAGGAAGGTCCGCACCACGACCGCGTCGAAAACCTGGTCCACCGGCAAAATCTCGTTGAGCTGCAACGCAAGCTCGATGACCTGCACTCCGCCGACGTTGCTTATATTCTCGAAGCCTTGCCGCTGGATGATCGACTGACGCTGTGGCAGTTGGTCAAGGCTGATCGCGACGGCGACATTCTTCTCGAAGTGTCCGATTCGGTTCGCGAAACCCTGATTGCCGACATGGACGATCATGAGCTCCTGGCTGCGGCCAAGGAGATGGACGCGGACGAATTGGCCGACCTGGCGCCTGAATTGCCGCGTGATGTCGTTCATGAACTGATGGAGGCATTGGACACCCAGCAGCGTGAGCGTGTGCGTTCGGCACTGTCTTATGATGAAGACCAGGTCGGCGCGCTGATGGACTTCGAGATGGTCACCATCCGGGAGGATGTCAGCCTGGAAGTGGTGCTGCGCTACCTGCGTCGTCTCAAGGAGCTGCCTGGCCACACCGACAAGCTGTTTGTGGTCGACTACGAAGGCATCCTCAAGGGCGTATTGCCCATCAAGCGCCTGCTGGTAAATGATCCGGAGAAAAAAGTTGCTGACCTGATGGCCAGCGATACCGTGAGCTTTCATCCTGATGAAGATGCCTACGACGCAGCCCAGGCTTTTGAGCGTTACGACTTGATCTCAGCCCCGGTGGTCGACAAGAACGGCAAGCTGATCGGCCGTCTGACAATCGATGAAATCGTCGACTTGATTCGCGAAGAGAGTGAAACCGAAGTCCTCAACATGGCAGGTTTGCGTGAAGAGGAAGACATTTTTGCGTCAGTCTGGCGTTCGCTGCACAACCGTTGGGCCTGGCTGGCGGTCAATTTGATTACCGCGTTTATCGCGTCTCGCGTGATCGGGCTGTTTGAAGGTTCCATCGAAAAGTTGGTGGCCTTGGCAGCATTGATGCCGATAGTGGCTGGGATCGGCGGCAATTCCGGTAACCAGACTATCACTATGATTGTACGTGCCATGGCATTGGACCAGGTCAGTACCGCTAATTCTTCGCGTCTGCTGCGCAAGGAGTTGGCGGTAGGCCTTATCAATGGCCTCGTATGGGGCGGAGTGATAGGGGTGGTGGCCTACTTGCTATATGGCAGTTGGTCGCTGGGCGTGGTGATGACCGCCGCCATGACCCTCAATTTGCTGTTGGCTGCCTTGATGGGGGTCCTGATCCCCATGACCTTGGCGCGTCTGGGGCGCGACCCTGCCATGGGGGCCAGCGTGATGATTACGGCCATGACCGACAGTGGGGGCTTTTTCATCTTCCTGGGCTTGGCCACAATCTTCCTGCTCTGACCTTCCTGCGAGGGCAAGTCTGCCCTCGCTTCCCTTGCACAAATCCCACGCAAAAAAAAGCCAGCATATAGCTGGCTTCGGCTTTCAAGTGTAAATCAATTGGCTTCTGCGGCCGCCTCTACGTCGTGCGCGATCAGCGAAACGAGAGCATTTTGCTGGCGGTGGGAAAGCTGACGAAAACGCTGCAGCAGTTCGCGTTCGTGCAGTGACAGCTCCGGGCTGTCCAGACGCATGCTTAACTCTTCACCCAAGGCACCTTCCTGAATAAGGCTCTGTTCCAAGCGAGCGATGATTTCGGAGTTCATGCTGCGATGATGATTGCGAGCCACCTCGGCAATGCGTTCCCGCATTCCGTCTGGCAGACGTACGACGAACTTGTCAGCCGTACGGCTGGAATAAATTGCCTGTTTCAATGGGCGCATATATTTAACCGGTTAGTTCAGGGGAGCGGTTTCTGGAATTGGCCGCAAGATGAGTGTTAAGACAAGGCTCACGACCAAAGTTCAACCCGAATTGCAAAGAGGCCGCATCATGCCTCAGATTTGACATTTCCTTGGCGTCAATTCTGTGACAAATATTGAACCGCCTACAGGCTTTATGCCAGCACTGATTTGCGTTTTTGCGGACTGGTTGGAAAAGTTTTTGCGCGGATCGGGCATTCCTGATCCTCACGCGAACCTTATCCGGCATCGGACTGAAGGGCGCACACCGGGAGTAATATGGCCTTTTGCCCTCATCTGTAAGGGTAGTGGCAGTTTGCTGATTTACTAGCGCGGGGCGACGTAAGGTAGGGAGAGGCTTGAGGTGAGATGAGGAGAGGAGGGCTAGCGCAACACCGGGTCGAATTTGATACGGCGACCGACGGCAAGCGACACGATCAGCAGGCAGCCGAACACCGCGCTGGCGATGAATGCGAGGGTTGCGTTTTCTTGCATACCGTTACTCAAGCCCAGGAGGGCTGTCACAAGCGTCAGGCAAAGAAATAACCATGCAGATTTGGACATGAGTAGCGCTCTCAAAATACCCAGTGTTCGGATGCGGTGGCGGCTTGCGTGCCTTGGGTCAAGCGAATTGGCGATTGGGCATTGGCGGTCATCACTGCCAACTGTGGGCGTTGCTGCAGATGGTGGGGCACGGGTTGATTGATCTGAGCGGAGTCTTGCGAATCGGCAGGCTGGAAGTGAAAAGTTGCCAGCGCGGCCAGTGCCAATGCGTTCAGACCGAGCAAAAGGGCGCTGTTCATGATTTCTTCTCCGTATGCCTGTGTAAAATCGGTTTTGTAGAAGAACTATTGCAGCTCTCGTGCCAACCCATTAATTCAATATAAACAATAGCTTGCGGGTGAATCGAGGTTGTGGTGCATTGCAATTTGCAATGATGGCAATTTGCCGGGATGCAATCTGCACGATGGCGTAGGGCGCCCGAATGTAATGTGTCGCCACATGCATGTGCATGCAGGATTGGCCTACGATCAAAAAGCCAACGGATGACATGACAAACTTTACCGTGGCCGTTAACATGCACGCCGTCCGTCGCTGAGCCTTTGGCTCGACGATCGCGACTTGTCCCAGTAGCTCAATTGGATAGAGCATCCCCCTCCTAAGGGGAAGGTTGGCCGTTCGAACCGGCCCTGGGACACCATCTCCTTCGCTTTATCTTATTGGCGTTCGCCATACGTAATACCCTCGCTCGCTCCCTCAGCCTCGCCATGATCTCTCCCGAAAAGCGGGGGGTGTCTTCAGCTGGTTGGTCCGCAAACTACCGCTTCTGAACGCCTTGGTTGTTCATCTATATAGAAGGGCGGCGACCTTGAAGGAAATCTCCATTTTTTTTGGATTAAGCGCTTGACGCCCTTGGTGAGTTCTGTAGAATTCGCCTCCCGCTTACGAGAGATCGCAAGCGCAAGTGGTTGAAGTTGTTGAAGAAATCTTCGAAAACTTCTGAAAATAACCACTTG
>NZ_QGAJ01000028.1:0-31610 GCF_005233615.1 Pseudomonas sp. CFBP13528
AATCGTTACGCTGTTCATGAGAAAGCCTCCTCAGGAAAAGTGAGAACCTCAGTAGTGTAGACCTGAGGTTCTCGCCGGGCTGACCATCTCATTAGGGCTCTTGCCCCACCACTCGGCACCTCGCCTAGGCTCGGTGTGCCCGAACGCAGGCTTGAATCCGTGGGTAACCCGGCGTCCTGCCGGGTTACCCACGGATTCAAGCCTGCGTTCGGCCAGCGTGGTTTAACGGGGCGCCTGAGATCAAGATCAAAGGCAGATCAAGATCAAGAGCGGCTCGCTTCGCATCGTGGTTACGGTTGGGGGCTCTGGAGGTAGGCTACTGCAGGCGCGCCAGCTGTCACATTGAAGCCTCTGCAAATCCGAACGAACGTCCCCAACTTGACACAGTCTGATATAAGACTCGAACACGGGTAGCCGCACAGACCTGCCAAGTCAATGAAATATTGGGATTTTCTGATGTGCGCAAAAAACGCCCGATCTGACTGCAAGCCTTGTAGTCCGTGGCTTTCAGCCAGGAAAAAAGGCTCTGTTCACAAGGTTATCCACAATTTGTGTGGATAACCTTTCTGTCGTATGGAACTGGAGTGACACATGAAACCACCCTTCAATTTCACCCGTTTCCTGCCCATAGCCGCGCGCTTGCTGGGGCGTGGCCGTCTGCCGACCCTGCTGTTTGCTGTCGCGGCCAAAGGTTCGAGCCAGGGTAATCGGTTGGGCCAGCTCAAGGATGACCTCAAGCTGCTCCAGGCCCTGTGCCTGGCCTACTGGCGCGGCGAGTATCGGGCAATCAGCCCCAAGGCGCTGATTTCGGTGGTGGCGGGGCTGATGTACTTCCTCAGTCCGATTGACGCGATTCCGGATTTTATTCCCATGTTCGGCATGTTCGATGATATCGCCGTGCTGGCGTGGGTCATGAAGACCCTGAGCGGTGAGCTCAGCGCTTTTCGCGCCTGGCGCGATGCGCAACGCCCTGAAAAGCTGGCCGTGGTCGAGCGCCTGCCGGCCACACCCGAGCTGCTCGCCCAGGAAAACCCGCAAAAAAACTAATGCTTTTGGCTATCCACTGCGACCTCCGTGGCTGTTAGGATTACACTTCCAAGGAAGGAGTAAGGAAATAACTTACTTGGTAAGTGTTTTTATCCTACGGGGCAGTCATGGATATTCAGATCATTTCACGCGATGGCGAACCCGAATATGCGGTGTTGCCATGGGACCAGTACCAGGCGCTGCTAAAAGCGGCCGGTCAGCCACCACCCACACTGGCTTCTTCCTCTGCCGCACCGATTGCCACCGACCAGCAACTGCGCCCGCTCGCAGCCCTGCGCGGCCTGCGCGAGGCCAAGGGCCTGGCCATCGAAACCCTGGCGCGCACAGTGGGTATCAGCCCCTCGTATCTTGGTTTGATCGAAAGTGGTGAACGCCAGCCGGATGCCGCCATTCGCCGCAGCCTGGCCTGGGAATTGGGCGTTGCAGGTTGGAGGGATGAATCTTGAGCCTACGTATCAGCCGTCAACATTGGGATGGATTACTCAACGAACTGGACCAGGCGCGCCGCCAGCGCCATCTGCTGACCTACCGTGCGCTGCTCGAGCGCCTGCAATTTCCGACGCCGGCGATGCAGACGCTGGCCGCCGCCCTGGAGCACCTGGCGGCGCTGGACGCCAAGGCCGAGCAGCCGCTGCGCAGTTCCCTGGTGATCAGCCAGGGTGCCAGCCGCCTGCCGCGCACGGGGTTCTTTGAATGCGTGGAGCGCCTGGGGCGTTTCAGCGGGCCTTCCGACGGCGTGGCCGCCGCTTCCTGGCACGCTTCGGAGGTGGTGCGGGTGTTCGAATACGAGTATCCCGAGTCCGCCGAGGCTTAAGCCGAGAGCAGGTCCAGGCTGTCGATCACGTGGATGCTGTAGCCGGCGATGTCCTTGGCATGGTGCTTGGCCTGCGACGCCAGCTCTGCCAACTGGCTGGCATCGAGTTGTGCACAGGCCTGTGGATACAAATGCACCACGCCAATCGACAGTGAAAGCAGGGCGAACTCCTGGCGCACGCCCTGGCGGTTGAGTGCGGTGAAGCAGCCGGCGTCGAGGTGCTCGGCGCGGTAGAAGCGTCGGCATTGGGTGTGAAAGTCGTCCAGCAGTTGATTGAGCCGTTTGCGCCAGTCCTGTGGGCCCAGCACCAGCAGAAAGTCATCGCCACCGATATGCCCGACAAAGTCGCGACTGGGATCGACCCGGTCGTTCAGGCACTGTGCCAGGCACAACAGCACCTCGTCACCGCGCCCATAACCATAGATATCGTTGAAGGGCTTGAAGCTGTCGATATCCACGTAACAGATCACCGATTCACGCTGTTGCTGCAGCAGGCGCGTCAGGCACTGCTGGATCGGCACGTTGCCCGGTAGCAGGGTGAGCGGGTTGGCGTAGCGCGCCTGCTGGATTTTCAGCTCGGTGATCAGTTTGAGCACATCGATGACCCGGCCCAGGCCCAGATAATCGCCATTCAAGGTAATGATGAAATCTTCTTCGATGCGTTGCCGCGCGCGGCTGGTGAGCAAGCGGCTGACCTGCTGCAGGGACTGGCTCAACTCTACGGCCAGAAAGTCATCGTTCATCAGGCGGCTGATCGGCTTGCGTGCGAACAGGTCGGTCGCGAAGGGTTTGAGCAGCGCGTCCGACAGCGAGTGTCGATGCACGATGCCCACCGGGTGGCCGCGGGTATCGAGCACCGCCAGTGAGTTCAGGTTGGCCTGGCGCCGGAATGCTTCGAGCACCTGGGCGGTTGCCGTGTCTTGATCCACCGCCGGCTGTTCAATGAGCAGCGCGCTGAGGTCACTGGCTTCTTCATTCAGGGCGATATTGGCGTGGTCCGGCTTGGGCAGCATCAGGCGAGCTTGCTGCGGTGGATGTTCCTGGGGACGGCAGAGCAGGTAGCCCTGGACCAGGTCCACGCCCATTTCCGTCAACACCGCCAACTCTTCCGGCAGTTCAATGCCTTCGGCGATCACTTGGGCTCGTGAGGCCTTGGCGATCTGCATGATCGAGCCGACAAATTCGCGTTTGAGGGCGTCCTGGTGGATACCGTCGATAAAGTGGCGGTCGATCTTCACATAATCAGGGCGTAGCTCCGACCACAACCGCAGGCTGGAGTAACCGGCGCCCAGGTCATCCAGGGCAATGGCAAAGCCCATGTCGCGATAGTGATGCAACGCGGTCTGCAACAGCTTGAAATCATCGGTGGGCGTCTGCTCGGTGAGTTCGATCACCACCTGGCTGGGGGGAATACCGAACTCGCGCAGCAGTTGCAGCGTGCGCCCCGGTTGGTGCGCCGTCTCCACCAGGGATTCCGGCGAGATATTGAGAAACAGCTTGCCCGGCAGTTTCTGCTCGCTGAAGCGCCGGCATGCACTTTCACGGCACGCCATTTCCAGTTCGCTCAGGCGCCCGGCATGGCTGGCGATGGAGAACAGGGCGACGGGGGAGTGCAACGGGCTGTTGGAAGGGCCGCGGCTGAGGGCCTCGTAGCCGAGGACCTGGCGTTCAGACAGGCAAATGATCGGTTGGAACAGGCTGTGCAAACTGCCTTGAGCCAGGATAGAGCCCAATGCATTCAGCTGTTCGGTCATGGTCATGGCGATCTCGATCGAAAAAAAGGACCGCAGGCTTGAAACCTGCGGTCCTTTATTTCACGACAGAATGATGTCTATATGATG
Organism: Pseudomonas sp. CFBP13528; assembly: GCF_005233615.1. Lineage (NCBI taxonomy): Bacteria > Pseudomonadati > Pseudomonadota > Gammaproteobacteria > Pseudomonadales > Pseudomonadaceae > Pseudomonas > Pseudomonas sp. CFBP13528. The sequence goes on from NZ_QGAJ01000028.1 coordinate 3,703, forward strand.
ACACTCCGAGGAGCGATCACATTAAATTGCCATCATTTACTGCTTGGCCACCTGCTTGGTGATTTTCAGGTAGTCCAGCAGGATACGACCGGTCTCGGCCAGATAGGCATCGTCTTCCGGCTTGGTTTTTTCCGCCTCGGTCGGCAGTGCATCTTCATCTTCTTTCTTCAGCTCCTTGAGCGGGTCCTCGCCCTTGGCCTTGCGGCGCACGTTTTCCAGCACGAGCTGTTGATTCTCGATGTCGGCGTGCTGCTTGCGACGGTCCGCTTCGTTGAGGCTGACGGTTTTCTCTTCCATCAACTTCTTGGCCAGGGCCAGCTTGTCGCGGATGAAGACGAACTCGGCGTCCTTGGCGGAGCGCGTGTCGTGGTCAGCTTTCAGTTGCGCCAGGAACGGCTTGAACGGGTCGGATGCCGGCTTGATCGCAGGGCGGATGGTGTCCCACGGCATGGCTTCGGGCAGGGCGCTCTCGCCGATTTCCTTGGTGTCGATGATCGACGGGAAATCGATGTCCGGCAGTACGCCCTGATGCTGGGTGCTCTGCCCGGAAACCCGGTAGAACTTGGCCAGGGTCAGCTTGAGTTCGCCGTGGTTCAGCGGCTGGATGGTCTGCACGGTGCCTTTGCCGAAGGTCTGGCCGCCGACGATCAAGGCACGGTGATAGTCCTGCATGGCGCCGGCGAAAATCTCCGAGGCCGACGCCGAGAGGCGGTTGACCAGCAATGCCATCGGGCCTTTGTAGAACGCGCCAGGGTTCTCGTCTTCGAGCACGTCGACACGGCCGTCAGCGTTGCGTACCAACACGGTCGGGCCCTTGTCGATAAACAGGCTGGTCAGCTCGGTGGCTTCCTGCAGGGAGCCGCCGCCGTTGTTGCGCAGGTCGATGACCACGCCGTCGACTTTTTCCTTCTGCAGCTCTGTCAGGATTTTCTTAACGTCACGGGTGGTGGACTTGTAGTCCGGATCGCCGGCACGGAAGGCCTTGAAGTCCAGGTAGAAGGCCGGGATTTCAATCACGCCCAGCTTGTAGTCCTTGCCATCCTGCTTGAGGTTGAGGACTTTCTTCTGCACGGCCTGGTCTTCGAGCTTCACCGCTTCACGGGTGATGGACACGATCTTGCTGGTCTGGTCGTTCGGTGCATTGGTGTGCGGAATCACTTCCAGGCGCACTACGCTGCCCTTGGGGCCACGGATCAGCTTGACCACTTCGTCCAGGCGCCAGCCGACCACGTCGACCATCTCTTTGTCGGCCTGGGCCACGCCGATGATCTTGTCGGTCGGGGCGACCTGCTTGGTCTTGTCCGCCGGACCTGCCGGTACCAGGCGCACGATCTTGACCTGGTCATTGTCGCTTTGCAGGACGGCACCGATGCCTTCCAGGGACAGACTCATGTTGATATCAAAATTTTCCGCGTTATCTGGCGACAGATAATTGGTGTGCGGGTCGTAGGACATCGCGAAAGTGTTGATGTAAGCCTGGAAGATGTCTTCGGCACGGGTCTGGTCCAGGCGCGCCAGTTGATTCTTGTAGCGCTTGGTCAACAGCTCCTGGATGGCCTTGGGCTCTTTGCCGGCGATCTTCAGGCGCAGCACTTCGTCCTTGACGCGTTTGCGCCACAGGTCGTCGAGCGCGGCGGTGCTGGTCAACCAAGGCGCGTCCTTGCGGTCCACCAGAAGGGTTTCCTTCTCGGTGAAGTCGAGCTTGTCGATGCCTTTGTTCAACTCACCCAGGGCGAAGTCCAGACGCGCTTTGACGCGGTCCAGGTAACGCTTGTAGATGGTGAAACCGGGCTGCAGGTCGCCGCTCTTGAGGAGGTCGTCGAACTGGGTCTTCCACTTGTCGAACTCAGTGATATCACTGGCCAGGAAGTAGCTGCGCGACGGATCCAGCAGCTTGAGGTAGCTGTCGTAGATGATCACCGAGCGCGCGTCGTCCAGCGGCGGCTTGCTGTAGTGATGGCGCTTGAGCAACTCGACGACGTTAAGGCTGGCAATCACCTCATCGCGATCAGGCTGAAGGTTGTCCCAGCTATTGGCTGCGAACGTATTGGTCGACATCGACGCGAAGCCGAGACCAATGAAAAAAGCGAGGGCGGTGCTGGGGAACAGATGCTTCATGCTGATTCGACGCGGGGGCAATTGATAACGCATATTAGGCCGTCTTTGAGGGAGCCGGTTCCATATGGTCCGGTCGCATAATGCAAAAAGCCCGACGCTACTGCAACGGGCTCAGTCCAGACTCACTATGGAGGCACTGTGAGAGCATTGCAAGGCGTCGAGGGTCATGTCGAGTGGTGTAATAGCTCGGTCCTACCTGCAATGTAGGTCAAGTTCGCGTTCGCGTGGTGGAAGCGGGCTCTCATCGCGTTGAATATTCCAGAGTTGTAGTAGGAGCCATGTGGGAGGGGGGCTTGCTCCCGATAGCGCTGTGTCAGTGAAGAATGTTTCATCTGATCCACCGCCATCGGGGGCAAGCCCCCTACCACATGGGATCTCCCACAGGAGATCTTCGTGGGTTCAGGCCCAGTGATGAATCGGCCAGCCGGCCTGTTCGGCGTGGGCCCGCAATACCGGGTCGGGGTTCACCACCTGCGGATGATCCACCTTCAGCAATAACGGCAGGTCGTTGCGCGAGTCCGAATAGAAATACGCGCCGTCCAGGGTTTCGCCTTCCTGCTCCAGCCATGCCAGCAAGCGCGTTATCTTGCCCTCGCGGTAAGTCAGTACGCCCTCGGTCTTGCCACTGTACACGCCGTGGCTGACCTCCAGTTCGATGCCCAGCACTTCGTCGATGCCGATGCGCGCCGCAATCGGCGTGACCAGGTGCGTGCCCGAAGCGGAGATCACCAGGATCCGGTCGCCCTTCGCGCGGTGACGGGCGATGGTGCGGGTCGCGTCGCTGTAGATCAGCGGCTCGATCACGTCCTCGACCCAGGGCTCCACCAGGTGTTCGATCTCTTGCGGGGTGCGGCCGATCATCGGCTCCAGGCTGAAATCCATGAAGTCCTCCATGCGCAGCTCGCCTCGGCCGTAGGCAGCCATCAGCTCGTCGTTCCTGCGCATGAACGATTCAGGGTCGACCCAGCCCAGGCGGCCCATCTGCGCGCTCCATAAGGTGGCGCAGTCGCCATGGATCAGGGTGTCGTCCAGATCAAAAATTACCAATGCCATCCGAAATGCTCTCTCATTCAGTCGTTGCCCGTCAGGCTACTTCACACAGCGCGCTGGGGTCGATGGAAAGTGCCAGGCGCTGGCCGTCCGGATGCAGATCGTCGGCAGAGCGGTTAAGCACATCCACCACCAACTCCACACCACGGGCTTCGATACGATAGCGAATCACGTTACCCAGCAGGCTGTGGCTGCGCACCCGCGCATCAAGTTCACCGGTGCGGCTCAGTTCGATGGCTTCGGGGCGGATCGCGATGCGCCCACTGATCGGCCGTTGCAGCAGTTGGCTGGCCTTGTCGGCATCCAGCAGGTTGTAGTTGCCGATAAACCCGGCGGCGAACACATCCACCGGCGCAGTGTAGAGGGTCTCGGCATCGCCACTCTGTACGATCCTGCCCTGATTCATCAGGAAGATACGGTCTGACATGATCAGGGCTTCTTCCTGGTCATGGGTGACGAAAATCGTGGTCAACCCGAGTTCGCGCTGGATCTGGCGGATCTGCTCGCGCAGGTGTTTGCGGATCCGTGCGTCCAGCGCCGACAGTGGTTCATCCAGCAGCAACAGGCGCGGGCGGGTCACCAGTGAGCGGGCGAGGGCGACGCGCTGGCACTGCCCGCCTGACATCTGGTGCGGATAACGGCCGGCCAGGTCTTTGAGCTCGACCAGTTGCAATACTTCCTGGACCCGTTTGTGACTGTCGTCGGCGTTGACTTTTTGCATGCGCAGGCCGAACGCAACGTTCTGTTCCACGGTCATGTTGGGGAACAGCGCGTAGCTCTGGAACACCATGCCGATCTGCCGTTTCTGCGGGCTCAGCGGGACGATGTCCTGGCCATCCAGCAGAATTTTCCCACTGTCCACCGAGGTCAGCCCGGCGATGCAGCGCAGCAAGGTCGACTTGCCGCAACCGGACGGGCCGAGCAGGGTGACAAACTCGCCCTTGGCGATTTCGCAGTTGATATCGCTGAATACCGGGGTGCCGGTGTAGCTTTTTTGCAGGTGTTGGACGCTGACGAAGCTCATTGGCTTTTGTCCTTGTTCAAGATATTGGCGGCCCAGGTCAGCACCAGCACAAAAAAGAAATAGGAGATCACGACGGCACTGGTGAAATGGCCGCTGCTGTTGCGCATATTGTTCAGGTACACCTGCAGGGTTTCATAGCGAGTGCCGACCAGGATGTTGGCGAACACGAACTCACCGAACAGGAATGAGAACGACAGCAGCAGCGCCACCATCAGGCCTTTGCGCAGATTGGGCAGCACGACCAGGATCGCCGCTTGCCAGGTGCTGGCGCCGAGCAGTTGCGAGGCGTCCATCAGGTCGCGCAGATTGATCGCCTGCAGGTTGTTGGTGATTGCGCGGTACATGAACGGCAGCGCCACGGTGAAGTAGCAGCCGATCAGAATCCACGGCGTACCCACCATCGCCAGTGGCCCGGACCCGTACAGTTGCAGCAGGCCCACCGACGACACCACCGGCGGCACCGCGAACGGCAGCAGGATCAGGATGTTCATCAGCGCATCCAGCCTGGGGAAGTGGTAGTGCACCACGAACAGCAGCGGCAGAATCAGCAGCACCGACAGGATCAGTGCACCCACGCACACCAGCAGCGATTGCCCGAAGGCCATCAGGAAGCGCGGGTCGCTCCATAGCTGCACATACCATTTCAGGCTGAAGCCGGCGGGCAGGATGGTGGCCGACCAACTGCTGGAGATCGAATAGACAAAGGTGCCTGCCAGCGGCAGTACCAGGATCAGGAACAGCACGTACACCACCACCCGATGGTAGAGGGACGCCGGGCCGGCATCAGCGCGAGACATGGTAGCTCCTCTTGAGCAGCAGTTGATGGACCACCGTGACCACGGTCATCAGCGCCACCAGCACCACGGCCAGGGCGCTGGCCATGTTCGGGTCCAGTGACACGTCACCGGACACCAGCCCCGCGATGCGGATCGGCAGCACATTGAAGTTGCCGGTGGTGAGGGCGTACACGGTGGCATAGGCGCCAAGGGCGTTGGCCAGCAGAATCACGAACGTGCCGAGCAGTGCGGGGGTCAGGACCGGCAAGCCGATATGCCGCCAGAACTGCCAGCCATTGGCGCCGAGCAGGGCGGCCGATTCGCGCCAGTCTTCACGCAGGGCGTCAAAGGCCGGGTACAGCAGCAGGACGCCGAGGGGGATCTGGAAGTAGGTGTAGAGGAGGATCAAGCCGGTTTTCGAGTACAGGTTGAAATCCTCGATGATCCCCGCCTGCTTGAGCATGATGGTGATGCTGCCGTTGAACCCCAGCAGGATGATGAACGCGAAGGCCAGGGGCACGCCGGCGAAGTTGCTGGTCATGTTGGCAAACGCCGTGACGAAATTGCGCAGCGGCGAATCGACCCGGCGCAGGGAGTAACTGCCCAGCGTGGCGATGATGATGCCGAAGACGCTGGAGTAGAAGCTGATCTCGAGGCTGAACTGGATCGCCTGCAGGTAGAACTTCGAACTGAAAATGCGCGTGAAATTCTCCACGCTCCAGCCGCTGTCTTCGGTTTGCAGGCTGTTGATCAGCACCCAGGCCAACGGCGCGATTTGGAACACGATAAAGAACAGCGCGAAGGGCACCAGGCACAGTAAAGCCAGCCATTTGCCGCGAACCATGGCACTCATTTGAGCAACTCCCGGCAGACCGGTTTGTCGTGGGGCACGCCGAGCAGTTCGCAGACGGTGCCGCACAGATCGGTCTGTTTCGGCGCGGCGGTGGCCTCCAGGCTGAAGGCGTCGCCCAGTACAAACAGGGGCACTTCGCGTTCCTCCGGCAGCAGGCCGTTGTGGGAGCGGTCGTTGTTCATGCCGTGGTCGGCGGTGACCAGCACCTGGTAACCGGCGTCGAGCCAGCCTTGCAGGTAATCGGCCAGAATAATGTCGGCCGAGCGTGCGCTGTTGCGGTACTGCGCACTGTCGAGGCCGTGCTTGTGACCGGCATCGTCGATGTTCATCGGGTGCACCAGCAGAAAGTCCGGCGCGTGCTTGAGGCGCAGGCTTTCGGCGTCGGCAAACAGGTGAGAATCCGGGTAGTGGTCATTCCAGTAGAAATGCCCATGCTGGATCGCCAGCGCCGCATCGTCGGTATGACGATCACGGGCGGCGAGAAAGGGCGTGCGGTTATACAATTCGCTGACCCAATGGTAAGCCGCCGCCGCGGTGGTCAAGCCGGCACGGGTGGCGTAGTGGAAAATGCTGCGCTGGCTGGACAGGCGCGCGACGTTGTTGTGGACGATGCCGCTCTGGATCGGCGGCACGCCGGTCAGGATGCATTCATACAACGGGCGGGACAGGGCGGGCAGTTCACATTCCAGTGTGTAGAAGGCTGCGCGTCCTGCGCCGACATAAGCCTGCAAGTGCCCCATGGCGTGCCGGGCGACCCCGGCGTTCAGGCCGTCGAGCACGACAAGGATGACAGGGTGCTTCATGGGGGCTGGGGCTCCGCGACAAAGATTTCAGGCGTGACTCGATTTCCCGTTGGAAACGGTGCAGCAGTGTGGGAGGGGGCTTGCCCCCAATAGCAGCAGATCAGTCAATGAGTTGGTTGCATGACCCACCGCTATCGGGGGCAAGCCCCCTCCCACATTGGATCTCCAGTGGATCTCCAATGTGGGGTACAGGCTTACTTCATTTCTACAATGACCTGCTCGTTCCACAGCTGCGGCAGTTTCTTGGACGTGGCTTCCCAGGCATCGGCATCCTTGATCGGTTGCGGGTTGGCCTTGGTGTACTGCTCACCCGGGATCAGGTTTTTGGCGATGTCAGCCGGCAGCTTCAAGTCGGTTTCGGCGCGGATCGGACGGGCATTGCCTTTGGCCAGGTTGAGTTGACCGGCATCGCTGAAGATGTATTCGCGCGTCAGCTTGGCGGCGTTCGGGTGCTTGGCGTACTTGTTGATGATCGTGGTGTAGCCGGATTTCACCGAGCCATCCGATGGGATCAGCACCACGTAGTCATCCGGGTTGGCCATCTTGGCCTTGTAGCTCAGGCCGTTGAAGTCCCAGACGATACCCACTTCGACTTCGCCTTTTTCCAGGGTGGCGATGGTCGGGTTGGACAGGCCGAGGCGACCTTGCTGGGCAATCTTGGTGAAAAACTGCAGGCCCGGTGCGATGTTTTTCTCGTCGCCCTTGTTGGCGATGGCTGCGGCGAGTACTGCGTTGGAGGCTTGGGCGGCGGTGCTTACGTCACCCACCGACACTTTGTATTTGCCGGTTTGCAGGTCGGCCCAACTGGTCGGGACTTCAGAGCCGTGCAGCAATTTCTTGTTGACGATGAACGCGATAGTGCCGGTGTAGGCCAGCGCCCAGTGGCCGTCTTTGTCCTTCGCCCAATCCGGTACCGAAGCCCAGGTGGAAGGTTTGTACGCTTGAGTGACCTCCTGCTTCACCGCGATGGGACCGAAGGCCGCGCCTACGTCGCCGATATCGGCGCTGGCATTGTCTTTTTCGGCTTTGAACTTGGCGATTTCCTGGGCCGAGCTCATGTCGGTGTCGATGTGCTTGAGGCCGTAGATCCTGGCCAGGTCGTCCCAGGTGCCTTTCCAGTTGGCCCAGTCATCGGGCATGCCGACGCTGTTCACGGCGCCCTCGCTCTTGGCGGCGGCTTCCAAGGTTTTTAGATCGGTATCAGCGGCCATGGCGGCGGTGCACATGGCAATGGTCGAGCCTAACAGTGATGCCAGGAAAAGCTGTTTCATCCGAAGCTCCTTTGGGCGTTTTACACGCGGCGTTTTATATGAACGTTGGCGAGGGTGTGGTCTAGGTCAGCAATACCTGAGCCAATCTAGGCCCGATGGATGACAGTTTCATGTCGATGTCGTTTTTGAAGCACGGGTGTCGTTCAGCTCAGACATAGCGTAGACCATGCCCAAGTGCCCGCAGGCCATGGACTTGGCCGATGTATTGCAGGGTGTGGTGCGGGCAGCGACGTCCGTTGTCATCTGTCGGTCATCTGCAATGCCTAGGCTGGCACGCAGCAGCACAAGCCCAGGAAGAGCGCGTTTTATGCACCTGAACGGTGCTGGTCTAGTCCAGATAGGTAACGTTGATGCGTGATGAGGCAATCAAGGCGGTAACCTCCATCGGCCTGGCGCTGCAAGAGCAGATCGATCATGGCCTGTTGCCGCCTGCCAGCAAACTGCCCGCCGAACGCAAGCTCAGCGAGTTGTTCGGGACCACCCGGATTACCGTGCGCGAAGCCTTGCTACAGCTTGAGGCCCAAGGGCAGATCTATCGCGAGGAGCGCAGGGGCTGGTTCGTCTCGCCACCCCGGCTGGCCTATAACCTGATGCAACGCAGCCACTTTCACGCGATGGTCAGCGACCAGGGGCGCGTCGCCTCCACTGAGGTCATTTGCGCGCGGCTGCAACCGGCGTCGGCGGCGGTGTGTGCGTGGCTGCAATTGCCGGCGTTGTCCAGCGTGATCCAGATTTGCCGGGCGCGCAGGATCGACGGGCGTCTGGTGCTGTACGTGGAGCACTACCTCAACCCCCACTATTTCCCGGGAATCCTGACGTGCGATTTGAATCAGTCGATGACCGAACTCTATGCACGCAAGTACGACTTGCACTACGGGCGGGTGCGTTTCGAGATCGTGCCGACCTCATTGCCGGTGGAAGCCGCCGCTGCGTTGCGCGTATCGGTGGGCAGCCCGGGCTTGCGGATCGCCCGGGTCAACTATGACCAGCACCAGCGCTTGATCGATTGCGACCTGGAGTTCTGGCGCCATGATGCGATTCATGTGGGGGTGGACGTCATGGCATCAGCGTCTTGATCACCTGATCCACATTGGTTTCCAGCTCTTTCACAGGATCAGCACCGTCTACGTTCAACACCAGCAGGCTGGCGCCGCCGGCACTGACAGCCGCTTTCACGGCCTCACTCGGCTGGCGGTGGTGCAGCACCAGCGCCACGTCATTGTCCTTCAACTGCGCACTGAGCGTTTGCAGCGCGTCAGGCGTCCAGTCTGCATCCGGACGTGCGTCGGTACTGAGCACTTCCAGGTTCAAGCTGCTGACCAGATAGGCAAAGTGATCGCTCAAGCTGACCACACTCAGATTATCGGCCCTGGCCAGGCGCGCCTCGCTGTCGGCGGTGAGCTTGAGCAGGCGTTGCTTGAGCGCGGCCAGGTTAGCGTCGATCTGCGCTTTGGCGCCCGGCGCCAGGCGGCTCAGGTCCGCCGCCAACACATCGGCCATGCGCCCCATATTGTTGCTCGACTGCCACGGTTGGCTGTTCAAGCCATCGCTGACGCCCGGCTGCACGGCGATGCCCGGCAAACCGCCGTCCACCGGGCGCGCGGCGTCGACTTCGACAATGCGGATGTTGCTGCGCCGCGCCACGGGGTACAGCGGATCATCCGCCCACAGCGAGCGCAGGCCGATGGCGGCATCGGCATCCTGGGCCAGTTGGCTCAGTGCCGGCGCACCGCGCCCGGTGAAGTAGGACACTTGCCGCGTACCGGGCAAATTGGCGGGTGCCGCGCGTTCGAGCTGCACGTCGGAGCCTTTGAGCAGCATGTCGGCGAGGCCGTAGGTGATCGGCAATGAAGCCAGCACCTTGACCGGCTTTACCGCTTTGGCCTTGGTCAGCGCGGCATGACCAAGGCCATGGTTGGCAACGAAGTCCCTGGTTTGAAAGCCATCCACGACGGCGAGCGCCGAGGTGCTGAGCAAGCAGGCAATGGTCAGGGCCAGTGGGCGAAAGACAGGGCGCATTATCCAAGATTCCCTTTGAGGCTGGGCACGGTGCCGCGCGCGATGGCGGCGAAGGCGAAGGCGATGCCGGCAACCAGAATGATCGCGGCACCGGACGGCACAGGCAGGTCGAAGATGATCGGCAGCAGGATGCCGCACAGGGTACTGACGGTAGCGATTGCCACCGACACCCAGAAGAAGCCCTTGAGCGACTGGCTCAACAGCCGCGCCGCCGCCGCCGGAATTACCAGCAGGGCACCGACGAGGATGGCCCCGATCACCTTGACCGCAGCGACGGTGATCAGCGTCACCAGAATCACGAACAGATAGTCCAGGGTCTTCACCGCCACGCCGCGCACTGCCGCCAGTTGCGGGTTGAAGCTGGCGAGCATGATGCGGTTGTACAGCGGCAACGCCAGGGCCATCACCAGCGCACCGACCACCGCCAGCACCAGCAAGTCGTTGCCGTTGACCGTCAGCACCGAGCCAAACAGCACGTTTTCCAGAATGTGCACATTGATCTTGCCGGCCAGGATCAACAGCAGGCTGGCGCCCAGCGCCAGGGACACCGACAGAAACACGCCGATCAGCGTATCCGGCGCCAGGCCGGTTCGGTTGCGCAGGTAATTGAGCAGGATGCCGAACAGCAGGCAGTAGCCGAACAGGCTGCCGTAGGGCCCGGTGTAGGGTTCACCGAGCAGGATGCCCACGGCCACGCCGGTCAGTGCGGCATGGCCGACCGCTTCGGAGAAAAACGCAAAGCGCTTGACCACCACCAGCGTGCCCAGTCCGCCCAATACCGGGCCGATCAGCAACCCGGCGAGCAGCGCGTTGACCACAAAACCGTAAGCCAGCGCCTCCGGCAAATAGCCGGAAGACGCCCAGCCCTGGACCATCAAGCGAAACGCTTCATAACTCATTGCGCCGGGCTCCGAGGGTGAGTGGAAAACAGGGTCAGCAGGCGATCCGGGGTCAGCGCTTGCTCAGGCGTGGCGTCGAACAGCACGCGCCGGTTCAAGCCGGTCACTTGGTCGGCCAGACGGCCAACGGCTTCAAGGTCATGCTCGATCCACAGCACGGTGATTCCGGCCAGGCGCCAGTCGCTGAGCAAGCGTTCGAACACCTGGATACCGGCCTCGTCCAGCGCCGACATCGGCTCATCCAGCACCAGCAATTGCGGCGCCGGAATCAGGCCCTGGGCCAGCAACACGCGCTGGCGCTCGCCACCGGACAGCGCACCCATGCGCCGCTTGCGTTTGTCCTGCATGCCGACCCGCTCCAGTGCCTCGCCAATCGCACCGGCGTAGTGCCGGGACAGGCCAAGAAACGCCGGCCTTCGCTGGCACATGGCAGCCATGAAATCATCCACGGTCATCGGCAAACCGCGGTCGAACTCCAGGGCCTGGGGCACGTAGCCAATGGTGCCGGGCGTGGCCGGCCATTCCAGGCTCAATCGGCCCTGATGCGGTGTTTGTCCCAGCAGGGTCTTGATCAGTGAACTCTTGCCGCCGCCGTTCGGCCCGACCAGCGCGTGGATGCTGCCGGGCTGTACCTGGAAACTCACGCCATCGAGAATCACGGTACGACCCAGGGTCAGCGAGACGTTGTCGAAGTCCAGCGTCGGGCCGTTGCTCACAATGTTCAGGTGTTCTGCCGCCGTCATGTCCCCGACTCCTGGATCGCCCGGACCACAGTATTGAGGTTGCCGGTCATTTCCACTTCGTACTTCTGGGCGCTGTATTCGCCGTAGGAAATATGTGACAGCGGATACAGCTTGACCCCGGATTCACGCTGGATTGTGTCGACATAGGAAGACGGGAAATCCATTTCCGAGAAGATCACTTTCACGTCCAGGGCGCGCAGTTCATCGATGGTTTTCTTCAACTGGCTGGGACTCGGTTCGATGCCGTGGGCCGGTTCGACCACGGCGGTGACTTCCAGGCCGAACTCGCGCAGCAGGTAATCGTAGGCCGCGTGTACCGTGGCCACGCGCAGGTCGGGGTTGGGGGCGCTGGTCAGCTTGGCCAGGGCATCGGCGCGCATCTGGCGCAGACGTTTGCCGTAGGCGCGGGCGTTCTGGGTGTAAGTCTTAGCGTTGTCCGGGTCGAGCTTGCCCAACTCGCGGGCAATGTTATTGACCTGGGCAATCGACGCACTGATCGACAGGAACGTGTGCGGGTTGACCACCTTGCCCGCACCGCGTGCGGCGTTGCCGGTGGCGGCCAGCAGCGGCACATTGGCGTTGGCTTCGATCACCGGGATGTCCGGGCGCTCGCTGGTGGCGATCATGCGGTCGGCGAAGTCGTCATGGCCGACGCCATTGAGCACGATCACGTCCAGGGTGCCGATGCGCTTGATGTCTTCGGCGCGCGGCTCGTAGGCATGGGGGTTGAAGCCCGCCGGAATCAGCGGCACCACCTCGGCCTTGTCGCCGACGATGTTGGCCACGTAGCTGTAGTAAGGGTGCAAGGTGATGCCGATGCGCAAGCGTTTGCTCGCCTCGGCGTTCGCCAGGGGAGCGAGGATCAGGCTGAACAGACCAACCAGCAACAGGCGCAACAGGGGAGATGAAATGGACATGGGCAATCGGTCTTCTCGTTCAGTGGCGGTGCTGGCGGGTCACGCCGGCATCGAATTGCGCGACCACTTGCTGCCAGCCGGCAGCGATCAGCGCCTGGTCAGTGAGGTCGGAGGGGACGGCCAGGTGTTTGCCACGGTTGAGCCAGATATCCGGCTCGGTGCCTTGCACGCGCATCAACAGCGAGCCACTGGTGTCGGTGGCCTGGCTCAAGCCCAGGTAGGTCGAGGGCGCGAGCAGTTGCCAGCGATGACCGCCACGGCTGACGGAACTGGCGTCCTGGGCGAACGGCGCAAAGCCTTCTTCTGCCAATTGGTCCGGCGTCGGCAGGGCGTCCTGCTCTTGCTGCAGCAAACGGATTTCATCCAGGGTCACCCGCAGGTCGGCGTAGATGCCCTGTTCGGCGGCGCTCAGGTCACGTCGGGCATCCAGTTGGTGGCTGGGCACTGCTGCGACCTCTTGGGTTTCACCGTGCAAGGCCACCACCGTTCCCGCCACCGCAAGGATGATCAGGCACAGCACGAGCACATAGAGGGTTTCGTGCCCCGCGCCGGCCGGGCGCACTACCTGTACGGTACTCATGGTGCCTGGATATCCGCTTGGTCGATTTCCACCACGTGACCGGGGCCGGCATCGAACAGTACATAGAATTCGGCCGTGGGTTTCTTGAAGGTCAGGGTCGAATCCTCACCGAGCTTGCCCGGCACCAGGATGGTCTCGTCGTAGCCGATCACATCCAGGGTCACCCCCGGAGCGCCGCTGCCGTCGGAGAACCCGCCCTTGCACTGGATCTGCTCGCCGGGGATTTCCTTGCATTCGCACATCGGGTTGTGAGCGAGGGCAAGTTGACTGACGCCGGCACTGAGCAACAGTGCGCAACCAGCCCGAGTCAGGCGCTTGAATATCATGGTTTAACTCCTTGCTTGTTCAGCCAGGCAATGGTGGCAGGCGAGGCCTGGCTCAGCGGGATGGAACCCTGGTGCATAGTGCCGTCCCAGCCTTCCATGGTGACCCACAGCTCGGCATCGATCGGCGTGCGTTCCGGCACCGGCACGATGGCGCCCATGCGGTACGGCGTACCGAAGAAGATCACCCCGGCGGCCCGCAGGCTGCGGGGCTTGCCGATGCGCAGGTAAGTGGCCTTGACCTGCTCGGCACAGGTGGCGCACAGGGCGGCGTTAAACGCTTTCATCGGGCCGGCCGGGTCCGGGCGCGGGCCTTCGTTGCGAAACTCGGCGAGGGTCAGGCTCCAGGGGCCGACTTGAATGTCCCCGGCGACCCGCTCGCCAATGCCGGCATCCCCGCGAAACAGGGCGGCGTCGGCAAAATACTTGGGCATGAAGCCCAGCGGCACCAGCAACAGCAGGATGTTTATATGGAAACGCCACTTCAGCCACCAGGCCCGCAGGGATGAAGAGGGTTTGGCCGCGACTCTGCTCATCAGTGAGTCTCCGAGGTTTCAGCCTGCAGGGCTGGGGTGGGCACAGGCTGGCGCGGGGTCTTGGCCTCGCGCTTGAGGGCGTTGAGGGTGGCCAGGGCGGTGCGCTTGGTCCAGATCAGCAAGCCACTCAACACCATCATGCTCAGCACCAGACCGAAGAAGGCCCAGATCAGCTTGATCCACAGTCCGCCAAAGTCACCGGTGTGCAGCGGGCGCATGGACTCGGTGACGAACTCCAGCGCGGTGCGGTCGGACAGCAGGTGCGAAACGGCGATTTCACCGCTGTAGGGGTTCAGTTGCGCGGTCTGGAACATCAGCGGGTACCAGCCGCGCCCGCCGATCTGCAGGTGGCTGTAGGCATTGAGCGGCAGGAAGGCAAAGGTGGCTTCCAGTCCGGGTATGCGCTGGGTGGCGATCTTGATCGCGTCGTCCAGGGCAATCATCGGAGCCGGCACGCCGGGTGCGGACAGCGGCACCTTTTCCCGGGCAATCACCGGCACGATGGGCTCGCTGGAAATGGAGATCTGGTTGTCACCCAGAATCGCCTGGATCAGGAACCAGGTGCCGGTAATGGAAATGACGGCGATGAACCAGATCGACCAGATACCGCTCAGGCGGTGGAAGTCGCCCCAGAAAATCCGCGCGCCGTGGCGGATGCGCAGGGTGGGGCGCAAAAAACCTTTCCAGAAACGCTTGTACACCACAAGGCCGGTGATCAACGAGGCCAGCAACGGCAGGCCGAGCAGCGACACCAGGTACCAACCCCAGCTGTAGCCATTGGTGAACGGCACCAGCCACCAGCCATGCAGGGCGCGGGTGAATTGCTGGAAGTCGAATGCCGGGCTGATGCCCTGGAGGGCGCCCGTGTAGGGGTTGGCATAGGCATCGACCGAACGCCCGTCCGGATAGCTGAGGCCGACCATCAACGCGAAGTGCGATTCGTCGGGACGGATGATTGAGCGCACGATGACCTGAGGCTCGTCGCGCTTGATGGCGGCGATCACCTGATCAAAGCTCAGCGGTTGGGCGTCATCCGACGGCTTGCTCGCGCGGATATCCGGGTTGGCCAGCCAGACGATTTCCTGGCTGACCACCGCCAGGGTGCCGGTGACGCAGACGATCAGGACAAAGAACCAGATGGGCAACGCCAACCAGCTGTGTACGAGAAACCAGAGTTTTGAGCGTGACTTCTTCGACATGTGGATGAGGGTCTTGATGGAAGGGGCGATGGAGGCCCGGAAAAGGCCGGTCGTAGCTTTTGCTGACGCGACGGGCTGTATCTAAGTTAAGACGAATGAGAATGAGAAATCCCTAAGCGAGAAATGAAAGAAAATGTTTCAGGCGCACAGGCGGCCGTACGCATGGGCACCGAGGGACCGGGTGCAGGCCAGGTGCGCGCCGAGGCAGAGTGATACGCGCCGAACTACGTAGTTATATAAGTATAAAAATACTGTTGCGGGAGGCTGAACGAAGTATTCACGGTGTTATTTACTTTTTAAATGAATGCGTTTTAACGGCTGACTGCCTATGTTTGCGGGAGGTGGACGCAGGCGTGGTTGGAATCCTGAAAAAAACAAGGGATATTCTATTGACGCTGTCGAACGCTTCGGCTTAAGTAGGTGTCGGCATGGAAGTCAGATAATTTTAAAAAAAAGGAAGTGTGTTAAATGACCGTCTCCGTCGCTTATCCGACCCCCTCTATAACAAGTTGTTATTACTTTTCAACGTGGCTGATTGCATCGGCCATTTGATCGCCGCCTGCCGCCCAAGTCGATTGTCATTGTTGCGAATATCGCTGTTCCCGCCAGGGAAGGGCACGCGTTCATTTGCCTGAACAGAGAGTACCTACTCATGTCGATTTTTGATCAAGAAATTCACCGCTCGGTGCAGTGGCAGGACTGGCGCTGGCAGCAGAAGAATGCCTTGCGTGATGAGCCGACGCTTCGCGCTGCCTGCGGTGGTTGGGGCGAGGAAACGACTGCGCACATCGAACATAACCTGCTCGGGCGCAAGATGCAGATCACGCCTTACTACATCGATCTGATCAAGCGTTCCCTCACCAGTGGCACAGTCATGGACCACCCGCTGTGGCGGCAAGTGGTGCCGTACTGGAGTGAGCAGATCGAGGGTGATTACGATGGCACTTCCGAGAACTGGGAGCTGGGCCATGAAATGAAGACGCCCATCTGCCAGCACAAGTACGACAATCGCGTCATCCTGCGCACCACCAATACCTGCAATGCCTATTGCCAGTTCTGCTTCGAAGCGCTGCGCACGTTGCAGGTGGGCACTGACAAGGCCAACGCCAGCCGGGATTCCTTCATGGAATCGGTGGAGTACATCCGCGCCAACCCGGCCATCGAAGAAGTGATTCTCAGCGGCGGCGATCCGCTGATGCTGGCCGACCGCAAGCTTGAAGAGTACCTGGCCGCACTGCGCGGAATCAGTGACGACCTGCTGATCCGCGTTCACTCGCGGGCCTTGAGTTTCAACCCGTTTCGCGTGACCGATGAGTTGATCGCGATGTTGGAAAAGTACAAGGTCAATGCGTTTGGCGTGCACGTCTGCCATCCGCTCGAACTCAGCGCTGACTTTGCGGTGGCGGTCAAACGTATTCAGGGCGTGGTGCCGATCGTGTTTTCCAACATGCCGTTGTTGCGCGGCGTCAACGACGATGAAGCGACCCTGCATAAACTGTTTATCGATCTTTATCGTTTGGGTGTGAAGCCTTATTACTTATATCACTTCATGCCGTTTTCACCCGGGGCGTCGGAATACAAGGCCTCGATCAGTCAGGCCATCGCCATCATGGATCGCCTCAAGCGGCGAGTGTCCAATATCGCCCTGCCGGAATATGTTCTACCGCACGCCCAAGGCAAGTTTACGGTGCCGCTGCTGGACTTTGAAAAACCTGAGGACTTGCCGTACTTCGAAGTTCGCGATGGACAGCGCCATTACCGATTCCGTAACTGGGAAGGGCAGTGGTGCAGTTGGCAGGATGCCTGAATCAACTTATGCACTGAGGCGGTATTAAGCATGAAACAAGACGCCATCCTTTTTATCGATGTCGATGACAGTACATCTGTTCGTTATAACTACCGGGAGCCACACTTCGCGGCTGCCCGCGCCGAGGGCCTGGTGTGTCTGACGGCGGGCGTGGCAGGGCGCAGGCATGTGCAAAGGCTCAGGGATGACAGTGATGCGGTGTTCCTGCTCGACGCCCTCAACGAGCAGGCCATTCTAGAGTTGGTCGGCCAGCTCGATGGGCAGTATCAGATTCGCGGGATTTTCTGCCAGGCCGGCCATCCGTCTGCGCTGGGCGAAGTCGGCTGTATCGTTGCGCGGGCTTCCCAGCGTCTGGGCCTGGTGCACAGCCGCCCCGAGGCAGTTGCGGCGTGCAACAACAAGTTCCTGATGCGCAAGAGGCTGAAACAGCACGCCATTGCCTCGGTGCCGTTTGCGCTGTGCAATAACGAAGAGCAACTCCAGCAACAGGCCGAACGGGTCGGCTACCCGCTGATCGCCAAACCGCCGTTTGGCGGCGCTTCGGCGTTTATCAGAAAATGCGCCAATTGGGCGGAACTGCGCAGCCACTACGCGCTGTTTGTCAAAGACCACGCCACGGCGGCGTACGCGGATTTCTATGGCTGTGCGCAGACTTTACTGGAGGACGACGGCCAACGGCATGACTACATTCCCGGGCGCAGTCTCCTGCTGGAGGGCTACATCCCGGGTATCGAAGGCAGCGTGGAGTGTGTGGTGGCTGGCGAGCGTGTGCATCCACTGCTGATCAACGAAAAACTGTTGCTGACCGAGCGCAGTGGCACGGTTCTCGAAAACCTGCTGATTTCCCCTCCGACCTCCTTCACCGACCGTGAGTGCGAGCAGATCCGCGCGTACGCCGTGGCGTGCCTGAACGCGGTCGGCCTGACCAACGCCGTGGTGCATTTCGAGTTCCGCATGACCCCGCAGGGCCCTGTGGTGATCGAGATCAACCCGCGCGTGGGCGGGCTCTATGTGAACGCGGCGTTTCGCGATCTGGCCGGTATCGATCCCTATCAGCTGTATCTTTCGTTGCTGACGGGCGGCCAGGGGATCGCCGCGCAGTTGGAAGCGGGCGCACGCAAGGTGGCCGAGGCCGGGCAACATTACGCGATGCTGGCGATCTACCCGCAGCACAGCGGTCGGTTTCAGGGCATTGAGGGCGTGGAGTTCCTCGAGCAGAACGTCGCGGTGCTCGAGTATGCCCAGCAGGAGCCGGGGCACATGATCGATGCGGATATCGAGGAGCACTATCTGCTCAAGTGCTGGGCCAGGGTTGCAGGCGCTGGCGATGCGCGCGCACTGCATGATGCGGTCGGCCAGCACTTGCGCGTCATCATCGACAACCCGGTGGCAGGCTAGCGATATGGATATCCCGACAGTTTCCGCGCACTTGCGCGAGCACCATTACTGCCATCGCCCTGACTTTGGCGAGTTGGTCAGTGTCGAGGCGGGCGAAGAGCAGAGCTTTCGCGCGTACTGGGCCAACCTGGTGCGCGACGAGGCGTTCAAGGCCTACACCCACCGCGAGCGGCGTATTCTGCGCTATCGTTTATCACCCTCACGGCAGTTGCAGATCGACAGGAGCACCGCGTTCAAGTCGCCGGTCACCTACGCCGTCAACTATCGCCAGGGGGTGAACCATTTGAGCTACAGCGAGGAAGGCTTTATCGAGCATCCGCTGATGCGCAAGCTGCTGGCCACCGACCTGGCCGTGATCGCACCGCACCTGGGCGAGCAGAGTCATACCATCGACATCCACCAGTTCCGTGTGCGGGCGGACGCGCAAGCGTGCAGCCCCACTACGTCGGGGATTCACCAGGATGGTCTGGATTGGGTGTTCATGCATTTTATCGGCGAGCACAACACGCTGCCGGTGGTCTCGGAAGTGTTTACCAGTGATGAGGAACACAGTCGCGTGTTGAATCTGCCGATGACGCGCTTTTTGGAAACCATCGTGATCGATGACCGAGGGCTCTATCACCGCGCGGGCGATGTGCGGCCAAAGGTCGAGTCGACACCGGCCTGGCGCGACATACTGCTGGTCAGCCTGCGCAGCGTGCCGAATGATCAAGCGGCGCTGCCTGCATGAGCCACGATCAACAGTTATACCTGTCGATCCGCAACGCGCGGCTGATCATCTTCGCTCGCGGCGTGTCGGACTTTGGCGCCTTCCTCAACATGGTGGCCTTGTCCACCTATGTCTACTGGCTCAGCCAAAGCGTGGTGTTCGTCAGCATCTTCCTGGCGTGCCGCGTGACTGGTGGCATTGTCGCGAGCCTGTTCGGCATCCCGTTTTTCCGGCGTTTCGCCGGGCGCGGCACCTTGGCCGGGCTGGACCTGGCGCGAGCGCTGTTGCTGATGCCGTTGCTGCTGCTGATCCCTGCGCATCAACTCAGTCTGCTGCCGTTCATCGCCTTTGGCATCGGCCTGTGCAATTCGCTGTTTGCCATCGGCCTCAACAGCCAGTTGCCCACCTGGGTTGCCCTTGAGCAGCGGGTTGATACCAACGCCTGGATCACCTCGGCGGCCGCGACCGGCGCGGTGTTCGGCAGCTTGCTGTCGGGGCTGCTGATTGCCACGGGGGGATTCGAGGCGGTATTCGCGGCGAATATCGGCACCTATGTGATAGCCGCTTGCCTGGTCATGCCACTGCGGGGGTTGTACAGCGCTACCGTCGCCACGCATCGCGCTCTTTCGGCCGAGTGGCAGGCGTTGACCAAGGGACTGCGCGGCGCGCCGGTGCTGGCCGCCATGTTGTTGATCAGCATGCTCGACACCCTCGGCAGCGCGGCGCATAACGTCGGCTGGCCGGTGCTGTCCCAGTACATTTCCCCGGACACGGCCAAGACGGTGATGGGGTATCTGCTGGCGGTCTGGGCCTGTGGCAAGTTTATCGGGGCGCGTATCGCCAGTGCGCTGTTGAAGGGGCGCGGCACGCCAAGCATGGAGCGGTTGTTCATGTTTGGGGTGGCGCTGATGTCCAGCGGCTTTATCCTGACCTTCCAGCAAACCGAATTGTGGCTGGCGCTGCTGTTGGTGGTGTGGGCAGGGTTGGGGGACGGGCTGTCCGAAGTGGCGCTGGTCTCCCGCGCGCAAAGCGAGCCAGATAGCTTGCGCCTGCCGCTGTTCAGCTTGTTGACCCTGATTCAGATGGCAGGTTTTGGTGTAGGGATGCTGGTGGTCGGGCCGTTCTATGTGACGTGGACGCCGGCCCAGGTGATCGTGCTGTTCCACGGGCTGCCGCTGACGGCGTTGGCACTGATGACCTTGTGGCTGGGCTGCACGGCTTACCGGGACCGGCCGGACGCGTCGGGGTCACCGCCCACGCGTTGATCGCCACTGCGGCAAGGGAACTGGCGTCCGCGCAGCGCCCACAGGGATCGGGTCGGCCACTCAGGATTGTGCAGTAGGCTCCAGCAACTGCGCACCCGGCCCGCGCTCACCGAGTTGGTCGCCCTGGTTGCGCAGCGGGCACGCCTCCATCGACAGGCACCCGCAGCCTATGCAGCCATCGAGTTTGTCGCGCAGCAGCGACAATTTGTTGATCCGCTCATCCAGGTCTTCCCGCCAGCGTGCCGACAGGCGTGCCCAATCCTTGGCAGTGGGCGTTCGGCCATCGGGCAATGCCTGCAACGCCTCGCCAATGGTCGCCAGCGGAATTCCCAGGCGCTGGGCGATCTTGATCACCACCACCCGCCGCAACACATCCCGTGGGTAGCGCCGCTGGTTGCCGGCGTTGCGATGGCTTTTGATCAGCCCCTTGGTTTCGTAGAAATGCAGGGCAGTGACGGCCACGCCGCTGCGAGCAGCCAATTGGCCAACGGTGAGTTCCTTGTTGAGCATAAAAACCCCGATTCAGCGCTTGACCTTGACTTAACTAGAGGTTTTACCCTGCATGGCACTGGATCGCAAGATTCTGCCTACAAAGAAAGGGGAGTGTTCATGCAGGTATCAGAGAAAAGTCGCAGCTTCACACAGTTGATCGAATTTCAGATCGACCCGCGCCAGCAATCTGCCCTGGTGGCGGCCTTGTCCCTGCAAAGCGAGCGACTGGCGCAAAGCCATGGCGGCTTTTTGAGTGCGAGCGTGCAGGTCAGCGATGACGGGCGGCGGGTGCTCAACTACCTGCAATGGCAATCCCGTGAGGATGGCGAGGCGGCCTTCAGGTGCTTCGAGCAAGGCGGCGAGGAATTCTGGACGCTGATTCGAGTGCACCGGGCCCAGGCGGTGATCTTTGATTCGTTCCAGGTGCTGCGCAGTTTTGAGCGCAGCCATGACGACGCCTTGCACTGCCGCCTAAATGGATAGATGCAGCATTCGCTCGCCCTGCAGGTTTGCCCCAGGCCTGCGCTTGTTCACCGCCAACTCGCCGATCTTGATCAGCCGCGCGCGCGTGACGTTGCGGCTCAAACCCAGGAGGCTGGCGGTATGCACCTGGTTATAGTGGCTGAAGCGATAAGCGGCGCGTAACAGCGCGTCCTCGACCTTTTCGTGCAAGGCGCCGGCCTGTTCCTCGAACAGTTTTTGAAAGGCGCGCGCAAGCAGTGCGTCGGCGCTGTTGTCGGTGCCTTGCTGGCTGTCGTCCTGGCGTTCGATGCGCAGGTTCGACAGGCGCAGATCATCGCGTTCGATCACGCTGTTGCGGCAGATCAGCAGCGTGTGATGAATCACGTTTTCCAGCTCGCGAATATTGCCCGGCCAGCTGTAGCTCCTGAGTTTGTGTTCGGCCTCGCGGCTGATGGTGATCGGGCCATAACCCAGGCGTCGGCTGTAGGCGTCGATGAAGTGTCGGGTCAGCGGCAGGACATCGCCGGGGCGCTCGCGCAGTGGGCTGAGCTCCAGGCTGACTACGTCGAGACGGTAGTAAAGGTCTTCGCGGAAATGCCCGGCGTTGATGGCTTTTTCCAGTTGTACATTGGTTGCCGCCAGTACCCGCACGTCGATAGGAATACTCTTGCGCGAGCCCAGGCGTACCACTTCACGTTCCTGCAGCACCCGAAGCAGCTTGACCTGAATCGCCAGGGGCAAATCGCCGATTTCATCAAGGAACAAGGTGCCGCCATCGGCCTCTTCGAACCAGCCCGCCTTGGCACAGAGGGCGCCGGTAAAGGCGCCTTTTTCGTGGCCGAACAGCTCGGCTTCGACAAGGGATTCAGAAAACGCCCCGCAGTTAACCGCCACGAATGGTCGGTTGCGCCGCGCGCTGAGCGTGTGGATGTGCCGCGCTACCAGCTCCTTGCCGGTGCCGGTTTCGCCGATGATCAGCACGCTGGCTTCGCTGGGGGCCACTTGCTGGATGTGATCGAGCAGGGCCTTGGATTTCGGGTCTTCGAATACTTGGGCCGTGGCACGGATGGAGGTCGCGAGGGCGGGCGAGGGGGGGAGGGTTAGTAACTGCATGGACACCTCTCTTGGAAATAAAATTCGGGAATTGCCTTTGGCGAGACCTAGCAACGTTGGTGGGCAGCGTTGTTTATAGAGGGATTCTTATATTCCGTAAATTAATTGATTTACATATTTATAGATCTTAAAAGAATAACTGGTTGTGCTTATCGAGCCTGCCGTAACGGTTGATAGCGACTATCGAGGACGGTGATTTTTCAGCGTGCGGGGGCCGGAGTAGCCTGTGTTCATTGATTCGACACCTCCTTTGCAGGGCCACCGCCATGATCCGTTCACTCGCTGTTTCGCTGTTGCTTGTCACCTCTGTCCTCGCCGGATGCGCGACCCATCCATCCCCTGAGCTGCGCCCTTACACGGCGCAGGAAACCCAGCAACTGGCGCTCGAAGCGCTGAGTCGTCGGGGCTTGTCATTCGATGACTATCAACGCCAGCGCGCGGCACTGACCGGCCAGCCACAGCAGTCTTTCGGTTTTGATCATCAGGGCGAAATGAATGCCGAGCGCAGCGTAGCCCTGAAGGATCGCCCCAGTTGAGCGGCGCTGTTGCGGTGAAGAACCCGGGTTTCCCATAAGGAATCTCGGGTTTTTTGTTTTCCATGCTGTGACTTCAGCCTGTTAAGCTGAATTTCAGGAGCGTTCCGACGCACATTTTCATACAGTGGTCCTTCTTTAACGGCATCCGATCAGTTAAATCTGACAACCTCTGTTCTGTTCGATGCCCCCGCGACACTGCTCTCGGGAACACGCTCTGCGAGTTTTTAACGCCATGAATAAACGTCCGTTGTATTTCGACTACGCCGCCACTACGCCGGTGGATGAGCGAGTCATCCAGGTGATGGTTGAGTGTCTGGGCTTCAATGCCAATTTCGGTAATCCTGCGTCCAGCTCCCACGCGTTCGGCCAGGCGGCCCGGCGAACGGTTGAGCAGGCGCGTGAGCAGGTGGCCGAACTGGTCGGCGCCCAGCCCGAGCAGATTGTCTGGACCTCCGGCGCCACCGAGTCCAATAACCTGGCGATCAAAGGCGTGGCCCAGGCCCGTGGCGTAACGGGCGGGCATATCATCACCAGCCAGATCGAACACAAGGCGACGCTCGACACCGCGCGGCAATTGCAGGAAGCCGGGGTGGCGGTGACCTACCTGGTCCCCGATGCCGAAGGCCTGATCAGTGTCGAAGCCGTCAGTGAGGCATTGCGTGAAGACACCTTTCTGGTGTCGCTGATGCTGGTCAATAACGAACTGGGCACGTTGAACGATATCCCGGCCATCGGCGCGCGGGTGCGTGAACAGGGGGCGTTGTTCCATGTGGACGCGGCTCAGGGCGCGGGCAAGGTCGCGATCGACCTGGCGCAGTGGCCGGTGGACTTGATGTCGTTTTCGGCCCACAAGCTCTACGGTCCGAAAGGTATCGGCGCGTTGTACGTGGGGCCCAGGGCGCAGCAGAAGGTATTGGCGCAGATTCATGGCGGCGGTCATGAGGGCGGCTTGCGTTCGGGGACCCTGGCGACTCACCAGATCGCGGGCATGGGCACGGCGTTCGCCCTGGCGGCGGCGTCTTTTGCCGAGGAGAAGGCACACATCGCGGCCTTGCGTCAGCGTCTGCTGGATCAGTTGGGGTCGATTGCGGGCGTGCGCCTCAACGGCAGCCCTGTACAGCGAATTCCCCACACCCTGAGCCTTACGTTCAGCGAAGGCGAATTCAACGCCAGTGCGTTGAGCGCCGGTATTGCCTTTTCGGCGACTTCAGCGTGCAATTCGGCCAGCAACGCGCCGTCCCATGTGCTTCTGGCCCTGGGGCATGACGCTCGCAGCGCCGCCCGTACCATTCGCTTGAGTCTCGGCCGGTTTACCACCGAGCGGGATATCGACGAAGCGGCACAACTGATCAAGTCGACCCTGGCCAGCGCACCGGCGTTCTGGGCCGTCTGAAACGTATCCGCAGTCCATAACAATTATTAGTGGTTAGCAGGAGACACAATGAGTACGCAGCCTTTGACCCATGGAACGGTTCCCCAGCGCCTGGCGCAGACCCGTGAGCAGATGCGCCAAGAGGGCATTCACGCCCTGCTGGTGCCGTCCGCGGATCCGCATTTGTCCGAGTACCTGCCGGGATACTGGCAGGGGCGCCAATGGTTGTCGGGCTTTCATGGTTCGGTGGGAACGCTGATCGTCACCGCGGATTTTGCCGGTGTGTGGGCCGACAGCCGTTACTGGGAACAGGCGACCAAGGAACTCAAAGGCAGTGGCATCGAGCTGGTCAAACTGCAACCGGGCCAACCCGGCCCCCTGGAGTGGCTGGCTGAACAAACCCCGGAAGGCGGCGTGGTGGCCGTGGATGGCGCGGTAATGGCCGTGGCGTCGGCACGGACCCTGGGTGGCAAGCTGGCTGAGCGTGGTGCGCGCTTGCGTACCGATGTCGACCTGCTCAATGACGTCTGGCATGACCGCCCGGCGCTGCCGAACCAGCCGATCTATCAGCATTTGCCCCCGCAAGCGACCCTCAGCCGTGGCGAGAAACTCGCGGCCCTGCGCGCCAGCCTGAAAGACAACGGTGCTGACTGGCATTTCATCGCGACACTGGATGACATCGCCTGGTTGTTCAACCTGCGCGGTGGCGATGTGTCGTTCAATCCGGTATTCGTGTCTTTCGCCTTGATCAATCAGCAGCAGGCCACCCTGTTCGTGGCGCTGAGCAAAGTCGATGCCCAACTGCGGGCGGCGCTCGAGCGCGATGGCGTGACCGTACGCGACTACAGTGACGTGGCCGACGCGCTGCGAGCTGTGCCGGCAGGGGCAAGTCTGCAAATTGATCCGGCACGCGTCACGGCCGGTCTACTGGAACATCTCGACGCCGGTGTGAAACGGGTGGAAGGTTTGAACCCGACCACCCTGGCCAAGTCGCGTAAAAGCCTGGCTGATGCCGAACATATCCGTCAGGCCATGGAGCAGGACGGCGCCGCCTTGTGCGAATTTTTCGCCTGGCTGGAAACGGCCCTGGGGCGCGAGCGCATTACCGAGTTGACTATCGACGAGCGTCTGACCGCGGCACGTACCCGTCGTCCGGGTTATGTATCGCTGAGTTTCAACACCATCGCGGCCTTCAATGCCAACGGCGCGATGCCGCACTACCACGCCACGCCGGAAGAACATGCGGTGATCGAAGGCGATGGCTTGTTGCTGATCGACTCGGGTGGCCAGTACTTGGGTGGCACGACGGATATCACGCGGATGGTACCCATCGGTACGCCGAGTGAAGAGCAGAAACGCGATTGCACGCGGGTGCTCAAGGGCGTGATTGCCTTGTCCCGTGCCCATTTCCCCAAAGGCATCCTGTCGCCGCTGCTCGATGCCATCGCACGTGCGCCGATCTGGGCCGAAGGCGTGGATTACGGTCATGGTACGGGGCACGGTGTAGGGTATTTCCTCAACGTGCACGAGGGGCCGCAAGTGATCGCCTATCAGGCGGTGGCCGCACCGCAGACGGCGATGCAGCCGGGCATGATTACTTCGATCGAGCCGGGTACCTACCGCCCTGGGCGTTGGGGCGTGCGGATCGAGAACCTGGTGTTGAACCGTGAAGCGGGGACGACCGAGTTTGGTGAATTCCTCAAGTTCGAAACACTGACGCTGTGCCCGATCGACACCCGTTGCCTGGAGCCATCCTTGCTCAGCACTGATGAGCGCGAGTGGTTCAACGCTTATCATGCCCAGGTGCGCGAGCGTTTGAGCCCGTTGCTCAGTGGCGATGCGCTCGAGTGGTTGCAGGTGCGTACAGCGGCGATCTGATTCAGGACTGGCTCAGGGCTTCGCGCACGAAATCCAGACGGTCCTGACCGAAAACAGCGTCGCATTGCCGGCGCTGACTACCAGTGCGACGTTCTTGTTGTGCGTCGCTCAGGTACCTATTTGCAAATGACGATCATGCTGCGGCTGGTGTAGCCGGCAGGGTTGAGGCCGAAGGGGTAATCCCCTGGCTCCTCGGAATTGTCGCCGGATTTGGCGATAACCCGATATCCCTTGGCACCACATGAATTGGCTGCGCTGGTGTAGCACTGGTCCCAGGAGGAGGACAGGCCCGAACAGTTGATATGCAGCCCTTTCTTGCCCCGTTTCACTTCTGTTTTAGTGGTCGCGGCACAACCAGCAATGCCTACGACCAGCAACAGTATCAAAATTCGATTCATTCCAATCCTTAAATAGCCGCTTCGCAAAAGGATCGAAGTCGGCTTTTACTCGCTCTCGAGCGTAGCGTTCATGCTGTCCGTGTCGAACTTCTCCATGAAGGACATTCGTTTTACGAGCCTAAACATGGCCTAAATGAGCGTTAAATACCAGAGCTGCCTGCAAAGAGCGTCAGTCGGCGGGTACCAGCGGTTTGGATTCGTTGCGCATTGTCAGCGTCGCACCGACGGAGGCCAGGATAATGCAGGTGATGGCCAGCCATTGCGCGAGCGTCAGTTGCTCATGCAGGAAGAACAGACCGGAGAGGGCGCCGAACGCCGGCTCGATACTCATCAAGGTACCGAAAGTGCGAGCGGGCAGGCGGGTGAGCGCAACCATTTCCAATGTGTAGGGCAGTGCCGTAGACAAGATAGCCACGCCGATGGCGACAGGAATCAGCGCGGGGGTCAACAACGCGGTACCGGCGTGCACGATGCCGATGGGTGCGACGAATAAAGCAGCGATCATTACGCCGAGCGCGGCGGTTTGCACGCCGTTATCGTTACCCGCCTTTTGGCCGAACAGAATGTAAAGCGCCCAGCAAACGCCGGCGCCGAGTGCATACGCGGCACCCACCACGTCAATGCCACTGCTGGCTTCTCCCATCGGAATCAACAGGAGCAAACCGATGATCGCCAGCGCGACCCACAAAAAGTCCACTGCCCGGCGCGATGCATAGATGGCGACGGCGAGCGGGCCCGTGAATTCCAGGGCGACCGCAATACCCAGGGGGACGGTGCGCAGCGACATATAAAAGAGAAAGTTCATGCCGCCCAGCGCCATGCCGTAGACAACCACCGTGCGCAGGGACCTGGCCGTCAGCTTGGCACGCCATGGGCGCAATAGAAGCAGCATGATCACGCTGGCGAAGATCAAGCGCAGGGTGGTAGTTCCTTGCGCACCAATAATCGGGAACATGCTTTTGGCCAGCGAGGCGCCGGACTGGATGGATGCCATCGCGATCAACAGCAGGCCAACGGGGAAGAGTGCGCAGGCCAGGCTGCGGGGTGGGGTAGTCATTGAAGGTGTTGTCCGAAGTGATATATAGAAGGGCAGAGGGATTATGATGCTTAACGGTCACGGATTGAGCAATATATTGCTCAGTTGAGCAAGGGCTGAGGGGGTTTAAACGGGATTGATAGAAAGTTCACATTAACGGTTGACGTAGAATTTTATCTGTCTATAATTCGCCCCACTTCCGGCGCAGTCGAAACGGAAAACTCCTTGGTAAACAATGAGTTAAGTAGTTTTCGACAGCAAGTTGCTTCAGTTCATCGAAGCCAGCAGGAAGTTGAAAAAGAGGTGTTGACAGCAGCGTGTAACGCTGTAG
>NZ_QGAJ01000029.1:0-28606 GCF_005233615.1 Pseudomonas sp. CFBP13528
GTGTGCCCGAACGCAGGCTTGAATCCGTGGGCCGCCGCCACGCGCCATCCATGGCGCGGGGCGGCTAACCCGGCGTCCTGCCGGGTTACCCACGGATTCAAGCCTGCGTTCGGCCAGCGTGGTTTAACGGGGCGCCTAAGATCAAAAGCCAGATCAAGATCAAGAGCGACTCGCTGCGCATCGCGGGAAGCGTTTGCCTCTCGATCAGAAGTAGTACGGGAATTTCAGGCTGAACGTGAAGTCCGGGGCGTCATCGGTCATCCCGATCGCCAGGTTCGGCACGATGGTCAGGTTATCCGAGGCGGCAATCGTCATGCCGACGTTGAAGTAGCCCGCATTTGCATCGCTGGAGACCACCGACTGCCAGTCGCCGCCGTCCGGCTTGAGCTTGCTTTTGCGCTGCACCAGGTCGGACACCGAAAACGACATGCTCATTTTTTCGTTCAAGGCAAAGGCCACGCCAACACCGAACTGAAAGCTGTCGCCCAGGCGCACCTTGCCCCCCACCTTCTGGTTGACCTCACTGCTGATGTCATCGAACGAGTCCTCGAAGTTGTGGGTGTACGACAGCGAGCCGAACAACACCGCAGGGTCGAAGGTCTTGACCAGGGAAATGCCCGGTGTGACCGACCATACGCCGTTGCCCGTCGGCAGGCTTTCCGGCAGGTAGAGGTTGTCGTTGTTGGGTTGCTTGACCAGTTTGATGCCAAACGGCTCTTTACCCGTAGGCGCCTTCACCCGCACCGACACCACGGCATCCGGCAGGGTAGGGGTTTCATCGAGGAATTTGTACGCCACGCCGAAGTTGACGTCGCCGATGGTAGGGTCGCGGGTCACGGAAGCTTCCGAGGTGGCCGTGGCATCGTTGCCGGCGCCGCCGGACTGATAGGTCGACTCGCGGTAGACCACCGGCACGTTGAGGTCGAACTGCCAACGGTTATCGACGTTGTAGCGGCCGGTCAGGTCCAGGGTCCAGCTGTCGGATTTGATCCGGTCCAGGTTGATGTTGCCAAGGAAGATCGAATCCAGCGCCAGGAAGCCATTGAGGGTCAATTGGCGCGCGTCATAACGGGCATAGGTGATGCCGGTCTCGACGCTGAACTTGCCATTGCCGAAGAAGCCACTGGCTTCGTTGTACAGGTTGCTCACACTTTGCGCAGGGGCCGAATCGTCCTTGAGCGACTGGCCGTAGGAGCTGCCGCCGCCGCCCGCGCCACCTGACGCTGCTGCCGCGCCGGTACCTGCGACGGTCGTACCGCCTTGCTTGAAGTCGGCAGGGGATTTGGCCAGGCGCCTGGGTGCCGGCGTGGCCGGTTGATCTTCCACCTGGCGTACACGTTGTTCCAGCACGGCCAGGGCCTTTTGCTGCACGTCGTAGCGTTGCTTGAGTTCCAGGAGTTCCTTCTTCAGCGTTTCGATATCGGCGTCTGGCGCGGCATACAGCACGGATGCAGGCAAGAGCGTACTTAAACAGATCACCGCGCGGAGCGATAACGATCGATGCATGAAATAAGCCGTCCTTTTCCAATGCGTAAGTGTCGAGGGTCAGCGTAGTTCAATAACCGAGCGTGCGTAGGCCTTTGAGCTGGTCCAGATTGCAGTTCAATGCGCCGTTGTTCAAACCGTTATTGTTCATCACCACGTTGAGTTGAGTCATGTTGCTGACGAAGTTGGTATCGCCCTTCAAAACTGTCCCTTGCAGCACATTCCCGCCGCCGATCTGCTGCAGGCTGTTGCCCTGGTTGTGGTTGGCCTGGATCGCCATTTGCAGGCCGCCATTGTTGGCCGATACGCTGACATGACCTGCCTTGCTCTCGCCGGTGACGGTGCCACCGGCCACCAATACCTGCCCGGACTGCACAGCGTTGGCAGGGGCAAAGCCGTCCTGGGTGACGTTGATGCCTACCTGGTTGTAGGCGGTGTTGCCATCCCCGGCGGCGCGCACGCTTTGAGTCACGCCCTGGCCGCTGGTCAGGCCGGCACCGCCGATCACGTTACCGCTGCCGGCAGAGGGCGTTCCGGAACCCGCCGCACCGGTGGTTTGCACGTAGAATTGCGGGGTAATGGTGGTCTTGTCCAACTGCATGCTGGCCTTGGCGGTAATGCTGTCGCCGACCGCATTGGTCCAGGTGCTGCTCATGACAATGCCGAAGCTGATGATGCGCCCCGGCATCACATACCGGCCGCGCAGCTCGGCCATTTGCGCATCATTGAGTTCGATCGGTTTGAAGCCCGACGAAGCATAAGCGGGCATCGAGGCTGCCAGACACAAAACCGTCAGCCAACGGGAAGTGTTCATCTTTTGCTCCTGGAGCGTCCTGCCCCTTATTGCGCTTCTAGAAGAAGTCGCTCTGGATAAAACCGAAATCCATCAGCTCGGCGTCGCCCACGGGCCGGAACTCGTTCAACTGGTTCTTGGCGGTCAGCGGGGCAGGCGGGTCGAGCAGAACATTGGTCTTGTCGTAGCCTTCACCCAATACGGCGAACACGATCCCATTCCATCCCTTGACGAAGTCATCCCGCGCATAGCGCTTATGCCCCAGCACCGGGTCGCCGACATACACCCAGTCCTTGTCGGCCCGCTGCATCACCACGAAGTGCTTGTAGCCACGGATCTCCAGCAGCACCACCACCGGGATTTTCACGGTGACCAGGGTGTCCGGGGCGATCTTGTAGCCCCGGGCGCGCATGCCGATGCTTTCGAGGTAGCGCTTCATGTCCAGCATGGAAAAACCCTGGGTACGCACCAGGTCCTGGTCGGCATTGACCAGCATGCCTTTGATGATGTGATCTTCATCGACGTCCAGCCAATAGGCCTGGCGCAGGATGGTGGCAAGTGCCGCAGCACCGCAGCTGAAATCGGTTTTCTGTTCCACCAGGTTGGCGAACCGGCGTTCACGGATGCTCTCGACCTTCTTGAAAATCACCGCACCGCCGGGCATGGCGGAGATCGCCATGGTGCCTGCCCAGGCGGGACCGGTGAGCAACATCAGGAGGGTGAGGGCCGCAAGGCGCATGATCGACTGACCTGTTGGACACTGGAATAAAAAAGGGCCTTGTTGCCAAGGCCCCGTTGGATCAGAAGCGCACGCCGCTGCTGCAAACGCTGCAACCTTGGCCGATCGACAGGCTGTTGCTGCCCTGGTTGCCCGCGCCGGATTGCAAGTTTACACCCACGTTGCCGGAGTTGCGGTTAACCGAGTTGTCCAGGCTTGCGTTGTTGGACACGTATTGAGGCTTGCCGTAGCCATGGCTGCTGACGGCGGTATTGAGGTAGCTGTTGTTGAGCGAGTTCTGCTCGGTGTTGGAGGCGGCGGCGATGTTCTTGCCGTCAGCGGTGGTGATTGCCAGGTTGTTTTTACCTTCGTTGCCTTGACCGGCCTGGCCGTTGTAACCCACGTTGCCGGAGTTGCCGTTGACGGAGCCGTCCAGGGACGCGTTGTTTTGCGTGCCTTTGTTGACGAAGTTGTTATGGGTGCTGGCTTGATCCACATCGATCACGGCGAACACGCTGGCAAAGTCGCCTTTGGCACTGGAGATGGCCCCTGCGTTATCCGCCTGGTTGCCGGAGCCCGACTGTACGTTGACGCCCACGTTACCGCTGTTGCCGGTGACCGAGTTGTCGGCCGAGGCATTGTTTTCGGTGTTGCTGTCCTCGAATTTGTTGTGCTGGCTTTTTTGTACATCGGTGACCACGGCGGCCACCGTGCCGGTGGGTTGAGGGGCTGGATGCCAGCTACCCGCTTGAGCAGCGGCAGCCATGAGCGCGGCGAGCGCGAAAACCAGTGGTTTGAGAGCCATTTGAGGTTTCATGGTGTTTCTCCTTGCTTCTAATTAGTTGGGTTAAGTGTTGGTACGGCCGAACGAACGTCTATCAAGCAGCTACTTGATAGTGATGCCCAGGGTGTTAGCCACTCGGTTCCCCACCCCGGCACTCTGGTTCACCTGAATCACTCCTCGGCTGCCGGTGAAGGCCTGGTCGCTGGTAACGACCTGGCGGCTGCCAGTGGTGGAGGTGGACCCTGAGTCGGTTGCCAGCGTCGTCGTGTTCTGTTGCAACAGGACGCTGTCATCGATGCTTTGCGGGCCAGGGTTCAGGCTGATCCGCACCGCATTGATCGATTGGTTATTGGCTCCGGCCGACTGGTTGATGCCCAGTACGCCGTTGCCGTTGGTAAAGGAGGCGCCCAGGATCGCCGCCTTGGCGTTCAGGGACGGGTCGACGTTGCCGTCGAGCTTCTGGATGTTGACGGTGGTGGCCTGGCCACCGAGGACAATGGCGCGGCTGTTGGACATTTGTTGCTGATTGCCGGCTGCCTGGTTGATCGACAAAACACCTTCGTACTGTTTGCCGCTGCTATCGATCACGGCGGTGTTGTCAGCCAGGCTCGATGCGCTGCCCAGCAGGCCGACTATCAACAGGAGTCGCTTCATCACTTGCCCCCCATCATGCCGCCGAGGTTGTTCAAGGGGGCCATGCCGCGCTGGATCGAATCGCTGATCTGCCCACCCATTGCGCTACCGGCGCCGGCGCCATGGCCCGCGGCAGCGCCGGTACCGAGGGTCGACATGCCGGTTTGCGTGGCGCCCAGGCCGGACAGATTGCCGTTGGGCTGCACGGAGCGCGCCAGGCTTGAACCGCTGCTGATGCCGCCGATGTCCCGGTCGCTGAGTTCGCCGGAAATGGCGCTGATCACTTCTTTGCTGGGGTTGGCGTTGGCCGTGTTGGGGTAGGGGTCGGGGAGCGAGGTACGCCCGTACATATGCCCTTGCACGGTGCGACCTGTCACGATCACGCCATCACCCGCCTGGCTCGGCAGGCTGACGCCGGCACTGAGCACGCAACTGATCAGCAGTGCGTTTATCGAGGCATGAGTGAGTGTGTTCACGGCGGCGGTCCTTATGATTCACGCTGACCCTAAACAGCGTTGTCAGGGACAGAGCAGAAGGCGTGCCGGTTTTCGTTTTTACTTTAAATTCAGCAGGTTATGGTTTGCATCGACGAATTCGTCGGCTGCGGTGTTTCAACCCTGAAACAGTCCTCGGCCTGCGCCGTATACCGGGAGGCGCGCGTCAGTTGTATCAGTGATGAAACAGTGTCCATGACAAAACGATGAATCCGTCCCCGCCGGGCAATTCAAGGCAGTTGGGTGTTTCAAAAGTGGACAGATCACGCGGTAGGCGCAGGCTCAGCCCTTGGGCGTTTTACGCGGAATGGAATTGAGTACCGGGTTGCCGTCCTGATTCTGGGTCAGGTAGACCGGTAATACCTTGGGCAGGGAAGGGATAAGGTTGTTGACTTCACTGAGGTTATAAATACCGCCAATGCGAATGCTCCCGGTGCCTGCGTCCGCCAGCATCGCGGGTTTGTCCAGGTAGCGGTTGATCAGCGGCAGCGCATCGGCCAGGGCCAGATTATCGAGCACCAGTTTGCCCGTGCGCCATGCCAGGGCCGTGTCATCGGCTTTGATCGCCGCCACGCGTGGGGTGGCGTCGCCCCGTTGGTAACTGGCCTGCATCCCTGGGGTCAGCGGTACGCTGCCGTGCACTGAGTCGCTGGCGATCTGCACCGCGCCTTCAAGCAACATCACCCGCACCTGGTCCGCATACGTCCAGACATTGAACTGGGTGCCCGTCACGCGCACCTGTCCCTCGCCAGCCTGCACGATAAAGGGGTGATCGCTGTCATGGGCGACCTTGAAAAACGCTTCACCCTTTTTCAAGCTGGCCTGACGCCGGTCCTTGTAATCGCTATAGACCAGTTCGGTGCCCAGGTTCAATTCCACCTGGCTGCCATCAGCAAGGGTGACCTTGCGCAAGCCGTTGGTTGCTTCGTAGTGTTTATAGGCGCTGGGCAACCAGCCGACTTCCCAACCGGTCAAGGCGGCCAGTGGCAACGCACCCAGGCACAGGGCGGCGGCGACCGCATAGGTGCGCCAGCGCTTGCGCGGCTTGAACGGCAACACGGCCGGCGCCGGCGTGGTGCGCGGCAGGTGATCGGCCACGTCCCAGACTTCCAGCATCGCCGCGTATTCGAACGCATGCAGCGGGTGAGCGTCGTGCCATTTTTCAAACGCCTGGCGCTCAGCGGCCGAGCAATCCTCGGCATGCAAGCGCATGCACCAATGCGCGGCGGCGTCGGTAATGGCGTCGTACTCGGCTTCTGAAAGGGACTCTTCGCTCATTGACTCATCCTGATTTCCCGCATTCTAACTCTCTGAAGCCCGCGACGAGAACAGCATCATGGCGATTGCACATCAATTGGAACTTATTCTTGTTTGAGTGCGCCTAAAAATTCAGGAATTAACCTGTCGTCAACCATGGAGTACCAACATGTTGAAGAAAACCTTAGCTGCCCTGTGTGCCACCACCGCCTTGCTGAGTGCTGGCGCTGCCTTGGCAGACAAGCCGGGTGCGGGCTGGATCACCATTGAAAAAGCCATTGAGGTGGCGAAGACCAAGGCGGGGTATATCGAAGTCTATGCCGCCGAAGCCGATGACAATGGCTATTGGGAAGTCAAAGGCCGCAAATCCGACGGCGTCGTTTATGAAGCTCGAATCGACGGCGCCTCCGGTAATGTGCTGCGTGACCAGAAAGACTGACACGCCTTGCGGGGGCTGCTCAGGCCCCCGCATCCAACAGGCGGCCGAGTTCACTGATCAGGTAGGTCAATGAGTCGGCGTTGGCCAGAATCGTATCGATACGCTTGTCGTCGTTGCTCATGAAAATCACGCGGGCATCGTCGAGGGTCTTGGCCCCCGTGGTGTCGAGGACTTTCTGCTCAAGCTCTTGAGTGGATGTGCCATCCCCGTAGTCTTCCCATTTCTCGGAATAGTCGTTCCAGACCTTGAACAACATGTCCGAGGGCGTCAGCGTGGAAAGGGCGAACTTGCGCACATCCTCAAGTTCGGTCTTGAGCGCTACAGAGCCACGCAGAGCGGTATTAATCAGGTCAGGGAATGGGCGCATGCTGTCAAGGTACGCCAGGTCTTCGGTACTGAGCTTCAAGTGCGACAATTCGTGAATGAGAGTGCACGCCCGGGCGTGGGCTGAAATGTCGAAGGGCGAATGCAAGCGACCATGGTAAACGCCCATTTGCGGATAAAAAAAACGTTCGAGTAAGTACAACTTGCGCCCCGGGTCGGCGGGAATAATAAACGCGTACTGCTCCTCACCATTGCCAGCGGTGCTACCACTGACAAAACGGTTTGAGTCTTGGCTGGTCAGGCTTGAATCACACAGCTCTTCAAGGATCTCGTGAACGACGCTCCTGATTCGGTCCACCTGGTCAGTAGACAGGTCAGGTACACCGAACATCTCGTGCAAAAAGACACCTACGCGGTGATCAGGGGCCGGGGCTGCCGAGAACCGGACGAGGTTGCGATGGCAGTTGTTGGCGTAATAAGTCGCGACATTCAATGCCTCGTCAATGACGCGGGCTTGCCAGCTCGACAGAGCGGCAATTTGCCTTATGCCTGTCGCTTCAATGTCGATCGATTTCTCTACGCTGGTTTGCACCTTCATGCGCGATAGGGTTTTGCCAAAACGTGGATGATGGCGGCTGAGGTCCAATACCCATTTGCCCTGGGCGTTGCGGCCAACGTAAGGGCCTGCCTGGGAGCCCTGGGCCAGGCGCCAATGCTTTGCGGTTTTCTTGACCGAGTACACTTTGCCTTCAAGCGGAACATAGTTTTTCAAGGTGGTTTTGTCAGTGTAAACCTGGCTTGAGGTACTCAGCTCCAGGTCCTTCAACGCGATATCGTGATTTTCGAACGGCTGCAGACGAGTACGCGAGGCAGAGGTGATTTTCAGTGTCGTCAGCGTGGTGGCCGTGGGCAGGGCCTGGTCTGACAGGTCCGCCTGCGCTACCGCAGTTTCGGCAGGGGGCGAGGCGTCGGTGCCCTCAAGTTCCCTGCCCAGCGCGGCCATTTGAGCCACGCCCGAGATGAAGTCCTTCAGTGCTGCTTTCCATTTGTGCAACTGCAGCGCCTCGGCCGAGCGCTTGAACAATTGGTAGCTACGCCAGACCACCAGTGGATAGGCGAGTTTTCCAGCCATGAACTGCACGGCGTTGGGGATGCCCTCACCCAGCAGGTCGACCGCTCTGTCCCATAGCCGCTTGGCGCCTTGCTCAAACTGGCCGGCAAGCATCTTGAGCAGGATCTGCGTATTGTCAGTGAACAGGTCGTGAAGGACATTGCCGCTTATCGCGGCCTTGGCCAGGCGGATGTCGGAGGAGGGGCGTCGGTTATTTTGCAGCAAGTTACGGTAAGTGGCCTGATGCGGTGCCTCCAGGTGCGTCAAGGTCCACTCCTGAAGTTCTCCCGGCCGCTCCAATTCATCGAGCAATGCTTGCTCGTTCGCGTATTCCTTGAATACATGTTTTTCGCTGTAGGGTGCGTGCAGCACCAAAGGGCCAGCGCTTCTGGTTTCAGGTCCTATCAGGTACATGCCCAGGGCCTTGACGGAAGCGGCACTTTCAGTGGCAATCAATGCCAAGGAGCGAATAATGGCTGACGCACCGGTGAGCTTCCCGCGCGCCAGGGCGTCGGGCATGTTGAAGACCTGTTGGACCATATTCAACGCTCGTGCTGAAAGTCGTTCCTGCAGCTTTTGCTCATGGGCGTATTGCAACGTTTGCCAGGGCAATTGCCGGCAGAACAGGTCCCGACGTTTTCGCCCTTCCTCCGTCTGGGGGTTGAGCATGTTTTGCAACAGCGTTTGATAGTGCGTTTTCAAATCCAGTTGCCGGACCATTTGGATCACCGCGTTTGCATCCAGCGTGTCCGGCAGGGGCGTGGCCGTGCGTGAGCGGGGGCGGATGTTCTCGGCGTTCAGGTCTGGCCAGTGACGCAAGGCAAAATCGGTCAAGCTGTAGACATGGATGTCCAAGGCCTGGTGTGCGGGGATCAGCACGTCATCCGGGTCGAGTTTCTGGCCGGGGAACCGTACCTGGAGCAACGCCAGAAGTGCGGTGCTCGTATGCTTGCGAATCGGCGTTATCCCCTGCAGGTAGTCTTTTTCGTCCGGGGCGCTGTTGTGGTATTGCTCAAGCAGTTCTACCTGATGGATCTGCTCCTCGGCCAACGCCATGCCCAACCAGGTGGGCAGGGCCTGCTGGTTGATAGTCGCCCTGGCTATAGCGATGGCCCGGGCAAGGTTGGTGGGCGCGGCCTGCTCCAATACCGTATCCAGGCGATCCTGCAGCGCCCTGGCGGGCAACTTCATGGAAAGCAGGCGATCAACCTCGTCCAAAACGTAGTCACTGTAGGTTTGCAGGCGATTGTTCAATACGTTGTCGTCAATGCGTTGCAAGGGGCCCAGTCGATACACCTGGTGGGGCACACGCAGGGAGACGGGCAGGTTTTCCAGCAGGCTCAAGCGCTGGATCGGATGCGCCAGGCGCTGTGTCATCTCCGTGCGCAGGGCTTGAATCGAAGGGAATGCCTCATAACCACGTCGAGGCGTCCACAGTACGACATGGCCCGAGCGCTGTGGGTCGATACCACCCCGTTCTGTCAGTAGAAATGTATTGGCAAGCGGCTGCACGTTCTCCGGTGTGCCCGTGGCCAGTGTCAATCCATAAGCATCGGGTAGAAAGCCGTTGATGCCATAACGTGTCACCCGCGAAAGGCTTTCGGGCTGCAGTACGGCGTCAAGGATCTGCTGGCTGCCTGGCGTCATGGTGGTGTTCAACCGTCGTAGTTCGGCCTCGCTACGCAACCCATTGAGCATCGAGTGAGCGTGTTTGTCGCGGGTGTTGGCCAGATACAGACGTGGCAGCTCACGCATCGAGTGGTTGGCGAAAACCAGCATGACTTGATCGATTATGCCGTTGAACGTTTTCAGGGTCATGCTGTGCAACTTGAGCGCGACGCCTTGGTTGGGCTTGCTGTAGAACCACGTTCGCGAAGAGGCGGCAACCGGCGTGGCCTCACGGCTCAGGCGCTCGATGAAGTGTTCCACCATGCTCAGGGACGACACCGGTGGGCGTTCCTCACGCTCTTGTGCCTGGGTGGCGTAGGTGTTGATAAACACCTCATCGGCATTGAGGTCCTGTTGCTGTTTTTGCAGTTCAGCGTTCAAGGCGAGCGTGGCCATGCTGCGTAACGTCGGACGGTTTTGGCGTTCTGAGGCCAGTGCGTCCTCGGCGGCTTCCAGGCGTTGAAGGTGCAGCTTGGCGCGTTCCGCCCTCACCGTAGAGGGACGGCCGCTACCGCTGGCAACGGGGTGCACTGTCCAGCGTCCGCCGGTGTCGAGTGTCGCCAGGCGGTGGTCGAGCATCGTGCGTATGTCCAGGGCGTAGTCAAGCAACGCCGCCAGGTCCACTTGCCCGTCGTTGCGCCGATAAAGCGCCAGTGCGTGGTTCATATTACTGGTCTGCTTGAGCGCAATGTCTTCGACCAAGCTGGTAAAAATCCCGGCCGTGGCAGGCTGGACAGCGATGTTTATCTGGTCGAGACCGATAAACGTGTTGCGCTCATCCAAGGACAGAAAGTTGAGCAGCTCATCTTCGTGTCCCGCGCTCTTGAGCATGCTCAATAAGGTATCTTTCAGATCATCCAGGTCTTCGAGTACCTGCAATCCACGCGATTGCGTGTAAAGGTAAGCGTGTGTCTCGCTGATTGCCAACGTGCCGGCCAGCTCCACGTAATGTTGGTACGGCGCGTACACGCGCACTTTTTCCACACTCAGGTGGCTGGCGTAAGTGCGGCGAGCGGTCTGGTCACTGAGGAACATGGCCTGAAGCATATGGCTTTCGCCGGCGCTGAGGATTTTTTGCTGGCGCTTGAGCAGGATATCGACGCGAAACTTATCCGCCATGATCTGCGCGAAAAGATTCAGGCGTGAGGTGCCGTTGTTTATATCCTCATTCCAGTATGTCTGCAGCAGGCTGTCCAGCAGCCTTGAAAGTATGTTGGAGATTTGTTGGATCAGCATTTCCCAGCGCTGGCTGTCTTGTTCAAGCTGGGCCGGGGTGAAAGCGGTCGTGTCATGTTTGGGGTTGACGAACTCGCGGGTTTGCTCCTTGGGCCAGGCATGTTTCACGTAGAACTGCAGGAGCGCTTCGCTTAATGGCAGCGAAGCGACCCAACGTCGTTGACCGCTTACCGGGTCTTGAATGAAACAGTTCACCCGGGTGTCTCGTTGGTCCAGGCCAAGGAAGTCAGTGCGGGCCATGATGCCCAGCAGTGTGTCGAGCATGTTGGGTAAGGTAGGCGCCTTTTGCAGTTGCTCCAGCATCGCCAGTACGTTGGCCTGTTGGCAGGCCTGGAGCGTCTGTTCCTGGTCCTCTTGTACGGGGCCCTCGACGATCTGGGTGGTGAGTATGATGGCGGTGCCCAGGGGTAACGCATTGCGCTGCGCAATCGACTGGAAGCTCAGTAGCTCGACGCGCTGTAACGGGTCCGCCAACTGCTTGCCGACTTCGGTGAGTAGCCTGGCATGATCGTCAGCGACCTGGATGCCGCCATACGGAGTGTACAACAGGGCCTTGCCACCGTCCGGGCTGGGGCTCATCACGAAAGCGCCGGCGAGTGGCATCGCCGGTTGCCCTGCAACGTTGATCAGCAGCTTTTCGACGCACATCGGGTAAGTGTGCAGTTGCGGGTTCTGCCGGGCGGAGTGGGAGGCGTAATACAGTGTATTGAGCCATTCCAGGTCCTTGACGGAGAGCCCTAACAGGCGCTCGCGCGCGCTCGGTGTTTTTCTACTGACTGGCAGCAGGAATTCGTCGAAAAAATACGGCGGGGTCACGCTGACCATAGTCTGTCTCCATTGTATGCAGGGAATGACAGGCTAAGTACGTGTCAGCGGTGAGCAGGGGTAGATAATCAGCCCCTGCGCAAGTTGACAGCAGGCGCCGGGCGTGGTGTTTAATCGAAGGTCTGGATCTTCATTCGTTGCCCCCTCCAATCATAAAAACGGAGCTTCAAATGTCTGCGCAGTCTCCGACAGTTGCCACTGCCTCATCCTCGATTCCGTTCACCGAACTGGTGGCATTGCTGCAACAGGTGTT
Source organism: Pseudomonas sp. CFBP13528 (assembly GCF_005233615.1). NCBI lineage: Bacteria > Pseudomonadati > Pseudomonadota > Gammaproteobacteria > Pseudomonadales > Pseudomonadaceae > Pseudomonas > Pseudomonas sp. CFBP13528. Next base: position 12,021 of record NZ_QGAJ01000029.1, read on the forward strand.
TATCCGGCATGGCACGTCGCCCGAAGTGGCCGGCGTGCTCGCGCACAATTGCGCCAGCGCCGAACGCGATGGTGCCCATAGCCACGGCGTGTTCCGTATTCCCGGGTATGTTTCAACCCTCGACAGTGGCTGGGTCAGCGGCAAGGCGGTGCCGCTGGTCGAGGATGTCGCTGGCGGATTTGTTCGCGTCGACGCCAATAACGGCTTTGCCCAACCGGCCCTGGCGGCGGCGCGCAGCCTGTTGGTGGAGAAGGCCCGCAGTGCCGGGATCGCCTTGCTGGCGATTCGCAACTCCCACCATTTCGCCGCGTTGTGGCCGGATGTGGAGCCCTTCGCCGAGGAGGGCCTGGTGGCGCTGAGCGTGGTCAACAGTATGACCTGCGTGGTGCCCCACGGCGCGGACCGGCCGCTGTTCGGCACCAACCCGATTGCCTTTGCTGCGCCCCGCGCCGATGGGCCACCGATTGTGTTTGACCTGGCCACCAGCGCCATCGCCCATGGTGATGTACAGATTGCCGCGCGCAAAGGCGAGCGCCTGCCCCTGGGCACTGGCGTCGACAGCCTGGGCCAGCCGACCCAGGACCCAAAGGCCATCCTGGAAGGCGGCGCGTTGCTGCCGTTCGGCGGGCACAAGGGCTCGGCATTATCGATGATGGTCGAACTGTTGGCGGCGGCCCTGACCGGCGGCAATTTTTCCTTCGAATTCGATTGGTCCAACCATCCAGGTGCCCGCACACCCTGGACCGGCCAGTTGCTGATCGTGATCGACCCGGCCAAGACCGCCGGGCAGGGCTTCGCTGAGCGCAGCCAGGAACTGGTGCGACAGATGCATGCGGCGGGGCTGAGGCGGTTGCCGGGGGATCGACGGCATCGCACCCGGGTGAAGTCATTGCAGGAGGGGATTGTGCTAGAGGTGCAAGTGTTGCAGCAGTTGCGCGAACTGGCGGGTTAAAAAAACGCGTGGCAGCGGTGGACCGCTGCCACGCCATCGATCAGTTGCGGCGACCCAGCAACAGGCCGACCACCAGGCCAAAACCGGCGGAAATCGCCACGGTCTGCCACGGGTGGCCACCGATGTAGGTTTCAGTGGCATCTACGACTGGCTTGCTGCGTTCGCGCACGCTGGATAACGAGTCCAGGGCTTGTTTGAGCTTGATAGCGACCTGCTCGCGCAGGGTTTCACCTTCCTCGCCCACCAGGGATGCGCTGCTTTTGAGCAATTTGTCGGATTCTTCGATCAGCGCGGTCAGTTCGCTGAAGGCTTGATCCTTGATTTGATCTTCGACGGATTGGGCGGCGGTTTTGCGGGCCATGTGTGACTCCTTGCAAGTGAATGTGACAGTGAACAATGGAGTATCGGGCGCCGGCAAAAGTTGCAGTTATTTTGCTGGCCGCCCATTTGCGGCAAAATCCAAATCGGGTCCTTTGGACCTTCAGTGTAAGATGTCCTTTATTTGTGCAGCAGGTAACTCAACATGAGCTTCAATCTCGCCAACAAGACCCTCGCCGAACGCGCCGAGCTGGAAGATGAAAAGTCGCGCCTCTACGACCTGTGGCAAACCAACCTGGGCAAGGCCAAAGGCGAAGCCGCACGGTTGTTCGGTGAGCGCGCCAAGCGCAAGGGCAAATGGGCCGAATGGGTGCGCGCGGAACTTGACGGCATGTCGCCGCCGGAGTTTTCCAACATGGTGCGCAGTGAGGTCAACAAGCTGATGGCGGCGGCTAAATAAAGCACGCCTCGATCGCCTCACGCACGTTCAACAACAACGGGTCAAGCTGGGCCTGGGTGCGCCAGCCCAGCTCCACCGGGTAGCGCGGTAACGCCAGCGGGCAGTGCAAGACGCGCAAGCCGGTCAGGCGGGCGATGGCCTCGGCCGCATGCCCGGGAATCGTCGCCACCGCCATGCTGCCCTTGAGCAGAAACGCCAGCGCGGCAAAGTGGCTGGTGGACGCACACACCTGGCGGCTCAAGCCGTGCGCCGCCAAGCCCTCATCGGTAATGCCGATAAACCCGCCCGACGACACCAGCACGTGCTCACGCGCGACGAACTCCGTCAGGTCGATCTGTTGCTGGCCGGGCGCCAGGCTGTCCGGGTCCACCAGGCAGCGGTAGTCACCTTCGCCGAGCACTTGCCGGCTCAGGCGCCGCTCGGCAAAACCACCGGCGGTGATGGCCAGGTCCAGGCTGCGGTCGAGCAGGGCGTCGGCGACAATCTGGCTGTGGGTCTGGCGGAATATTACCCGCAGTTTCGGCAGGCGCTGTGCGACGCTGTCCATCAGTCGCCGGCCGTAGGCAATCTCGAAGTCGTCCGACAGCCCCAGCACCACGCAGCGGCCCTGATAGGTCGGGCTCTGCGGGTTGACCATTGCCAGGCTTTGCCGGCAGCGGTCCAACGCTTCGCTGATCACCGGTTTCAACTGATTGGCGCGTGTCGTCGGCGCCAGTCCACGGCCTGTGCGCACAAATAACTGATCGCCGTACACCTCGCGCAAACGCCGCAGACCGGCGCTGATTGCCGATTGGGTGACCCCCAGGCGCAGCGCTGCGCGGCTGGCGCTGGACTCGTCATGCAAGGCTTCAAAGGTCTTGAGCAGGTTCAGGTCGACGTCTGCGATATTTATCTGACTCATATCATTTAGCACTGGGGTGGGCTTTATTCATGATCAGGCTTGGCCGGAGAATGGGCAACCCCCACCGACTTGGAGTGATTGTGATGCCTGTTTCTATCGTGGCTGCTTTACAAATTGGCTCGCTGCCGGGCGGCAAGGCCCAGACCCTCGAACACATACTGAGCTATGAAGCGCAGATTCAGCGCAGCGGCGCGCAACTGGTGGTGATGCCCGAGGCGTTGCTGGGCGGGTATCCCAAAGGCGAAGGATTTGGCACGCAACTGGGTTACCGCCTGCCCGAGGGCCGTGAAGCTTTTGCACGGTATTTTGCCAATGCCATTGATGTGCCGGGTGTGGAAACCGAGGCGCTGGCCGGGTTATCGGCGCGTACGGGTGCCAGCCTGGTGCTCGGCGTGATCGAGCGCAGTGGCAGCACCTTGTATTGCACCGTGCTGTATTTCGAGCCGTCTGGCGGTCTGGTGGCCAAGCACCGCAAGCTGATGCCCACCGGCACCGAGCGGCTGATCTGGGGCAAGGGCGATGGCTCGACACTGCCGGTGATCGATGCGGCAGTCGGGCGCATTGGCGGCGCGGTGTGCTGGGAAAACATGATGCCGCTGCTGCGCACGGCCATGTATGCCAAGGGCGTGCAAGTGTGGTGCGCACCCACCGTGGATGAACGCGAGATGTGGCAGGTGAGCATGCGCCACGTGGCCCATGAAGGGCGTTGCTTTGTCGTAAGCGCCTGCCAGGTACAGCCATCGCCCGAGGCGTTGGGCGTTGACGTGGCCAACTGGCCGGCGGATCGCGCGTTGATTGCCGGTGGCAGCGTGATCGTCGGGCCGATGGGCGACATTCTTGCCGGGCCGCTGGTGGGTGAAGCGGGGCTGTTGACGGCGCGGATCGATACCGATGAATTGGTGCGGGCACGCTATGACTATGACGTAGTGGGGCACTACGCCAGGCCGGATATTTTCGAGTTGACGGTGGATGAGCGCGCCAAGCCGGGCGTGCGCTCTATCACTGACTAAACGCGGTTAAAAATGTGGGAGGGGGCTTGCCCCCGATGGCAGTGTGTCAGCCAGTGTATTTCCAGCTGACCCACCGTAATCGGGGGCAAGCCCCCTCCCACATTTGATCTTCAGGGTGTGGGGGATTGGGATTTCAGCCATGCTCGTCGGGCCGATGGGCGACATCCTTGCCGGGCCGCCGCTATGACTATGACGTAGTGGGGCACTACGCCAGGCCGGATATGTTCGAGTTGACGGTGGATGAGCGCGCCAAGCCGGGCGTGCGCTCTATCACTGACTAAACGCGGATAAACATGTGGGAGGGGGCTTGCCCCCGATGGCAGTGTGTCAGCCAGTGGATTTCCAGCTGACCCACCGTAATCGGGGGCAAGCCCCCTCCCACATTTGATCTTCNGATCTTCAGGGTGTGGGGGATTGGGATTTCAGCCACTCTTCGCGGGTCATTTCCCAGATCTCTCGTGGGAGCGTGCCCGCGACAAATTCGCCCTCGTCCGTGCTGATCAAACGCATGCCCGTACGCTCGGAAATCCGCCGCGACCCCAGGTTTGGTGCCGCCTTGGGCGCGCGCAGCAGCGGGCGCTCAAGCACGCCGAACCAATAGTCGGTCACGGCGGCACTGGCTTCGGACATAAACCCTTGCCCCTGCCACTGCGGGCCCAGCCAGAAGCCGCGGTTGTCATCCTGCTCGTCCGTGAGGTTGATATTGCCGATCAACTGTTCAGGCGCACTTTTAAGACAAATCGACCAGTGCCACTCCTCGCCGCGGGCCATGGCGGGCAGGGCAAGTTCCTCAAGATAGCGGCGCGCGCCATCGGCCGGGTAGGGCCAGGGCACCATGGCATTGAGATAGCGCACCACTTCCCAATGGGCAAATTGTTGCTGGATTGCCTCGGCATCGTCCAGGACCAGCGGGCGCAGGATCAGGCGTTCGGTCAACAGCGTCGGTTGCATGAGGGTCACCAGGTGGCGGTGTTGGGCAAATCCAGTGTGCCGCGCTCGACAAAGCGCATCGTCCCGAACAACCCACCCGCCAGCTTGCCGCGCAGCACATACGGCAGGTTATTCAAACTCTGGGTCTGACTCAGGCCCAGGGTCTGGCGCAACACGGAAAATGCCGAAACACTCAGCGGCACCATCAGCACCGTCTCGGAGAAACGCGGGATGCTGCCCGCCTGGTCACTCACCCCGGACGCCAGCGGCCGGCCATTGACCTCCAGGTCGAGGGCCACGCCGTTGTAGTCGATCGCCGTTTCATTGGGGTTCTGCACCCGCAGCTTGACGGCGAAGCGCACTTCCAGGTCCTGGCTTTGCAGCGGTTCGATGCCGACCACGTTGATGTTGACCGGATCGCGATTGGGGAACAGCGCGCAGGCGCTCAACGTCAGCAACAACAGCGATACAACCATGAGCTTGCGCATCTGAACGTGCTCCTACTGTTTCGTAACGTCCGGGTCCTGCATGACCTTGAGGGTAGAGGACTCCGGATCGAATTCATCTTCTTCCAGCTCTATGAACTCTTCGGGCAGGAAAATGTTCAGCAGGATGGCACAGAACGCCCCCACGGTGATCGGCGACTCGAAGATGTTATGCAGCGCCTTGGGCAAGTCGCGCAGCACTTCGGGCACGGCCGCCACACCCAGGCCCATGCCCAGGGAAATCGCCACAATGAGTACGTTGCGCCGATGCAGCCCGGCTTCGGCGAGGATCTTGATGCCGGCCACGGCCACGGTGCCGAACATGATCAGGGTCGCGCCGCCCAGCACCGGCTTGGGCATCAGCTGCAGCACGGCGCCGATCATCGGGAACAGCCCCAGCAGCACCAGCAGGCCGGCGATGAAGTAGGCCACGTAGCGGCTGGCCACGCCGGTCAGTTGGATCACGCCGTTGTTCTGGGCGAACGTCACCATGGGCAGGCTGTTGAAGGTGGCCGCCATCGCCGAGTTGAGGCCGTCGGCGAGCAGGCCGGACTTGATGCGCTTGATGTACAGCGGGCCCTTGACTGGCTGCTGGGAAATCATCGAGTTGGCGGTCAGGTCACCGGCGGCTTCCAGGGGCGAAATCAGGAAAATCACCGCCACCGGGATAAACGCCACCCAGTCGAACGAGAAGCCGTACTTGAACGGCACCGGCACGCTGATCAGCGGCACCTGGGGCAGGGCGGCCATGTCGACACGGCCCAGCCACCAGGCCACGACAAAACCCAGGGTCAGGCCGATCACGATCGAACCCAGGCGCAGGAACGGGTTGTCGAAGCGGTTGAGCACCACGATGGTCAGCAGCACCAGCGCCGCCAGGCCCATATTGCTCGCCGCGCCGAGATCGCTGGCGCCGAAACCGCCGGCCATGTCGGTCACCGCGACCTTGATCAACGACAACCCCATCAAGGTAATGATGGTGCCGGTGACCACCGGGGTAATCAGCTTGCGCAGCTTGCCGATGAACTGGCTGAGCACCACTTCGATAAACGCTGCGAAAAAACAGATGCCGAAGATCGTCGAAAGAATCTCATCAGTGCCGCCGCCGCGAGCCTTGACCATGAACCCGGCGCTCAGGATCACGCTGATGAAGGAAAAGCTGGTGCCCTGCAGGCATAACAGGCCCGAGCCGATGGGGCCGAACGTGCGCGCCTGCACGAAGGTGCCGAGCCCCGAGACGAACAGCGCCATGCTCACCAGGTACGGCACTTCGCTTTCCAGGCCCAGCACGCCACCGACGATCAGGGTCGGGGTGATGATACCGACGAAGCTCGCCAGCACATGCTGCAAGGCGGCAAATATCGCCGCAGTGAAGTGCGGACGATCTTCCAGGCCGTAGATCAGATCGGATTTATAGCGTGGGCGGGGGGCTTGAGCGTCAGACAAAATGAGGGCTCGGGTCGGAAAAGGGAGGCGCAGGATGCCAGAAACGTCCAGTCGTCAGAAGTGTAATAAATTATTTATAGAGCGCCCTGCATAAAACTTACCTGTCAGCCGATACCCCGTACAGGCCCACCTATCCATTCTAAAAGGGGCGGCCAAGGTCTGGGCAGCGCGTTGGCGTTGACGGATCGATTCGCGCAGGACGCTGGTAAACATCACTTCTGAGAGCCCCCCTTATGTCCCTCCGCCATCTGAATATTGCCCCTCGTGCATTTCTCGGGTTTGCCTTCATCGCTGTCCTGGTGGTCATCCTGGGGGTGTTTGCAGTCAACCGCATGACCCTGATGCGCCAGGCTTCGTTGGATATGAGCACCAATCAGCTGCCCAGCGTGACCTACCTGGGGCATATGACGGAAAACGTGTTGCGCATGCGCATCCTGTCCTTTCGCGTGCTGGTCAACCGTGAGCCGGTTGCCCTGCAGGAAGCCGAAACCCGCATCGGTGTGCTGGTCGACAAGGTCAGGGTCGCGCAGACCCATTACGCCGCGTTGCCGGCTGGTGCCGAGGAGGCGGTGTTGTATAAGGCATTCGCCACGACCCTGGACAACTACATCAAGGCCCAGGCCGACATGATTGCCTTGTCCAAGCAAGGCAAGGTCGATGAAATGCGCGCCTTGATCAACAGCCGTATCAAGGACGGCACCGACCAGATGGGCGAGCAGTTGAACAAACTGATCGCCCTCAACGCCGCTGGCGCCAAGGCCGCCGATACCCAGGCCGAACACAGTTACGAAGCCGCCATTACCGGCGTCATCGTGGTGTCGGTCGCCGCTGCGCTGCTGACCGTGTTGCTGGCCTGGCTGCTGACCCGCAGCATCGTCACGCCGTTACGCAAGGCCGTGCAAGCGGCTGAAAGCATCGCCGCAGGCAACCTGACGACCCCTATCGAAGACGACGGCAAGGACGAACCGGCGCGCTTGCTCGGTGCCCTGGCGAGCATGCAAACCCACCTGCGCCAGACCATCCAGCACATAGCCGGGTCGGCCACGCAGCTTGCGTCGGCTGCCGAAGAACTGAGCGCGGTGACCGAGGAGGCTTCCCGTGGCCTGCAACAGCAAAACAATGAAATCGACCAGGCGGCCACGGCGGTCAATGAGATGACCGCAGCCGTGGAAGAGGTGGCGCGCAACGCGGTGTCCACCTCCGAAGCGTCCGGCCAGTCCAGCCAGGCGGCACGCGAAGGGCGCGACCGGGTCGTGGAGACGGTCGGGGCGATCCAGACCATGACCCAGGACGTGCAAAACACAGCGGCCATGATCGAGGGGCTGGCCGCGCAAGGGCGTGACATCGGCAAGGTCCTCGACGTGATCCGCGCGATTGCCGAGCAGACCAACCTGCTGGCGCTTAACGCGGCCATTGAAGCAGCACGCGCCGGTGAAGCCGGGCGTGGCTTTGCGGTGGTGGCCGACGAAGTGCGCGCACTGGCCCATCGTACGGCCCAGTCGACCCAGGAAATCGAAAAAATGGTCGCCGGTATCCAGAACGGCACCGGTGAAGCCGTGCAATCGATGCAACAGAACAACCAGCGCACCCAAAGCACCCTGGAAATGGCCCGTGCCGCCGGGGTGGCGCTGGAGCAGATCACCCAGTCGATCAGCCTGATCAACGAGCGCAACCTGGTGATCGCCAGCGCGTCCGAAGAGCAGGCCCAGGTGTCGCGCGAGGTGGACCGCAACCTGGTGAATATCCGTGACCTGGCGACGCAATCGGCGGCGGGCGCCAACCAGACCAGCGCAGCCAGCCATGAGCTGTCGCGGCTGGCGGTGAATCTGAACGCGATGGTGGCGAAGTTCGTTATCTAGCATCTGAAATACGGTCCAAATGTGGGAGGGGGCTTGCCCCCGATGGCGGTGGGTCAGCTAAGAATCAACTGGCTGACACACTGCCATCGGGGGCAAGCCCCCTCCCACATGTGATCCCTGTTGTCAGGGCGCTATTGCTTCCAGGCGGCTGCGTTCACCAGGTTCTGCGGCCGCTCGCCCGCCAACGCCTGCAACAGATTATCCACCGCACACCTGGCCATCGCTTCGCGCGTCTCATGGGTCGCCGAGCCGATGTGCGGCGTGGCCACCACGTTGTTCAAGCGCAGCAGCGGGGAGGCGTGATCAAGCGGTTCTTTCTCGAACACATCCAACCCGGCCGCGCGAATGGTGCGCTGCTGCAAGGCCTCGACCAGCGCCGCTTCGTCCACTACCTTGCCCCGTGAGATGTTGATGAAAATCGTCTCCGGGCCCATCAGGGCGAACTCTTCGGCGCCGATCAACTTCTCGGTCTGCGCCGTGAGCGGCAAGGTCAGGCAGACGAAATCGGCCTCTTTGAGCACCTCCTGCAGGCTGCGGTACTGCGCGCCAAAGCGTGCCTCTACCGCAGGCTTGGGCGAATGGCTGTGATAGATCACCGGCATGCCGAAGCCAAAGTGCCCGCGCTGGGCCAGCGCTTCGCCGATGCGTCCCATGCCGATGATGCCCAGGGTCTTGCCGTGCACGTCGCTGCCGAAGTGCGACGGGCCGATGCTCTTGTTCCATTGGCCGGCACGCACCAGGTCGGCCAGTTCCACCACGCGCCGGGCAGTCGCCAGGATCAGCGCAAAGCCGGTGTCGGCGGTGGTTTCGGTGAGCACGTCGGGCGTATTGCTGAGCAGGATGCCGCGTTCGGTGAGGTAGTCGATATCGTAGTTATCGACGCCCACCGACACACTCGCCACCGCTTCCAGATGGGGCGCCAGGTCGAGCAGCCCGGCATCCAGGCGCAGGCTCGCGCCCAGCAGCCCGTGAGCGCTCGGCAGGGCGTTGCGCAGTTGGGCCAGGCCGGCCTCGTCCAGTGCGTCGATCAGCGTCACGTCGGCCTGCTCATGCAGGCGGGCCATCAGCGGCGCAGACAGTTTCTTGTATAAAACCACGGATTTTTTCATCAGGAATGGGCCTTCATTTCGAGGGTAGCCAAGGGCGCGCGTTCACGGTCACTGGCACCCGGCTTGAGGAAAATGGTCAGTACCACTGACAACAGCAATGCACCGCTCATCAGCAGGTAGGAAGCACCGGGCGAACCGGTGCTGCTATTGAGGTAACCCACCAGGTAGGAGCCGCCGAACGAGCCCAGCGCGCCCATGCTGTTGATCAGCGCCATGGCGCCACCGGCGACGTTGGCCGGGAGGATTTCCGGGACGATGGCGAAGAACGGGCCATACGGCGCGTACATGCACGCCCCGGCAATCACCAGCAGGGTGTAGGACCACCAGAAATGTTCGGCGCCAAGGGCGTAAGAGGCATAAAAGGCAACGGAGGCAATCAACAGCGGCGGCCACACGAAGCGTTTACGCTTTTGCAGCTTGTCCGAGCCCCACGAGACCACCAGCATGCCGATCACGGCGGCGAGGTAGGGCAGCGCCGAGAGCCAGCCGGCCTCGACCATGTCCATTTTCAAGCCGGCCTTGAGGATCGATGGCAACCACAATACGAAGCCATACACGCCAATGCTCCAGCAGAAAAACTGCAGCGCGAGGATGATCACCTTCGGCGAGCGGAACGCTTCGGCATAGTTCTTCACCGCCTTGATGCCCACCTGTTCGGCGGCAAGGGCGCTTTCCAGGCTTTGCTTCTCGCTGTCGCTCAGCCACTTGGCATCCTTGGGGCGCTCATCGGCCAGCTTCCACCAGATAAACGCCCACAGCACCGCCGGCAAGCCCTCGATGATAAACATCCAGCGCCAGCTGAAATGCTGCACCAGGTAGCCCGAGACCACCGACATCCACAGCATGGTCACCGGGTTGCCGAGAATCAGAAAGGTGTTGGCCCGCGAGCGTTCGGCGCGGGTGAACCAGTGGCACAGGTACACCAGCATCGCCGGCATCACCGCCGCTTCGACCACCCCGAGCATGAAGCGAATCACGATCAGCATGTAGGCGTTGGACACGACGCCCGTCAGGGTGGCCAGGCCGCCCCACAGGATCAGGCTGACGAAAATCAGTTTCTTGACGCTGCGCTTCTGCGCGTAGATCGCCCCCGGCACCTGGAAGAAAAAGTAGCCCAGGAAAAACAGCGCACCGAGCAGGGATGACATGCCCGGGGTGATCATCAGGTCTTCGGCCATCCCGGAGGCCGCGGCGAAGCCATAGTTGGCGCGGTCCAGGTACGCCAGGCTATAGGTGATAAACACGATGGGCATGATGTACCACCAACGGCGGGTGGCAAGTTTCACGGTTTCCATAAGGTTGCTCCTGAGCTTGTTGTAGTTGTGGCAACAGGTAGTGGGTTATGCAACGGATCGGCGGGGTAATTCGGCACGGGTGGGCAACCCTTCCATATCGCCACGGCTCTGTACGGCGCGGCTGCCGATCCAGTTGCCGCGCTGTACCGCTTCGGGAAAACTCGCGTTCTCCAGCAGGGCGCTGATCATGCCCACGGCAAAACCATCACCGGCGCCCACGGTGTCGACCACCGTGTCCACGCGCACGGCGGCGACAAAGCCCTGGTCCATCTGGGTGCGGTAATAGGCGCCATCGGGCCCGAGCTTGATCGCCACGGCTTCGGCGCCTTGGTCGAGGTAGAACGCGGCGATATCCGCCGGGTCATCGAAGCCGGTGAGCAGGCGGCCCTCGCTGAGGCCGGGCAATACCCAGTCCGCCAGGCCGGCGAGGGCATTGATTTCGCGGATCATCTGCGCCTCGCTGGCCCACAGGGAGGGGCGCAGGTTCGGGTCGAATGACACGCTGCGCCCGGCTTGGCGCATCTGTGTCATCAATTCCACCGACAACTCGCGGGTGGCCTCGGACAGTGCCGGCGGAATCCCGGTGGCATGCAGATGGCGCGCTTGCAGCAGTGCCGGGCTGATGTCCGCCATCGACAAATGGCTGGCCGCCGAGCCTTTGCGAAAATATTCCACCTGGGGATCGGCGCCGGATTCTTCGCGGGACTTGAGCTGAAAACCGGTGGGGCGCTGCGGGTCGACGGTCACATGGGCACAGTCCAGGCCTTCATTGGCCAGGGTGTCGACGACGAAGCGCCCCAGTGAGTCGTTACCTACCCGGCTCAACCACGCGACCTTGAAACCCAGGCGCGACAGGCCAATCGCGACATTACTGTCGGCTCCGGCAATGCGTTTGTGAAACTGGCCGACCTGGGCCAGATCGCCGGTCTGCTCGGCGACAAACATCGCCATGGTTTCGCCAAACGACAGGATATCGATCTCAGACATGGGCATTCTCCACACGGGGTTGGCCAAGGCGGGCCAGGGTGGCGACCTGTTGCGCGGTGATGTCGACCAGGTCATCGCCCTGCAACGGAAATTCCACCGCCCGGGTAATACCTTGAGTCATGTGCGTGAGCAGTTGTTCCCACAGATGCAAATCAGTGGCGCCGGGCGGCACGGCCACCAGCTTGCCGTCCTGGCGACGCGCGACGGCCTTGCAGTGCAGGTAGTCCACGTGCCGGCCCAGCAGGCGCGCGGCGGTGAGGGCGGACTGGTCCTGCCACTGCCAGTTGCCGATGTCGAAGGTCATCCTGACGGGCAGGCCCAGGCGTTCGACCTCGGTGAAAAACCGCTGCATCGGCTCGATCCGGCCGCCGTGCAGGGTCTGGTCGTTTTCCACCAGCAGCTTGACCGCGTGGCGATTGAGCAGAGCCTGCAGGCTCTCCAGGTCGTTGGTGTCGGTGAAGTAACCCAGGGAGACTTTCAGCCAGCGTGAGCCGAAGGCCTGGGCGCGGTCGAGGGTGGCGGCGAGGTCTGGATTGGGCTGGGCACGGCCGGCAACCCAGAGTTCCAGAGGCGAAGAAAACACCGAGTCCAGGCCGTGCTCGGCGGCGGCCTGGGCCAGCGTGCCAGGCTGTTCGGTGGTGAGCAGTTCTTCGCGCCATTCGATGCGCCGGGCACCGGCGGCACTCAACAGCGCGACAAAACTCAATTGGCCCTGCTGGCGCACGAGGTCGGCGCCGTAGCTGGAAAGACTGATGGAGACGGGATGTTCTTGCATTGTTATTTACCTCTGAAACCGGTTTCATTTTTGTACGCAGAGCAACATGTGGGAGGGGGCTTGCCCCCGATTGCGCTATGTCAGTCAGCTTATCTGTAGCTGACCCACCGCTATCGGGGGCAAGCCCCCTCCCACAGGGGATTGGGTGGAGCCGCGAATGATCAGTCGGGGCAGGAAATCGAGGGTGCGGGTGGGGGCAGTGTCGCCGCGCAAGCGCTTGAGCAGACAGTCGAAGGCACTGGCACCGATCGCCTCCGTCGGTTGGGCGAGGGCGGTGATGCCACTGCCCACCAGCGGATACCAGTCCAGATCATCCAGGGCGATCAGGCCGACATCATCGAACAGGTTGCAGCCCAGGTTCTTCAGCGCACGCGTGCAGGCCAGCGCGGCGACACCGTTGGCGCAGAACAGCGCCTTCGGGCCGGGTTTTGCGAGAAAGCGCTGCAGGCGGTTTTCCAGCGTGCCATCGAGCTCGAGCACCGCACCGGTCAACGCCGGGCGCCTGGCTATTTCGGCGTTGAAACTGTGCAGGCGCTCCAGGCGCGAACTGGTGCCATCGGTGGCTTCGCTCACCAGCAGCAGGTCGCGGTAGCCCTGTTGCTCCAGGTGCTCCACCGCCATGCGCACCGCCGCCGGGTTGTTCAACCCCACCAGGTCGCTGTGCAGCGGCTCGACCTTGCGGTCCACCAGCACCAGGGGCATTTCCCGTTGCAGTTCCAGCAGTTGGTCGAGGTGATGACCGAGGGTGTTCACGATCAGCCCTTCGATGGTGTACGAGCGCAGTGCCGCCAGGTGCTGGCGCTCTTGCTCGTCATCGCGGTCGGTATTGCACACCACCAGGCTGTAGCCGTGCTGGCGACAGGCGGTTTCGACACCGTGCATCACGGCAATGGAATAGGGGTTGCGGATATCGGCCACCAGCATGCCGATCAGGCGCGTGCGTCCGCGTTTGAGGCCGCGGGCCATCTGGTTGGGACGGTAGCCGAGTTCAGCGATGGCCTGCTCGATACGCAGGGCGATGGCGTCGGAGAGCAGGGCGCGGTCGTCGCCGATAAAACGCGACACGCTGGCCTTGGACACCCCGGCGCGCTCGGCGACATCAAGCATGGTCACGCGGCTGCGCTGGGCGGCAGAAAAGTTGTTCACGGTGATCGACCTTCTATTTTTATTGGAATCACTGAAACCGGTTTCAGGAAACCATCAAATGAGGAAAGTCGTCAAGTTGTTGTAGGACAAAGCCGGATAGCCGGCATCTCAAACCACTACACTCAGCCAGGTCGCGACCAGCAGCAACAGGGCCATGCCCCGGTTGAAGCGTTGCATGGCCCTGGCTGAACGAAACACCCGTGACGATCCGATGCCCAGCAGCGCCCATAGGCCAAGGCAGGGCAGGGATATCAGGAAAAACACCAGGGACAGGGCGATTACCTGGCTCTGGCGCTCGTCACCGTTGCCGGCAAATACGCTCACGACTGCCAGGGCCATCATCCAGGTTTTGGGGTTGATCAATTGCAGCGCGGCGGCGCCGATCAGGCCGAGGGGCTTTTCGACGCCATGCACCTCGATGGCTCGGGCAGGCGCGCTGAAGATTTGCCACGCCAGGCAGGTCAGCCAGGCGACGCCGATCCATTGCATGGTGGTCTGCACCCCGGGCGCTTGCACCAGCGATTGGCCGAACCCGCTCCCCACCAGCAACACCAGGCCGGCAGCCCCGGCGCACGCGCCGAAAATGATCGGCACAGCGGCTTTGAGGCCATAGCGTGCGCTGTTGCTCAGCACCAGGATATTGGTGGGGCCGGGCGTGATGGACGCCACAAAGGCGAACAAGATAAACGCCAACATGACAGGAACTCCAGGAACAATCGATGGCGTCCATCTTCACCAGCCGGCGCGTCAGCTGTCTGGAAGATTTGAGCAGCGCTTGCGGTACGCGGCGGGCGTGAGGCCGTAGGCGCGCACAAACCAGCGGCCCAGGTGGCTCTGGTCGGCAAAGCCCAGTGCAATCGCCACATCCGCCGGTTGCTCGCCCTTGGCCAGCAAATGCCGGGCGCGGGCCAGGCGCAGTTGCACCAGGTAGGCATGTGGCGGCAGGCCGAAGGCGCTCTTGAAGGCGCGACTGAGGCGGAAGCGGTCGACACCGCAGGCCAGGGCCAGCTCGTCCATGCCGACGTCGGCGTGCAGGTGGGCATGCAGGTAGTCCCGGGCCTTGTGCGCCACCTGCGGCAAGCGCGGGTCGTGGTGGTAGCGGGTGCGCCAGTAGAGTTGGCCGGTGAGGCGCTCCAGCAACTGGTCCATGGCGCGTTGCCGCACAATGCGCAGCTCGCCGCTGTGCAGGGTCTGGAAGGCCTGGCTGGTGGCCACGGCCAGGCGCGGATCGCTGGTCAAGGTGCTGGCGAAACTCAACTGGCTGTGCGGCGGCGCCTCTTCGAACACCGCGCTCACTTCGCGCGCCAACCAGTACGGGTCGAGGTAGAGCATGTGATAGGTGAAGCCGGCTGCGGTGGGGGCGTCGCCGTCGTGCAACTCGCCGGGTTCCACCAGGAACACTTGGCCGGGCACGCTGTTATGGCGCGTGCGGCGGCAGTTGAATTGCTGCACGCCTTGCTCGGTGACGCCGATCAGGTAGCTGTCGTGCCAGTGCGGATCGTAGGCGTGGCCCTCAAAATGCGCGCGCAGGGTCTCGATGCCGGTGTCGGCGTCCTGGGACAGGTCGATCCAATTGTGCGCGGCCATACAACACCGAGGATGAATAGGGGCTGCCATTAGCGCCTGGGCGCGGCCTGACGTCTAGAAGGTTTGTGCAGCTCAGCCAAACAGGCCGGCGGCGATATTGATCGAGAAGCCCAGGATCGCGGTATTGAACACAAAGCCGATCAACGATTGCCCCAGCACGACCTTGCGCAGGCCACGGGTGGCGACGCCCACATCGGAGGTCTGCACCGCCACGCCGATGGTGAAGGAGAAATACAGAAAATCCCAATAGTTGGGCGTGAGCAAGCCTTCGGCAAAGCGCAGGGCCGGTTCCTTGCCGCTCCAGGTGTAATAGAGCCTGGCGTAGTGCACGCTGAAGATCACCCCGATCAGCAGCCACGAACCGATCACCGTCACTCCGGTGAAAGCGTAATGCAACAGCCGCTCGGTGGTTGCCAGTTCTTTGCTGCCCACCAGTTCGAAGGTGATGGTTGCCAGGCTGGCGATGGCGGCGATGCACACCATGAACAGCACCAGCCCGGCGTTTTCGTCTTCGATTTCGGCGATGCGCTTGACGTCCTCGGCCTTGGCGCGAATGGTCAGCCACAACATCAGTACCAGATAGGTCCAGACGCCGGCGTTCCAGCCGATGAGGATTTTGCTGGCCAACGTCTCGGTCGGCACCAGGATGCCCACGGCAAAGCCCAGCACGGCGGCGGATGAAAGGCGAGGGTGGGTGCGGGCGAGGAAGGGCATGGTTGCTCATACTGGGTAGTTTTGAGCACCATAGCTTATTCGGTTGTACTTGATCATGAACATGGTCGATAAACCTGTGGGAGGGGGCTTGCCCCCGATGGCGGCCTCCCAGTCGACAGCTACCCAACTGACACGCCTCGGCCCAATGTGGGAGGGGGCTTGCCCCCGATGGCGGCCTCTCAGCCGACAGCTACCCAACTGACACGCCTCGGTTCAATGTGGGAGGGGGCTTGCCCCCGATGGCGGCCTCTCAGCCGACAGCTACCCACTGACACGCCTCGGCCCAATGTGGGAGGGGGCTTGCCCCCGATGGCGGCCTCTCAGCCGACAGCTACCCAACTGACACGCCTCGGCCCAATGTGGGAGGTGGCTTGCCCCCGATGGCGGCTTCCGGGCCGACCAGGATGCTGGATCAGATTGAGTACATATCCGTTTCTGCGGTCACGGCCACTATGGGTTCCGCTTTTACAGCGGGTCACTTTTGGAAAAGAGCCCCAAAAGTAACCAAAAAGGCTCTTGGGTATGACTCACCCACATGGGTTACAAATCAGTTCACGCACATAGGTAACAGTTTTTAACTGGCAGGGTCGATTTCGCGAGGATCTGACCATG
>NZ_QGAJ01000030.1:0-20108 GCF_005233615.1 Pseudomonas sp. CFBP13528
CCGTCCAGATCACTGAAGCGACTGGCGGCAACTTCGAGAAGCTGGAAGTTGCTGGCAATGGCGCAACCACCACGATCAACGACACCATCGACAAAGTCGACGTAGTCCTGACCGCCACCACCACCGTCGGCGAAGGCGGCAACATCGTTTACACCGCCAGCCTTGTGGGTAAAAACGGCGTACCGGTGACGAACATCACCAACCCGTTGACCGTCACGCTGGATAACGGCCAAAGCATCACCATCGGTGTAAACCAATCAAGCGCCAGCGTTTCGGTTGTTGCGCCGGATGACGTCTACAAAGGCGATCAGACCGTCACCACCGCTATCAAGACTGTTACTGGTGGCGAGCACTTCGAAAACCTGGTGCCAGGCACCGCGCCTGTTAATACCACCGTGACTGATACTCCGGGCACTGATAACGCCACCACCGTTACCCTGACAGCCCCGGCCCAAGCGAACGAAGGTGGTCAGATTACGTACACCGCCACGCTCTCCAATAAAGCGGGCAGTGACGTCACGTTGAAGTTGGACAACGGCTCGTCGATCACTGTCAAAGCCGGCGACACTATCGGCACCGTAACCGTCCCAGCGCCAAGCGATGACGTGTTCATCGACAAGAGCACGCAGACGGTCAAGATCACCGACGCAACGGGCGGCAACTTTGAGAAGTTGGAAGTTGCTGGCAACGGCGCGACCACCACGATCAATGACACCATCGACAAAGTTGATGTAGTCCTGACCGCCACTACCACCGTCGGCGAAGGCGGCAACATTGTTTACACCGCCAGCCTTGTGGATAAGAGCGGTACGCCGGTGACTAACATCACCAATCCGTTGACCGTAGCGTTGGATAACGGCCAGAGCATCACCATTGGTGTAAATCAGTCGAGCGGCAGCGTTTCGGTTGTTGCGCCGGATGATGTCTACAAAGGCGATCAGACCGTCACCACCGCTATCAAGACTGTTACTGGTGGCGAGCACTTCGAAAATCTCGTTCCAGGTACCGACACAGTCACTACAACCGTGACTGATACCCCAGGTACTGATAACGCCACGACTGTCACGCTGACCGCACCGAATGCTGTTAGCGAAGGTGGACAGATTACGTACACCGCGACCTTGAGCAACAAGGCCGGTACTGACGTAACTTTGAAGCTGGATAATGGCTCGTCGATCACCATCAAAGCCGGCGATACCGTCGGCACCGTGACCGTACCAGCGCCTACCGATGACGTGTTCATCGACAAGAGCACGCAGACAGTCAAAATTACCGACGCAACGGGCGGCAACTTCGAGAAGCTGGAAGTTGCAGGCAACGGTGCGACCACCACAATCAACGACACTATCGACAAGGTCGATGTAGTCCTGACCGCCACCAACACCGTTGGCGAAGGCGGCAACATCGTCTACACCGCCAGCCTTGTGGATAAAAACGGCGTACCGGTGACGAACATCACCAACCCATTGACCGTCACGCTCGATAACGGCCAAAGCATCACCATCGGTGTAAACCAATCAAGCGCCAGCGTTTCGGTTGTTGCACCGGATGACGTCTACAAGGGCGATCAGACCGTCACCACTGCTATCAAGACTGTCACCGGTGGCGAGCACTTCGAGAACCTGGTGCCAGGTAAGACGGCAGTCAATACGACCGTCACCGATACCCCAGGTACCGCTGATACCACTACCGTCACGCTGACCGCGCCAAGCGCAGTCAACGAGGGTGGCCAGATCACTTACACCGCTACGCTCTCTAACAAAGCGGGCAGCGACGTTACGCTGAAACTGGACAACGGTTCGTCGATTATCATCAAGGCTGGCGACACCGTCGGCACCGTGACCGTCCCTGCGCCGACCGATGACGTGTTTATCGACAAGAGCACACAGACGGTCAGGATCACTGAGACCACTGGCGGCAACTTCGAGAAGCTGGAAGTTGCAGGCAACGGTGCAACCACCACAATCAACGACACTATCGACAAGGTCGATGTAGTCCTGACCGCCACCAACACCGTCGGCGAAGGCGGCAACATCGTCTACACCGCCAGCCTTGTGGATAAAAACGGTACGCCGGTAACCAACATCACCAACCCGCTGACCGTCACCCTGGATAACGGCAAAACCATCACCATCGGTGTGAACCAATCCAGCGGCAGCGTTTCGGTTGTTGCGCCGAATGATGTGTACAAGGGCGACCAAACCGTCACGACCGCTATCAAAACCGTGACCGGTGGCGAGCACTTTGAAAATTTGGTGCCAGGTACCACAGCGGTTAATACCACCGTTACTGATACTCCAGGCACCGACAACACCACCACCGTTACCCTGACAGCTCCGGCACAGGCGAACGAAGGTGGCCAGATCACTTACACGGCCACGCTTTCCAATAAAGCAGGCAGCGACGTCACGTTGAAGCTGGATAACGGCTCAAGCATCACGATTAAAGCCGGTGAAACCGTCGGCACCGTAACCGTCCCAGCGCCGACCGATGACGTGTTTATCGACAAGAGCACGCAGACGGTCAGGATCACTGAGACCACTGGCGGCAACTTCGAGAAACTTGAAGTTGCGGGCAATGGTGCGACCACCACAGTCAACGACACCATCGACAAGGTCGATGTAGTTCTGACCGCCACCACCACCGTCGGCGAAGGCGGCAACATCGTTTACACCGCCAGCCTTGTGGATAAAAACGGCGCGCCGGTGACCAACATCACCAACCCGTTGACCGTCACGCTCGATAACGGCCAAAGCATCACCATCGGTGTAAACCAATCAAGCGCCAGCGTTTCGGTTGTTGCGCCTGATGACGTCTACAAAGGCGATCAGACCGTCACCACTGCTATCAAGACTGTCACCGGTGGCGAGCACTTTGAGAACCTGGTGCCAGGTAAGACGGCAGTCAATACGACCGTCACCGATACCCCAGGTACCGCTGATACCACTACCGTCACGCTGACCGCGCCAAGCGCCGTCAACGAAGGTGGCCAGATCACTTACACCGCTACGCTCTCTAACAAAGCGGGCAGCGACGTCACGTTGAAGCTGGATAACGGCTCAAGCATCACGATTAAAGCAGGTGAAACCGTCGGCACTGTCACCGTCCCAGCGCCAAGCGATGACGTGTTCATCGACAAGAGCACGCAGACGGTCAAGATCACCGACGCAACGGGCGGCAACTTTGAGAAGTTGGAAGTTGCTGGCAACGGTGCGACCACCACGATCAACGACACCATCGACAAAGTCGACGTTGTCCTGACCGCCACCACCACCGTTGGCGAAGGCGGCAATATCGTCTACACCGCCAGCCTTGTGGATAAAAACGGTACGCCGGTAACCAACATCACCAACCCGCTGACCGTCACCCTGGATAACGGCAAAACCATCACCATCGGTGTGAACCAATCCAGCGGCACGATCACCACCGTGGCACCCAACGACGTCTATAAAGGCGATCAAACCGTCACGACCGCCATCAAAACCGTCACCGGTGGCGAGCACTTCGAAAACCTGGTGCCAGGTACCGCAGCGGTCAATACCACCGTTACCGACACCCCTGGCAGCACTGATCTCACCAGCGTCACCCTGACCGCGCCAAGCGCCGTCAATGAAGGTGGCCAGATCACCTACACCGCGACCTTGAGTAACAAGGCCGGCAGCGACATGGTGGTCCAGTTGGACAACGGTTCCAGCATCACCATCAAGCAGGGTGCAACCGTGGGCACGGTGACAGTTGCGGCACCGAGCGATGATGTGTTCATCGACAAGAGCACCCAGACCGTCAAGATCACCGGTACCACCGGCGGTAATTTCGAAGGTGTGACCGTCACACCGGGCGGCGCGACCACCACGATCAACGACACCATCGACGATGTGACGGTGGTGCTCAAGGCCACGGGCTCGGTCAGCGAGGGCGGGCAGATTGTCTACACCGCGTCGCTGGTCGACAAGAACGGCGCGGCAGTGACCAACCTGGGTTCCGACCTGGTAGTGAAGCTGGATAACGGCGCGTCCATTACCATCGGCAACGGCAAGTCCAGCAACTTCACCACGGCCACCGCCCCTAACGATGCGTATGTCGGCGCCAACGACGTCACGACCAAAATCAGCGGCGTCGTCAGCGGCGGCGACAAATACGAGCACTTGATGGTTGATGGCAGCACCGTGGTTACCAAAGTCACGGATGTGGTCACCAACACCACCCTCAGCCTCAGCGGCGACGCATCGGTGACTGAAGGCGGCACGGCGCATTACAGCCTGACATTGAGCAACCCGGCGCAAACCGATCTGACCGTCACGCTCAAGTACAGCGGCACGGCCACCGACGGTTCGGATTTCAATGGTGTGTACACCGTGAAGATCCCGGCCGGCGCCAGCAGCGTGCCGTTTGATATCCGCACGCTTGACGACAGAATCACCGAGCCGACAGAAAAAATCGTCATCACCATCGACAAGACCACCGGCGGCAATTTCGAGAACCTGGTGATCGACAAGGGTACCGTCAGTACCGATATCCTCGACAACGATGCGCCACCGGTCATCGACCTGGACGCCAACAATTCCAGCGGCGCCAGCGGCAACGATTACAAGACCACCTTCACCGAAGGCACCGCCGGGCCGGGTGTGTCGATTGCCGACACCGATATCAGGATCACCGACCCGGACAGCACGATGCTCACCGGCGCAACGGTCACCCTGACCAACGCGCAGGCCGGTGATGTCTTGAACCTGGGCAACAACGTGAATGGCATCAGCGTCAGCACCAATAACCAGACGGGCGCCATCACCCTGACGTTGTCGGGCAGCGCGACGCTGGCTGACTACATGCAGCGCATCCAGAACATCACGTTCACCAACAACAGCCACGACCCAAGCACCACGCCGCGCACCATTACCGTGACGGTGACCGACGGCGGCAACTACTCCAACGTCGCCACCACGACCGTCAACGTGCTGGCGGTCAACGATGCGCCAGTGGCAACGGGCGGGGCCGTGACCGGTACCGAAGACACTGCGCTCGCGCTGACCTGGGCCAACTTCGGCGTGACCGACGTGGACTCGCCACAAGCCAGCCTCGGCGTGAAAATCACCGACCTGCCGGTGGCCGGCAAGCTGCAATACCTGGCAGCCGACGGCACCACCTGGACCAACGTGACCAGCGGCCAGACCTTTACCAAAGCCCAGGTCGATGGCGGTCAATTGCGCTTTATGCCCAACACCAACGAGTCCGGCGCCGATGGTTATGGCGGCACAGGCATCGGTAACAAGCAGGCCGACTACGCACAGTTCAAGTTCCAGCCCACCGACGGCAAGGACCTGGGCACCAGCGCCACGGTGAAAGTCGATATCACTCCGGTGGCCGATGCACCGACCCTGAGCGTGGCAGATAACAACGTCACCTCGACCGGCCTGGTCAAACAGGGCTGGAACAGCATTGCCGGCCTCGGCAACAGCGGCAACGGCGCTGCACCCGATGTACTGAAAAAAGCCATCGACAATGCAGGCACACCGAACAACACCTCGGTGGTGACCAACGTCGAGTCCGTCGACAATGTCAACGCGGGTTCTGGTTCCAAGATCTCCGGCCTGATCTACATGGAAGCCGGCAAGAGCTACACCTTCAGCGGCGTCGCCGATGACAGCGTGGTGGTCAACGTCGGCGGCAAAGACGTTGCCAGCGGGCTATGGGGCACCAACAGCGGCAAGTTCAGCGGCTCGTTCACGCCAACCACCACTGGTTACTACAGCCTTGAGATCTACCAGGCCAACCAGGCGGGGCCTGGCAGCTTTGACGTCAACCTGTCGGTCAATGGCGGGGCGATGCAGAACTTGAGCACCAGCACCGTGCCGCTGTACACCGGTATCACCGACCTGACCAACGCCGGCGTAACGGTGTCCGACCTGCATGGCAGCAACGGTGACGGTTACTACGTGGGCTACAAGCTCAACGAAGGCCTGGAAAACGGCAGCGTCAAACTGTCCAAGGTCACCACCGCGCTGACCGATACCGACGGTTCGGAAACCCTGAGCGTGAAAATCGGTGGCATCCCGGCAGGCTCGGTGCTTACCGATGCGTCGGGCCATACCTTCACCGCGGGTAAAACCACGGGCGAAGTCAACGTCACCGGCTGGGACCTGGGCACCTTGACCATCAAGCCGCCGACCTACTACAGCGGCCAGTTCAACCTCACGGTCACGTCGACCTCTACCGAAAGCATCGGCGGTTCAGCGACCACCACCGCGCAATTGCCAGTGACGGTGCATCCGGCGGCCTATAACCCGGTCACCGGCACGTCGGGCAGCGACACCATCAACGGCACCGATGGCAACGACATCGTCGTGGCCGACGTCGGCGGCCTGAACGTGGTGCAGGGCAAGAACTACAACATTGCGTTCATGATCGATACATCGGGCAGCATGGGCGCGGATTCGATAGCAGCGGCGAAAGCCTCGCTGACCACCACGTTCAACTCGCTGAAAAACAGTATCGGCTCCAGCACTTCTGGCACCGTGAATATCTTCCTGGCGGACTTCAGTGACCAGGTCAATCGCACGGTTACAGTCGACCTGAAAGACCCAGGCGCACTGAATTCGCTGCAGAAAGTCCTCGATTCCATGGTATCGACCGGCGGGACCAACTACGAAGACGTGTTCAAGGCCGCGTCCAACTTCTTTAAAAGTGCACAGGCGACTGGCAACACTGGCGCAATCAATACAACGTACTTCATCACCGATGGTCAGCCGACGTTTTACCAGGGGTCCGAGCAGACCAATCCGTACTTGTACGGCAACGTCAGGCTCGATGATGTCGTCACCATGAACAACTACACCATAGGTACAGCCACACGGATCAACATCGATTCGAGTCACTTGATTGATATCAACTCTGCCGGCAAGGTGACCCTGTGGACCAACAACTGGTGGGGCTGGGCGCAGTCCAGCCCGGGAACAATCCACGCCCAAGGGGATGGCACCTATGAAATATCGGTACAAGGCGGCCTCGGGTACGATACCGACTACTCCACCACCATCAACTCCAACAGTGCGTTCGCACTGCTCAAAGGCCTGTCCACAGGTGGCGTAGAAGCCATCGGCCTCAACAGCGGGGTCAGCCTGAATCAGTTGGCACCGTACGACAGCGATGGCAAGCCGCAAGCCAATATCGATCCGAAGGACCTGGCCAACGCAATCCTCGGCCACACCGAGGCGACGTTGCCTGGCGCTGACACCGTCATCGGGGGCGATGGCAACGACATCCTCTTCGGCGACCTGGTGAGCTTCAGCGGGATCAACGGTGAGGGTTACAACGCACTGCAGGCGTTTGTGGCGCAGAAGACCGGCGTAGCCGTCTCTTCGGTGACCGCCTCTAACGTTCACCAGTACGTCACCGAGCACTACGCGGACTTCGATGTGTCCGGCGCCAAGGATGCCAACGACACGCTGCTGGGCGGCGCCGGCGATGACATCCTGTTCGGCCAGGGCGGCAACGACCTTCTGGACGGTGGCAAAGGCAATGACATCCTGCTGGGCGGCACCGGTAACGACACGCTGATTGGCGGCCAGGGTAATGACATCCTGATCGGTGGTTCGGGTGCCGACACCTTTGTGTGGAAGGCGGGTGACATCGGCAACGATGTGATCAAGGACTTCAAGGCGTCCGAAGGTGACCGCATTGATCTGCGCGACCTGTTGAAAGGCGAGACCGACAGCACCATCGACAACTACCTCAAGATCACCACGGTAGAGGGCGTGTCGACCCTGCAAGTGAGCAGCGAAGGCAAGCTCAATACCACTGGAGGCCTGGCCAATGCGGATGTGACCATCAAGCTGGAAGGCAACGATTGGTCCCATACCAGCATCAACTCGCTGATCAGCGGTGCAGACCCGA
Organism: Pseudomonas sp. CFBP13528; assembly: GCF_005233615.1. NCBI lineage: Bacteria > Pseudomonadati > Pseudomonadota > Gammaproteobacteria > Pseudomonadales > Pseudomonadaceae > Pseudomonas > Pseudomonas sp. CFBP13528. The sequence goes on from NZ_QGAJ01000030.1 coordinate 7,891, forward strand.
CCATCAAGATCGATCACACCGTCTAAGCTTGGGTTTATCGGCCGCCCTCGAGGCGGCCGATTTATTTGGGCGATACGTTGCTGGCCCTGGCGGCCGGTTGCATCGCATACTCGCGCCTATCAACACACGGCCAGCCTAAGGGGCTAAAGGTGTGTGGCTTATTTTCGAGGGGTTCTTATGTTTTACGTGCAACGTGATGCACAGGGCGCGTTGAGTCGCGTTGAGGCCGCCGCCTTTGCCGAATCCACCGAAACACTGCCGGCCGATCACCATGAGATCCAGGCCTGGTACGCCAACGAAGTGGTGGAAACCAGCCTGGCCCAACTCAAGCAGAGTGACCTTGAGATGATCCGGGTACTGGACGACTTGATCCAGGTGCTCACCCGCAAGGGCGTTATCAGCGTGACAGACCTGCCGCCCGCAGCCCAGGCCAAATTGATGGACCGTAACCAGGCGCGGGAAGCGTTGGGTGGGTTGAGCCAGTTGATCAATGATGATGAAAAAGGGCTTATCTGAGCCCTGGAGTTACGCCGACTCTAAAATGTGGGAGGGGGCTTGCCCCCGATAGCAGTAGACCAGTCGACACTTAGGCGACTGATACACCGCTATCGGGGGCAAGCCCCCTCCCACATGGATTCTGCGTTATTTCCAGGGCGCCGGCTCGCCGAACAGTTGGCCCTGCACCCCAAAAATCCCCATCTCGCGAATCACCTTCAGCTCACCCTCGGTCTCCACACGCTCGGCAATCAATGGCAGGTCGATACTGTGGGCCGCGCGCTGGATGGCTTCGATAAACAGGCGTTTGTCGCTTTCCTGGTCGATGGCGCGGATGTAGCTGCCGTCGATTTTCAGGTACGCCAGGCCCAGGCGGGCCAGGTTGCCGATCATGCTGAATCGCCCACCGAAACGCTGAAGGCTCAGGGAGAAGCCCAATTCGCGCAGGCGGTGGGTCATCTGTTCCAGCACATGCTGCTCCGGCAGTTGCTCTTCACCGATTTCCAGGGTGAGGCGCGAGCCCAGGTTGCTGTGCTGGCGCAGCAGGTCATAAATGCCCTGCAGAGCCTCTGGGTCCTGCAAGGTCGCGGCTGAGAGGTTCAGCGCCAGATTATCGCTGTGGCCAGTCATCTGTTTGAGCACCTGTTCCAGCATCAAGCGGTCCAGGCGGGCGGCCCAGCCGAAACGCTCAAGCCACGGCAGGAAACGCCCGGCGGGTAAGGTATGGCCATCAAGGTCCTGCAGGCGCGACAGCACTTTGTAGTGCAGGACCAACTGCGGGTCCTGGCTGGCGACGACCGGCTGGAAGTACAGCTCGAAACGCTGCTGGGTCAGCGCCTGGTCCAAAAGCGTGTGCCAGGCATGGTGATCGTCACCGAGGCTGGCGGCGGCACTGTGGTCCAGGCACACCCACGTGCTGTCACCCTGCGCTTCGGCTTGCGACAGGGCTTGATCGGCGAGGGTCAGCAGCGCCTGCGGCGCATCGCCATGATTGAACGGGGCCAGGCCGATATAAGCCACGGGCGCGACGTCGCTGGCGCCGGTGGCCTGCAGGCTGAGCAACGTGCTTTCCAGGTTCTGCGCCAATTGCAGCGCTTCTTCTCGCGTCAGCCCAGGCGCCAGCACGGCGAACTCGCCGCCACGGATCCGGGTCACAAGGTTGTGGGTTTCCGGGTACGGCTCGCACTGGCGCAGCAGCTGTTCGCCGACCGCTTGCAGCAGCTGGTCGGTACGCTGGCCCCCCAGGCGCTGGTTCAGGCCGGCCAGGTCCTTGACGCGCAATACCAGCAAGTAGCCGGAGTTGGTTTCTTCAGGGTTGCTGACACGGGCGTTGAGCTGCATCTCGAAATAACGACGGTTGGCAAGACCGGTGAGGGTGTCCTGGTAGGATTCGGTGCGCAGCTTTTCGCTGCGCTCGGCCTGCTCCTGGAACAGTGCCTTGAGCTTTTCCACCATTTGGTTCATCGCCTGCACCACCCGGCGCAGTTCGGGCGTACGCGGCAGATCGGGCAGGCTGAGGAATTCTCGACGGGCGATCGCGTGGGACTGTTTGACCATGTAGTCCAACGGTTTCAATTGGCGGCGCAGCAGCAACCCGCCAAGCACCACACTGACCGCACCGCACAGCAGCAACCAGCCAAGGCTGCCCAAGGCGCTCTGCCAGAGTTTGGCCAGGGCGAACATCGGATGGCTGACCACCTCGACACGCGCCGCCTGCTCCCAACCGCGGCTCACCAGCGCATCGCCACCGGCCGGCTCCAGGCCGATCAATTTAACGAACCAGTTGGGCACGCCGTTGTTGTCTGGAATGCCGCTGCGCTCAACGATGGTTTTGTCCGTGGCCAGGTCCACCACACGGATACTGGCGTAGTAACCGCTGTCGAAGATCGAACTGACCAGCAGCTCCACCATGGCCGGGTCATCGATATTAGGGGTGAGCGACAACGCCAGCGCCGTCGCAGCGTCCTGCGCATGGGAGCGCAACTGGTTGACGTATTGCGTGCGCGAACTTTCCAGGCTGACCATGAAGCTGCCGCTGAAGGCGACCACCAGGAACAGACAGATTGCGATCAACAGCTGTTTGAACAAAGACATCCGATCAGTTACTCCTAGTTGGCAGGCTCGGCTGGAAAGCCTTCCGCACGCATTTTTCTCAATACATCCTGCCAGCGCGACAAGCGTTTGGTATCGCCGACCTTCTTGTTGCCTTTGGCGCCGGGCAGGTACAGGCCCTCGGCGTTGAATGAATACACCGGAATCAAATCGGTACGGCGGGTAGCCGGCAGGATGTCGTCCATCAGGCTGTCGAGCACCAGCGGGATTGCGTCGGGGGTCGAATAGTAGGTCAAGACCATATGTGCGCGATTCTGACGCAAGGCCTTGACGTAGGTAATACGCAATTTGTCGCTGGACACACCCAGATGACGCAAACTGAAATACTTGGCGATGGCGTAGTCTTCGCAGTCACCGGCGCCTTTCCAGAGGGCTTCGATGGGTGTCTCCCAATAATCGACCGCGTGCCAGAGATCGATGTCTTCCACGTAGGTCATTTGTTTGTTGAAAAACAAGTTAACGACCTTGAGCTGTTCTTGTTCGCTGACCTGCTTTTGAGTGGCCAACAGCCGCTGCCAGGCGTCAATACGCTGCTGGCCTTCGCCCAATGGCCCGTAAAGGGCACTGGCCTTTCGGCTGATCTGCGAGAAATCCCAATCGGCATGCAGCCCGCCAAGCATCAGGCCGGCCAACAAGATCGCTGATAAAAGCCAGCAAAGAACTCGATAGGGAATAAAACTTACCGCCAAGGCGTTCAGTCCATGAAGAGAGACGGAATTTGAGGGGATGGTGAAGCTTCGTCTCGGAAATAACAATGGCATAGTGAGATCATCGATCGGTAGAGCGACTTGTAACCGCCTGATGTGAGACGCACAAAATACACGCTGTAAGCCCTTACAAACGGAAACTCTGGCGGTTTGACAAGCGCTTGGGCCATCTCTAGTGTTCATTGGATCCAATAAAACGCACTTTATTATTCTAGAAAGGAGGGCAGCGTAACCGTGACGCCGAAGCCGAACCCTTTAAGCAGCATCAAGGTCAGCGGGCCTATTCCCGCTCACCTTGCCCGCGCCGTTATTGAAGAAACGTTGCGCAACGCCATTCTCGATGGGCGGTTACCCTGTGGCACCGCCATGCGCCAGCAAGAGCTCGCCAGCCTGTTCGGCGTCAGCCGCATGCCGGTGCGCGAAGCATTGCGCCAGTTGGAAGCACAATCCCTGCTGCATGTGGTGACCCACAAGGGCGCGGTGGTCGCCCCCTTGATTGAGGACAACTCGGCTGAGACCTATGCCCTGCGCATGCTGTTGGAGTCCGAGGCCTTGCGCTTGTCGATCCCACTGCTCACTGAGGCTGATATCGCCGAGGCAGAAGCCTGTATCAATGCGCTGGAGTGTGAGAAAGACTACAGCGAGATAGGCCGCCTCAATCGCCTGTTTCACATGGTCTTGTATGGCAAGGCGCCTAACCATCGCCTGCTCAAACTGGTGGAGCATGGGCTGAATGAGGAAGAGCGGTTTCTGCGCTTCAACCTCGAGGCAATGGGGCTGGGCGAGACGTCACAAGAGGACCACCGCGAACTGCTCAGCCTGGTGGTGCAGAAGAAAATCGACGAAAGCATCCTGACATTGCGTAATCACTTGATGCGAGGCATGGAGGTCATCAATAGATACCTCAATGGCCTAGAAACTGCCAACAAAGAAAGTACGTCGTAACGCGTTCGCATTTTTCTTTTAGTCTTTACACCGCGCGGCACCTTCCCTTGCCAGGAAACGTCCCGCGCTGGTAGCGCTGTAGACAACTCGCAAGTCTTAATAACCGGCGTTATATAAGGAAAATTCTCACACTTAAAACAACTCTTTCACTCGGAAGCTTATTCTCGAAAAAACATCTAATACATTTACAAGCTCATCCAAACGTTTAATCAGTTTACTATCACCCGCCAACCCAATAAACCTTTCAGTCAGCTGGCCGCGCAATGAGCCCGTGCTTGCCGCGTGGGCACACCTTAACGTTATCTTCTGTCTAACAACTACAAAACTCCATCACTGCAACTAGAGCAGTCGCAACAATTTTATAGGCGTCAACCATGCATCATCATTTGTTTGAACAAAAAAAGCTGCAACTGTGCAACCATCCGTTATTTGCAGAAATAACTTCGCATACCAAACTACAACACTTTATGGAAAGTCATGTATTTGCGGTTTGGGACTTCATGACCCTGACCAAACGCCTGCAACAAGATCTTACATGTACCCAGATACCGTGGCTTCCGCCCACTGATCCACAGGCCGCACGCCTGATCAATGAGATCGTGCTGGGCGAAGAGTCGGATGAACATCCAACGCGGGGCCATTGCAGTCACTTTGAGCTGTACCTGGACGCCATGGTGGAAGTGGGCGCCGACACCCGCGTCATCACGCGTTTCATTGACCTGCAACATCAGGGCGTGGAGGTAAGCGCAGCGCTGCAAATGATCGGCGCGCCCCCAGGTGTGCCGCGCTTTGTCGACAGCACATGGCAGATCGCACTCAGCGCTCCCACTCACTGCGTAGCGGCGGCCTTTCTGCATGGTCGTGAGGGCGTCATTGCATCGATGTTCGAGCGCCTTCTGTGCAGCAGCCCCTTCATTGCTCGTCAGGCGCCCACTTTATGTCACTACCTCAAGCGTCATATCGAGCTGGATAGCCAGGAGCATGCTCCGGCGGCGGAACAAGTGCTCCAGCGTCTGATCGGCGCAGACCCGATTCGCCAGCAACAAGCCGACAGCGTTGCTCTCGAGGCGCTGGAAAGCCGCATGACCTTCTGGGATGACGTACAGACCTCGATGCAAGAGGTTCATCCATGAGCGCTATCGACTACCGCTCCTTTGCCGAAGACTGGGAGCGTCGCGCAACCATCCGCACTCGCCCGCGCCGCGTGTTGGAAAACGACGGCAAGCTGATCTTTCCCTTGTACCGCCAACCGCTGGTACTGAGCGCGACCTTTCTCGAGCACTGCCCGCAATCGCGCGACTTTGTGCTGGCGCAAAGCTTTTATCGATTCATCCATGACATCGTGATTTTCGAAACCGAAATCGTCGATAAGACTGCCCGCAGCATCGCCAAGAATCGCTTCTCACTGCCCCTCCCCCTCGCCTGCCGCTACGACGCGATGACCGTCGTGGTGGATGAGGATTACCACGCCTTGGTAGCCCTGGACTTCCTGCAGCAAGCCGTCGAGTTGACCGGTATCCAGCCGCTCGACCTGCCCGGGCAGATCGAACTGAGCCGCGCCTTGCCGGCAGCGCAGGCGCAGGCACCGGAGCACTTGCGCGATGCGGTTGAGTTGATCGTCGTGGCCATCGCCGAAAACACCGTCACCCATGACGTGGCGGCCTTTTCCAAGGACGACAGTGTCAAGTCGTCCGTGCGCGGCTTGATGGCCGACCACCTGTTTGATGAAGGGCGCCACGCACAGTTCTGGACACAGTTGGTGCGCATCTACTGGCACTCGGCAAGCGCGGAGGATCGGGACAGCATTGCCGCTGTGCTACCGACATTCCTGGGCCATTACCTGACCAACGACCTACAAAAAGGCTTCGACCTGCAGTTGATCGAGCACCTGGATATCAACGTCGACGTTCGTTCGGCGCTGCAGGATGAAATCGTTGCGATGGACTTTCCCATCACCCGCCAGCACCCGCTGGTTGGCAACATCATGAGCTTCCTGCATCACAGCGGCCTGCTGCACACCTCCAGCGTGGCACGAGTCCTGGACGACTATTTGCCCGCGCTGGGGAGATTGGCATGAGGCGCCTGACGATTGAATGGGGCGTTGCCGGTGACGCGCTGGAAGCCCTCAAGCACGTGCTGGAACATTACGGGCATGCCTTTGGGGGCGAGTCGGTCGACCTTGTGATCGAGGACGGTAGTCAGCCACCGTCAGCCCTGTCCAGAGACGCGGCCTGGATGAGCCTGCGCCTGGTTATCGGCCCCCCGTCCGAACATGGGCTGCCCAGGCTGCAGTTTCGCTGCTACGACCGCGAGCGGCGCCTGGTGGCCGTACACGATGTTGCCCGGGAGCCCAGCGGCAACGGCCAGCAGCTGCGGCGTCGGGCGGCGAACGCCTTGGTGGAGTGGGCAGCGTCACTGGTCAGCGGATTTTCAAGAGATCCAGGCTTTTTCTGCGCAATGACCAGCTCCGACCCCCTGCCTGAACAAGGCTTGCACGGGCTGGAGGCGCTGGCGTTCATGCATCGATTCAATCGTACGGCCGATGCCGCGCTGCTTCGCGCGGCACAAGTGCCCATGATCGAACGCCTGCAGGCCAGCCTTCGCGCCTTCGCCAATCGCACAGCGCTGAATATCGCGGGTCGCGTGGTGACTTATCGCCAACTTCAAGAAAAAGCCATGGCGATTCAGCAACGCTTGCTGCCCCTGTTGGAGGGCAATGAACCCCCCTCGGTGGTGGGTGTGTGCCTGGAAAAATCTACTGAGCTCTACGCGAGCATTCTGGCCGTGCTGGGTTGCGGCGCGGTGTATTTGCCACTGGCCCCGGATCATCCGGTAAAACGCCAGCACCGCATGTTGATAAGCGCAGAGGCCTGCGTGTTACTGGAAAATGGTCTGCATCCGCTGCGAGATCATTTCGTTTCGATTGACGTGAGTACGCTCGCCTCACGCGACATCGACCCGACTCAACCGCTGATGCGTCATCGTCCCCACGCCAATGCGTCATGCATGGCACTTTTCACCTCCGGCACCACCGGGCAGCCCAAGGGTGTGCTGCTCAGCCAACATAATCTGGCGCATTTCACCGCCTGGCTTAGTACCTGTGTGGCGCTGGATGATAAGAGTCGCGTCCTGCAATTTTCACCGCTGAGCTTTGACTCCTCGCTGATCGATATTTTCCCCGCCTTGATGGCGGGCGCAGAGCTGATTGTTCCCAGTGCAGAACAGCGTCAGGATCCTCAGCAATTGGTCGAGTTGATTCGCGTGCAGCGCGTCACCCACGCTTTTCTGCCACCGGCGTTGCTCAGCATCCTGCCGCTGGACCAGCCTCTTGGCCTCTCCCACCTGCTCACCGGCGGCGATTTTTGCGAGCCCTACGTGATCGAGCGACTGGCAGGCCAATGCCAGTTGCACAATCTCTATGGCCCCACCGAAGCCACAGTACTGGCAACCCATCGAACGTTTCGGCTCAGTGACAGCAATCGCAACATCGGTTTACCCATTGCCAACAGCCAGGTCCTGATCCTCGACGACCATTTGCAACCGGTGGATGAGCAAGTGATGGGCGATCTGTACATCGCAGGCCCTGGCGTCAGCCAGGGTTATATGAACGCAAAGCCGCAAGCTGACTCGCCGTTCGTCAAGCTGGCGCTGCCTGATGGACAATGGCTGCAGGCTTACCGTAGCGGCGATCTGGCGAAATGGACGCCGGACGGGATCGAGTTGGGCGGTCGACGGGATGATCAGGTCAAGATCCGCGGCTTTCGCGTCGAGCCTCAGGAGATTGAGCAGTGCCTGCGCAGCAGTCGGTTGTTCCGCCAAGTAGCAGTGGTGATTGATCAGGCATGCAGAATCATTGGCTTTGCTGCCCAGCCCGAACCCGGCGCCACCCTGGCCAGGCTGAAGGAGCATGCCAGGCACTGGCTACCTGAGCATATGCAACCCGTCGCCTGGAGCGAACTGCCGAGCCTGCCCTTTTCGAGCAACGGCAAGATCGATCGCACGGCGTTGCGGGCGGTGCCGAGTGCGCGCCCCCAGGAAATGATTCGTTGCAGCACCCACACGCCAGTCCAGGCGCAGTTGGTGGAGCTGTGGGGGGAGTTGTTGGGGTTGTCTGCCAGCGAGGTATCGATCGACGACAGCTTTTTCAACCTCGGTGGCCATTCGATCCTGCTGTCCACCTTGTTACTGCGCCTGCGCGAGCAATTTGGCCGCAGCTTCTCCTTGAGCCAATTTTTTGAAGCGCCGACGATTCGTACTCTTGCCTTACAGCTGGAGGGCGAAGCGCTGCCGGATACATCTTTCAGCCAGATGGAACACGATGCATCCCGAGCCCTGAAGCTTGAAATGCTACCTGAGACCCGCGCAGGAGACCCGCGCAAGGCGATTGTCACGGGAGCCAACAGCTTCGTCGGCGTGCATATCGTCCAGGCATTGCTGGCGGGTGGAGCGCAAGAAGTAGCGTGCCTGGTGCGGGCGCTCCCCGGCCAGTCGGCGGCGGACCGATTCACTCAGGCGCTGCGCGAATATCGCCTGGAACAATTGGACCTGCGCCGAGTGCAGGTGTACGCCGCAGACCTGCGCCAACCGCGCCTGGGGCTATCCTGTGAGGCGTACGAGCACCTCGCCCGTCATCATGGCGTGCTTGTGCACAATGCGGCGCAGGTCAACCATGTGATGGACTACAAAGCGCTCACCAAGGACAACGTCGAACCGGTGTTTGAATGCCTGCGCCTTTGCGAGACCCACTGCAAGAAGGTCTTCAATTTCATTTCGACGCTGTCGGCCTGCAGTACCCTCGACACTGATCGGTATGTGCTCGAAGCACCCGCCAGCCGCGCATTACCGATCTATGTCAAAAATGGCTACAACCTCTCGAAATGGGTGGCCGAGCGATTGCTGGGGCGTGCAACCGAGCAAGGAGCCTGGGTGAATATCCATCGGCCGGGCAATATCAGTTTCAACAGTCAGAACGGCGTCTGCCAACCCGATAAAAATCGCTTGATGTTGATGCTCAAGGGGTCGCTGCAGTTGGGTAGGGTCCCTCGAATGGAAGGTAACTTCGACCTGATGCCGGTGGACTTCCTGGCACGCTTCATTGCGTTTCACAGCCGGCGTTTTGTCGCAGGGCGAAACGTATTCAACCTGCACAATCCGCAACCGCTGAGCTGGGACCAGTACCTTGACGCGTTCAGCCAGGCCGGACATACCTTTGAACGGATAAGCCTTCAACAGTGGCAACGCGCATTGAGAACCGTAGGCCATGACAATGCATTGTTCGGCGTACTGGGCTTCTACCTTGATGGGGTGGGTGAGGACATCGGCGACACTTCGATGATCCAGTACAGCAATGCCCAATGGGGGTTGGAGCAAATGGGCACACACTATCCGCCCAAGAGCCCCGCGCTATTACGCAAAGGCTGTGACTACCTGAGGACCATCGGCTTTCTCTGAGCGGCTTCAGGGCAGTCGGAGCGGGAGGCCTCGCTCCGACTGCCGCCAGGATCAGATTTTGAAGCTATCGACCAATTGCTTCAATCGACTGGCCTGTTGGGACAGCGCATCGCAATCCTTGAGCGTCTCGTTGAGATTGGCCACGCCTTGCTGGTTCAGCAGGTTGATCTGGTTGATGTCGACGTTGAGGGTTTCAACCACCGCCGTTTGCTCCTCGGTAGCTGCGGCGACTGATTGGTTCATGCCGTCGATCTCAACGATTCGCTGTGTCACGCTGATCAGACGCTCGCCAGCCTGGTTAGCCACTTCAACGCTTTCTTCGCTGGAAGCCTGGCTGGCGTTCATGGTGGTCACCGCTTCACGCGAACCCACTTGCAGGGAGGTGATCATCTTGTGAATCTCTTCAGCCGATTCCTGGGTACGGTGAGCCAGGTTACGCACCTCATCAGCTACCACGGCAAACCCACGCCCAGCTTCTCCGGCACGGGCTGCTTCGATGGCCGCATTCAGCGCGAGCAAGTTAGTCTGCTGGGAGATGCCCTTGATCACATCGAGGATGTGACCAATGTTGTCGGTACTGGCGTTAAGGGTCTCGATCTGAGTGCAGGACAGGCTGATTTTCTGCGACAGTTCCGACATTGCCTGGATGGTTTGCTCGACGACCTTGCGTCCATCGTCAGCTTGCTCACTGGCACCGCTGGCATGCTGCGAGGCATCAGCGGCGTTACGGGCGATTTCCTGGGTGGCGGCGCCCAGCTCGTTGATCGCTGCAGCCACGCTGTTGGTACGTGCACTCTGCTCGTCTGAGCCAATGATCGACGCGTTGGACGATGCCATCACGCGCTGGGACAAGTCATGCACCTGGCGTGTCGCCGAGGACACTTCGGAAATCGAGGCGTGGATACGCTCGACAAACTGATTGAATGCGCTGCCGACTTCGCCGAACTCGTCTTTGCTCGTAACGTCGAGGCGTCGGGTCAGGTCGCCTTCGCCTTGGGCAATATCCTTCATCGCGACGCCCATCGTGGTCAGCGGACGCAACAACACCTGGATCAACATACTCAGCAGCACGGCAATCGCCACTACGGCGATGAGCATTGCTATCAATGCTGAAGTGCGAAATTTACCCAGTGCGGCATAGGCTTTGTCTTTGTCGATAGACAGACCGATGTACCAGTCAGCCCCCGGCAAACCGCTGATTGGCGTAAACGAGAGAATACGGTCCTGTCCATTGAGGACAACCTCCTGGTTAACCTTCTCGATGCGCACCTGGGCGCCTGGGTAGATGTCTTTGAGGTTTTTCATCACCTGGTCCTGATCAGGACTGACGATGACTTGGCCGTCACCACTGACCAGGAACGCGTGGCCGATACCGCCGAAATCCACTGAGTTGATGATCTTCACCAAGGTTTGCAGGCTCAAGTCTCCACCCACAACGCCCAACAGCTCTCCGTTCTTCTTCACCGGCATCGCGATCGTCACGATCTGGCCACCCACAGCTGCCATATAAGGCGGGGTAAGCATGGTTTTGTCGGCTGCTACGGCTTGCTTGTACCAAGGGCGCTGACGTGGGTCATAGCCTTCGGGCATCTTCGCATCGGGACGCTGGGTGAACACACCGTTGGTTTGACCCACGTAGGTAAACTGGAAGTTGGAGGTGAACGCCGGTTGATCGACCAAACCGGGCAGATCGGCGCCACTCCCTTGATGAGCAACGTTTTGTGCCAGGTTCTCCAGAACCAGAATGCGGCCGCTGAGCCAGTTCTGCACGCTGCTGGCGGTAAGCTCGCCGGATTGCTGGATGGAGGACGCCAGGTTTTGCCTGATCGTGTTGCGCTGCAGGTAATCGTTATAGAGCGTGAACAGCGCAAAGGCCAGAACCACGACGCCTGACGCCGCCAACAGAATTTTATGACTGAACTTGAGATTCATTTCATCGACTTCTTTTGCCAAAGGGGGGTGAGCGTGCCGAGTGGAACATTCCATGTAACGCAATAGGCGGACTCTGCGATCGCTCTATTTCGGTGCACGCATGGCTCGTCAGGCTTTCGGCCAGAAAACGATAAATCTTAGAGTTTTGTGTGAATCTTCCTCTTTTAGAGCAAGGGCCCGACAGGCGGTAGACATGCAGTCGATTATCAGCCGTTTTCAGCCTTAAACGACAAAACCCCTGTCTGCGTTAGCAGACAGGGGTTTCGGAATTGAATCTTGACGATGACCTACTCTCACATGGGGAAACCCCACACTACCATCGGCGATGCATCGTTTCACTGCTGAGTTCGGGATGGGATCAGGTGGTTCCGATGCTCTATGGTCGTCAAGAAATTCTGTGTACCAGACCGTTGTGCTAGCAACGTACTGGTGAAATTCATGAGCTTCTACATAAACAAAACCCCTGTCTGCATAAGCAAACAGGGGTTCTGGAATTTAATCTTGACGATGACCTACTCTCACATGGGGAAACCCCACACTACCATCGGCGATGCATCGTTTCACTGCTGAGTTCGG
>NZ_QGAJ01000031.1:0-15179 GCF_005233615.1 Pseudomonas sp. CFBP13528
CCGCCGACATCGCCCTGTGGAAAAACCCCGAAGGCCTGACCGACGACGAACGTCGCATCGTCATGCGCAACCTCGGCTTCTTCTCCACCGCCGATTCCCTGGTCGCCAACAACCTGGTGCTGGCCGTATACCGCCTGATCACCAACCCGGAGTGCCGCCAGTACATCCTGCGCCAGGCCTTCGAAGAAGCGATCCACACCCACGCCTACCAGTACTGCATCGAATCGTTGGCCATGGATGAAGGCGAGATCTTCAACATGTACCACGAGATCCCATCGGTCGCCAAAAAGGCCGCCTGGGGTTTGAAGTACACCCGTTCGATCTCCGATCCGAAGTTCGAAACCGGCACCGTCGACACCGACAAAGAGCTGCTGCGCAACCTGGTCGCCTACTACTGCGTCCTCGAAGGCATCTTCTTCTACTGCGGCTTCACCCAGATCCTGTCCATGGGCCGCCGCAACAAAATGACCGGCGTGGCGGAACAGTTCCAGTACATCCTGCGCGATGAGTCGATGCACCTGAACTTCGGTATCGATGTGATCAACCAGATCAAAATCGAAAACCCGCACTTGTGGGATGCCGAGATGAAGGAAGAAGCGACCCAGATGATCCTGCAGGGGACGCAGCTGGAAATTGAATATGCGCGGGATACCATGCCTCGCGGTGTTCTCGGCATGAATGCGGCGATGATGGAGGACTACCTCAAGTTCATCGCTAACCGTCGCCTGTCGCAGATTGGCTTGAAGGAAGAGTACCCAGGCACGACCAACCCGTTCCCGTGGATGAGCGAGATCATGGACTTGAAGAAAGAGAAGAATTTCTTCGAAACCCGTGTGATCGAGTACCAGACTGGCGGCGCGCTGAGCTGGGATTGATCAACAGCACAGCTCCAACATGTGGGAGGGGGCTTGCTCCCGATAGCGGTGTATCAGTCACAGGTGCGTTAACTGAACGACTGCTATCGGCAGCAAGCCCCCTCCCACATCGGGAACGCGGTGTTTCATAAACTTCGCAAATTGCCTTTTATGCCCAATCAAACCATCAAAACGCCCTGCATAGGCCTGTGTTCCACCGTCTACGGTGACCTGGTCTGCCGGGGCTGCAAGCGTTATCACCATGAAGTGATCCAGTGGAACGGCTATAGCGCCGAGGAAAAGCACGCGGTGTGGCTGCGCCTGGAGCAGTTACTGGTGCAGGTGATGAGCAGCAAGCTGGAAGTCTTCGACCCGCAGCGCCTGCGCCAGCAACTGGAAGACCGCAAGATTCGCTTCATGCCGCAACAGTCGCCCTACTGCTGGGCGTACCAGCTGATTGCCCGGGGTGCTCGAGTGATGTCAAAACTGGACGCCTATGGTCTGGGGTTGCTGCCGGAATTTCGTGAGCGTCCCCTCACGGACTTGCGCGATGCCATTGACCGCGAGTTTTTCCTGCTGTCCGAGGCCCATTACGAGCGCTACATAGCCCCGGTTTTTCTACGCGAAACCTTTGGCCCAGCCCTGATCGCCACGCTCTGACGCACAATTGTGTTTAAAATGCCGCCCGCTCAACGACTGACGCTCACCGATGACTCCAGACGCACTCGCTACCCTGCACGCCCATCTGCTCACCGCCCTGGCCAGTGCGCCCGCTGAAACCCGCCGCCTGTTCCACGGCCGTGGCCGCTGCTGGCCGGGCCTTGAGCAACTGACGGTGGACTGGTTGCAAGGCGTGGTGCTGGTGGCGCTGTTCAAGGAAAGCGAGCATCTGCAGGCCTTGAAGCAGCAGTTGCTGCAGATCGACTGGGCCGGTTTCGGCGCCCATACCGTAGCGCTGCAACACCGCTACCTGCCGCAAAGCACCACCGAGTGGCTGGTCGGTGACGCCCTCGACGAACTGACCATTACCGAAGGCGGCCTGCGCTACCTGATCGACCTGGGTAAAAAGCAAAACAGCGGCCTGTTCCTCGACATGCGCTACGGCCGCAACTGGGTGCGCGAGCAGGCCAAAGGCCAGCACGTGCTTAACCTGTTTGCCTACACCTGCGGGTTTTCCGTGGCCGCTATCGAAGGCGGCGCCGAGCACGTGGTGAACCTGGACATGGCCCGAGGCGCCCTGAGCCGTGGCCGCGACAACCATCGCCTCAATGGTCACGACTTGAGCAAGGTGACCTTTCTGGGCCACGACCTGTTCAAGTCCTGGGCCAAAGTCACCCACGGCGGCCCCTATGACCTGGTGATCATTGACCCGCCCTCCTTCCAGAAAGGCAGCTTCCTGCTGACCAAGGACTACCAGCGCGTGTTGCGTCGCCTGCCGGACTTGCTCACGGCCCAGGGCACGGTGCTGGCGTGCATGAACGATCCGGCCTTGGGCGAAGACTTCCTGATCGACGGCGTCACCCGCGAGGCACCGGGCCTGCGCTTTGTACAACGCCTGGAAAACCCGCCGGAATTCCCGGATATCGACCCGCAAAGTGGCTTGAAGGCCCTGGTGTTTCGCCAGGGTTGATGCCGAAACTTCCTGCGCTTGCTACGCTAGGCCCTACGCCGGGTGGTGAACCTTATCCCCGCCTTCCCGGTCGATACCTGCATTCCCCGGCCAGACTCGACGGCGTTACGCTGTCGGCTGCCCCGTTTGATCCTTTGGAGAACCGCCCGTGATATCGACCCTGCATGTAGCCAGAATCAAAGCCTGGGGCGCCCACGGCTTCACCGCCACGGGCGTGGTATTGGCATTCCTGGCCACCCTGGCGCTGCTGGAAAACTCGCCCAAGGCCTGCCTGCTGTGGCTGGGCCTGGCACTGGTGGTCGATGGCGTCGACGGTTCCCTGGCGCGACGGGTCAACGTCAGTACGGTGTTGCCCAGCTTTGACGGCTCGGTATTGGACTTGGTGATCGATTACCTCACCTACGTATTCATCCCGGCACTGTTTATCTACCGCTATATCGACCTGCCGGAATTTACCCACCTGTTTGCGGTGTCGGTGATCCTGGTGTCGTCGCTGTTCTGCTTCTGCAACGTCAACATGAAGAGCAAGGACAACTATTTCGTCGGCTTCCCGGCGGCCTGGAATGTGGTGGCCTTGTGTGTGTACATCATCCAGCCCGATGCCTGGGTCACCCTGCTGACCGTGATCGGCCTGGCGCTGCTGACCGTGACGCCGATGAAGTTCCTGCACCCGTTCCGGGTCAAGCGCTTCATGCCGATCAACATCGCGGTGACCACGATCTGGTTGCTGTGCAGCTTCCTGATGGTAGTGGATTATCCGAACACCAACCCGTGGACGTTCGGGCTATGGTCGCTGATGTCGGCGTACTTTCTGGGCATCTGCATCTGGCGCACGGCGCTGGAGTGGCTGGGCACCCATAAGTAACCTGTCACCCAGGATCAAAATGTGGGAGGGGGCTTGCCCCCTCCCACATTTGGTTCTGCGTACATCCGGGGGTAAGATGGCGGCCTTCCCAGCAGCCCCGCCAACAATAAGCCCTGCCCATGCCCTTCGAACTCAGCGTTGACCTGACCACCCTCGCCATTCTCGCCGTCGTGGCCTTTGTTGCCGGTTTCATCGACGCCATCGCCGGCGGCGGCGGCCTGCTCACCACGCCCGCCCTGCTCACCGCCGGCATGCCACCGCACCTGGTGCTGGGCACCAATAAGCTCAGTTCCACCTTCGGCTCGGCCACCGCCAGCTTTACCTTCTACCGCCGCAAGCTGTTCCACCCGCGCCAATGGGTGCACGCTATCGTCGGTACGTTGATCGGCGCGCTGAGCGGCGCCGTGGTCGCGCACTACTTGCCCGCCGACACCCTGAACAAGATGCTGCCGGTGATCGTGTTCGCCTGCGGGGTGTACCTGCTGTTCGGCGGCACGCCCAAGGCGCCGCTGGATGCGCAGGCACCGATCCGCAAGAAATGGCAGGCCACCCAGGGCTTCGGCCTGGGCTTCTACGATGGCGTGGCCGGGCCGGGCACCGGCGCGTTCTGGACCGTGAGCACGATGCTGCTGCACCCGATCGACCTGGTGAAGGCCAGCGGCGTGGCGCGCAGCATGAACTTCGTCAGCAATGCGGCGGCACTGACGGTGTTTATCATCAACGGCTCGGTGGACTGGATCGTCGGCCTGGCGATGGGCATCTCGGTGATGGGCGGTGCGTTCTTTGGCGCACGCAGCGCAATCAGCGGCGGCGCCAAGTTCATTCGCCCGGTGTTCATCACCGTGGTGCTCGGCCTGACAGTGCGCCTAGCCTGGCAGCACTGGTTCAGCGTGGCCTAAGCGACGGGCCACATAAAGGTCGATCAGATAACGCGCAATCGAGCGTGACGCCGGCAACGGCGGCAGCTCGTGGATATTGAACCACTGTGCGTCTTCGATCTCGTCAGCCTGGGGCACGATGTCGCCACCGGCATACTCGGCATGAAAGCCCAGCATCATCGAATGCGGGAACGGCCAGCACTGGCTGCCCATGTACTGCAGGTTCTTCACCTCCACCTGCACCTCCTCGCGCACTTCGCGGATCAGGCAGTCTTCAGCCGACTCACCCGGCTCGGCAAAGCCGGCCAGGGTGCTGTAGACCCCGCTGACAAAGCGTGGTGAGCGCGCCAGCAGAATTTCATCGCCACGGGTCACCAGCACGATCATGCTCGGCGAAATCCGTGGGTAGCTGCGCAGGTCACAGGCTTGGCAGTACATCGCCCGCTCCCGTGGTACCTGGACCATGGCCTGGCCGCAACTGCCGCAGAAGCGATGCTCACGCGCCCAGGTGCCGATCTGCGCGGCATAGCCCAGCACTTTGTACAGGGTATGATCGCCTTGCAGCATAAAACCGCGCAGGCCTTGCCAGCTGCAGCCCGGCACCTGGGCAGCACCGTTGATTTCCAGCAGGTACACCGGCTCGCCATCGAGATGCCCGATGCCGTGTTCGGCAAATACCGACAGGTCCTGGCGCTTGAGCCATTCCCGGGGAAACAGCGGCCCGTTGGCATCGTGCAAAAAGCCGTCGCGGCTGCGGGCCACGGCCCAGCCCCCGGCGGCGTCGTTGTCCAGCAGCGTTGTGGTAATCCAGCCTGGGGTCATATCAATCAATCCACGAATTCGGGTGTCTGTTTGCTCATATGGGCCGCGATGGCCACGCGCAGGTCGTTGGATTGCAACATAGCCGAGTTCCAGGTGGCAACGTATTCCAGGCCGTCATTGATGCTGTGGTCGCGCATATAGCTGATCATCGCCTTGGTGCCGGTGACGGCAATCGGTGACTTGGCGGCGATTTCATGGGCGATAGCCATGACGCCCGCCAACAGGCTTTCCGGGTCGGCATACACACGATTGACCAGGCCGATACTGCGCGCTTCTTCGGCGCCGAACTGACGACCGGTATAGGCCAGTTCGCGCAACATGCCGTCGCCGACGATGCGCGGCAGGCGTTGCAAGGTGCCGACGTCGGCGGCCATGCCAATGTCGATTTCCTTGATCGAGAACTGCGCGTCCTCGGCGGCATAGCGCATGTCACAGGCGCTGATCAGGTCAATGGCGCCGCCGATGCAGTAGCCGTGGATCGCTGCCAGCACCGGCTTGCGGCAATTGTCGACCGCATTGAACGAGGCTTGCAGTTCAAGGATCTTGCGCCGCAGCACGCGTGCATTGCGGCCCACATCCTTGCCCAGCTCATTGGCCACCGAAGCCAGCATCATCAGGTCGATGCCGGAGGAAAAGTGCTTGCCGGCACCACTGAGCACCACTGCGCGCACGGCATCGGTGTCTTCGACCCATTGGAAGATATCGATGATTTCGCTCCAGAACACCGCGTTCATCGCGTTGATCTTTTCCGGGCGGTTGATCTGCACATGGGCAACGTTGCCGTTGAGTTCGACGACGAAAGCTTGATATTCGGACATGGCAGTGATCCCTGACTGGCGAGTGATAAGGCCTGAACTATAACAAGGGCAGGCAACGGCGCATCGGCCAAAAGCGGGACTGGCAAAAAACCTTGCCAGGCGCCATCCTTGGCGCTTTAAGCCGCCCCACCGCGGCGTTCGACGTTTGAAGGATATACCCCATGCACGCCCAGCCTCTCACCCCCGCCGATTTCGACCTGATCGAAGACACCCTGCTCAAGTACGGCGACGACCATTCGGTGCTGAACCTGGCTGAACTCGACGGTTATTTCACGGCATTGGTCTCCAGCCCGACGCAGGTGGATATCGCCGAGTGGTTCCCGGCGATCTGGGGCGGGCAGAACCCGGAGTGGGAAAGCCCGGAAGAGGCCGGGCAGTTCCTGGACCTGTGTGTACGCCACTTCAATACGCTGGCGGCGCAACTGGTCGGCGATTGCAGTGAGTTCAAGGCACTGTTCGATGACAAGGAACACCACGGCCAGTCCGTGACCCTCGCGGAAGAATGGTGCTTTGGCTATATCCGTGGCGCCGCCATCGGCCACTGGCCAGCGCTGCCCGCCGAACTGGCCGCGCAGCTGGAGAAAATCTCCTGGTGCGCCGAGCAGGATAATTTCGACTTGCCGGCGGACCTGGATGTGCAGGCCCATCAGCAGCAGGTCAGCGAAATCGAGCCGGCGGCCCGAGCGCTGCACGATTACTGGCTGAGCCAGCGCTAACTCTCGACAAGCACCGCACCTTTGGCCGATTATTCGGGTCCGCCCCGTCGGCCACTCCCTGCCACCTCGCCCTGATCAGGAGCCTTGTCCCTTGAGTTCGCAAAAAACCGTGACCGTTACACCGCCCAACTTTCCTCTCAATGGCAAGGTCGCGCCCCCCGGTTCCAAATCCATTACCAACCGCGCGCTGCTGCTGGCGGCCTTGGCCAACGGCACCAGCCGCTTGAGCGGCGCCCTGAAGAGCGACGACACCCGCCACATGTCGGTGGCCCTGCGGCAGATGGGCGTGACTATCGATGAGCCGGACGACACCACCTTCGTCGTCACCGGCCACGGCAAACTGCAATGGCCGGCGCAGCCGCTGTTCCTCGGCAATGCCGGCACCGCCATGCGCTTTCTCACCGCCGCCGTGGCGACTGTGCAAGGCACTGTGGTACTGGACGGCGACGACTACATGCAAAAGCGCCCGATCGGGCCACTGCTGGCCACGCTCGGCCAGAACGGCATCCGGGTCGACAGCCCGACCGGCTGCCCACCGGTGACCGTGCACGGCGTGGGCAAGGTGCAGGCCAAGCGTTTCGAGATCGATGGAGGGCTGTCCAGCCAGTATGTATCGGCGCTGCTGATGCTTGCGGCGTGCGGCGAAGCCCCGATTGAAGTCGCATTGACCGGCAAGGACATCGGCGCCCGTGGCTATGTGGACCTGACGCTCGATTGCATGCGCGCCTTCGGTGCCCAGGTTGAGGCAGTCGACGACACCACCTGGCGCGTGGCCCCGACCGGCTACACCGCCCACGATTACCTGATCGAACCCGACGCCTCCGCTGCCACCTACCTGTGGGCCGCGCAAGTGTTGACCGGTGGCCGTATCGACATCGGCGTCGCCGCCCAGGATTTCACCCAGCCGGACGCCAAGGCCCAGGCGGTGATCGCCCAGTTCCCGAACATGCAGGCCACGGTGGTGGGCTCGCAGATGCAGGACGCCATCCCGACCCTGGCGGTGCTCGCCGCCTTCAACAACAGCCCGGTGCGCTTCACTGAACTGGCCAATCTGCGCGTCAAGGAATGTGACCGGGTGCAGGCGCTGCATGACGGCCTCAATGCAATCCGTCCGGGCCTGGCGACCATCGAGGGCGATGATCTGCTGGTGGCTGCCGACCCGACCTTGGCCGGCACGTCGTGCAACGCATCGATCGACACCCATGCCGACCACCGCATCGCCATGTGCTTTGCCCTGGCCGGGCTGAAAATCTCGGGCATTCGGATTCAAGACCCGGACTGCGTGGCCAAGACCTATCCTGGCTACTGGAAGGCCCTGGGCAGCCTGGGCGTGACGCTCAGCTACTGAAGCCACGGCGCAGGCTACGGGAGGGCACGCACATGACCATTCGCCAACCCTGCCCTCCCGGTGCCTGCGTCTGCGAGCGCGAACGCTTGCTGGAGGCGCCCGGCGCCGACCTGCGGATTCTCAACCTGACACGCCAGGAAGAAAAACGCCTGCTCGAGCGCCTGGAAAACCTCAAAAGCCTGCAGGACCTGGAGCATATGCAGCAGCGCATGTTCGAACAATTGGGCATCCGCCTGCATATCGCGCCGGGCCACACCGAGGTCAAGAGCATGCGCGGGATCCAGATCGTCATCGACGAGCTGCCCGGCCTGTGTCGCAAGACCCGGCAATCGATCCCGGCGGCGATTCGTCGCGGCATGGAGAGGCAGCCCGAAATTGCCTACCGTTTGCTGGACGCCCACGACCTGTTCCGCGACGCTTGAATCACCCGGCTGCTGTCTCACGCTCAAACAGCCCCTGCCCGACCGTCCTGGCCTTGTGCAAATGCGCTTGGGCACTGTCGCCTTCCGACTCCAGCAGCAGCTGCGAGGTCAGCACCTGGGCGCCGCAATAGTCAAAGATCCCGTAATCGATCTGCGTGCGCATGGCCTTGGCATAACCGTGCCGGTCGAAGGCGCTTGCATCCGCAGCGCCCAGGGCCAGCAGATGCACCTTCAAGTGCCGCAGCTTCTTGGTCACCGGCAGATCGGGGCCGTAATCGATCGCCCAGCCGTTGACGAAGACACGGTCGATCCAGCCCTTGAGCAACGCCGGCACGGACCACCAGTAGATCGGGAACACCACCACCAAAGCGTCGGCGCGGTCGATGCGTGCTTGTTCGGCGAGCACGTCCGTCGGCGGCGTTGCACCGCTGCGGTGTACCCGGTGGTCGGCGGCGGTGTAGCGAGGGTCGAAGCCTTCGGCGGCGAGATCGGCGATTTCAAAGCTGTGGCCGCTGGCGCTCAAACCGGCGCCGACCTGCTCGGCCACGCTTCGGGTAAGGGATTGCGGGTCGTGATGAGCCACAACGATAAGTGCGTGCATGACATGACATCCTTTTGGGCTTAAGCTACTTTTAGTAAGTTAACGCTCGTAAGTTACTTTTGGTATATAAGCATGTCAAGCAAACAATCCCCTGCCCCGCGTCGGCGTCTTTCCCGTGAAGAGCGTCTGCGTCAATTATTGGAAACCGCTTGGCACCTGGTGCGCGAAGAAGGCACTGATGCGCTGACCCTGGGCCGCCTGGCCGAGCTGGCCGGGGTGACCAAACCGGTGGTCTACGACCATTTCGTCACGCGGTCAGGCTTGCTGGCGGCGCTGTATGAAGATTTCGATGGGCGCCAGAACCAGGTATTTGTCGACGCCATCGATGCCAGCAGTGCAACACTTGAAGACCGTGCAGGGGTGATCGCGTCGTCCTATGTCGATTGCGTGCTGCTGCAGGGTCGCGAGATTCCGGGGGTGACGGCGGCACTGAGTGGTTCACCGGAGCTGGAGGCGCTCAAGCGCAAGTACGAGGCGATCTTCCTCGACAAATGCCGCGATGCCCTTGCGCCATTCGCGCCGGGTGGCAGGCTTTCCCAGGCCGGTCTGCGCGCCATGCTGGGCGCTGCCGAAGCCTTGTCGCACGCAGCCGCCAGCGCAGAGATCAGCCGCGAAGAAGCGCAGCAGGAATTGCTGGCGACCATACTGGCGATGGTCAAGCGCGGCGTCTCGGAGGCCGGATGAGGTCTTTCTGATAAAGGAAATCAATTGTGGGAGGAGGCAAGCCCCCTCCCACAGTTTTAATCCCCAGTGTTTGAAGCTTAGGCCAGGCGTTGATCGACAAACACCCGCACCTTGCGCGTCAGTTGATCCAGATGCCGATCGCGCTGCTTTTCCGCATCCACCATGGCACGCTTGCCGTGCTTTTGCAGCAGGTAGGTATGGATCTGCCGCACTTCCAGCGAGCTGTAGACAGCGGCCACGTCCAGCACACCCATCAGCCCATCGGTGCCGTAGTCCCGCGTATTCATCAGCACTTGCGTGCCGCGCGCGCCGCGCACCTTGAAGCCCATGGCTTCAAATGCCGGGACCTTCTCGACCGAACACGCCAGTTCCGCATGGGGATAGCGCGCCAACACGTCATCGAGCATGGCCCGGGCCACACCCTGACGCCTGGAACCGGCGTGCACAGCCATAAAGGCCACGCCACAGGCTTGAGGATCGCCCTTCACCGGCAGGTACAGGCAGAAGCCGACGACGGTCTCATCCTGCAGCGCCACGACCAGCTCAACACGGATGCCTTTCGAGCCGTCCAACGCCTCGAGGTACAGGTGCACCTCAAAACCGATGGCGTACTGGTAGATGTTATAGAGCAGGTTACTGGGCGCCAGCGCCACGCTGCTGATGTCGGTGAGGTTGTCGACCGCCAACTGCAGAATCTGGCTGTTGATCGGTTCGGGACAGGCCGTGGTGTAGCGGGTAAGGCTGAACATGCAGATTCCTGGGGTTTCACGTCGAGGCAGTGGCAATTGTACCTGTTGCGCGCCGTGTAGCCGGAGTGCTCGACAGCCGACACTCAACAATTGAGTGAAAAAAGTTCGGACCAACGGGTGCATGCAGGCCCTTGGATCGCGCATCATGGACACTTTCAAGCTCAAGGATAACGTCCATGCGCGTTCTGTCATTGATGATGGGTCTTACGACGCTGGCCGCCAGTACGGTGTTCTGCGCCAGCGCGATGGCGAATGAAGAAAGTCAGTTGGTGCAACAGATCAACCAGTACCGCAGCCAGGTGCAGCGCTGCGGCGACCAGGGTTCCCAGGAGTTGCCGCCGCTGGCCAGTGATACACGGCTGGTGCTGCCGGCCTCCAATGTCGGCGATTTGCAGCAGTCGCTGGCGCGGGCCGCGTACCCGATGGTCAACGTGCAGGCCATCAGCCTGTCCGGGCCCAAGGACGCCGAGGCCGCCATGAAAGCGGTGCGTGAGAGCTTCTGTCGCGTGGTGCTCGACCCGCAATTCGTCGATATCGGCGTGAGCAACAACGGCCAGGACTGGCGCATCGTCCTGGCGCGCCCGCTGCTGACCAGTGGCCTGGGCGACTGGCAGACCGAAGGCCGCAAACTGCTCGACCTGATCAACGCCGCCCGCGCCCAGCCGCGCGAGTGCGGCACCCAGGCGTTCACGGCGACCACGCCGCTGTCGTGGAACGACGACCTGGCCAACGCCGCCAACAGCCATACGCGCAACATGGCCAACGGCAACTTTTTCGATCACCTCGACCACGATGGCCGTACCCCCGGCGACCGCGCCGAACTGGCCGGCTATGTCGGGAAAAATATCGGCGAAAACATCGCTGCCGGCCTCGATACGCCGCGCAAGGTGCTCGACGGTTGGCTCGCCAGCCCCGGTCATTGCGCCAACCTGATGAACCCGCAGTTTCGCGATTTGGGTGCAGCCTACGCGATGGACCCGAAAAGCGATGCGGGCATCTATTGGACGGGGCTGTTCGGCACACAATAAAGCCTGTGGCCGAGCCGCCAAATGAGCAATAAAATCAATGTGCTATCCGGGAGAGCAATGTGCTGAACTGATTGCGGTCATACCGGTCTGTAGCTAGGCAGTCTGACCTCTTCAAGGCTTAACTACGCGTAGCGAAAAAGGTGTGAACCCAATGATGAATTGGCTGCAAGGCAGCAGCGAAATGGCAGAGCGGGTTCGTCGGCATGATTGGGCCAATTCGCCCCTGGGGCCACTTGAACACTGGCCGGACGTGTTGAAGACCACCATTGCGCTGTGCTTCGCCTCCAGCTTCCCCCAGGCCATCGTCTGGGGGCCGCAGCTGATCACGCTCTACAACGACGCCTTCGTGCCGATCCTGGGTAACAAGCCTGATGCCCTGGGCCGCCCGTTCAGCGACGTGTGGCACGAAGTCTGGGATGACATCAGCCCTATCGCCGACACCGCGTTCGCCGGGCAGGCCACCTATATCGAAGACTTTCCGCTGTTGATCCAGCGCGGCGAGGCTCCTGAACAAGCGTATTTCACCTTTTGCTACAGCCCGATTCGGGATGCCCAGGGTCGGGTGGTCGGGTTACTCGATACCGTCACGGAAACCACTGCCACGGTGTTTCTCGCCCGGCGCCTGGCGGTGCTGGAGGCGATCGGCAGCAGCGTCGCCACTGCAACCGACGCGGAAGCCATCATGAATTCGACCACCCGCTTGTTGGCCAAACACCTGCAGGTGTCGATTTGTGCCTACGCCGACATGGAAGACGATCAGGACGGTTTTACCATTCGCGGGGACTGGTCGGCGCAAGGCTCGCCGAGCATCGTCGGCCGTTACAGCCTGGCCGCGTTCGGTGAACGCTCGATGACCTGCCTGCGGGCCGGCGAGCCTCTGGTGATCCGCAATAACGTGCTCGAATTGCCGGCCCATGACGCCGCGCATTTCCAGGCGCTCGGCGTGACGGCGACCCTCTGCATGCCCCTGATCAAGGACGGCCGCCTCACCGCATTGATGGCCGTGCACGACAGACAACCGCGCTACTGGTCCCCCTATGACCTGGCGCTCCTGGGCGAAGTCACCGAACGTTCCTGGGCGCATATCGAACGCGTACGCGCCGATGCCGCGGTGCGTGCGGGCCTGGCGGCCTATACCGAACTCAATGCGACCCTTGAGCAGCGCGTGGAAGAACGCACCCGCGCCCTCGCCCAGGCCGAAGCCGCGCTGCGCCAGTCACAAAAGCTTGAGGCCATCGGCCAGCTCACCGGCGGCGTCGCCCATGATTTCAACAACCTGCTGACGATCATCCGCTCCTCCGTGGATTTCCTGCGCCAGCCGGGGCTGTCGGAAGAACGCCGGCAACGTTACATGTGGGCGGTGTCCGATACCGTCGAGCGAGCCAGCAAGCTCACCAGCCAACTGCTCGCCTTTGCCCGCCGCCAGCCGCTGAATCCGCAGGTGTTCGATGTCAGCCAACGGGTGCGCAACATCGGTGACATGCTCGAAAGCGTCACCGGCGCACGCATTCAAGTGCAGGTGCAATTGCCCGATCAGCCATGCTTTGCACGCATCGATCCCAGCCAGTTCGAAACCGCCTTGATCAACATTGCCCTCAATGCCCGCGACGCGATGGACGGCCAGGGTACCCTGACCATCAAGGTCGTCGGGCAGCAGCCACTGCCGCGCATCCGCGGTGACGCCGGGTCGCGCCAGCCCCACCTCTGCATTTCCCTGGCCGACACCGGCAGCGGTATAGGCGGCGATACCTTCGAGCGCATTTTCGAGCCGTTCTTCACCACCAAGGCCGTGGGCAAGGGCACCGGGCTGGGTTTGTCACAAGTTTTCGGCTTTGCCAAGCAATCGGGCGGCAATATCGATGTGGCCAGTACCCTCGGGCAGGGCACGGTGTTCACCCTGTACCTGCCCCAGGTGGAAGGCGAAGTCGCACCGCCGCAGGCCGAACATCCAGCGCTGCTGCCACTGCTGGACGCTACCCAACGGCATGTGCTGATCGTCGAAGACAACCTTGAGGTGGGGCGTTTCGCCAGCCAGATCCTCAAGGACCTGGGTTATCAGACCACCTGGGCGACCAGCGCCGAACAGGCGCTGACACTGGCCGGCAAAGACGCCGAGGCCTTCGACGCGATTTTTTCGGACGTGGTGATGCCAGGGATGACCGGTGTCGCCATGGCCAGGCTGATGCGTCAGCGCCGTGCGGACCTGCCGGTGGTGCTCGTGTCGGGCTACAGCGAGGAACTGGCGGACAGTGGCTACGAAGGCTTTGAGTTCCTCGCCAAACCCTACTCCGCCGAACAGGTTGCGCGCGCGTTGGCCAGGGCCATGACCAGGGATCAGCCCGCCACGGCGACCTGATTGCGACCCAGCGCCTTGGCCCGGTACAGCGCCTTGTCGGCGCTATCCATCAAGCCATTGAGGTCCAGCGGCTGGGCGTGGGTCGATGCAAGCCCCAGGCTGGCGCTCAGCCCCTGCACCGGGTCGGCCCGCAGGGCGCCAATGGCCTGGACCAATTGCTCTGCAATGCCGCGCGCGGTCTCCAGCGACGTATTGGGCAGCAATATCGCGAATTCTTCGCCCCCGAGGCGACCGGACACATCGACCTGGCGAAACGAGGCGCTGATCACGCCGCCAATCTGGCGCAACACCTGATCACCGGTCTGATGACCATAGGTGTCATTGATGCTTTTGAAGTGATCCAGGTCCAACATCAGCGCGCACAATGGCTGCTGCTCGCGGTGGCACTGGGCGTACAGCGCCTGGGCACGCTCGAAGAATGCACGCCGGTTCATCAACCCGGTCAGTTCATCGGTCTGCGCAGCGTGGGTTGAAAGGGTGTGAGCACGTTCCATCTGGCGCGTCAGGCGAAAGGCTTTTTCCAGGGCATCAGAGAGTTTGCGCGTGGCGCCCACTACAAAGGAGGAAAACACCAATACCGCCAGCGCTACGCCCACTTGCATCGGCGACGGCTGGAACAAAAGCCACAGGGTACAAGGCAACAGCACCAGGCCCATGGACCCCATCGACATAGCGCGATAAGCCGAATAGCACGACACCGCGCTGACCGACATGCCCACGGCAAACAGCATGACCAGCACTTGGGACAGGCGGTCATCGACCGGCATCACCGCCAGCGCCCCGCCGCCCCAGATCCCCGCCGACAGCATCAGGGTCAGCCAGTAACGACGCTCCCAGCGCGCGGGCGTGCGTTCGCTGTTGGGGCAGCGGAACCACCCGAGGAACAGCTGCACGCGCAACAGCGAAGAACCCGCCAGCAGTACCAGCCAGACCACGATGACCTGGTGATCGAAGCGATCCCAGCACAGCCAGCAGAGCATGATGGCGGCCAGGTAGCTGCCAAAGATGGCCGAAAACGACTGGCGAAACAGCTGATGCAAACGGTCGGTTCGCACCTGCTCTTCGATAATGCGATCCGGGTCTTGCCCATGCCCAAGGCTATGCATGCGATTCGCCTGTTTGGCTGCTGCGACAGAGGCGCCATTGTGGCACCCTGCCAGTAGCCCGGACAACAGGATCCTGCGCGCTAGAGCGTTTAACCCTTCTGAGCAGATGCACTGCAATCGAAATGTGGGAGGGGGCTTGCCCCCGATGGCGGTCTCTGGGCCGACCAGGATGCTGGATTGGACCGAGTACATATCCGTTTCTTCGGTCACGGCCACTTAGGGTTCCGCCCTGACGGCGGCTCACTTTTGAAAAGCGCAAAAGTAAGCAAAACGCTCTTGCCGGTATGACTCACCCACATGGG
>NZ_QGAJ01000032.1:0-14391 GCF_005233615.1 Pseudomonas sp. CFBP13528
CAGGAAAAGTGAGAACCTCAGTAGTGTAGACCTGAGGTTCTCGCCGGGCTGACCATCTCATTAAGGCTCTTGCCCCACCACTCGGCACCTCGCCTAGGCTCGGTGTGCCCGAACGCAGGCTTGAATCCGTGGGCCGCCGCAATGGGCCATCCATGGCCCAGTGCGGCTAACCCGGCGTCCTGCCGGGTTACCCACGAATTCAAGCCTGCGTTCGGCCAGCGTGGTTTAACGGGGCGCCTGAGATCAAGATCAAAAGCGCGGCGGCCTTAGAGCCGACCGGTATCTTGTGCCGATCCGCGATTCAAATGTGGGGGGTGGTGCGACGATTCGACTTGCCCCCTCCCACATTTGGATTTCGCAACGTCAGATAGATACGCGTTGGCTGTCCGGCCGTCACGGGAGCAAGCCTCGAACATTAGTAACCGTTCAGAGCACGCGAAAATCCCCGGCATTCAACCCAAACCGATTCATCTTGTTGTAGAGCCCGCCGCGGGACACGTTCAACTGCCGGGCGGCCAGGCGGATATTGCCACCGGTGTTTTTCAGCGCGGCAACGATGGCGTGCCTTTCGTGACTGCTCAGGTCTTGGGTAAGTTGCGGCGCATAGGCATGGACCAGCGGACGAGGCCGGGTGTCCAGCGGCAAGTCGCCCGGCTGGATTAACTCCCCCATGGCCAGGTTGGTCGCCCGTTCGATGGCGTTTTCCAACTCGCGCACGTTGCCCGGCCAGGCATGGGCGCAAAGCAGGGCCAGCGCCTCCGGGGAGAAACCCTGCACCGATTTGCGCAACGAGCGCGCGCAGCGTTTGAGGAAGTGCCGTGCCAGCAAGGGGATGTCTTCGCGGCGCATCCGCAGCGGCGGCACCGTCAGGTTCAGCACATTCAGGCGGTAGTACAGGTCTTCGCGAAACGCGCCTTCGGCCACTGCCTGGCTGAGATTGCGGTGGGTGGCGGCGATGATGCGCACATCCACTTGGCGTGCGCTTTTTGCGCCAACCCGCGCGACTTCACCTTCCTGCAACACCCGCAACAGGCTGACCTGGGCGTCGAAAGACATGTCGCCAATCTCATCCAGGAAAATGGTGCCGCCATCGGCCAGCTCGAACTTGCCCGCCGAGCCGCCACGGGCTGAACCGGTGAACGCGCCCTCGACGTGCCCGAACAACTCACTCTGCACCAGGTCCCGTGGAATGGCGCCGCAGTTGACCGCCACGAACGGGCCGTGGCAACGCTCGCTGGCATTGTGGATGGCCTGGGCGAACAACTCCTTGCCGGTGCCGCTTTCGCCAAGGATCAGCGTGGTGGAATCACTGCGGCTGGCGATGCGCCCCAGGTGCAGCGCGTCCTGGATCGCCTGCGACGCGCCCTGGATGGTGTCGAAGGTATAACGCGCCTGGGTGCCGACAATGCGCCGGGTGATTTCACGAATGCGCCGGTTTTCGCGCAGCGACACAATCACCCCGCCCTGCCCCAGCGGGCACACCGAGACCAGGCAGGCAAGTTGGCTGCGATCATGCAGCTGGAACGTGCAATCCAGATCGCGCACAGACTCGCCCAGCGCATCGCTCAATTCACTGCGGCCCAGGCACTGGAAGGGACTGCCAATCAGCTCCAGTCCCACCCCGAACAACTGCCGGGCATAGCGGTTAAGCGCCTTGATGCAGCCGCGTTCATCCACGACCACAAGGCCTTCGTTGAGCACTTCGAGCACGGTTTGCTGTTCTTCCAGCAGCGCTTGCAGCGCCATCTGCCGCGACACGGCTTCAGCGGCCGCCTGCACGGTGCCCAGGGTATGAAAGTGAAACCAGCCGGGTTCGGCGGTGAGCGTCAGCACGGCCAGGGTCTGGCCCTGGGCATTCTTGATCGGTGCGGCGGCGCAGTGCATGCGGCGCTGACGCAGGCCGACCGCGAAGTTTTCTTCGGCCAGCACATACACCAGATGATCTTCAGCCAGCGCCAGGCCGGTGCAGTTGGTGCCCTGGACCGATTCGAGCAGACGACTGCCCACGGGCGTGATATCCAGCCCGCAGAAGTACAAGGTGGTGCCCTCGCCATCGGTGAGGTTGATATGCCCGCGCGGGTTGTACGCCAGCAACCCCTGCATGACTTGCGCGGCGGCGGCGATCAGCACGCGGTGGTTGGCCAGCGTGGCCGCGAGGCTGTCGGCGGCGACGAAGCGGTAAGCGTTATCTGCCGGATCAATGCCGGCCTTGACACTGCGCCGCCAGGAATCCCAGATGCTTTGACGAACCTGCGGCGGGCACTCTGACTGGCCGCGCAGGCAGGCCTGCCACGCGTGCTCCAACGCCGCGACCGGGCCGTCATTCAGCGCGGCGGGGCCCAGCGCCGTCAGGTAATCGAGGTCTTGCGCACTCATCGCCAGTGTCATAAGCGGCTTCCATGTTCATGTTGTCGACATGTCAGCATAGACATGTCATTTAAATGAACACTATTTTTTTAAAAACCTTTATATATCAGCGGCTTGTATTTTGGCACAGCCCTTGCTCTCGTCCCTTTGCCCGCCAGGACCGTCCTGGGGGCCAACAATAAAAAGGGGTCATACATGAATACCAACAGCATTCGCCTGGGCTTGATCGGCGCCGGCCGCATGGGCAGCTTCCATGGCCTCACGGCCGCCCGGCACATTCCCGGCGCCTGCCTTGCCGCCATCGCCGATCCTACCCCGGGGCAAGCCGCACGTCTGGCGGCAGAACTGGGTGTGGACAAGGTCTACACCGACCCGCAGCAACTGCTCGACGACCCGGACATCGACGGCGTGCTCATCGCCGCCCCCGCCCGCAGCCATGCCGAACTGGTGATCAGCGCCGCCCGCGCCGGCAAGGGGATTTTCTGCGAGAAACCCATGGCCATTACCCTCGATGAAGCCGACCGCGCCATCGCCGCTGCCGCCGATGCCGGTGTGCCCCTGCAGGTTGGCTTCAACCGGCGTTTCGCCAAGAGCTTTCGCAGCGCACATCTGGACGTTGCCGCAGGACGCATCGGCACCCCGCAGTTGCTGCGCTCACTGACCCGCGACCCGGCATTGCACAACCCGGCTGCGTCACCGCAATGGGTGATTTTCCTGGAAACCCTGATCCATGACTTCGACACCCTGCGCTACCTCAACCCCGGTGCCGAAGCGGTGCAGGTGCACGTGATGGCCGACGCGCTGATCGCCCCGGCATACAAGAGCCAAGGCTTGCTCGACACCGCCGTGGTGACGATCCGCTTCGATAACGGTGCGATTGCCACCGCCGAAGCCAGCTTCCAGGCCGTGTATGGCTACGACGTACGCGGTGAAGTGTTCGGCAGCGACGGCATGCTGACCATGGGCGGCGTGCAGGCATCCGACCTGGTGCGCTACCAGGCCCAAGGCATCCAGGCCGACACCCAGCGCCTGGACACCGACTTGTTGCGCGATGCCTACATCGCCGAGCTCAACCACTTTGTCGACTGCCTGCAAAGCGGCGCCAAGCCCCTGGCCAGCGGTGAAGATGCGCGTGCCGCCCTGGCAATTGCGCGCGCGTGTATCGAGTCCTACGAGCAAGGCACGGCGGTGACCCTGTGATCCCGTTCAAGCTGGCGGTCAGTGCCGAGATGGTGTTCCTTGACCTGCCGTTCGTGGAGCGGGTCAAACGGATTGATGCACTCGGTTTCAGCGCCGAAATCTGGAGCTGGGCAGACAAGGACATCAACGCCCTGGCCGCGACAGGCGCCGACTTCACCTCAATGACCGGCTACATCAGCGGCACGCTCACCGAGCCTGACGGTATCCGCCACTTGCTCGACAGCGCCCGTGAGTCCTTGAGCGTTGCCGAGCGCCTCGATTGCCCCAGCCTCAACCTGCACGGCACCGGCCTGGGTGACGGCGGCCTGCCGGTGCAGCCCGTGAGCCGAACCACCGGGCGCATGTGGCTGAGCGCCTGCAAGGCCCTGGAAAGGATCGCGCGCCTGGGCGAGGACGCCGGCCGTGTGTTCCTGCTGGAAAACCTCAACACCGAGCTGGACCACCCCGGCACCCCGTTCGCTCGCGCCGACGACACCCTGGCCCTGATCGAAGCGGTGGGCAGCGCGCATTTGAAGATGAACCTGGACCTGTACCACGCCCAGATCGGCGAGGGAAACCTGATCGAGCTGATCCAGCGCGCCGGCCCCGCCATCGGTGAAATCCAGGTGGCCGACGTGCCTGGACGCCAGGAACCCGGTACCGGCGAAATCCATTACCCGGCGATAGCCAGGGCCCTTCATGCCATGGGCTACAGCGGCGTGGTCGGCCTGGAAGGCTGGGCCAGCGGCGACAGCGAAATGGCCCTGGAGCGTTTTCGCCAAGCGTTCACCCTATAACAACAAGAGGAACACCTCATGCATCGCTATTCATTGATCGTGGCCACACTGTTACTGCTGTTCAGCCAATCGAGCTTCGCCGCGTATCGCATCGGCGTGAGCATCGCGCGGGTCGACGATAACTTCATGACCTACGTGCGCACCGGCCTTGAAGCGGCCGCCACGCAACAGGACGTGCAGATTCAGTTCGAGGACGCCCAGGGCGACGTGGTGCGCCAGCTCAATCAGGTCGAAGGCTTGCTCAACCAGAACGTCGACGCGGTGATCGTACTGCCGGTGGACACCGCCGCCACCGCCAACATCACCCGCGCGGCCGTCGCCAGCAAAACCCCGCTGGTGTACGTCAACCGCCACCCGGATGAACGCACATTGCCCGAGGGTGTGGTCACCGTGGCGTCCAACGACATTGAAGCCGGGCAATTGCAGATGCGCTACCTCGCGCAAAAGCTCGGCGGCAAGGGCAACGTGGCGATCATCATGGGCGACCTGGCGCAAAACGCCACCCGAGACCGCACTGAAGGCGCCAGGCAGGTGCTCAAGGACTTTCCCGGCATCAGGGTTGTTGAGCAGCAAAGTGCCGAATGGCAACGCAGCAAGGCCATGGACCTGACCAGCAACTGGCTGCTGGCAGGCACACAGTTCGACGCGATTGTGGCCAACAACGATGAAATGGCGATTGGCGCCGCCATGGCATTACAGCAGGCGGGCAAGGCCAAGGGCGAAGTGGCGATTGTCGGTATCGATGGCCTGCCTGATGGGCTGGCGGCGATCCGGCGCGGCGTGCTCAGCGCATCGGTGTTCCAGGACCCCAAAGCCCAGGCGACCCAGGCCGTGCAGGCGGCAGTGCGGATGATCAAGGGCGAGCCGATTGAGTCAGAGGTGTGGGTGCCCTTCGAGCTGATCAAGCCCGAACAGGTGGCCGTCTTTGAACAACGCTACAAATAAATCGAAGCCAAGAAGATTCAAATGTGGGAGGGGGCTTGCCCCCGATGGCGGCCTTTGGGCCGACTAGGATGTTGGATTAGACCCGAGTACATATCCGTTCCTGCGGTAATGGCGGCTGGCGGTTCCGCTTTTACAGCGGGTCACTTTTGGAAAAGAGCCCCAAAAGTAACCAAAAAGGCTCTTGCCCCACCACTCGGCACCTCGCCTAGGCTCGGTGTGCCCGAACGCAGGCTTGAATCCGTGGGCCGCCGCAATGGGCCATCCCTGGCCCAGTGCGGCTAACCCGGCGTCCTGCCGGGTTACCCACGAATTCAAGCCTGCGTTCGGCCAGCGTGGTTTAACGGGGCGCCTGAGATCAAGATCAAAAGCGCGGCGGCCTTAGAGCCGACCGGTATCTTGTGCCGATCCGCGATCCAAATGTGGGGGGTGGTGCGACGATTCGACTTGCCTGCGGTGGCGGTGTGTCAGTCACGGATGCACTTACTGACTCTCCCTCATCGGGGGCAAGCCCCCCCACACAAACAGCGTATCCACGATGCGAAGCGAGCGGCTCTTGATCTTGCTTTTGATCTTAGGCGCCCCGTTAAACCACGCTGGCCGCAATTCGATATTGATGTGGGGGGTAAACCGGCAGGACGCCGGTTTAGCCGCCCCGCGCCATGGATGGCGCGGGGCGGCGGCCCCCCACATCAATGTCGGATTGCGGGCACACCGAGCCTAAGCGAGGTGCCGAGTGGTGGGGCAAGAGCCTTTTTGGTTACTTTTGGGGCTCTTTTCCAAAAGTGACCCGCTGTAAAAGCGGAACCCATAGTGGCCGTGACCGCAGAAACGGATATGTACTCGGTCTGATCCAGCATCCTGGTCGGCCCAGAGGCCGCCATCGGGGGCAAGTCGAATCGTCGCACCGCCCCTCCCACATTTGGACCTCGGAGCGTCAGGTAGATACGCGTTGGCTGCCCGGCGGTCACGGGAGCAAGCCCCCTCCCACACGTGGATTTCACTCAGTCCAGATCACGTGCGTCATGGCGCTCGGCCAACTGATCGTCGCCCGACACCCGATTCACCCGCCGCCCACGCTGCACCGCCGGCCGCGCATCGATCGCATCGGCCCAGCGCAACACATGCTTGTATTCATGCACCGACAGAAACTCCGCCGCCCCATACAAGCGCCCTTTCACCAACCCACCGTACCAGGGCCAGATGGCGATATCGGCAATGGTGTATTCATCCCCGGCAATGTACTCGCTCACCGCCAGGCGCTTGTCCAGCACATCCAGCTGACGCTTGGCCTCCATGGCAAACCGATTGATCGGGTACTCCATCTTGCTTGGCGCATACGCGTAGAAATGTCCGAAACCGCCGCCCAGATACGGCGCACTGCCCATCTGCCAGAACAGCCACGACAGGCACTCGGCACGCGCCGCAGGTTCGGTGGGGAAGAACGCACCGAACTTTTCGGCCAGGTATTGCAGGATCGCGCCCGACTCGAACACGCGGATCGGCGCCGCGCCGCTGTGATCCATCAACGCCGGAATCTTCGAATTCGGGTTGACCCCCACGAAGCCGCTGCCGAACTGGTCGCCGTCGCCGATCTTGATCAGCCAGGCGTCGTATTCGGCACCGGTGTGCCCGAGGGCCAGCAACTCTTCGAGCAGGATAGTGACCTTCTGCCCGTTGGGCGTGGCCAGGGAATACAACTGCAAGGGATGCTTGCCCACTGGCAGCGCTTTTTCATGGGTGGCGCCCGCGATGGGCCGGTTGATGCTGGCGAAGGTGCCGCCGCTTTCGGCGTCCCAGGTCCAGACCTTGGGGGGTACGTAGTCAGCCATGTTCAATGCTCCTGGAGCGCTTGCGATCAACGAAGGGTTTCAGACTAAACCAAAGACGGGTGGTGCGTCACACCCAGGTCCCCGTCTTGCCCGGGTACCTGCACACGCAGTGCGATGAGCAAGGCCGCGAGCAGCATCAACACACCCGCCCCGACAAACACCCCACCAATGCCACTGACGCTGAACATCAACCCGCCACCGGCAGCGCCCGCCGCGATGGCCGACTGCACCGACGCCACCACCATGCCTCCGGCACTTTCGGCCTGGTCCGGCACTGCACGCGCGACCCAGTTCGACCACGCCACGGGCACGCCGCCAAACGCCATGCCCCATAGCGCCAGGAGCAGCGCCTGGGTCGGCAGCGACGCAGGCAGCCAGACCAGCGCCAGTGCCGCAATGCCTACCAGCACCGGCATCAACACCAGCGTTGCCCGGGGGTGGCGCACCAGCAACCAACCGGCGAACAGCGTCCCGGCGAAGTTCGCCACGCCGAAACCCAGGAGCATCAGCGCCAGCCCTTCGGTACCGACTCCGGTGGTGCTTTCCAGGAACGGTCGGATATAGGTGAACAGCGCAAAATGCGCGGTGTGCACCAAGACGCAGCCGAACATGCCCATGGCAATGCCGGGGCGCAGCAGCACGTGCAGCACGGTGCGCAGGCGCGCGGTGCCATTGGGCGCCAGGCGCGGCAGCGTGAATGATTGGAACGCCAGGGTCACCACGCCGACGGCGGCAGCCGCGATAAATGCACTGCGCCAGCCGTACAGGCCACCCAGGTAGCTGCCCAGCGGTACAGCGACCACGGTGCCCAATGCGATCCCGCTGAAAATGATCGACAGCGCACGGGGCAAGGACGCCGCAGGCACCAGGCGCATCGCCACCGCCGCCGCCATGCTCCAGAAACCGCCGAGGGCAATGCCCAGCAGGATGCGCATCAGCAACAACACCGTCAGGCTGGAGGACAGCGCCACCAGCAGGTTGGAGGCAATCATCAGCGTGGAAAAGCCCAGCAGCACGATGCGCCGGTCGACACCACGGGTCAGACCGGGCACCAGCAAGCCGGCGAACAGCGCCACTACCGCTGTCACCGTGACCGCTTGCCCGGCCAATGCCTCAGTAACGCCCAGGTCCAGGGCCATCGGCGTCAACAGGCTGGCCGGCAAGTACTCGGCCGTGAGCAAGCCGAACACCCCCATCGCCAGGGAAAATACCGCCAGCCAGGCCGGCTCTGCCACAACGCCTGCAGACGCATGGGCTGCACAATCAGTCATAAAAAGTCTTCCTACAGTCATTAACGTGGCGCTCAGTCTAGGTAGGCACGCCAGGATGATCTATGATGCAGAACCTTGATTCCTTGACCGAAACCCCGAATATGACTTCAGTGGACGCTTTCACCGCTTCCTCCGACCTGATCAATGAGTTGCTGCGCGGCATGCGCCTGCGGGGCGTGCAGTACCGGCGCATCCAGGCCGGGCCTACGTTCGGCATGGCCTTTGATGCCAAGCCGGGCCACGCCTATTTCCACTTCCTCGCGGCCGGCTGCGCCACGCTGCGTGCCGAGGACGGCAGCCTTTTCGCACTGTCGGCCGGCAACGCGGTGTTCGTCTCCCACGGCGGCGCGCACGCGCTGTTATCCGCGCCGGATGCGGCTGTGCAGGACATCAGTGATTTCGACAGCGCACCGCTGGGGGATACCGTCTGCGCCGTGAATGCCTCACCCGATACCGTCCCCGACAGGCTGTTGTTCAGTGCATGCATGGAGTTCGAACTCGGCAGCCTCCAGGGGCTCGGCAACCTGATGCCGGCGCTGATGCTGATTGATGCCGCAGGCCAGCGTTATCCGGGGCTGATGCCGATCCTGGCGGTCATGGAACGCGAAGTGTCCGCGGCGCGTGTGGGTTATGCCGGTATTCTCGCGCGTCTGGCCGATGTGGTAGCGGCGATGATCGTACGGGGCTGGGTCGAGTGCGCCTGTGGCAACGCCTCGGGTCTGGTGGCGGCGTTACGCGACCCGCGCCTGGCCCGCGCCCTGCTCGCCTTGCATCAGCAACCGGGCCACGACTGGAGCGTGGCGGAGCTTGCCGCCCAGTGTCATACCTCGCGCTCGGTGTTCGCCGATCGCTTCCAGGCTGCCCTTGGCGTACCGCCGCTGCGCTATGCCACGGAACTGCGTATGCGCCTGGCCAGCCAATGGCTGACCCTGGAGCGCATGCCCATCGAAACCGTGGCGCAACGCCTTGGCTATACGTCCCAGGCGGCGTTCAGCCGTGCCTTCAAGCGCATTACCGGGCAGCCGCCCGGCGCAGCCAGGCGTTCGATATGAACGCCTGGCTCGCTTGACCGAAGGCTATTCAAAGGCTATTCAAATGTGGGAGGGGGCTTGCCCCCGATAGCGGTGTGTCAGCCAGCTTATATGTTGACTGGTACACCGCCATCGGGGGCTTGCCCCCTCCCACAGTTGGACAGTGACGTCCGGCCTATACCCAACCGCCATCGACGATAAAGTTCTGCGCCGAACACATCGCCGACGCGTCCGAGGCGAGGAACAGTGCCATATTGGCGATATGCTCGGGCATTACACTGCCCGGCAGGCACTGGCTGCGGGCGATCAGCTCACGGGCTGCGTCATCCACCCACATGGACAGTTGTTTTTCCGTCATCACCCAGCCCGGCACCAGCGTGTTGACGCGGATGTGGTGCGGCCCCAGCTCCCGTGCCAGGCCGCGGGTCATGCCATGGGCGGCGGCCTTGCTGGCGGCGTACACCGGGTAGCCGGCGGAGGCCATCATCCAGCCGACGGAGCCGAGGTTGATGATCGAGCCGCCACCGGCGTGCTTCATCATCGGTACCACGGCCTTGGCGGCAAAAAACGCGTGCTTGAGGTTGACCGCGATCAGGCGGTCGAACATGTCCGAGTCGATTTCTTCCAGGCTGTGGCGCACATCGTTCGCGGCATTGTTGACCAGCACCGTGATCGGGCCCAGGGAGTGCTCGAAACGTCCGATCGCCGCGCGATAACCAATTTCGTCGGTAATGTCGCAGCATTCGAACTCGACGGTATGCCCCTTGGAGTTCAACAGCGCGGCCAGACGTTCGCCCTGGCTTTGCGCGCGATCCACGAAGGCCACCTTGGCGCCTTGGGCTGCGAAGGCCCGCACCATGAATTCGCCGATTCCGGAAGCCCCGCCGGAGATCAATACGGTTTTGCCCTTGAGGTCGGGATACAGGGCGTGCTCAGTACTCATAACGTGATGCCTCGATCAATTAGTCTTATTTTATTTTACGAAATCGGCGTTAAAGGCTATAAATTCGCTGTCCAAGTGACGAAATATCGCACATTAGTAGAACTATTCAATCCTAAAACAACAAAAGGAAGTTCGACCATGAAGCACCCTCGATACCTGCTGTCCGGCCTGGCGCTGTCCATGTTGATCGCCAGCGGCGGCGCTCACGCCGCCGGCCTCAGCAGCGAACACAAACCCTTCGGCAAAACCAATGACGGCACCGCCGTCGAACAATACGTGTTGCGCAACAGCCATGGCATGCAAGCCACGGTGATTACCTACGGCGGCGTGCTGCAGTCGCTGAAGGTGCCGGACAAACACGGCAAGGTCGACGACGTGGTGCTGGGTTTTGACGACGTGCAAGGCTACCAGGCCGGCACCGCGTTTTTCGGCGCGACCATTGGCCGCTTCGGCAATCGCCTGGCGGGCGGTGCTTTTGAACTCGACGGCAAACGCTTCCAGGTGCCGCTCAACGACGGCCCCAACTCGCTGCATGGCGGCGCCCAAGGCTTCGACAAGCAGGTGTGGAAAGCCGAGTCGGTCAAGGACAAGGACTCGGTCGGTGTGAAGCTCAGTTACCTGTCCAAGGACGGCGAGATGGGCTTCCCCGGCAACCTGAAAACCGAAGTCACCTACCGCCTCAACGACAAGAACGAACTGCACATCGACTACACCGCCACCACCGATAAACCCACCGTGCTCAACCTCACCAATCACAGCTACTTCAACCTGGCCGGCGCGGGCAATGGCGACATCCTCAAGCAGGTCGCCACCCTGCACGCCAGCCATTACACACCGGTGAACGCCACCCTGATCCCCACCGGCGAACTGGCGCCGGTCACGGGCACGCCGATGGACTTCCTCAAGCCCACGCCTATCGGCCAGCACATCAAGGACGACCACCCGCAGCTCAAGTTTGCCGAACCCAAACAGGGCGGGTTCGACTTCAACTGGGCCCTGGATACCAAGGGTGACGTCGAGCAGCTGGCGGCCGAGGTGCATGACCCCGAGTCGGGTCGGCGTTTGCAGCTCTACACCAGCGAGCCTGGGGTGCAGTTCTATACCAGCAACTTCCTGGACGGTTCGATGAAGGGCAAGGGCGGCAAGGCGTACCAGCATTGGAGCGGCTTCACCCTGGAAACCCAGCATTTTCCGGATGCGCCTAACCAGCCTGGTTTTGCCTCGACTCGCTTGAACCCAGGGCAAACCTACACCCAGAACACCGTCTTCAAATTCAGCGCCGATTAAAATTGTGGGAGGGGGCTTGCTCCCGATTGCGGTGGGTCAGCTACAGATGCATCAACTGATCCACCGCTATCGGGGGCAAGCCCCCTCCCACATTTAGCCCTCTCATGGCATGACTTAGCGCTGTTTCATGCGGTCGATGACGACGGCCAGCAGCAGGATCGAACCGCGGATCACGTACTGGTAGAAGGTATCGATGTTCTTCAGGTTCATCGCGTTCTCGATGATCGCCAGGATCAACACCCCGGCAATCACATGGCGGATCATGCCGATACCGCCGCTCAATGACACCCCGCCCAGCACACAGGCCGAAATCACCGTCAGCTCGAAGCCCTGGCCGATCATCGGCTGGCCGGAGGTCATGCGCGAAGCCAGGATCACCCCGGCCAGTGCGCCGATCAAACCGTGCACGGCGAAGATCAGGATCTTGGTGCGATCAACGTTCACGCCCGCCAGTAACGCCGCTTCCGGGTTACCGCCGATGGCCATGGTGTTGCGCCCGTAGGTGGTGTAATTGAGCAACCAGCCGAAGAACAGGAAGCACACGATGGTGATCAGGATCGGCACCGGCACGCCGAACAACTGGCCGTTGCCGAACACGAAGAATTGATCCTGGGACACACCCACCGCTTTGCCGTCGGCAAAGATATAAGCCAGGCCCCGCACGATCTGCATGGTCGCCAGGGTGGTGATCAACGCGTTGACCCGCAGCTTGGCAATCACAATGCCGTTGATCAACCCCACCATCAGGCCCATCAACAGTGCCGCGCCGATGCCCAGCATCACGCTGTCGGTGTCGCGCATCACAATCGCCGCCACCACGCCGGCGCAGGCAATCACCGAGCCCACCGACAAGTCAAAATGCCCGGAGGCCAGGCAGAACAACATGGTGCACGCGGCAATGCCCACCGTGGAAATGGCCAGGCCCAGCCCGCGCATATTCAGCGGCGAGAGGAAGTTATCGATCAACAAGGCACACAGCACAAAGATGCCCACCGCCGCCAGCAGCATGGCCCAGTTGTCGAGCAATGCACGCAGATCGAGGGGTTTGCGTGCCGAAGGCAACGCGTTGTCTTGAATGGTCATGGTCGTCTCTCAGTTCGCCAGGCCGCGCGGCAAGGCCAGCTGCAGCAGGTTGGATTCAGTCGCGTTTTCGCGCAGTTGTTCACCGCGCATGGCGCCTTCGCACAGCACCAGGATGCGGTCGGAAATGCCCATGACTTCCATCAGGTCGCTGGACACCACGATCACCGCGATACCCTGGGCCGCGAGGTTGTGGATGATCTGGTAGATCTCGGCCTTGGCGCCGATGTCGATGCCGCGCGTGGGCTCGTCCAGCAGCAGCACTTTCATCGGCATCGACAACCAGCGGCCGAGAATGGCCTTCTGTTGGTTGCCGCCGGACAGGTACATGATCTTCTGCGCCGCGTTCGGGGTCTTGACCTTCATCGCCTGGATCTGATGTTCGGCGTTGCCCTTTTCCCAGCCATCGCGCAACAGCCAGCCGAACGCCGAATGCGCGCCACGGGCACTGATGTTGATGTTTTCGGCGACGCTGGACAGCGGGATGATGCCCTCCTTCTTGCGGTCTTCCGGGCACAACAGCACGCCGGCCGCGATGGCATCGCGCGGTGAGCGTAACTGCAGCGGCTCACCGCACAACTCCAGGCTGCCGGCACTGGCGCGTTCCAGGCCGCTGAGCAGGCGGAACAGTTCGGTGCGCCCTGCCCCCACCAAGCCGAACAGGCCGAGGATTTCGCCTTTGCGCACGTTGAAACTGATCGGCTCGCGCAGGCCGGGGCCAAGCAGGCCGTCAACCTTCAGGGCGACGTCGCCATGCTCGCGCGGGCGATAGTCGTAGATGTCCTGGATATCGCGCCCGACCATGCAGGTCACCAACTGATCGTGGCTCAGCGCGCTCATGTCCTCGAAGGTGCGCACGAAGCGGCCGTCCTTGAACACCGTCACCGCATTGCAGATACGGAACACCTCTTCCATGCGATGCGAGACGTAGAGCACCACTTTGCCCTCATCGCGCAGGCGCGTGATGATCGCCATCAAGCGGTCGATCTCCCGCGCCGAGAGGCTGCTGGTCGGTTCATCGAAGGCAATCACATGGGCGCCACGGGACAGCGCCTTGGCGATTTCCACCAATTGGCGCTGACCCAGGGACAGACGCCCGAGCTTTTCCTCGGGATCGATTTCATCGGCCAGGCCTTTGAGGCACGCCAGCGCCTGCTGGCGCAGCACGCCGCGGTTGACCACGCCAAAGCGCGACGGCAGATGCCCGAGGAACAGGTTTTCGGCCACGGTCATTTCCGGCACCAGGTGCAGCTCCTGGTGAATCACCGCCACACCGCTGGCAATGCTGTCGGCGGCGTTCTTGAAGGCCATGGTCTGCTCGCCGATCTGCACCGTGCCGCTGCTGGGAATATAGGCGCCGCCGAGGATCTTCAGCAGCGTCGATTTACCCGCACCGTTCTCGCCCATCAGGGCGTGCACTTGCCCCGGGTGGGCGGTGAAGCTGATGCCATCGAGCGCCTTGACCCCAGGGAAGGTTTTGCCGATACCGTCAAAACGCAGGGCCGCAGCGGTCATTTCCACAGCCCGATCTTGGTCAGTTCTTCCTGGAAGTTGGCGCGGGTGATCAGGGTCACTTCGTCCATGGCGGTGTATTTGGCCGGTTCCTTGCCGGTGGTGACCCACTCGTACATTGCCAGCGCGGTGTTGTAGCCCTCGATATGC
>NZ_QGAJ01000033.1:0-3390 GCF_005233615.1 Pseudomonas sp. CFBP13528
TCAATGGGATACAGCACGCTGTTGTTCGCAGCGTGCTCGATAATCGCATAGGGCAGTTCCGTTTCAACGGCTGGCAGCGAATTTGCTGCCTGAACGGAACCGGTTTTTTTAGCAGGTGTTTTGCTCGCCACGATAAGACTCCTGTCCAGATGTTAGATCACCGTCGGCCCGACCCGATGGGCCGGAAACTGCGGATATCTAACACGTGGATCAGGACCGCTGCCTACTGTCAGAATTAACAGTTCTGCTGGGAAAACTCGATATTCCAGACCAGTGGTGTACGCACAACCGCTCAAACTCCGCCAAGGCTCAAAGGCGGGGTCTGTGTGACCCCGCCCTTCATTGCCTGGCTCTAGGCATTCACGGGACTACACATAGTGAAGTTATCGAGGTATCCGTGCTCGCCCACTTCAACCTCAAAGCTTGCGAGCAACTCACCTTTGCCCGCCTTGAACTCAACCCATTGGTGCCGCCCCCCCTTGGCTGAGTCCACGATACGCGTTTCGATGGGCACCCCGCTTTCACCGTAGAAACGCACGGTTGCCTGACCATCGAGATGAACATATGCAAACCGCAGACAGGCGCAGGGCACGTCGAATGCAAAGCGTGTTATCTGCGTCGGGGTGATAAAGCCAGCCGTGTCGATGCAAAACCCGAAAGCCGGTCCTGACATAAACTCCCCTACGTTTGCGAAGGTGTATATACCGCCGCGAGCATTTGTAGCCAACTGAACCATGGTGATGGTCATCGTCGAAAGGCGCAGACTTTCCCCGGGTTTGAGCAGCTTGTCAGGCTGCCCATCAAACCTTTCGACGATCTGTCTGCTTTTGATCAGCTTCAGTGCCACCGGCTCGAAAGGTCGCAGCGTATCGTTCGCAAACCTCACGCTCAGGCGCAGCGTAATGACACTGTCGTTGGCGAATGCAAAAAATTGCGCATTTGTAATCGCAATATTCAAGCCCTCCAGAACCTCCAGCGGGGCAACGTCGCGCTCCGGCAGCAAAACCACGGAATGGGGGCCGCCTCCAATTGCCGTGCCGGTGCAGATCAACGAGATTCGGTTGTCCGTAGCGATCTTGTCCCAAGGGGCCGCAACCAGATGGTCATCCTTCTCACAGCACAGTCGAAGAAAGTTCAACTCGCCGTTCTCCGCTTCCGGCACAGAGGGCACGGGCAGAGAGACAGGGTTTATAAACAGCAACCTCAAGGCCTGGAACTTGATCTCGACACTTCCAAGCGGACCAATGAAATGCGAAAAATTGATGGTGATATACGTATCATCTTTCAACTTCTCCAACTCCGAATGTGGAATCAGACACGACAACCCGTCCCTATCACCGCTTTCGAGTGGCCTCGCCATGATCGGTACAGTGATTGGGGAACCGTCTTGCGCAGTCCCCTCAAGCGTCATAACCCCGACATGCCCCTCGACGAAAAACCACCACGCCAAATCGACATCGACATCGGTACTTTTGACAATGACTTGCGCGTCCTTCCCAGGGAAGGTACGCAGATCCAAGACGTCGCCAGTGGCTTGTTTCACCACTGGACGAGGACGCCGCTGCATGAGTGGCTCACCGACCTGCAACTCGAGTGTCTCGGACACCATCTGCTTGCAGGCATTGATCACGGTGTAAGAAATCAGTGCCGTCTTGCGGAAGCTGTTGATCATCTGTTCGCGGGACGCCAGGAACGTGACCGGGCCGGACGCCCCCTTCTGTAAAGGCAGTGGCCAACAGCTGTCTGCTCCGTCCAGGCACCACTGGGCAGTATGTTGGTGGCTGGGTTGGCAGCCTTCGTAAACCGCCTCGACATGCACCCCTTCGCGAGCGTTCCACGGCACCAGAACACCCCCTTGTGCTTCCCTGACTGTGGGTGCCCGTGGCGCCAACGGCTCCTGGTAGATCGTGAACCTCGCGGGCGGAAATTCGTGGGCGTTCTTCAGTTCGCTCGCCTCGCAAAAGCCCGTCTTGACGCGCAGTTCGAACGTGGAGCAATCGCCGATCTTTTCCAATGCTGCCCTTGGAATATCAGCCCTGACGCCGTCGCTTTTCCAGGCGTGCGTGACAATCTCACCGTCCAGAATATCAAAGCGGTAAGCGCTGCCGTCTGCATATTCAGCATCGATCCACATCCAGCAATGGCTCGCGCACTCACCATAGCCTCCCAGAGGCGCTATCACCTTCGCGTCCCCCGGGAAGTTATCGAGGCACAGCATGCGATCCTGGTTCGCCTCTTCAATCAGCGGGCGCTGGAATTCGGGCGTTAAAACACTGATCACTCTCGCTTGGGACGACTGTGCCGGGCCGCCGGCGGCAAGGTCATAGCTCAACGTCATCTGTTTGTTGAAGAAACACGCCACCACACAGGCCGGCAATTTGACGAAAGGCATCTCGCCGTTCTGTTCAACCGTGAAATCACCCAACAGTTTCTTCGCGTAAGCGGGCCCGG
This sequence comes from Pseudomonas sp. CFBP13528, assembly GCF_005233615.1. Taxonomy (NCBI): domain Bacteria; kingdom Pseudomonadati; phylum Pseudomonadota; class Gammaproteobacteria; order Pseudomonadales; family Pseudomonadaceae; genus Pseudomonas; species Pseudomonas sp. CFBP13528. Next base: position 2,452 of record NZ_QGAJ01000033.1, read on the forward strand.
ATACATAAAACCTCACCTCGTCACCTTTGTAAGTGTCCAGACCCTGGATGATGATCTCCCCTCCCTCCTGGGTGTTTTCAGGGTTGAGGCACCACTCATCGTTGTATTGCGTAGACTCGCGCAAGTGCGGCGGTTTCAGGTCCAGCGCAGGGTCGACACGCAGCAATGAAGTGGTGCGCAGGTGGAAATCCTCGGCGTTCACAGGCAGCGGATTCTCCAGAATCGGATCGCTCGGCTCAGGGTATACCGGTTCGGTCGTGTCCCAAATCACGCCCAGGTGAGCGGTGATCGCCGAGTAATCGTCCAGCCTGGACAGCCAGCCTCGCGAAAGCTTGAAGCGGAAAACATGCTCTGGACGAGCTTCGTGCTCCTGCACCACATGATTCTTGGCCACCCAGGTGAAGCGATAGGGCGCGACGTGCTGGTTACCCGCAACAACCACAAACAGACGCTGCCCGGGTTGAATCATCGGCCAGGCGTTGATCGCGACAATTTCATCACCCGAGAACTCTTGCATGCGCAGGTACCAGGTATTCCACTCCTCCTTGGCATGCGTGAACACCGGCCTTGAGACGACGAGATGCTCCTCCCTGATCTGTTGGATTTCCAACTCCAGCGTCAAGGATTCCAGGGCCCGCCCTCCTGCATTGGCCGTGTACTTGATCAAGACCGTGTGCCCGATGCAGTAGCTGATCCACTGTGGAGGAATGCCGACGACATTGACGCCATTTTCGACAGATACCGGCTCGAAACTCGGCTCGTCCTGCCCCTTGACCGCCATGTAGAACATGACATCAGTGGCGTTGGTCGGCAGCGTCAGCGTGGCCGTCGTGCCATCACGGGCGTCAATGGGATACAGCACGCTGTTGTTCGCAGCGTGCTCGATAATCGCATAGGGCAGTTCCGTTTCAACGGCTGGCAGCGAATTTGCTGCCTGAA
>NZ_QGAJ01000034.1:0-2328 GCF_005233615.1 Pseudomonas sp. CFBP13528
CCACCACCGTTACCCTGACGGCTCCGGCCCAGGCGAATGAAGGTGGTCAGATTACTTACACCGCGACCTTGAGCAACAAGGCCGGTACTGACGTAACTTTGAAGCTGGATAATGGCTCATCGATCACCATCAAAGCCGGCGATACCGTCGGCACAGTGACTGTGCCTGCACCTTCCGATGATGTGTTCATCGATAAGAGCACCCAGACTGTTCAGATCACCGAAACCAATGGCGGCAACTTCGAGAAGCTGGAAGTGGCGGGCAACGGTGCAACGACAACGATCAACGACACTATCGACAAGGTCGATGTAGTCCTGACCGCCACCACCACCGTCGGCGAAGGCGGCAATATCGTCTACACCGCCAGCCTTGTGGATAAAAACGGCGCGCCGGTGACGAACATCACCAACCCGTTGACCGTAGCGTTGGATAACGGCCAAAGCATCACTATCGGTGTGAACCAATCGAGCGGCACAGTCACCGCTGTGGCACCAGACGACGTCTATAAAGGCGATCAAACCGTCACGACCGCCATCAAGGATGTCACCGGTGGCGAGCACTTCGAAAATCTGGTGCCTGGCACCACGCCAGTTAACACCACCGTGACTGATACTCCAGGCACCGACAACACCACCACCGTTACCCTGACGGCTCCGGCTCAGGCGAATGAAGGTGGTCAGATTACTTACACCGCGACCTTGAGCAACAAGGCCGGTACTGACGTAACTTTGAAGCTGGATAATGGCTCAAACATCACCATCAAAGCCGGCGACACCGTCGGCACTGTGACCGTCCCTGCACCAAGCGATGACGTGTTCATCGACAAGAGCACGCAGACGGTCAAAATTACCGACGCAACGGGCGGCAACTTTGAGAAGTTGGAAGTTGCTGGCAACGGTGCGACCACCACGATCAATGACACCATCGACAAGGTCGATGTAGTTCTGACTGCAACCACCACCGTCGGCGAAGGCGGCAACATCGTTTACACCGCCAGTCTTGTGGATAAAAACGGCGTACCGGTGACGAACATCACCAACCCGCTGACCGTCACGCTCGATAACGGCCAGAGCATCACTATCGGTGTAAACCAATCGAGCGCCAGCGTTTCGGTTGTTGCGCCGGATGACGTGTATAAGGGCGACCAGACCGTCACCACTGCTATTCAAACCGTCACTGGCGGCGAGCACTTCGAAAATCTCGTTCCAGGTACCGACAAAGTCACTACAACCGTGACTGATACCCCAGGTACTGATAACGCCACGACTGTCACACTGACCGCACCGAATGCTGTTAGCGAAGGCGGACAGATCACCTACACAGCGACCTTAAGCAATAAGGCCGGTACTGACGTCACGCTGAAACTCGATAACGGTTCGAACATCACCATCAAGGCTGGCGACACCGTCGGCACCGTGACCGTGCCTGCTCCAAGCGATGACGTGTTTATCGACAAGAGCACTCAGACCGTCCAGATCACTGAAGCGACTGGCGGCAACTTCGAGAAGCTGGAAGTTGCTGGCAACGGCGCAACCACCACGATCAATGACACCATCGACAAAGTTGATGTAGTCCTGACCGCCACTACCACCGTCGGCGAAGGCGGCAACATTGTTTACACCGCCAGCCTTGTGGATAAGAGCGGTACGCCGGTGACTAACATCACCAATCCGTTGACCGTAGCGTTGGATAACGGCCAGAGCATCACCANCAAAGGCGATCAGACCGTCACCACTGCTATCAAGACTGTCACTGGTGGCGAGCACTTCGAAAACCTGGTGCCTGGCACCGCGCCAGTTAACACCACCGTGACTGATACTCCGGGCACCGACAACACCACCACCGTTACCCTGACAGCTCCGGCACAGGCGAACGAAGGTGGCCAGATCACGTACACCGCTACGCTCTCCAATAAAGCAGGCAGCGACGTCACTCTGAAGCTGGACAACGGTTCGAGCATCACGATTAAAGCGGGCGATACCGCCGGCGCAGTAACCGTCCCAGCGCCAAGCGATGACGTGTTCATCGACAAGAGCACGCAGACGGTCAAAATTACCGACGCAACGGGCGGCAACTTCGAGAAGCTGGAAGTTGCAGGCAACGGTGCGACCACCACGATCAACGACACCATCGACAAGGTCGATGTGGTTCTGACCGCCACTACTACCGTCGGCGAAGGCGGCAACATCGTTTACACCGCCAGCCTTGTGGATAAAAACGGCGCGCCGGTAACTAACATCACCAACCCGTTGACCGTGACGTTGGATAACGGCCAGAGCATTACTATCGGTGTAAACCAATCGAGCGCCAGTGTTTCGGTTGTTGCGC
>NZ_QGAJ01000036.1:0-1644 GCF_005233615.1 Pseudomonas sp. CFBP13528
GACGAAGTGGTTGATGCCATGCTTCCAAGAAAAGCTTCTAAGCTTCAGGTAACCAGGAACCGTACCCCAAACCGACACAGGTGGTTGGGTAGAGAATACCAAGGCGCTTGAGAGAACTCGGGTGAAGGAACTAGGCAAAATGGCACCGTAACTTCGGGAGAAGGTGCGCCGGTGAGGGTGAAGGACTTGCTCCGTAAGCTCATGCCGGTCGAAGATACCAGGCCGCTGCGACTGTTTATTAAAAACACAGCACTCTGCAAACACGAAAGTGGACGTATAGGGTGTGACGCCTGCCCGGTGCCGGAAGGTTAATTGATGGGGTTAGCTAACGCGAAGCTCTTGATCGAAGCCCCGGTAAACGGCGGCCGTAACTATAACGGTCCTAAGGTAGCGAAATTCCTTGTCGGGTAAGTTCCGACCTGCACGAATGGCGTAACGATGGCGGCGCTGTCTCCACCCGAGACTCAGTGAAATTGAAATCGCTGTGAAGATGCAGTGTATCCGCGGCTAGACGGAAAGACCCCGTGAACCTTTACTATAGCTTTGCACTGGACTTTGAATTTGCTTGTGTAGGATAGGTGGGAGGCTTTGAAGCGTGGACGCCAGTCTGCGTGGAGCCAACCTTGAAATACCACCCTGGCAACTTTGAGGTTCTAACTCAGGTCCGTTATCCGGATCGAGGACAGTGTATGGTGGGTAGTTTGACTGGGGCGGTCTCCTCCTAAAGAGTAACGGAGGAGTACGAAGGTGCGCTCAGACCGGTCGGAAATCGGTCGTAGAGTATAAAGGCAAAAGCGCGCTTGACTGCGAGACAGACACGTCGAGCAGGTACGAAAGTAGGTCTTAGTGATCCGGTGGTTCTGTATGGAAGGGCCATCGCTCAACGGATAAAAGGTACTCCGGGGATAACAGGCTGATACCGCCCAAGAGTTCATATCGACGGCGGTGTTTGGCACCTCGATGTCGGCTCATCACATCCTGGGGCTGAAGCCGGTCCCAAGGGTATGGCTGTTCGCCATTTAAAGTGGTACGCGAGCTGGGTTTAGAACGTCGTGAGACAGTTCGGTCCCTATCTGCCGTGGACGTTTGAGATTTGAGAGGGGCTGCTCCTAGTACGAGAGGACCGGAGTGGACGAACCTCTGGTGTTCCGGTTGTCACGCCAGTGGCATTGCCGGGTAGCTATGTTCGGAATAGATAACCGCTGAAAGCATCTAAGCGGGAAACTAGCCTCAAGATGAGATCTCACTGGAACCTTGAGTTCCCTGAAGGGCCGTCGAAGACTACGACGTTGATAGGTTGGGTGTGTAAGCGCTGTGAGGCGTTGAGCTAACCAATACTAATTGCCCGTGAGGCTTGACCATATAACACCCAAGCAATTTGACTACTCTAACGAGCATCAGATTGCGGTGTGTGAAGACGAGATGAACCGAAAGTTCGACGCTCACAAAACACCGACAGCTGTCACATACCCAATTTGCTGAAGCGAGGCCATCAGGCCACGACTCAGTACCCGAATTTCTTGACGACCATAGAGCATTGGAACCACCTGATCCCATCCCGAACTCAGCAGTGAAACGATGCATCGCCGATGGTAGTGTGGGGTTTCCCCATGTGAGAGTAGGTCATCGTCAAGATTAAATTCC
>NZ_QGAJ01000037.1:0-1545 GCF_005233615.1 Pseudomonas sp. CFBP13528
GCGCAACAACCGAAACACTGGCGCTCGATTGGTTTACACCGATAGTAATGCTCTGGCCGTTATCCAACGTCACGGTCAACGGGTTGGTGATGTTCGTCACCGGCGCGCCGTTTTTATCCACAAGGCTGGCGGTGTAGACGATGTTGCCGCCTTCGCCGACGGTAGTAGTGGCGGTCAGAACCACATCGACCTTGTCGATGGTGTCGTTGATCGTGGTGGTCGCACCGTTGCCTGCAACTTCCAGCTTCTCGAAGTTGCCGCCCGTTGCGTCGGTGATCTTGACCGTCTGCGTGCTCTTATCGATGAACACGTCATCGGTTGGCGCAGGGACGGTCACAGTGCCGACGGTTTCACCGGCTTTGATAGTGATCGACGATCCGTTATCGAGTTTCAGCGTGACGTCACTACCGGCCTTATTACTCAAAGTCGCGGTATACGTGATTTGCCCACCTTCGTTAACAGCATTTGGCGCGGTCAGCGTGACGGTAGTGGTGTTGTCGGTGCCTGGAGTATCAGTCACGGTTGTATTAACCGGCGCGGTGCCTGGCACCAAATTCTCGAAGTGCTCGCCACCCGTGACGGTCTGAATAGCAGCGGTGACGGTTTGGTCGCCCTTGTACACATCATCAGGCGCAACAACAGAAATGCTACCGCTCGATTGGTTCACACCGATGGTGATGCTTTGGCCGTTATCCAAGGTGACGGTCAACGGGTTGGTGATGTTCGTCACCGGTACGCCGTTTTTATCCACAAGGCTGGCGATGTAAACGATGTTGCCGCCTTCGCCGACGGTGTTGGTTGCAGTCAGAACTACATCGACCTTGTCGATGGTGTCATTGATCGTGGTGGTCGCACCGTTGCCAGCAACTTCCAACTTCTCAAAGTTGCCGCCAGTCGCTTCAGTGATCTGGACGGTCTGAGTGCTCTTGTCGATAAACACATCATCGGTAGGCGCTGGCACGGTCACGGTGCCGACAGTATCGCCAGCTTTGATGGTGATCGATGAGCCGTTATCCAACTTCAACGTGACGTCGCTGCCTGCTTTATTGGAGAGCGTAGCGGTGTACGTGATCTGGCCACCTTCGTTCGCCTGTGCCGGAGCTGTCAGGGTAACGGTGGTGGTGTTGTCGGTGCCCGGAGTATCAGTCACGGTGGTGTTAACTGGCGCGGTGCCAGGCACCAGGTTTTCGAAGTGCTCGCCACCGGTCACACCTTTGATGGCGGTCGTGACGGTTTGATCGCCCTTGTACACGTCATCCGGCGCCACAACCGAAACGCTGCCGCTCGACTGATTTACACCAATGGTGATGCTCTGGCCGTTATCCAAGGTGACGGTCAGCGGATTGGTGACGTTAGTCACCGGCGCGCCGTTTTTATCCACAAGGCTGGCGGTGTAGACGATGTTGCCGCCTTCGCCGACGGTAGTGGTTGCGGTCAGAACCACATCGACCTTGTCGATGGTGTCGTTGATCGTGGTGGTTGCGCCATTGCCAGCAACTTCCAGCTTCTCGAAGTTGCCGCCAGTCGCTTCAGTGATCTGGACGG
>NZ_QGAJ01000038.1:0-1534 GCF_005233615.1 Pseudomonas sp. CFBP13528
CGAGAAATTCGAATTTTCGGCGAATGTTGTCTTCACAGTATAACCAGATTGCTTGGGGTTATATGGTCAAGTGAAGAAGCGCATACGGTGGATGCCTTGGCAGTCAGAGGCGATGAAAGACGTGGTAGCCTGCGAAAAGCTTCGGGGAGTCGGCAAACAGACTTTGATCCGGAGATGTCTGAATGGGGGAACCCAGCCATCATAAGATGGTTATCTTACGCTGAATACATAGGCGTAAGAGGCGAACCAGGGGAACTGAAACATCTAAGTACCCTGAGGAAAAGAAATCAACCGAGATTCCCTTAGTAGTGGCGAGCGAACGGGGACTAGCCCTTAAGTGGCTTTGAGATTAGCGGAACGCTCTGGAAAGTGCGGCCATAGTGGGTGATAGCCCTGTACGCGAAAATCTCTTAGTCATGAAATCGAGTAGGACGGAGCACGAGAAACTTTGTCTGAATATGGGGGGACCATCCTCCAAGGCTAAATACTACTGACTGACCGATAGTGAACTAGTACCGTGAGGGAAAGGCGAAAAGAACCCCGGAGAGGGGAGTGAAATAGATCCTGAAACCGTATGCGTACAAGCAGTGGGAGCCCACTTTGTTGGGTGACTGCGTACCTTTTGTATAATGGGTCAGCGACTTATTTTCAGTGGCGAGCTTAACCGAATAGGGGAGGCGTAGCGAAAGCGAGTCTTAATAGGGCGTCTAGTCGCTGGGAATAGACCCGAAACCGGGCGATCTATCCATGGGCAGGTTGAAGGTTGGGTAACACTAACTGGAGGACCGAACCGACTACCGTTGAAAAGTTAGCGGATGACCTGTGGATCGGAGTGAAAGGCTAATCAAGCTCGGAGATAGCTGGTTCTCCTCGAAAGCTATTTAGGTAGCGCCTCATGTATCACTGTAGGGGGTAGAGCACTGTTTCGGCTAGGGGGTCATCCCGACTTACCAAACCGATGCAAACTCCGAATACCTACAAGTGCCGAGCATGGGAGACACACGGCGGGTGCTAACGTCCGTCGTGAAAAGGGAAACAACCCAGACCGTCAGCTAAGGTCCCAAAGTTATGGTTAAGTGGGAAACGATGTGGGAAGGCTTAGACAGCTAGGAGGTTGGCTTAGAAGCAGCCACCCTTTAAAGAAAGCGTAATAGCTCACTAGTCGAGTCGGCCTGCGCGGAAGATGTAACGGGGCTCAAACCATACACCGAAGCTACGGGTATCACGCAAGTGATGCGGTAGAGGAGCGTTCTGTAAGCCTGTGAAGGTGAGTTGAGAAGCTTGCTGGAGGTATCAGAAGTGCGAATGCTGACATGAGTAACGACAATGGGTGTGAAAAACACCCACGCCGAAAGACCAAGGTTTCCTGCGCAACGTTAATCGACGCAGGGTTAGTCGGTCCCTAAGGCGAGGCTGAAAAGCGTAGTCGATGGAAAACAGGTTAATATTCCTGTACTTCTGGTTATTGCGATGGAGGGACGGAGAAGGCTAGGCCAGCTTGGCGTTGGTTGTCCAAGTTTAAGGTGGTAGGCTG
>NZ_QGAJ01000039.1:0-1303 GCF_005233615.1 Pseudomonas sp. CFBP13528
TGTACGGGTCAACCACATGGGTTACAAAAAAGTGCACTCACATAGGTGACACTTTGATTGAGACATAACCGTTCTTTGCATCTCTCGCATTCACATGGCCCAAGATCACAGGACCGAAGATTACATTCCATACCCCATCACCGATCATCTCCATTCCGATGGTCTGGTGACAAAGTAGATTGCCAACATAAACCCGCATGCCTCCTCGATTGATGATTCCGCTACTGTCGGCCAGGTAACTCTCAATATGACTCGCATAGATCATTTCCGGTAGCGTCTCTGGGTACATTCGAGTTGAAGGCGTATAGCAAGCAGCAGGCGTTTTCTGGCCAAGCGCCTCATGTCCACGCTCGTAATTGTAGTGCTGCAGGAAGCGATCAAAGTGTCGCTGCTGGGCTTCCCACGCAATTGCCGACGGGTGAGGTAATGTACTTTTCAGCGTCCGGTGCATGCGCTCATGCCGCCCATTCTGATCTGGGCGACCTGGCTCGATCCTCTCAGGAATGATCCCAAGTCTCATCCACCAAATCGACAGCTGTGACAGCCCTGCACGACTGGTGCTGGCAAACGGTATCCCATTGTCAGTACGAATACGCTCTGGCAGGCCGTATTCGCGAAAAACCCTTTCGAAGGTTTGCTGGGTTTCCTTCAGATTGGTGCTGCTCATGCTCTGGCACGCCAGCAAAAACCGGCTGGCATGATCCATGATCGTCAGCGGATAACACCAAATCCCTGCTCCGGTCAGGTATTGGCCCTTGTAATCAGCGCTGAACAACTGGTTGGGATTTTCTGCCTTGCGTAAAGGCTTGGGATACACAGCCACCCGTCGGCGCAATGGCTTGGGGGTAATCAAATCAGCTGCCTTGAGAATGTTGTAAATGGTCGTCTTCGAGGGCGGATCCTGATCTGGGAAACGCTGTATGAGGCTATTCTGAATCTTTTTCGGGCCGGGGATCGTCTCGCCACTTAAGCGAAATTCAACGATTGCCTGTTTCACAGCCAAGGGCACCACGTAGGTTTGGTTGTGGCGGCAGCGGCTACGTTCATCAAGCCCACTCGGGCCCTCTGCCTCGTAACGCCTGATCCACTTATACCCAGTCTTGCGGCTGACCTCATAGTCCCGGCACAGCTGGCTAAGGCTGTGCTTCTGGGACAGGTAATCGGCAATGAACATTACTTTAAGGTCCATAGGTTTCAGCTCTTTCCAGGGCATGGTCAGATCCTCGCGAAATCGACCCTGCCAGTTAAAAACTGTTACCTATGTGCGTGAACTGATTTGTAACCCATGTGGGTGAGTCATACC
>NZ_QGAJ01000040.1:0-1243 GCF_005233615.1 Pseudomonas sp. CFBP13528
TGAACTGGCCTAATGATTTTGGACACTTCAATCGGGCGCTATGATAGCGCCCAAATCTGAGGTGTTTGGTTATGCGTAAATCTTATTCGAGTGAGTTCAAGCTCAAGGCTGCCAGCATGGTGTTGGATGAAGGTCAGCCGGTTACCGAGGTGTGTGCCACCCTGGATATCGGCCCCACAGCCCTGCGCCGCTGGGTCGATCAAGTGCAAAAAGAACGCTTGGGCTCGACCCCGGTAGGGGCCAAGGCGATTACTGCTGATCAACGAGAAATCCAGAGGCTCAAAGCTCTGCTCAGAGAGAAAGACTTGGATATCGAAATTCTAAAAAAGGCCAGTGCTCTCCTGCTTTTGGACGCCAAAGATCATTCACGTTGATCGATGAGCTGGACGAGCAGTACGGCGTTAAAAGGTGTTGCCAGGCGTTTGGGGTCAACCGCAGTAGCTTCTACGCCTGGCGCCAGCGCCAAGGCAGAGCAAATCCTGAGAGGGATAAGCTCAAAGCCGCGCTGATCAGGCACCACAAGGCGTCCAGAGAGTCGGCCGGTGCACGTACGTTGTCCAAGGAGCTACAAGCCAAAGGGCATCGTATCGGGCGTTATATGGCTCGCAGTTTGATGCGCGAAGCTGGCATCGCCAGCCGTCAGCGCAGGCGCCATAAGTACAGGTCGCCGGGCGTGGAGGCCTTGGTGGCGCCGCACGTGCTCAAGCGAAAATTTGATGTGACGGCGGTTAATCAGGTGTGGTGTGGCGACGTGACATATATCAAGGTCGGCAAGCGGTGGATGTACTTCGCCGCCGTTCTGGATTTGTACGCTCGCAGGATCGTGGGCTGGTCGTTCTCGATGATTTCTGATGCCAACCTGACCTGCGAAGCGCTACGCATGGCGGTTGAGCTACGCGGCCATCCCCAGGATGTGTTGTTTCATTCTGACCAAGGTTGTCAGTACACCAGTCATAAATTCCGAAACGAGCTGCTGAAACAGGGGTTTAGGCAGAGTATGAGCCGTAAAGGCGAATGCTGGGACAACGCCCCGATGGAGCGTTTCTTTGGCAGCTTGAAATCAGAGTGGGTGCCTGAAACGGGCTACAAACTGGAACATGAGGCCCGAGCAGACGTGCAGCGCTATGTCTCGCGCTACAACATCAGCAGGCCTCATAGCTACAACGACTACCGGTCGCCGGTCGTGAAGGAAAGGTTGGCGGCGTGAACCTTAATCAGTGTCCAAGATTACTTGACCAGTTCA
>NZ_QGAJ01000041.1:0-917 GCF_005233615.1 Pseudomonas sp. CFBP13528
CTGTCGACCGTGCATAAACTGCGTAAATCACTGGTGAGTCGACGCACCGGGGTGATCAACCAGGTGCACGGGTTCTTACTTGAGTTTGGCGTTATCTTTCCCACCGGCTATGCCGCGTTGGAGCGGGTTCCTGCATTGATGGAAGAGCACAATCTACCTCTGCTCCTGCAGCAGGCCATTAGTCGGATGCTTGATGACATTCGTCAATTGACCAGCGAAATCAAAGCGCTGGATACCGAGATCAAGCAGCAAGTAAATGGGAGTGACGCCGGCAAAAGATTACAGAGCATCCCCGGCATCGGCCCCCTCATCGCTAGCGCGCTGGTGGCCGATGTCGGGGACGCTTCGATATATAAATCGTCCCGAGATTTTTCGGCTTCGCTGGGATTGGTGCCACGGCAATACTCGACCGGAGGCCAAACCACACTGTTGGGCATAAGCAAGCGGGGCGATAAGTATTTGCGAACCTTGTTGATGCAAGGTGCCCAAACCCTGCTTTACCGAATTGATAAACGAAACGATGCCCTTGGAGTCTGGGCTAGAAACCTATTGGCCCGAAAACCACTCAACAAAGTTGCCTGTGCACTGGCTAATAAAATGGCCAGGATTGTCTGGGCGCTATTGACCAAAGGTGGCACCTACAACGGGCATGCCACCGCGTAATCCGGTTTTACCACCAGCTTTTGCGACGTCAGTAATTGATGGCGATAAACGGCAGATACCCTGGCTGAGAACCTGGTAAGCAAAATAGCTTTCTAAGCTGAAGCCCTTTTCAGGACAGGCAGGAGCGAATACTCATCAAGGGCCGAGCGTGTACCCGCGCTCACATGGAGCCCGAATACATTAGCGCAAGCCTGATTTACCGTTCATCGTGACTGGATAGCAAAAGGTGGGCTGACCATACATTTGGTTACTTT
>NZ_QGAJ01000042.1:0-813 GCF_005233615.1 Pseudomonas sp. CFBP13528
TTGATGTAGTCCTGACCGCCACTACCACCGTCGGCGAAGGCGGCAACATCGTTTACACCGCCAGCCTTGTGGATAAGAACGGCGCGCCAGTGACCAACATCACCAATCCGCTGACCGTGACGTTGGATAACGGCCAGAGCATCACTATCGGTGTAAACCAATCGAGCGCCAGTGTTTCGGTTGTTGCGCCGGATGATGTGTACACGGGCGACCAAACCGTCACCACCGCTATCAAAGGCGTGACCGGTGGCGAGCATTTCGAAAATCTGGTTCCAGGCACCACGCCGGTTAACACCACCGTTACTGATACCCCAGGCACTGATAACACCACTACCGTCACCCTGACGGCTCCGGCCCAGGAGAGTGAAGGTGGACAGATTACGTACACCGCGACCTTGAGCAACAAGGCCGGTACTGACGTAACTTTGAAGCTGGATAATGGCTCATCGATCACCATCAAAGCCGGCGATACCGTCGGCACAGTGACTGTGCCTGCACCTTCCGATGATGTGTTCATCGATAAGAGCACCCAGACTGTTCAGATCACCGAAACCACTGGCGGCAACTTCGAGAAGCTGGAAGTGGCGGGCAGCGGTGCAACGACAACGATCAACGACACTATCGACAAGGTCGATGTAGTCCTGACCGCCACCACCACCGTCGGCGAAGGCGGCAACATCGTTTACACCGCCAGCCTTGTGGATAAAAACGGCGCGCCGGTGACGAACATCACCAACCCGTTGACCGTAGCGTTGGATAACGGCCAAAGCATCACTATCGGTGTGAACCAATCGAGCGGCACAGTCACCGCTG
>NZ_QGAJ01000043.1:0-675 GCF_005233615.1 Pseudomonas sp. CFBP13528
CCACCACCGTTACCCTGACGGCTCCGGCCCAGGCGAATGAAGGTGGTCAGATTACTTACACCGCGACCTTGAGCAACAAGGCCGGTACTGACGTCACGCTGAAACTCGATAATGGCTCGTCGATCACCATCAAGGCTGGCGACACCGTCGGCACCGTGACCGTGCCTGCGCCTACCGATGATGTGTTTATCGACAAGAGCACGCAGACTGTCCAGATCACTGAGACCACTGGCGGCAACTTCGAGAAGCTGGAAGTTGCAGGCAACGGCGCGACCACTACGATCAATGACACCATCGACAAAGTTGATGTAGTCCTGACTGCAACCAACACCGTTGGTGAAGGCGGCAACATCGTTTACACCGCCAGCCTTGTGGATAAGAACGGTACGCCGGTGACTAACCTCACCAATCCGCTGACCGTCACGCTCGATAACGGCCAGAGCATCACTATCGGTGTGAATCAGTCGAGCGGTAGCGTTTCGCTTGTTGCGCCTGATGATGCGTACAAGGGTGATCAAACCGTCACCGCTGCTATTCAGACCGTCACGGGTGGCGAGCACTTCGAGAATTTGGTGCCTGGTACCGCGCCGGTTAATACCACCGTTACTGATACTCCGGGCACCGACAACACCACTACCGTCACGCTGACCGCGCCAAATGCTGTTAACGAAGGTG
>NZ_QGAJ01000044.1:0-533 GCF_005233615.1 Pseudomonas sp. CFBP13528
AACATCACCAACCCGTTGACCGTGACGTTGGATAACGGCCAGAGCATTACTATCGGTGTAAACCAATCGAGCGCCAGTGTTTCGGTTGTTGCGCCGGATGATGTGTACAAGGGCGACCAAACCGTCACCACCGCTATCAAAGGCGTGACCGGTGGCGAGCATTTCGAAAATCTGGTTCCAGGCACCACGCCGGTTAACACCACCGTGACTGATACCCCAGGTACTGACAACACTACGACTGTCACGCTGACCGCACCAAATGCTGTTAACGAAGGTGGCCAGATCACCTACACAGCGACCTTAAGCAATAAGGCCGGTACTGACGTCACGCTGAAACTCGATAACGGTTCGAACATCACCATCAAGGCTGGCGACACCGTCGGCACCGTGACCGTGCCTGCTCCAAGCGATGACGTGTTTATCGACAAGAGCACTCAGACCGTCCAGATCACTGAAGCGACTGGCGGCAACTTCGAGAAGCTGGAAGTTGCTGGCAATGGCGCAACCACCACGATCAACGACACCATCGACAA